>DDUM01000091.1 GCA_002344795.1 Flammeovirgaceae bacterium UBA2338 | reverse complement strand
TACTGGCTTCCGTTCCAATACATGATGCCAGTGACCTCCACTACTAGCTGTTTTTACCATAGGCGCTACCTCTGCTTCTTCATTCGCAACAAACTTACCAGCAAAGGCAGTTTTCATCAGATTGTAGGTCATAATAATAACACCTGTCAAGTACAAACTTCCTCCCACTGCACGCAACATATACATGGGTAGAATTTGCGTTGTCGTTTCAAGAAAATTCTGATATTGAAGAAATCCATCAGCAGTAAATTCTTTCCACATCAGGCTTTGCACCACACCAGCGATGTACAGAGGAAGGGCGTAGAACATAATACCGAGTGTCCCTATCCAGAAATGAAGGTTGGCGAGCTTTGTTGAATACAGTTTCGTCCCCCACATTTTAGGAACAATCCAGTATAACATACCAAAGGTCAGGAAGCCATTCCAGCCCAAACCACCCACGTGGACGTGTGCAATGATCCAGTCCGTAAAGTGGGCAATAGCATTCACGTTCTTTAGCGAAAGTAGAGGGCCTTCCAAAGTAGCCATGCCATAAGCGGTTACAGCTACTACCATAAATTTCAACACAGGATCTTCACGTACCCTGTCCCAGGCTCCCCGCAATGTGAGCAAACCGTTGAGCATACCGCCCCACGATGGGGCAATAAGCATTATAGAAAATACTACCCCAAGAGATTGCGCCCAATCAGGTAAAGAAGTATACAATAAGTGGTGAGGGCCAGCCCAGATGTAAATAAAAATCAATGACCAAAAGTGTATGATTGATAATTTATAGGAATAAACCGGACGATTTGCCGCTTTGGGAAGAAAGTAATACATCAACCCAAGAAAGGGGGTAGTAAGAAAGAAGGCTACCGCATTGTGGCCATACCACCACTGTACAAGCGCATCCTGAACACCTGCATACCAGGAATAGCTCTTGAACATAGTTACAGGAATCGCAAACGAATTGACGATATGAAGTACAGCAACGGTAACGAACGTAGCGATGTAAAACCAAATGGCTACATACATGTGCTTTTCTCTCCTCCGAAGGATGGTACCCAACATGTTCCAACCAAAGACTACCCAGATAATGGTAATAGCAATATCTATTGGCCACTCCAACTCCGCATACTCTTTGGAGGAAGTCATACCCAAGGGAAGTGTAATGGCTGCAGCCAAAATAATTAACTGCCATCCCCAGAAGTGTATCCAACTTAACAAATCACTGAACATTCTGGCTTTTAGCAAACGCTGCATGCTATAATAAATTCCTACGAACATGGCATTACCCACAAATGCAAAAATGATTGCATTGGTGTGTAAAGGCCTTATCCTACCGAACGTGGTATATGGCAGATCAAAATTCCAGAGAGGGTAAAACAATTGTATAGCAGCCAGCAGCCCGACAGTCATGCCTACAATGCCAAAAGTGACAGTAGCGATAATGAAGGCCTTGACAATCTTGTTGTCGTAATTTATTTTCTCTAATTCCATAGGAAAGTTCGTTTTTTGCAATTTTAAGGCATAAAAGTAGAGGGGTCACCCTCTCCTAAATATGAGGGTACTTAGGTAAAAAGATGATTTTGGTCAGGAATGGGGCATTTTGCCCTATTAAAAATGAATCCTCATCGATATAGTTATCGGCATGTTTATTGTCCATACTGTATTGTTAATTTTGATTTCAAACTTAAACAGATTAAAAATGAAAAAAGCAGCTCTTATTATCATTTTCTCAGCAGTTTCCATTGCCTTATTTGCACAAAATACAAATGATCGTAGAGGTTTTCAAGGAGTAGTGACTGCAACTGAAAAACAAACTATCAGGCCTGATGGTAAGGAGGAGGCATCAGTAAATACCACTATTGAATTTACTGGCAGGGCTATCATTATCGAAAGTGATACATATGATATTGTAAAAAAAGCTTTTGACGGCAAAAGTAAAACTGTATTCACTTGCACTAAACGCAGAGCTACTTTTGAAATTACTTACACCGTGGGGGAATCCATTCGTGTTGTTGACACCGGCAACAAGGATATTATAACAGAGTACCGCTCTTTAAAAGAAAACTAAATCTACGCCAGTACTTGATTAATAAGGGCTACTGTAAATATGCTTAGCAGGAACCAACCAATAAACCCTTCAATAATACAAAGGTAGCGGGCAAATCCTTTTGTGGGAATTCTGCCAAAACCAAGTGTAACAAAACTATTGATGCTTAGCGTGATCGAATTGACCAGCGAAAGTAAGACCGATCCAAAAACAACCAATAGCGGAGCTACATTAGCTTTCTTTTTTCTTTGAAGAAACTGTTCATAACTAATGAGCAGTCTATTCATGCTGTCTGAGTCCCACTCTGATGGAAAGAAAAGGTATAACATAGCAAAAATCAGTATTACAAAAAAAGACATAACTACTGCCAATGCAGGATCCGTACCGTGGTTAGTATAAACTTTTAAAAGTACATTCAGCTGCCATCTTAAAAAGTTATTAAAACTTTTATCTTCCTGAAATATCAATTTTAGCCTTCTCCCTTGCAGTTGCTTCATCTCACTGTAGCAAGCATTGGCCGACTCTATGTCACCTCGCAAAAGAAAAATCGTATGAAGTCCTTTATAAATATTGATCAGGTTGCTGTACTTGACCTCATCATCCAATTCTTCTTTTGTTTCACCACCATAATCTGCATAACGAAGTTTGTATCCCGCCAGTTGTTTCCAATACAATTCATTCCACGTCTCGGAAAATAAAAATTTTTCAAATGAAACATGTTTTTGAAATTCATTGCCCACCAAAAAGAACCGCTCTTCCGCCTTATTTTCAATGAAATACACATTAACTGCAAATTGGTTCTCACGAATGTCCAGATTGAGGTAATTGCCTTTGTTAAAATTCACTTTACCCGTTTCATCCCCTCTAAAGTGATT
>DDUM01000068.1:106231-137396 GCA_002344795.1 Flammeovirgaceae bacterium UBA2338 | reverse complement strand
CCTGCTTTTTCTGCTTCTGCGATGCGTGATTTGTCTTCACCAAAGTGGACGATTTCTACGTTTTGGGTACCTACCAGCTCAATGATGTCGTGCTCGGCACTGAGGCATACAGGGCATCCTGCGTGATAAAAGATTGATTTTTTCATGAGTAATTGTGTTTTGTTTAAAAGTAAATTACAAATATAGTAAGGAATCCTAACTATACAAGAAATGAAAAAGAATTTTTAATGGGTTGGTATTTTTTACTGTACAATGGTTAACTGCAAAGGCGCGGAGAGGCAAAGTTTAAATTATTGATTTTGGTAACTTGAAATGATCTTGCCTTTACAAGCTATATGTGCCTGCCCTTTGGTGGAAGCTTACAATTTATTTGGAAGGCTTAAGTCACCCGCATGCCATGCCACTTGCCATAGACTTAAGCCAGTAGGGTCACCTTCTTGGTTAATTGATAAAGGAATTCCGATACTTCGTAGTAGGCTTTTAAATTGATGGAGCCTACTCTCTCTTTAAGCTGTGATTTAAGCTCAAAGAAGCAGTCATTTTTTTAGTAAAGGCGATCAAAAAACAGAGATATACAATAATTATAGTTTGTCATTTTCTGTCTATTTGAAAACATTATTCTACTTCTATTGTCTCATTCAATTTTACATTGAATTTAGTTATCCCCTGTGCTGATTTTTTTGCTTTTTTATTTTCTGCCCAACGGTCAACTAGACCAGATGGGTCTTGGTAGTATGTAATTTGAATATCATATTTCCCTGCCTCATTAAGAGGAAAACTTCTTAACCCTAATATTGTCTTACTTTCACCAGGAGGTAATTTGCCAATACGGTTCTCGCCAAAACCTTCATTTGTATCAGATCCATCCGTACTTCTGTGTAAAATCTGATTGCCATTGCAGCTTATTGTATATTCAAAACCCCCCACGCCATAGTCCGACATTGGAGAATAGAATAAAATTATATCTTCATTTGTGTTATTTGTTAACACTAAATTATACCTAGCATTCTTTCCTAGTTCAATTGGATCAGAATATTGATTTAATTCTAAGCTTAACTCTTGTGCATAAATTGATTGTATTAATCCGACTAGAATTAGAATAAGGAGTGTTTTTTTCATGGCTATTGTTTTGGTTATCAATTCTGTATTAATTGGTAATAAGCAATATTGTTTAATTGTGTGAATTACTTATACTTCTAATATAGTGTTTTCGCTAATAGGGTTTACATAAATCTTTGTTAAAAAATCAGAAACAAGAAAACCTGCTTAAAAAGCAGGTTTTCTTAACTGGGAGTGTGGTGCTATCCTACCTCTTCGACCCCACCTTTATCGGTTGGGTCAGCTCTTTGGTCAGTTGGTACAAAAACTCTTGCCCCTCGTAGTAGGCTTTTACATTGATGCGCTCGTCCTTACCGTGGGCGCGCTTGTCGTCAATGTCGCTGAACAGGCCTGAAACACCGTAGGTAGGGATGCCTGCATTGCGGGTGTATGCGCCATCGGTAGCTCCGGTAGACATTACCGGGATCACGGGAACACCAGGCCACATTTTAGCCGTCACTTTTTCAATAGGCCCTACTACCTGCGGGTCGAGAGGGGAGGGTGGACTGGCTTTGGCCGGGGCTATGGGCGTAACGGTGATTCTGTTGTCGTCAAATACGCTGATCAGTTGTTGCTTAATTTTTGCCGGGTCTTCTCCCGGTAATATTCTGCAATTCACTATAGCAGTAGCCGTTTGTGGCAATGCGTTTTCTGCATGTCCTGCCTCCAGCATGGTAGCTACACAGGTGGTGCGCAACAGTGCATTATAATAAGGTGTAGCCGAGAATCTTTCTACTGCTCCGGCATCGGGAGGGTTTTGAATAATTCCTTTCATATCTGCAGCCAGTTGTCCTGTTTCTATTTTAGCGGAACGCTCAAAGAAAGCGCGCGTGCCATCATTGAGGTTGATAGGAAAATCGTAAGCGGAGAGGTTGGTCAACGCTTTGGCCAAATGATAAATTGGGTTGTCCTTGCGAGGGAGTGAACTGTGCCCACCCGGATCTTTGACCTCCAGCGTAAAACTTTGAAATACCTTTTCGCTCAATTGTACGCCATTCAATACCTTCTTTCCGTCCTTGGCCTGCCCGCCACCGCCTTCGTTGATGGCAAACTCAGCTGTTTTAAATGGAGGATAATTTTCAAGCAGCCAGGCGATACCGTTGTGATCGCCTCCTTCTTCATCGGCTGTCAATGCCACCATGATGTCGCGTTCGGGTTGGTAGTTTTCTTTTTTCAAGCGGATGAGATTGGCAATAAAAATGGAGGCCATGGCTTTGTCATCGCTGCTGCCGCGGGCGTAGTAGTAGCCATCAATTTCCTGAAACTTAAACGGGTCGAAAGACCAGTCGGTAGGATTGGCTTCCACCACATCGATGTGTGCCATCAATATAACGGGTTTCTTTTTTCCGGTGCCGCGCATTGTGGCTACCAGGTTCCCTCTGTCGGGAGTTGGGCCGCCAATAAAGAGGTCTTTGTCTTCGAAGCCTGCTGCTTTGAGTCGTGCGGCCATGGCTTCGGCAGCCTCCGTGGTGTTGCCGGTGGAATGGGTGGTGTTGATTTCAATAAGTTCTTTGAAAATTTCCCGCGTAAGCGCCTGATCATTTTGGGCGTACGTCAATAGACTACTGCTCAGGAACATTACAATGAGCATGGATTGGATGGACTTCATACAGATATAGGTTTTAAGAAAGCTTAATTTACTCAAATGGATGTCAGGAGCAAATGATTGTGAAGGATCGGTGACAACACCGGCCGCCAGCAATGTGTACTCTACCTGATGTGCCACGAAGACACAAAGGCACTAAATTTATTTGTGTCTTGGTGCCTTATTGACTAGTGACTTCCATTTAATGTAGGAGGAAGACATACAATTCCCGCAAGGGCGATATCCTGATTGAATGGCTTCTTTTTCATTGGCAAAGAAAACCCGGATGTGCAGCTGCATGCGCTTGCCCGATTTACAACTCAGTAAACCATAAATTTTTAAACGAGCATTTCCTGCAAGGGTAATTTCACCCGACTTGATCTGAAGTGCTAATTCACTTTTAGTAATGTCGCTATGTCGCATCATGGAATACAATACCCAAGGTATAACGTGTTCCTGATTTTACTTCGCTCACTCCGTGTTTTACTTTGGCGCGATAATATCCTTTCGATCCATGAATGGGTCTGAAATTGGTGGTGATAATCACAGCGTCACCTTTGTCGGCATGAATTACTTCTGCTTTGGATTGCGCTCTTGGGGTTTGTTCCGTGAGTACCAGTTCGCCCCCTTCGTAATCGCTTCCTTTTTGTGTGAGCATAAAGATGACTTGAAAAGGAAAGAAAATATCTCCATATAAATCCTGATGCAACGTATTGAATCCACTTGTCTCGTACTTTAATATAAGAGGAGTGGGACGCACTTGCTGCGCGGCATGACAATTTTCAATAAAGGTGTTGTGTTCAGGAGGGAAGGAAGTGTCTATTTTGAGCAACTTCATCCACTGATTGGCAATGTGCGATAAAGGTGTGTATAAATTGGTTCTCAATGTTTTTACAACAGCAGGTAACGGATAATTAAAATATTTGTATTCGCCTTTTCCAAATCGGTAGCGCTGCATATTGATGACGCTGCGGTAAAGAGCCACTTCGTCATACTTGCTAATTAACGATTGACATGCGTTCCTATCAAGAACAGAAGGGATAACGGCATAGCCTTTGGCATTCAAATGTTCCTCTGCCCGGTTCCAGTTTATTGAGAATTGTTGCTTCATCCAGTAAACATGACTGATTTATATATCAATGAGGAACCGATTCTTGCTAATCGAGTCGGAAATCAGGATTTCGTTTTTAATTGTCGTTTGCCTTCTGTTATTTCAAAGTTATGAAAACCCCAAGGCTAATCGGCCTTTTTGTATTCGTGCTACTGGTGCATTTCAACGGCTGGGCAAATGCAGAATTCAATAGAGATTCAACTTCATTTTCAGTTGGTGCCAAGGTGCAAATGGGAACCATTCTGTTTCACAAATTCGAATTGGGAGGGGTAGCTAAATCTTCGCCAGTGCTTTTTGAATTAGATTTAGGATGGACTAAGAACACCAAAGCTGCATGGGATAACTGTAATTGCTATACTAAAAATGGGATTTCACTCATGTATTCGAATTTCGGAAATCCCAATGAATTGGGGAAAGCGATCAGCCTTGTTTTTTATGTAGAACCGCATCTAATAAAAAAGAATCGAACGGCCTTATCTTTTCGGGCTGGTGCTGGCCCGTCTTATATGAACAAGGTACACGATGATCAGACCAATCCGAATAATTTTTTTTACAGCATGCCGCTTAGCTACTTACTTACGATAGGAACTAATTTATCTTATTCAATTTCTACACACACTCATGTCAATTTGGCCTTTCAGTTTAATCATATTTCAAATGGGGGTACTAGGATTCCAAACTATGGAATTAATTATCCAACTGCAGGAGTGGGCTTTCAATATAAATTTTCCCCTCAACGATTAGTCCCTCGAAAACGTGCTCCCCTGCAAAGGAAAGACTTGGAATTACTTGTGCATTTATTTTCAGGACCGAGAATTGCGAAAGCTTATGATCCAATACCTGAAGAAAGGAGATTGGTAACTGGAATCAATATCAGTTTAGTAAAAAGGCTTAGTAAAATAAATGCACTGGGTTTAGGTGGTGAATTTTACTATGATCCTATAAGCAAGGTGTATGAAGAGCGCAGTGGAGATGTTTATCAAACAAAAATTGCTTCTCTTGGAATTCATCACTATTTGTTTTTTGGTAAAGCTTTTTTTGGCCAGCAAATTGCTCGCTATGTTACAGCGCATAATCCCGACATTGACACCAACTGGTATCAGCGGTATTTTGTTGGATATAGAATCTCGAACCTATGGTTCATTGGAGTATCCCTGAAGACACATCTTGAAGTGGCTGACTTTGCCACACTTACGGCAGGATTTTCACTCTAAGGACTTTTTTTGTTATGAACGATCATCGATATGGAAATTTCCTTACCACCAGAATTTCGTTATAAAGAGTGCCTTCACTTTTTGGAGCGTTCGCCTAGAGAACTGCTCCATAAAGTTGAGGGCGAGGCGGTGTACAAACTCGTGAACTATGAAGGTGAAAAGATCTTATTTAAAGTCTCTTCATTGGATTCAAAGCTGATCGTTGATTTTCCTATTGCGGAACCCAGCGATGAGATCAAAAGGAAGATTGAACACTATATAATAGAGTGGTTTGATTTGGATAAGGATTTGAAGCCCTTTTATGCCATGGCGGCCAATGATCCTTTCTTATCTCAATTGACCAAACAGTATTATGGTTATCGCATCGTGGGACAGCCCGATTTGTACGAATCGTTGGTATGGGCCGTGCTGGGGCAACAAATCAACCTGAGTTTTGCGTATACACTGAAGCAGCAGTTTGTGCGGGAGTATGGTAAGAAGCTGGTGTATGCCGACAAAGAATATTTTTTATTTCCTGAACCGGGTATTGTAACGCACCTCACGATGGAGGATTTGTTAAAGATTAAATTCAGCAGACAAAAGGCACGCTACACGATTGGTATTTCAGAAGCATTTTTGGATGGAACTATTTCAAAAGAAAAGTTGAAAGGTTTGTCATTGGTGGACGCCAAAGAAAAGCTGATGAAGATCAAAGGTATTGGCAACTGGACAGCCAACTATGCATTGATGAAAACGTTCCGTTATCCGGATGCTTTTCCATTGGAAGACGCTGGTATCAGCAACGCGCTGCGTACATTTTTGAAATTGGATCGAAAACCCACCCTGGATGAAATACGGGAGGTGTTTGTGAAGTATAAAGGTTGGGAGGCGTATGCGACACTCTATTTATGGCGGAGTCTTTGATTATTTTGTATTCTTGTAATGCATAATTTGGGTTAAATTGTACCTGTGAAAAAAGTGTGGGTCGTATCTGTATTACTATTGATTGCTTCTTTTGTGGAGGCGCAGATTCATGACAATGCGGAGGAGGCATTTGCCTCTTCAAAAGCTACACATAAACCTGTGCTGCTTATTTTTTCCGGATCAGATTGGTGTGCACCCTGTATTCGGTTTCAAAAAACAGTATTGTCAGATGAGCAATTTCAACTTTATGCCAGCGATCATTTGATTTTGTTGAAAGCCGATTTCCCACAAAGGAAAAAACTCAGCAAAGCTTTAGAAAAACAAAACGAAGTGTTGGCGGAAAAGTACAATCCAAAAGGACAGTTCCCTCACATTGTTTTATTGAATTCAGATCAATCCGTTTTGTCTACACTTTCCTACAAAAATCAAGACACAGCGCAATTCATCTCAATGTTGAGTACCTACTTTGCGGAATGATGAAAAAGGAGTTCCGAAGGAGTGCGAAGCTCATGGGATCTGCTTTTGAGTTTGTACTGATCGCACGAGAGGAGGAGGGAGAAAATTTATTGGATGAATGTATTGCAGAAGTCAAAAGAATTGAAGTTTTGCTTACCGAATTTTCTGAGACCTCACAAACGGCTCAAATCAATCAAGCTGCCGGAAAGCGTTTTGTTGAAGTCGATGCAGAAACATTTCAAATTATTCAACGTAGCCTGGGTATTTCAAAACTAACACAAGGCGCATTTGATATTACTGCCGGGGTTTTAAAAAAACTTTACAATTTTAAAGGAGATTCATTTTCATTACCTGATAAAAAGTTAAGTCAACAGACTTTACAAAAAGTGGGTTATCAAAAAATTGAATTGTCGGGCGATAATAAAGTGAAGTTGATGACAGCAGGAATGCACATTGGGTTTGGTGCCATTGGTAAAGGCTATGCTGCAGATAAGGTGAAGGCCCTACTTTTGGAAAAAAGAATTGAATCCGGAGTGATCAACGCAAGCGGAGACCTCACAGCCTGGGGCACACGTTTGGATGGAACGCTTTGGAAAGTGGCCATTGCCGATCCCAATGGCAAAGAAAAAGTGATGGCATGGATACCGATCAAGGATGCTTCCGTGGCTACATCGGGCGACTATGAACAATATTTTGAGTACCAAGGCAAGAGGTATTCACACACGATTGATCCTAAGACAGGTTTGCCAGTAAGCGGCATTAAAAGCGTGACCATCGTAAGTCCCAGTGCTGAGCTTTCGGATGCATTGGCCACAGCGGTTTTTACTATGGGCGTGGAAGTGGGGTTGCATTTTGTAAAACAATTGCCCCAAACCCACGCTTTGATCGTAGATGAAAACAATAAGGTGTTTACATCAAAAAATATAAAGGTTAACTTTAGGGATTCATGAAACCCAGCCTTTTAAAATATTTGTTGCTGCTCTTTTTTGCCACTGCATTGGCGTCCTGCCAAATGGTGAAGCCTTACCAAAGGGTGTATCTAAATGATTATGAAATGCGCCCCGGTTATTCTGGTGCGCGCGGATTTGAACAATACGTATTCACCATCAGGGAGGGTAGCTCTGGAGGAGGAGGAGCGAAAACCAGTGGAGGCTGCGGTTGCAATTGATAATAAATAAGTGAAAAGGCGATACCTCGTACTGGGATTAATTACAACGGCCTTCACTTCCTTTGGCCAGATTAATAAGAAAAATTACACCAAGAAAGATCTTTACCACACTGATGTGGAGGTGGTTTTCTCTTATTATAATCAAAACAATGATCACTCCGCAGTAACGGGTGGTATCGGTACGGAAGATTTGCAGGTATACGTCACACATCTTTCGCTGGACAATATCAAAGACTCTGTGCGTACCGTTCATTTTGATCTTGGCTTTGATGTGATCAGTTCAGCCTCTACCGATAATATTGACTTTGTGCTTTCTTCCGCTTCCAAAGTGGATGCAAGAATATATACGAGTTTAGGTTACAACAGACTGATGCAGGACAAGCAGACCACCTGGGGAATTAATTCTTCCTTTTCCATTGAGTCTGATTATTTGTCCTGGGGACAATCATTTTCTATCAGCCACCTCAGTGAAGATCAGACGCGAGAAGTATCGGCTGCACTTCAAATGTACTTTGATGATTTGCGGTGGGGAAGGTATCAGTTTGATGGAATCAGAGAATTGGTTTACCCCGTTGAACTGAGGACTACAAAGTGGTTCGATAACTACCGAAGAAACTCCTACAACCTGGCGTTGGGATTGTATCAAACTATTAATCGCAGAATGGCTTTGGGTATTTACCCTGGACTTACTTATCAATCCGGTTTATTATCTACCCCTTTTCATCGGGTTTATTTTGCAGACAATTCCAAGCAGGTAGAACGATTACCTGACAGCAGATTAAAAATACCAATAGGAATACAACTCAATACATTTATAGGAACCTGTTGGGTGTTGCGCACGCATTACAGGTATTATTGGGATGACTTTGGAATTTCGGGACATACGCTGAATGTGGAAACCCCTGTGAAGATTTCGAGAGTGATTACGCTTACTCCATTTGTGAGGTTATACAACCAGCAAGGTTCTGATTTTTTTAAACCCTATGCAGAGCATGTTATATCGCAGGAGTTTTTCACTTCTGATTATGACCTTTCTAAATTCAGAAGCACCGCCACCGGATTGGGGTTCAGGTATGCGCCTTATTCCCATAAAGGAAGGAACACACTTAAGGCATTGGATTTGAGATTCACTCACTATGAGCGATCAGACGGAATGATTGCCAATATGCTTACATTGGTTGTCAACTACGACAAGGAACAAAAGTCTCAATAACTATAAGTAGGACTTTGCCACTTCAGCCAACCCGTCCTGGTAAGAAGTGGTTTTGAAATCGAACGTCTTATTAAATTTGGAGGAGTCAAACAAATAATCATTTTCGCTTTGATATAACATTTCCACCGACTCTTTGATGTCGCCAATAAAAAGCCCCGCCATTTGCACCATCCATCTTTTGAGTATCATATAATCGGGAGCCACACCGAAGGCTTTGGCCGCCATGTCAATAAACTCCTTTCCAGTGAGAGTTTTTGGATCGACTGGCAGATGCCAAACCTGATTGTAAGCGTGATCAGTATTTCCCAACAAGGCTGTGGCCTTACCCGCATCGGGTGTGTAGGAGAAAGAATGCTTTAGCTTATCGGAAATGAACCACTGTGCCTTTTTTCCTTTGGCAAAATTATCGAACACCATTACTTTCAAATAACTCAAATGGCGTGTGCGGTCCATAAAAATCTGCCGCCCTTACAATTTGAGCCTGAAGGTTTCCTTTTTTTACTTCGTTCAACAGGGATGTTTCAATTTTTGCTCTTACCTCTCCTTTCTTGCTACAGGGATTGAATGGCGTTTCCTCCGTCATTTTACCTTCCACCAGACCGTATGGATACACATTACTAAAAAATACCAGTTTAGCATTGTGCTGTTTGCACCCATCGATCACATTTTGCATAACAATGGGCCATTGCGTTTTCCAGGTTGCTGTGCGATAAGGGATACCAGCAGTGAGATAAACTACTTTGGATCCCTGAATGGCATCAGCCGTTTGTTGGGCGTTCAACAGGTCAGCCTTCATGAGCTGATCTGTTTCGTTCACTTTTTTTGGATTTCTGCTTACCAAACGGATTTCGTTGGTGTATTGAGTCAAATGTTTGGAAACATTGTTGGCAATCACACCATTGGCGCCAAGGATAGTTTGCATAGGATGATTTTTAACCTTTAGGACGTATTAATATAGTTATTATTTTAAAGCGGATTAAATTGCTGTCTTATAATAACAGAATATGGCCCGCATCACCTTAGCGTTACCTTCAAATTTTATTTTTAATACTAAGCTTACTGTTCGTGTGAGTGACATCAATTACGGAGGTCATGTAGGTAATGACACCATATTGGCCTTGATGCAAGACGCTCGGGTGATTTTCTACCGGCATCTTGGGTTTGCCGGAGAGATCAGCTTTGATGGAACTGTGGGCCAGATTATTGCCGATGCTGTAGTTGTCTATAAGTCCGAATCTTTTTTGGGAGATCAGTTAAGTGTAGAGATTGCTGTCACGGATTTCAATAAGTACGGATTCGATATGTTTTACCTGATTACCAACCTCACTACAGGCAAGGAAACAGCAAGGGGCAAAACGGGGATTGTGTGCTTTGATTATGAGAAACGGAAAGTGGCACCCATTCCAACAATTTTATTGGAAAAACTCAAGGGGGATTAAAAAAAGCACTCAATTTCTTGGCATACATACCTTTTGAAGCCAAATACAACCGACCATTTCAGAGTTGAGCATTTGACTGCAATTACTATCGGAAGGGCACCGTGCAATCATTAAATTGTTAGTTGATAAATCAACCAAAAACTAAACCTATAAAGATGAAAGTAAGATTACTATTGGTTTGCATGATGGTTTCGGGGTTTGCCTATGCGCAAGGTCCCAAATTGTCAGCAAAGAAAATTAATGCTTTAAAAAACGAAGCTTCTGAGAAGGTGCAGGCTGATGCTAAGCGCATTCAGGTGATGGTAGATAAGGTGTTCAGTTTTGCTGAGCTTGGATTTCAGGAATATGAAACGAGCAAATACCTTACAGGAATTCTGAAAGAAAATGGATTTAAAATTGAAATGGGTATAGCTGGCATGCCCACCGCATGGACGGCCACCTGGGGAAGTGGAAAGCCGTTGATTGCATTGGGGAGCGATGTGGATTGTATTCCGAAGGCTTCACAAAAACCGGGTGTAGCTTATCATGACCCTATCGTAGAAGGAGCACCGGGCCATGGTGAAGGACACAATGCAGGCACTCCCTTGAACATTGCAGCAGCCCTGGCAGTGAAAGAAATCATGGAGCGCGAAAAAATACCGGGTACGCTCATGGTATGGCCTGGTATTGCTGAAGAATTGGTAGGCGCAAAAGCTTACTACACCCGCGATGGTTATTTCGACAACGTAGATATTTGTTTGTTTACTCACGTAGGTTCTAACCTGGGTGTATCGTATGGTGCTGCATCTGGCACAGGTCTTATTTCGGTAGAATATACTTTTGAAGGAGAGTCTGCTCACTCTGCAGGTACACCTTGGAGAGGACGCAGTGCTGCGGATGCAGTTGAATTAATGAGCATTGGATGGCAATATCAGCGTGAACACTTGGAGCCTTTGCAGCGTTCGCATTCCATCATTACCAACGGAGGTGACCAGCCCAATGTGGTGCCGCAAAAAGCTTCTATCTGGTATTATTTCAGGGAAATTACCTACCCTAATATTATGAACCTTTTCGAAAATGGCAATCGCATTGCCGAAGGTGCTGCAAAAATGACAAACACCACTGTAACACACAGAACATTAGGTACTGCATGGCCACGCCATTTCAATAAACCCGTGGCGGAAGCCATGAATGAAAACATTAAAGTGGTGGGATTGCCTCAATGGTCAGAAAAAGACCAACTATTTGCCAAAGCAGTGCAGAAGGAAGTAAGTGCCAAAGAGGAGTATGATGGAATGCCTACCAAGTTGGATGAATTTAAAGAGCCAGACAAAGAGCCAAGAAGTGGAGGTTCCGATGATATTGGTGACATCTCCTGGAAGGTGCCCACGGTGACCATGAGATTTCCTTCTAATATTCCAGGCCTGCCAGGTCATAATTGGGCCAATGCTATTGCGATGGCCACACCCATTGCACACAAAGGAGTGACCAATGGCGCCATGGTACAGGCAATGACCATCATCGATTTATTGACTAAGCCAGAAATTGTTGCCAGTGCAAAAGATTATTTTGACAATGTTCAACAGGCAAAGAAACAGTACAAGCCAATGCTTACAAAGGATGATAAACCGGCCATTTATCTGAATTCAGACATTATGAAGGAGTTTCGTCCTCAGTTGGAGAAATACTACTATGACGAAACCAAGTATGATAGTTATTTGGAACAGTTGGGGATTACTTACCCAACTCTGAAAAAATAGGAATTGTTGTCATTGAATAATCGTCATTGCGAGGTAGGAACAACCGAAGCTTTCATGCTTCTCTGCTTCACTTCGCAATGACGGTTTTCTTATCCTTTAACAAAGACAGGCATCAGACCCACCAGCATCATCAGGTCTTCATCCCCAATCATTTTCTTTTCATCTGCCATGGAAAGAAAATTCTCATACAAGTGATTTAAGTCTTCTCCTTCAAAGTGGTACCCCAACAATTCAATTCTGTGCTTGAGTGCTGCTCTTCCACTGCGTGCGGTTAATACAATAGAAGAGGAGGGTACTCCTACTTTATCCGGACTGATGATTTCGTAATTTTCTGAGTGTTTTAGAAATCCGTCCTGATGGATGCCAGAGCTGTGTGCAAAAGCATTGCTTCCTACTATTGCTTTGTTGGGCTGTACAGGCATGCGCATCATACCAGACACTAATTTGCTTAACGCATAGATTTTTTCAGCTTTAATATTGGTATGAAAATTTAAATCCTGGTGGGTGTTGATGATCATGGCAACCTCTTCCAAAGAAGTGTTTCCTGCCCGCTCTCCAATTCCGTTGATCGTTACCTCTGCTTGCTGTGCACCGTTGCAAAGGCCTGCTATGGTGTTGGCTGTGGCCATTCCCAAATCATTATGACAATGAACCGAAATGATCGCCTTGTCAATATTGCGCACATTTTCAGTCAGGTACTTTATTCGTTTGCCAAACAGATCAGGCAAACAATAACCTGTGGTATCTGGAATATTGACCACATCGGCACCTGCAGCAATCACCCCTTCAATCAATTGCGCAAGGAATTTCAGATCAGCTCTTCCGGCATCTTCTGCATAGAACTCTACCTCGTGCCCTTTTTCTTTGGCGTAAGCCACAGCCCACACCCCTTGCTCCAACACTTGCTCTCTGGTGCTATAAAATTTGTTTTTGATATGCACATCAGAGGATCCTATACCGGTATGTATTCTACCACGTTTGGCGTAACGCAAAGCATCAGCGGCCACATCGATGTCTTCTTTTTTGGCACGGGTGAGCGCACACACGACTGGTTCTTTTACCGATTTCGTTAATGCTACTACAGATTTAAAATCACCCGGGCTAGAAATAGGAAAGCCTGCTTCTATGACGTCTACACCCAATGCTTCCAGTTCGCGGGCGATAATTACTTTTTCCTCTGTCTTTAATTGACAACCGGGTACTTGTTCGCCATCGCGAAGGGTAGTGTCAAATATTTGAATTTTTTTGCTCATAACTTTAATTAGTTAACAGGTACAGTTTCGTTTGCGCGGATACGTTGGGTCACTTGTGTTCCCATTTGCTCCGTACTTAATATTTTATCTTTGTCGGTTTGCGAATCAGCGATATCGATCGTTCGGAACCCGGCTTTTAATGTTTGAGATACAGCGTTAATGATGTGTTGTGATTCCTCTTTTAGCCCGAATGAAATATCGAGCATCAAAGCGGTGGAAAGAATGGAAGCCAATGGATTGGCAATGCCTTTGCCCGTAATATCATGTGCGCTGCCATGGATCGGTTCATACAACCCAACACTATCGCCAATGGAAGCGGAAGCCAGCATACCCATCGAGCCAGCAATTTGTGATGCTTCATCCGTAAGAATATCCCCGAAAAGATTTCCTGTGAGAACCACATCAAAACTAGTGGGAGCCTGAATCAATTTCATAGCCGCAGCATCTACAAACATGTGGGAGAGTTCAACGTCAGGATATGCGGCACCAACTTCCTGAACTACGGATCGCCACAATCGTGAACTTTCGAGTACGTTGGCTTTGTCTACAGACACTAATTTTTTCTTTCTGGTTTGGGCTGCTGCGAATGCCTTGTGTGCTATTCTTTCAATCTCATATTTAGAATAGATCATCACATCGTAGGCGGTAGTGTCGTTGTCTTTCCTTCCCTTTTCTCCGAAGTACACATCACCCGTAAGCTCTCTAAAGAATAAGATGTCGGAACCTCTTAAGATTTCTGGTTTGATACTGGATGCATCGAGCAGTTCATCAAATAATTTGATTGGCCGCAGGTTGGCATACAGCCCGAGCTCTTTTCTCATTTTTAGTAATCCTTGTTCCGGTCTTACTTTCAGAGAAGGATTGTTGTCGTAATGGGGGTGACCCACAGCACCAAATAGTATTGCATCGGCTTTTCTAAGGATCGCAAGTGTTTCATCAGGTAATGCATTGCCTGTAGCTTCAATAGCGTCATGACCGATGATGGCCTCATTGAATTCGAATTGATGATCAAACTCCTGGGCAATTTTTTCTAATACTCTTTTCCCCTCTGCAGTTACTTCTTTGCCGATACCGTCACCGGGGAGTAGGGTTATTAATTTTTTCACGATTGTTGTAAGTCAAATTGTTGAATGTCTTCTTTCAGGCTCAACAGATAGTCGATGTCATCATAGCCATTGATCATGCAGGATTTCTTATAGGGATTGATTTCAAACGTTTCTTCCATTTCCTCGAAAGAGATGGTTTGATTTTCTAGATCCACTATAATTGGAGTACTGGGATTAGTGCTAATCCTTTTAAGTATAGTTTGTAGAAACTCGTCAGATACGACTACTGGGAGTAATCCGTTGTTGAGTGCGTTGTTTTTAAAAATGTCTGCGAAAAAACTGGAGACCACAACGCGAAAACCGTAATCATAAAGAGCCCAGGCAGCATGCTCACGACTACTACCACAACCGAAATTTTTACCCGCTACTAAAACTTTTCCAGTATACGTTGTATTGTTTAGTACAAAGTCACCAATCGGTTGATTATTACTATCATACCGCCAGTCTCTGAATAAATTTTCACCAAAGCCTTCACGTGTAGTTGCTTTAAGAAACCGAGCAGGAATAATCTGATCCGTATCCACGTTCTCGTTGGGGAGGGGGACTGCTGTGCTTTTTATTGTGCTAAATTTTTCTTTCATTTTATTTAAGTAGTTGACAGTTGACAAAATTCAATTGACAAGGAGAGTACTTTGTCAATTCCTTATTGTCAACTGTTCATTGGTTAGCAGTTCGCGTACATCAGTTACTCTTCCCGTAATAGCAGCAGCCGCTGCGCTCAGTGGGCTGGCTAAAAATGTTCTTGACTTGGGTCCTTGTCTTCCTTCAAAGTTTCTGTTGGAAGTAGAAATACAATACTTCCCTGCCGGAATTTTGTCTTCATTCATACCAAGGCATGCCGAACATCCCGGGCTTCTCAATTCAAATCCAGCAGCTTCAAAAATTTTATCCAGTCCTTCCTTGCGGGCTTGATCTTCCACTTGCTTTGACCCCGGTACGATCCATACCTCTACACCTTCGGCTTTTTTCTTTCCGTCAACAATGGAAGCCACTAACCGCAAGTCTTCAATGCGTGCGTTGGTGCAGCTTCCTATAAAAACATAGTCGATGTGTTTGCCTAGAAGTTGTGAGCCGGGTTCAAGCCCCATATAATTCAGCGACTTGATAAAGGAAGGTTGTTCGCTTATGTCTTTTAGTTCTTCTGGAGTAGGAATGCGATCTGTTATTTTAATTCCCATGCCGGGGTTAGTGCCATACGTAATCATGGGGCCGATGTCAGTGGCATCGAAGGTCAATACCTTATCAAACATTGCATCCTTGTCGGATTTCAACGTTTTCCACTGTTCTATTTTTTTATCCAGTTCAGCACCTTGTGGGGCAAATTTTTTTCCTTTGATGTAATCAAATGTGATTTGATCAGGGGCAATGAGTCCACCCCGTGCACCCATTTCAATGCTCATGTTGCAAATGGTCATGCGCGCCTCCATGGACAAATTTTCAATGGTATCGCCAGCATACTCTACAAAATATCCGGTGGCTCCACTGGAGGAAATTTTTGAAATGATGTAAAGAATGATGTCTTTGGCTAACACTCCTTTGCTCAACCGACCATTGATTTCGATCTTCATCCGCTTCGGCTTGTATTGGAGAATACATTGTGTGGCCAATACTTGTTCTACCTCACTGGTGCCAATACCAAAAGCGATGGTACCAAAGGCTCCATGGGTGGAGGTGTGGCTATCTCCACAAACAATGGTCATGCCTGGCAGCGTTAATCCTAACTCCGGGCCAATAATGTGAACGATTCCCTGAAACGGATGACCGAGATCGTAAAGCGTCACACCAAAGTCTTTGCAGTTTTTTCTTAATGTTTCTACCTGATGCCGCGACAATGCTTCTTTGATGGGAAGATGTTGATCCTTGGTAGGAACGTTATGGTCTGCTGTAGCGGTAGTGCGTTGGGCGTTAAAGACGCCTATTCCCCTTTTCTTTAATCCGTCAAAAGCTTGTGGGCTCGTGACCTCATGAATAAAATGACGATCTATAAAAAGCGGATCAGGGTGGCCTTCCTTGTGTTTTACAATGTGCTTGTCCCAGATTTTATCGAAAAGTGTTTTTGACATAAAAGATTTAACAATCGTTAGTTCGGAGTACCCTTAAAAAACGAAAACCGCCCCGACCTCGATAATTATCGGGGTCGGGGCGGAACAGTTTAGGTATAGGTTGTATTTTTTAGTTTATCTACATCTTAATTATCAATGTGACGACAAGGTGTGAAAAGTTGTTGAACCGTTCAACGAATTCAATGAAAAGATTTTCAAAAGCTGACGAGTGTTTGGTAGTCAATGCTTAACTTTAATATTCTGATTTTGTGTTTTTAATCAAAACTTTCAATGCCCGTAGATTTATATTTTTTGCCTTCTTTATTAGTGATTCTTGTTGATCTATGAGATGGCAAATTATTTTCTTGATACTTTCTGTTTTATCATTTGAAGGTTATGGTCAAAGTTTTCAATCCTTACTGGATAGTGCGGTAACCTCAAAGGAGAGGAGTATTTTATATTTTGGTGAAGCGCAAAAGAAAATTCAGACTGCAGATGATTCACTTAATTTCTTGTTCGCAAAGACCAATCGGTCGTACAGAGATAAGAGACAGGATTCTACTCTATATTATGGCAAGCGTTTTCTCAGACACGCTGGTATTGACCAGGTGCCTGAACAATGTTTTTTGATTTGCCGATGGATAAGCCGTACTTATATTGATCTGGGTGTTTATGAGGAATCACTTTCATTTTCTCAACAAGGATTGGAATGGGCCAAAAAAGCGAATGATATCAATGGTGTTGCCTACCAGCTGGCAGACATTGCCATTATTTATCACGAGTTCAAGGATTTTGATAAAGGAGTAGCGTATGGAAAGATATGTTTTAATACCGCAGTTGAAGGTGGAGCAGACAGTATGCATAAAGCCATATGCCTTAATGCGATTGCAATAAATTTTGATGATTGGAATAAACCTGATTCGGCACTATTCTATCATTTCAAAATTTTTGAATTGGATCCTGTTCCGGATTCCATCGATATAAAGTTTACCTTCAATAATATTGGTAACACATTGATGAAGATGCAACAGTATGTTCAGGCAGAACAATATTTGTTAACTTCATTGGAATTGGCAAGAAGAATTAATAGCCCATACACGTACGCTGGTTCCTTCACTAATCTGGGTCAATTAAAAACAAAGCAAAAGAATTTTCGTCAAGCTGGAATATATTTTGATAGTGCGCTTCACTATGCATTGGCATCGAAAAGTCTTGAAAAAATAAGAGACACCTATTTTGATTTATACACTTTTAATAAAGAGCGGGGTGATTTACGGCAGGCACTGGCCTATCAGGATAAATTTTACGTATTAAGGGATTCTATTTTCAAAAATGAGAGATTGAAAACGGTAAGTGAACTGGAAACTAAATACCAGACCTCCATTAAGGACAACCAGATTCTGGAGCAGAACGCAGAGTTGGTGGAAAGGGAGGCTCAGTTTAACAGGGCAATAATAGTAGCTGTATTTCTAATTGTGCTTATTGGAATGCTTGTGATCATCCTCTTGCTCAACAAAAGTCGTTTTAAACGAAAGCAGGAACTTTTGGAGAAGGAATTGGAAATCCAATTACAGGAAGCCTCCATTCAGGCGGCCCTGTCCTCTCAGGAATTGGAACGTAAACGATTTGCGCAAGACTTGCATGATGGAATGGGGCAGCTGATTTCTTCTTTAAGGTTATTGTTGGGAAATATTAATTCCAATTCTCCCATGGAGTCGAGAGTAGAGGTTGTGTCGAAATCAGAAAGGGTGATTGATGAGATGCAAAAAGAAATTAGAGGAATTGCTTTCAACCTGATGCCACAAACACTGATTCAATTTGGGTTGGTACCAGCCTTGAAAGAAATGGCTTTGCGAGTCACATCTTCAGGTCAGGTCATGGTTTCGGTCACCTCGTTTGATGTGCCTGATCGGTTATCGGAGTTGCTCGAGATTTCTCTATACCGCGTCATACAGGAGTGGGTGAATAATATTTTGAAATATGGGCAAGCACCAAAAATAGAGATACAATTGGTAGGCCATGAAAACGAGTTGAGTATTACTATTGAGGATACGGGCAAGGGGTTCGACACTGGCGTATTGGAACTGGGCAGCGGAAATGGATGGCGGAACATCTTGTCAAGAATAAAGCTGGTTCATGGCGAACTGGAAATAGATTCTCATCCTAAACGATCGGGTACCACACTTATCATTAGGGTTCCAGTAGAAGGTGTCCCGCAAGAGCAGGAGGCAGAAAAACTGAAAAATACCCTATAGCACGGATGGTTTTACCTTTCGCAGGAATGTATTCTTGCTCCTATGCACAAGGCGGGTATCTTTGATTTTTGGCGAAAACATAGAGGGTTAAGAATGAAGGTACTTCTGGTCGATGATCATGTAATTTTAAGTGACGGGGTAAAAAGTCTGTTAGAAAAAGAGGATTATGAAGTTGTATTTCAGGCAGATAGCGCTGAACGCGCTTTGGAATTTCTGAAAGGAAATGACGCTGACTTGTTGATAACGGACTTTAATATGCCGGGCATGGATGGGCTTTCGCTGATCCATTTGGTGAAAAGGGTCAATCAAAACATAAAAATTATAGTATTAAGTATGCATGATGAAGTGCACCTGGTGAAAGAAATTCTTAAAGCGGGGGTGAATGGTTATGTACTTAAGAAGGATACACAGAACGAATTGTTGCAGGCCATTCGCGAAGTTCAGGCTGGGAAAGTTTTTCTCAGTAACGATATTAATAAAATGTTAATCGTTAACCTTCAAAACCCGGATGAAGGCAAATTATTGACTGATCGCGAACGGGAAATTTTAAAACTAATTGCCAGGGAGTTTACTAACAAACAGATTGCAGAAGAACTGTTCATCAGCGAAAGAACAGTAGAAACCCACCGAAAGAATATTTTTAAAAAGACAGGAACGAACTCATTGGTCGGTCTGATCAAGTTTGCCTACGCCAACAACCTCATTTAATTTTTGCGGGTTTACGGTATATGGAAATGCACTGATGAGGGTATTACCTCCCCTTCAATCATTGCTGATCTTTATATCATGAAATCAAACCTAATTGTTATGAAACCTGATGGAATTAAAATAAAAACAGTAGCTGTATTAATCGCACTGATATTCTCATTGGAGATGAATGCTCAAATGATCACTGATAAGATGGTTGATATAGGCCAAATGCAGTCTAAAGACCTTAATGAGGCTCCGAAGAAGGTGTTTGTTAAAAATTTCAAAGTGTATTACCAAATGATTGCCGAAGCAGAGAAGACCATTCAAGGAGGCCGTCAGTTTGGTGGTGGTTCGTATACGGGCGATGCAACCGCCCGATTAGCTGTGGGAGTAGAAGGCATTGAGCCAGAACAACTGCAGCAATTGACGAATAGCCTGTACAATGACTACGTTGCGAAACTTAAAAATCTTGGATTGGAAGTATACACTTCCAATGATTATAAGGATTTGGAGTCTTTTGCTGACGATGAATTGTTGAGCGGACCCAGAATTAACGAAGAGCAGATAGAAGGGAGTTTAATGGTAGTTCCGGAAGGATTTTCTTATTATGTAAAAAAAGTAACTAAGAAGGGGAAGGAAAAAGGAGGTTTTATTTCTAACCTGGGAGGTGAAACCTCCGAATTTACTACATCGGTCTATCACAAGGGACTTCCCAAACTCTCAAAGGAGTTGGACGATATGATTGTGGTTGATGTGGCTGTGAATGTTCCTAGTATGTATATGGATCAGAAGGCGGCATTGGGTACAGTGAAGATTAAAGGAGGTGCTTATTTAAGGGTAGAAAACGCAAGAGCCACTTACGCATCTGGGAAGTTAAACAAGCCGGGTGCCGCAACCCCTGATAAATATATTGAGGTGATGTTGAAAGAGCCAATAAAAATTAATGGCGTTTTTGCAGCGCAGGAATTTAAATCTCAAGCAAAGAAACAAGTTACCTCTGTACCATCTTATGCTTCCTACTTTTCAGTATCCAACTCAGCTGTGGAGTTAAGTGATGTGATTAAGTGTGACTCTGAAGTTTATACCAGAGAGGTAGGTAAAGCTGTCACTGAATTTTTAGACTTTTCGATTGACAAACTAAAAGTTGGCTTGAATGGTGAGAAAGTGAAATAGCGTTGGCTCTATAATTGAAATGCCCATCAGCGTAACCTGATGGGTATTTTATTTTGGCCCAATGCCACTGTTGCACCCTTTCATCGAAATTAAGAAATCAGAACTTTGATCATGGTTTAAAACCTCTACATGCCTACTACACCAAATACTCAAACAAATTTTCATTCTCGTTGATGAGGGTATAGTTGATTTTTTCTGAATCCATACGGCTTACCAGCAAATGGAAATCATCCACATCCTTCACCTCAATGCCAATCAAAGCGGGCCCTGTCTCTTTGTTGTGTTTTTGAATAAACTCAAAACGGACAATGTCATCATCAGGGCCAAGGATGTGATTGACAAATTCCTTAAGTGCTCCTGGCCGTTGTGCAAAACGAACAATGAAATAATGTTTTAATCCTTCATGTAGCAGCGATCTTTCTTTAATCTCCTGCATGCGATCGATGTCGTTGTTGCCCCCGCTGATCACACAAACTACGGTTTTACCTTTTAGGTGATCGGCATACTGCTCCAGGGCTGCAATGCTGAGTGCTCCTGCAGGTTCGGCAACAATGGCATCTTCGGTATAAAGCTGAAGAATTGTAGTGCTTACTTTTCCTTCTGGTACTAAAAGCATTTTGCTGATGGCATCTTTACAAAATTCAAAAGTGATATCACCTACTTTTTTAACGGATGCGCCATCTACAAAATTTTCAATTTTGTCTAATACTACAGGATGACCAGCTTTCAATGCTTCCGTCATGGAAGGTGCTCCTTGTGGCTCTACGCCAATGATTTTTGTATGAGGAGAAAATGTTTTTAAATAGCTGGACACTCCGGCACAAAGACCACCACCCCCAACAGGAACAAAAATCAAATCAATATCAGGTTGGTCGGCCAGAATTTCTTTGGCCACCGTTCCCTGCCCTTCAATTATTTTTAAATGATCGAAGGGGGGGATAAACTCCATCTTATGGTTCTTAGCGTGTAGCAGCGCGTGGTATTGGCATTCATCGAAAGTATCTCCAATCAAAAAGATCTCAACATTCTCTCCACCAAACATCCTCACCTGATTGATTTTTTGTTTGGGCGTAATAGAAGGCATGTAAATTACCCCTTTAATCTCCAACTCTCGACACGAAAAGGCAACACCCTGTGCGTGGTTGCCGGCACTTGCACAGACAACACCGTTCTTTCGCTGTTCCTGAGAAAGGCTCTGAATGAGATTATACGCTCCCCGGATTTTATAGGATCGTACATTTTGTAAATCCTCACGTTTCAAATACAGGTCACATCCGTACTTTTCAGATAGCTTGCGATGGTACTGCAAGGGAGTTTTGATGACTACTTTTTGTAGTACCTCTGCAGCTGTGTTGATGTCAAGTTGATTTAGGGTTATGTTTATCATTATTCAAGGAATTGACAGTTGACAACAGGTCAATTGACAAATAACATAATGTCAATTGTTTATTGTCAACTGCCTATTTGATTTAGTCTATCATACTTGCCTCTACAGTTGCTTTCTCAGGTCTTAGCTGACGCACTGCAGCTCCTGCCTGCCACAACTCGCTTTCACGTAATTCTTTCAATTCCTCAGCAAGCTTTTCGCGGTAGTCAGGTTGGCTACATTTATCAATGGTGCGTTGTGCTTCTGCGCCACTCTCTACACTGTCATACAATTCTCTAAACACAGGGAGGGTTACTGCTTTGAATTTTTTCTTCCAGTCCAGGGCACCTCGCTGTGCGGTGGTGGAACAATTGGCATACATCCAATCCATTCCATTTTCAGCTACCAGGGGCATTAGGCTTTGCGTAAGTTCTTCTACCGTTTCGTTGAATGCTTCTGACGGAGAATGTCCCTTGGACCGAAGTACTTCATATTGCGCCTCGAAAATTCCTGCAATGGCACCCATGAGCGTGCCACGCTCTCCAGTCAAATCAGAATATACTTCTTTTTTGAAATCTGTTTTGAACAGATAACCAGAGCCTACGCCTATTCCTAATGCAATGGCTCTCTCCTCAGCACGGCCAGTGGCATCTTGAAAAACAGCATAACTGGAGTTGATTCCTTTTCCTTGTTTAAATAATCTTCTCACGGAAGTACCAGAACCTTTCGGTGCAGCCAGTACCACATCGATGTCAGCAGGGGGAACGATTCCTGTTTTTTCTTTGAATGTAATTCCAAACCCATGAGAAAAGTACAAAGTCTTTCCAGCAGTTAAGTGAGGTTTTACTGTTGGCCATAAGGCAATTTGACCAGCATCCGAAAGTAAGTATTCGATGACAGTACCTTGTTTTACTGCTTCTTCAATTTCAAAAAGTGTTTCGCCCGGTACCCAACCGTGTGAAACGGCTTTGTCCCATGTTTTAGATCCTTTTCTCTGTCCTACAATTACGTTGAATCCGTTATCACGTAGGTTCAATGCCTGTGCCGGCCCCTGAACGCCATATCCAATTATTGCTATAGTGTCATTTTTCAATACCTCAAGTGCTTTTTCCATAGGAAACTCTTCTCGAGTAACTACCTCCTCCAATGTTCCTCCAAAATTGATCTGTGCCATAATTTTATATTTTTAAATTTTTGATTCTGTTTATTTTAACTAATTACTACTTCTTTACTGTCTCTGTTATTTATTTCATCGAACACATCACTGCCAGGGTAGTAGTTGGCATAATCTACTTCAATCAATTTTTCTAATTGATGTTTCACTTTTTCCATCATCTCTGAGGTAGTATAAATCAGCAGCAACGCACCCCCTTTGCGAAAATCATCCGTGATTTCATGTGCAATTAATTTTTTAATGCGTACTCGTCTTCTGTTGAGCACATTAACGATCCTGTTCAATATTGAAAAATTGTTTTCTGCGGATAATTCAAGTGTATATTCTTGTTTCATAGTTTTTGTTATTCAGCTTTTTCTAATAAAATATCAGCTACTCCAGCTCCGGTAGGTATCATGGGAAATACGTTGTCCTCCTTGCCCACTACTACTTCCAGAAAATAGGCGGTTTCCGATTCAAGCATTTCATTTAGTGAGGTAATAAGTTCACTGCGATCACATACTTTTTTTGCTGGTATGTCGTAGGCTTGAGCCAATTTGATAAAATCAGGATTTGCCATTTCTGTACAGGAGTATCGCTTCTCATGGAATAACTCTTGCCATTGGCGAACCATTCCCAAAAAACAATTATTGAGTACGAGCACTTTTACAGGAATTTTATACTGCATAATGGTTCCTAATTCCTGAGGGGTCATTTGAAATCCCCCATCCCCAATTACAGCTATTACCTGTTGGTTTGGCTTTGCCAGTTTGGCACCCATTGCTGCGGGTAGGGCAAATCCCATCGTTCCTGCTCCCCCTGAAGTAACATTTGTTCTAGGGTCTTTGTAAGCATAGTAGCGGGCCGCAATCATTTGATGTTGGCCAACATCCGTTACTACAATGGCTTTTCCATTTGTTAATAATGAAAGATGGTTGATTACCTCAGCCATTTTCAGTTCGCCACTGGGATTAAACTCTCTGCTAATTACCTTTTCATGTTCCATGTGATTCAAAGCCTCAAAACTTTTGATCCATGAATTGTGATTACCAGCTTTACAAAGTTTTGTTAACTCTGTCAGCGCTTCTTTGGCATCGGCATGTATGCCCATATCGGCCTTAATGATTTTATTAATTTCCGCCCTGTCAATTTCAATATGCACAACCTTAGCCTGTGTGGCATACTTGGCTACGTTTCCTGTAACGCGGTCATCGAAGCGCATGCCCACGGCAATCAACACATCGCATTCATTGGTATTTACATTGGGGCCATAGTTGCCGTGCATGCCGAGAAATCCTACATAATTAGGGTGGTCTGTTGGAAAGGCGCCCAATCCAAGTAAGGTACATGCCACAGGAATTCCAGTTTTCTCTGAAAGAGCAACCAGTTCATCGGTCGCTCCGGAAAGCAGCACGCCCTGGCCTGCCAATAAATAAGGCTTCTTTGCCTGATTGATAAGGTCAGCCGCGTCTTCAACTTGCGGAAACTGCAAAACAGGTTTAGGCTTGTACGTTCTAACCTGCTCACATTTTTTATACTCAAACTGATCGATCAACTCATTTTGTGCATTTTTTGTGATGTCAATCAGCACAGGACCTGGTCTGCCAGAACGTGCAATAAAAAATGCTTTTGCAACAGATTCAGCAATATCTTTCCCTTCGGTGATTTGTACATTCCATTTGGTAACAGGGTTAGTGGTGTTGATCACATCAATTTCTTGAAAGGCATCTGTACCCAATAAGTGGGCGAACACCTGACCTGTGATACAAACAACCGGGGTAGAATCAATTAAGGCATCCGCCAGGCCAGTCACAAGATTGGTTGCTCCTGGACCTGATGTAGCGAGTGCTACTCCCACCTCACCAGAAACTCTGGCAAATCCCTGTGCTGCATGAACGGCTCCTTGTTCATGACGAACCAAAATGTGATTTAATTTATCTGAGTATCGATACAATGCATCATACACTGGCATAATGGCACCACCCGGATATCCAAATAATGTGGTGACTCCTTCAGCAACAAGGCATTGAAGCAAAGCCTCAGACCCTGAAATTTTTTGTAGAGTTGATGATTGATTTTTTTCTTTAGTCTTCGTCAGTAACGCATCCATCTGCAGCAGTTTTTACTTGTTTCGCATATTTATAGAGTACACCATTGCTAACCCGTAGCTCCGGTGTTTTGAAAGTTGATTTTCTAATCGCTAATGTTTTTTCGTCCACCAATAAATTCAGTTGGTGTTTGCTTACATCGATTTCAATCCAGTCGCCATCTTCAACCAAAGCGAGTAATCCCCCAACGTGTGCCTCGGGAGTGATGTGTCCCACCACAAATCCATGAGTGCCTCCGGAAAATCTTCCATCGGTAATGAGTGCTACATTTTTCCCAAGACCAGCTCCCATTATGGCACTTGTTGGTTTTAACATCTCAGGCATGCCAGGTGCACCCTTGGGGCCAACATAGCGAATCACTACCACATCGCCTTCTTTTACTTTTCCGGAAGAAATTCCATCGATCAATTCAAACTCGCCATTGAATACACGGGCTTTGCCTTTGAATTTTTCACCTTCTTTGCCAGTGATTTTGGCAACTGACCCTTTTTCGGCCAGGTTGCCATATAAGATTTGAATGTGTCCGGATTCTTTAATTGGATTTTCGAGAGGTACAATGATGTCCTGTTTTTCAAAATCAATGGATTCGACATCTTTGAGGTTTTCCGCAATGGTTTTGCCGGTAACGGTAAGGCAATCACCTTGAAGAAGTCCTTTGTCAAGTAGGTATTTCATCACCATGGGTGTGCCGCCCGTTTTGTGCAGGTCTTCCATCAAATACTTTCCACTTGGTTTCAGGTCGGCAATTAGTGGGGTGCTGTCAGAAATGCGCTGAAAGTCTTCCTGAGTTACTTTTAACCCTACAGATCTCGCCATAGCAATTAAATGCAACACCGCATTTGTAGAACCACCCAATGCCATTACTAGGGTCATTGCATTTTCGAAAGCCTTCATCGTCATGATGTCGCGGGGCTTGATGTCTTTCTCCAAAAGCAAATGGATGGCTTCGCTGGCGGTTTTACATTCCGCTGATTTTTCTTTGCTCAAAGCAGGGTTGGAAGAAGAGTAGGGAAGCGCCATGCCTAATGCTTCTATAGCAGAAGCCATGGTGTTGGCAGTGTACATGCCACCGCATGCGCCAGCTCCTGGACAAGCATTTTGAATAATGCCTTTGAAGTCATCATCGGAAAGTTTGTTGGCCATCTTCTCGCCCAGTGCTTCAAATGCTGAAACAATGTTTAACGATTTTCCTTTCCAATGCCCTCCTGCAATCGTTCCACCGTACACCATGATGGCGGGTCGGTTTAACCTGCCCATGGCAATCAATGATCCTGGCATGTTTTTATCACAGCCTACCACCGCGATCAGCCCATCATAGTATTGTGCATTGCAAACGGTTTCAATCGAGTCGGCAATGACCTCGCGGCTCACCAAAGAGTAGCGCATACCTTCGGTGCCATTTGAAATTCCATCGCTTACTCCAATGGTATGAAAAACCAATCCTACCAATTCCTGATCCCACACGGCCTGTTTTACTTCTTGCGCCAGTGCGTTGAGGTGCATGTTACAGGTGTTGCCATCAAAGCCAGTGCTTACAATTCCTACCTGTGCTTTTTTTAAATCGTGTTCAGTCAATCCGATACCATACAACATTGCTTGCGCAGCAGGCAATGTGGTGTCTTGGGTAATCGTTTTACTGTATTTGTTGAGTTCCATGGATTTATACGATCACGTAACTATAACTTTTGTCTAAAACAAGGCAGCGGTAAGCTTCCTGGATTGTAGCTCCTATAGACTCTTTCCACGGCTTGTTGAATTTCTGTCTTTCGATAGAGTCAATTCCAATGACTTCAGCAGCAGTGCCACAGAAGAAAGCGCTGTCTGCTTCAAATAATTCTTCCGGTTTAAAAAGTTTTTCTACCACCTTCAGATCCAACTCAGCACAAATTTCCAGTACGGTTTGACGTGTGATGCCAGGAAGAATATTTCCTTTAGGGGGAGTGTAGAGTACGCCATCTTTCTCATAAAAGAAATTGGCACCTGGCCCTTCGGCCACAAATCCTTCAATGTCGAGAAGAAGACCCTCATCGAAGCCACGTTGTTTGGCTTCAGTAGTCGCCAGTATTGAGTTCACATAATGACCACAGGCCTTTGCCTCAATCTTAAACGATTTTGGATTGGGTCTTTGGAAGGATGAGATGCAAACGTTTAAGAGTTGATCACCCAGGTATTTTCCCCATTCCCATGTGGCAATCATTAGCGAAACTTCATTGGGGCTGGTGAGCGACATGTTGGGACTACAAAATACCAACGGACGTATGTAGGCATTGCTTTGATTATTTCTTGCCAGCACTTCGTAAGTAGCTTGTGTAAGTTCTTCAGCGGTGTAATGGAGTGGTATACCCATCAGTGATGCACTGCGAAGTAATCGCTCATAATGCTCGTGTGATTTGAAAACTTTTACTCCATTCACAGTTTGGTAAGCGCGTATTCCTTCGAATACACCATAACCATAGTGAAGTGTTTGGCTGAAGAGGTCGGTCTTTGCGTCTGCTGCTTTTACGAATTTTCCATTTAGGAAAAGGGTCGTGTCGTTAGTGTAGTACATACTTTAGAACAATCGTTAGTTTGTTAGGGCTCATATAAAACAAAACCGCCCCAATTTCTCGGGGCGGTTTATTATTCAGTTTTAAAATAATAGTATCACCTCCCCGGTTTTCGAAGTATAATGATGCTAATAATGACAAGCACACCCGTGATCGAATTGATCAGGGAGTTAGTTATTTCGTATCGCTGCGTTGTGTTCATCTTCACTTTTTGCTTGTGCTGTGGTACAAGGATGGAAATTTTTTTCCGAGGATTCAAACAAAAAACTGAAAATAATTTAAACGGAAGGTTAACGGGTGTTAGGTACAAGGTGGAAATTTAGCCTTCGAGGTACCTCCTCTGACGAACATTTTCATTCTCAATGACTGTGAATATTTTTTCAAAATGTATCTTTTTACTATCAATTAAGCGGATAAGTACATCACCGGCAAAATTTGGCATTTTGCCCTTATGTCTAAAAAATATAACAGCAGGTGGTCTTTTACTTTTGTATTTGAAAATGAGTTCACCGTAATCTTTATCAAAAGTGAGTATGATTAGATTCTCTTTTTCAGCTATTTCGATTACGGTTTTGTCTGAGGCACCAGAGAATTTTTCAGCTACGCTGATTACTTCAAATCCCTTGCTCCTCAATAAATTTATACTGGGAAATGGGAAATTTTCATTCGCCAGAAAAATCATCAAGCAATCTTAGGGATAGGAAAATACATTTCCTGTTCAATACCTTCTTTTAAGTAGGAGAAGACAGCTTTTAAGTCTTCTGATTTCAGGTTAGGATAGCTCTCAAAAATCATTTCCTCCGTCCATCCAGATGATAATAAATCGAGAATAAGTTCGACTGAAATTCTTGTCCCTTTTATGGTTGGTTTCCCAAGTAGGATTTCTTTGTCCGAAACGATATGATCCCTCCAATTCATAATCCAAAGATACTTAAAAAAGTATATCTAACCATTTTGAATAAAATATTTAAAGCTGTTAAATCACTGACTATCAAGCAAATATGACACTCAAATCATTTTTAGTAAATACTAAAATATTTAGTAATATTGCTTAATGGATACCCGCAATGTCATACACATGGATTTGGATGCCTTCTTTGTGGCAGTAGAATGCAAGCTGCACAAGGAGCTCAAAAACAGACCTTTAATAATAGGGGGAAGCAGTGGACGTGGGGTTGTGGCGGCCTGTAGTTATGAAGCGAGGAAATTTGGTGTGCACTCTGCTATGCCCATGTATCTGGCCCTGCAACTGTGCCCTGACGCCAAGGTAATCTCCGGAGATATGGAGGCTTATAGCAAGCACTCTCACCTGGTGACTGAAATCATTGCCAATTCTGCTCCTGCTTTTGAGAAAGCCTCCATTGATGAATTTTATATCGATGCCTCGGGTATGGATCGCTACTTCGGGGCTTTCAAGTGGGCGGTGGAATTGCGTAAAAAGGTGATAAAGGATAGCGGTCTCACTATTTCTATGGGTATGTCAGTGAATAAACTGGTGTCCAAGGTGGCTACAGGAGAGTTTAAACCCAATGCGGAGAAGCATATTCCGGCAGGAGAGGAGAGGGATTTTTTGGCGCCTTTGTCGGTGGATAAAATTCCAATGATAGGAAAACAGACTGCTTCTTTTCTTTATGATATGGGCGTGAGAAAAGTAGCCACCTTGCGGGAGATGCCTTTGAAATTTTTGGTGAGTGCTTTTGGCAAGAATGGCATTAGCCTCTGGAACAAAGCGCATGGTATCGACAACTCACCGGTTGTTTCCTACAGCGAGCAAAAATCGATTTCTACAGAAAGCACGTTTGATCAGGATTCTATTGACGTAAAAGGAATCAAATCCATTTTAATCGCCATGATTGAAAAGGTGGCGTTTACTCTTCGCGAGCAAAAAAAACTCACTTCTTGTGTGACGGTAAAAATCCGCTATGCCAATTTTGATACAGAAACCAAACAAGTACACATTCCTTATACTTCTTCTGATCATGTGTTGCTTCGGGTTGTATTGGAATTGTTTGAGCGACTTTATAACAAAAGAATGCTCATTCGATTGGTGGGAGTTCGCCTGAGTAGTTTAGTACATGGCAATCACCAGATCAGTTTGTTTGATGACACAGAAGAGAGCATCAATCTTTATGAAGCGATGGATCGGATGAAGCACAAGTACGGAGTGGATAAATTGGTTCGCGCCACCACACTGAATGTCAACAAACGGGTGCGAATGGAAATGAATGCGTTCAAAGGATAATATAATGTGATGATGTGGTAATGAGTTGATGGACGATGATCTGGTGAATCAACACATTATCTAATCAAAAAATCATCACATCAGCTAATCAATGTACCTCAACTGCCATACCGCTTTCAGTTTTAAATACGGCACCTTACAGGTGGAGGATCTTTTTAATGAAGCCAAGCGATGTGGTGTACACAAACTGATCCTTACGGAGATCAACAACACCGCTTCCTACATTGAGATGTTGCGACTTTGTGCAGAGAAAGCTCCTGTCAACGGAAGTATGCTTACTGCTTTTGGTAAAGAAGCGTATGAACTGGAGATAGCGGTGGGCGTAGAATTCAGAAATGAGGATCAGTTGCTTTTCATTGCGATTGCACAGAACAATGATGGATTTGAGGAGATCAACAGGTTTTTATCCTATCACAACTTAAATAACAAAACCTTACCGAATCGTGCCCCTGTATTTGAAAACGTTTTTGTGATCTATCCATTTGGATTATTGGAACCTGATCTTCTTCGCCCGTATGAATTTTTGGGTGTTCGCGTTCATCAGATCAACCACTTAAAACTTTATCAACCGTACAAAACGCACACAGCGAAATTTGTGATTCATCACCCCGTCACTTTTGCCAATAAGATTCATTTTAATGTTCATCGTTTACTGCGGTCCATTGATAAAAACACACTGCTTAGCAAATTGGCGGAGGAGCAACAAGCATTGCCCAATGAAATTATGATGCCGGAAGAAAAACTGGCAGAGATGTTTTCCGATTACCCGGATTTGATTAAAAACACGCAACAGTTGGTAAATCGATGTTCAATCGATTTTGAACTGAAAACGGATAAGAACAAAAAAACATTAACCGGAAGTGAAGAAAGCGATTGGGATTTATTGGTCACCAAAGCGTGGGAAGGGTTTAGTAATCGATACGATGTAAGTCAGCCTGATTTAAGAGAGCGGTTTCAAAGAGAACTTAATATTATAAAGGGCAAAGGGTTTTGTGCTTACTATCTTATTGCCTACGATCTGTTGCAGTTTGCCAGGCGACAGGGTTTTGATTACGTAGGGCGTGGTAGTGGTGCCAATAGTGTGGTGGCTTACTGTCTGGAAATTACCAATGTGGATCCGATTGAGTTGGATTTGTATTTCGAAAGGTTCTTAAACGCTGAACGCTCCACACCACCCGACTTTGATATTGATTTTTCGTGGGATAACAGGGATGCGATCTATGATTACATTTTCTCCAAGTATGGAAGTGATCATGTTTGTTTGTTGGGGACACACGTCACTTACCAAAAACGATCGGTGTTGCG
>DDUM01000068.1:104108-105849 GCA_002344795.1 Flammeovirgaceae bacterium UBA2338 | reverse complement strand
AATATTTCTATCCATGCTGGCGGTGTTTTGATTACTGAAAAACCGATTTATGCGTATACGGCTATCCAGTTTCCGCCCAAGGGCTATCCGGTATCCCATTTTGAAATGCACAATGCCGAAGACATGGGCATTTTTAAGTTTGATATTTTAAGTCAGCGAGGACTGGGTCATTTAAAGGAAACGGTAAAGCATGTAAAACGCAATCGGGGAATAGATGTGAACATTCACCGGTTTCATGATTTTAAGAAAGATGAAAAAATAAAAAAACTATTGCGCGACAGTAAGGCGATGGGTTGCTTTTATGTGGAGTCACCCGCCATGCGCATGTTGTTAGGTAAGTTGCGGTGTGAAGATTATCTCACACTAGTGGCGGCAAGTTCTATCATTCGTCCGGGCGTGGCGCGATCGGGTATGATGCGGACCTATATCGAGCGGTTTCATTTGGTAAGTAACGGGGGTAAGTATGAGGCCATTCATGAAAAGATAAATGAACTCATGAAGGAAACTTACGGGGTAATGGTTTATCAGGAGGATGTGATTAAAGTGGCGCATCATTTTGCTGACATGACTTTGACGGAAGCGGATGTATTACGCAGGGGAATGTCGGGTAAATTTCGATCGAGAGAAGAGTTTCAACGGATAGAGGAAAGTTTTTTTACTAATTGTAAAAAATTGGGATATGAACAACATGTGATCGATCGGGTGTGGTATGAGATAGAAAGTTTTTCAGGCTATTCTTTTTCTAAGGGACACTCTGCCAGCTATGCAGTGGAGAGTTATCAGAGTTTGTTTTTAAAAGCACATTACCCGCTGGAGTTCATGGTGGGGGTTATTAACAATTTTGGAGGTTTTTATCGCACCGAATTTTATTTTCATGAGGCGCGTATGAGTGGGGCGAAGATCAATGCCCCCTGTGTGAATAGAAGCGATCATCTCACTACTATATATGGTGATGAAATTTTTATTGGATTCATTCATTTGAAAAGCCTGGAAAACAAAATAGCTAAACTGATACCGGAAGAAAGGCAGCGCAATGGAGAGTACACCAGTTTAGATAATTTTTTAAGGAGAGTGCCAGCTGGTTTAGAGCAGGTCAGAATTCTTATCCGGTTGGGAGCTTTTCGGTTTACGAATAAAACCAAACAGCGGTTGCTCTGGGAGGCAATGCTTTATTTGAGTCACCAAAATGCGAACAAGCGAAAAACACAATCCACGTCTTTGTTTGATACGGCACCCAAAGAATATCCACTGCCGGTTTTACACCGTCAACCATTGGAAGATGCGTTTGACGAAATAGAGTTGTTGGGGTTTCCGCTGTGTGATCCGTTCTTATTGTTGGAGACGCCAAAGCGAGGAGATACGGTAGCAAAAGAGCTGATGCAAAAAATTGGGAAGGTAGTAACGATTGTAGGCTATGTAGTGACTACCAAAAACACCAGTACCTTAAAAGGAGAGCTTATGCACTTTGGTACTTTTTATGATAAAGACGGAGAAGTGTTTGATACCGTTCATTTCCCTAATGTCACAAAGATGTATCCGTTTCGCGGTCGTGGTTTTTATGGAATGCGGGGAAAGGTGGTAGAGGATTTTGGGATTGCTTCCATTGAGGTGGAGTACATGAAAAAACTGCCCATGGTTAGCAAGAGAATTGAGCAGACGAAAGAGTTTGTGGAGATGCCGATTTATTTTGTATAATTCAAATTATAAATTAAATTTGCATACTATAGTTAGCGATATAAAA
>DDUM01000068.1:69783-103865 GCA_002344795.1 Flammeovirgaceae bacterium UBA2338 | reverse complement strand
AAAAGCAAATAGCAAGGTACTATCCATCACCAAATTATGATGCGATTATTGAGCCATTTGCTGGTTCAGCTGCATATTCACTTTTTGGCAATAACTGGAAAAAGAGGGTAATACTGATTGAAAAGGATGAAAAGGTTGCAGGTATTTGGGATTGGTTAATTAATCAAGCTACAATTGAGGAGATTAAGAATTTACCAGATTTGAAGGTTGGAGATAAAAGTTCCGAATTCCTCCATATCGTTCATGCAGCGACAAAAATGGCATTTCATTTTAAGACAATAAAAGTTACACCTGTCTTAGAGCGAAACTGGGAAATTAGCAGAAGGATTTTTGCGGAGAATCTTCATAAGGTTAAACATTGGGAGATAATAACTGGTGATTACACATTAGCTCCGGACATTGAAGCCACTTGGTTTATTGACCCTCCATACAAGGGAGAGGCTGGAATGGGGTATAAGCAAAGCAGTAAATTGATTGATTATGAAGCCTTAGCAACATGGGCATTAGATAGAAAAGGTGAAATAATTTTTTGTGAGGGGAGCAATGGTGATTACCTTCCGTTTAAAACATTAATTGAACTGAAGGGAGTAGCAGGAAAAAGCAGCAAAGAGGTAATGTTCTATAAAAGCGATGTTCCAGTATTAGAACAATTAAGGTTGATTTAGGTTTGGAATATCTAGGAAACGAGTGTACTTGGTTATATACTGCTCACTATCATAAAGAAGTACCCACCCTGCACCCAGCTTATTTTTGCCACTCTTGCGAAGACCACACACTTTTGTATTTCTTCCAGTTGTTCCAGAGATTTTGCCCCAATCTTCAACTGTTAATGTTTCAGAAAAGAATGCTCCTGTAATTGCTGGAAATGTAAACGATTCTCTGACATTAGCAAAATCCCAGATGATACCAAGAAGATGATTTACTTCTCTATGGTGAGCTTGCCATGTTATTCCAGTAAGAGAATTAATACGAGGAACACCAGCTCTCAGGTTTGCGCCAGTCGTAACATTACCAATTGTTCCTTTTATTTCTAAGCCATGTGGGAAGTTTCTAAGTACGACCTCAGGCTCATGTTTAGCAGTGGTGGGAATAATGTCTGGATGCCCCTTCTCAATGGGATTTACGATTGCATCTTGAATATTATTTACCAGGTAACCACAGAATACAGCACCAATCATAGAGCCCATAGTCTTAAAGTCAATGCTGTTATATAAGTTTGGAGGTAATGAAGATAGAAAATCATTTACATCAACTACAGAGGATAAAATATTTTGTGAATTAACAGTAAAGCCAAAGCTCTTTTCAAACTCCTCATTTACTATATAGTTCATTTTAACTCTTTAAAAGCTCCTCCAATTCAACTTCAAGCGCGTGAGCAATTTTTTCCATGTTGATAAGTGTTATGTTTTTTTCTGCCCTTTCAATCATCCCTATATAAGTTCGATGAAGATTTGATTTGAAGGACAACTCCTCTTGGGAAAGATTTTTTTCTTTCCTCAATTTTCTTACTTTATCACCAAATCGAATTAGAATCTTCTTTTTTGCCACGTTACAAGCTATTGGACAAAGCTAACTATAGTATGCATTCGCGTCTACATACTATAATTAGCAATTATCTAAATGTAGGTTGAACATTTTTCCAAACAATATGCTGTCCTAACTTTTGCGATCTTGACTATTCGCCTGAAAAAGCGTATAAATAATTTTTTGACGTTTTATGTAATACGTTGGAGACTTACCACATTTTCCACATGCATTGTATGCGGAAACATGTCCACTGGTTGAACTGAGTTGATCTCGTATTTTTCTGAAAGGATTTTAAGATCGCGGGCCTGGGTAGCTGGGTTGCAACTGACATAAACAATGCGTTGTGGCTCGGCTTTCAAAATCATTTTGCATACATCCTCGTGCATACCTGCCCTGGGAGGATCGGTAATAATCACATCTGGTCTTCCGTGTGTATCTAAAAAAGCATCATCGAGTAAATCTTTAATATCTCCCCCAAAGAATTCCGTATTGGTAATTCCGTTAATCTCTGAATTGATCTTTGCATCCTCAATGGCATCGGCTACATATTCCAGTCCGATTACCTTTTTTGCATTATTAGCCACAAAGTTGGCAATCGTGCCCGTACCAGTGTAAAGATCATACACGAGCTCATCTCCTTTCAGATCGGCCAACTCCCAGGCAATTTTATACAATTCATGAGCCTGATCGGAATTGGTTTGATAAAATGATTTGGGGCCAACCCTGAATTGAAGTATTCCTTCGCCACCGGTTTTACCCGCCTGCTGAGGCATTTGCTCTGTTATATAAGGATTGCCTTTCCAGGTGATCACTTCAAGGTCATTGAAAGTATCATTTCTTTTGTTGTTGATGACGTAGTTGATGGAGGTAAGTTGGGGAAACTTATCCGCCAGCATTTGAAGGAGGGGTTCTATCCACTCCATTTTGTTTTGTGTTACCTGAAGGATAACCATGGTTTCCCCTGATGTTGAGGTGCGGATAGTCACTGTTCTCAAAAAACCTTCCTGACTTCTTAAATCGAAGAACGGGATATTCATTTTAAGTGCGATCTCTTTTAATGCCAATCGAATGCCATTGGATGGATCAGGCTGGAGGTGGCATTCCTTTACATCGAATACCTTGTCAAACATTTTTGGAATATGAAAACCAAGGGCCGGACCTTTTATTCTGTCGCTTTGCAAATCTTCCCAGGTAAGCCATTCACTGTGTGTGAATGTATAATCGAGCTTGTTGCGGTATAGTTTTGTTTTCGCTGAACCAAGTATGGGCTTTATTGGAGGAAGATTAAGCCCGCCAATTCGTTCTAAATTATCCTGAACCTGTTTTTGTTTATAAAAGAGTTGAGTTTCGTAGTTGATATGCTGCCACGTACATCCACCACAGATGCCGAAATGAGAACAAAAGGGTTGAATACGTTGATCTGATTCTTTGAGTATTTTAGTTACCCGAGCTTCGATAAAGTTTTTTTTCTTGCGGGTAATGGTTGCTTCCACCACGTCTCCAGGTGCGCCTCCTTTTAGAAATATGACAAGCCCATCTATTTTGGCAACGCATTTCCCTTCCGCTGCCATGGTTTCTATGTACACATTTTCCAGCAAGTCCCCTTTCTTCATATTGGCGCGAAAATACCACGAATTCACAAGTATCCCGAATAATTTAAAATACACTATTATGGGGGTTTCTTGCCCCAGGTACAATCCTTATATTTCGAATTGGTACCTGCTATGAGGAGATTTTTTGTTGTTTTATTTTGCCTTTGTTGCCTTCAGGCAGGCGCATCTCATATTGTAGGGGGTGAGTTTGAATTGCTGCACATCAGTGGTTCAACTTACCGACTTAACCTCATCATTTACTTTGATAAAATTAACGGAGCTGCGGGAGCGAAAGATCAAACGGCTACAGTCTCTATTTTTCACAAAAGTACAGATACATTTATTTCAAGTGTGGTCTTGCAATTGAGTAATGAAAGTAGTGTTGCCTATACACAACCGGAGTGCTCCAATGGTGAGATAGTTACTGATAAACTTATTTATACAACCACGCTCACTTTAAATCCTTCTTTGTTCAATGAGCCGGAAGGGTACTACGTGACCTGGGAAAGGTGTTGCCGGAATTATTCTATTACCAATATATATAGTGATGACCCTGGATCACAATCAGGAGGAATATCAGCAGGACAAACTTTTTTACTGGAGTTTCCTCCGGTAGTAAAAAATGGTGAGCCTTTTATTAATTCTTCCCCCCGACTGTTTCCTCCACTCAATGATTACGCTTGCCCTGGCCGGCCTTATTATGTAGATTTTGCCGGAGTGGATGATGATGGAGATTCGCTGGTGTATACCCTCACCACTCCATTGAATACACACGAAGCGGTAGCATTGCCCAATATTTTGCCAAAACCTTATCCCTTGGTGCAGTGGAGGCCGGGCTTCGATATTGACCATGTAATTGGCGGTAATCCTGACCTTAAAATAAGTAAAAATGGATTACTTACCGCCACACCCCTCATTCAAGGGTTATTTGTGTTTGCTGTTAAGGTAGAAGAGTATAGAGACAAGGAATTGATTGGTGTATCAAGGAGGGATTTTCAAATGCTTGTGGTGGATGGTTGTGCCGATGCAGTACCACCACAGATCACCGGACCAACCCATGTGACACTGACCGCAGCAGATACGGGGCAGGACAGGTGCATTACAGTAACGGTGTCTGACGCAGATTCTGAAAAGATGACACATAATTTTACCGAGAACATCCGTATACGTGCCGTGGGTTTAAATTTTAACAATAAAAACCTGACTGAAATTCTGCCACTGGAGGTTACGGCCACACTCGACCATGGTAGCACAAAGGATTTTAGTATTTGTTTTCCTGTTTGTCCTTTTTTCATCGGTGGGCCTTATGAAGTGGGCATTATTGCCATGGATGATGCCTGTAGTCTTCCCTTGTTAGATACGCTAAAGGTGACAGTTGATGTGACTCCACCACCTAATACTGATCCTTACTTTACTACAGGTTCTGTAGATGTATTTCTAGACGAAGGAAACTCCACTTTAGATTTACCTTTTGAAGTGCTTGATAATGATGGTGATGAACTTTTGGTATCGATACTTACAGATGGTTTTCTTTTGAAGGATGCCGGAATAACATATGTTGTTGACAACCAGTGGCCAGGAATTGTTCAGGGACATTTGCAATGGGATGCCTTTTGTGATATTTATGACTTCACGAAACGAACTACTTTCAAGGTGACTATTCAGGTGGATGATCTGGATGAATGTGATTTGAACGAACCTATTAAGCTTGACTATAACTTTACTGTTAAGTTGCCGGACAATGGTCCACCTATCATAGATACTAACCTTACTTCAGTTCTTAATGAACGATTGGTGACGGGTGTTCAGCGAAGGATTTTTGAGAATTTAAATTTTATTGTTACAGGGAAAGATCCGGACGCCAGCGATCATCTGGTGCTGGATTTGCTTGGAAGCAATCAATTGAGTGCAGATTCCCTGAGGGGACTTGGAGTCTCATTTGCCAAAGCGGAGGGGCTTTCACCCATCCAATCCCAATTCAGCTGGGATTTAAATTGTGACAAATTGGACCTGGATAAACTGAATAGCTTTGATCTCCAGTTTCTTGTGGTAGATAGTTTAAACAAATGCAAGATTTACCAGGCAGATACCGTGGAAGTAGAGGTAAAGGTTTTACCGCCCCTTAATGCAAAGCCATTGCTTGCAGTTAATAATTTAAATCCGGAGATGACATTGGCTAACAATCAAATACAAATGATCCGAGGCAATCAGATTGTACTTGGTTTACAGGGATCGGATGCCGACAATTCCCCAAAGGATTTTATTAAGTTAGAAATGATCAAAGCTGAGGGGAATGTGACTCCAACTGGTTACATTTTTGAAGAGGCCGAGGGAGAAGGATCAGTTTCAAGTACTTTTAGTTGGAACCCGGACTGTTCCATATTTGAAAATGGAGTTTATGAAAACGACTACACTTTTACTTTTCGCGTTGCAGACGACAGGTGCTTTAATGCCAAGGCGGATACGGTTGCAATTGATATTAAAATAAAAGATGTCGATGGAGGTGATAATGGTTTTACTCCCATCAACTACTTTTCACCGAATGATGATGGAGTAAATGACTATTATGCTATGGAGATTAAGGATTTGGAAACCGGAGACATGGTGAACATTTTACCTCTGGACAATTGTGTTTCTGCGTTTCAAGCGATACGCATTTATAATAGGTGGGGGAAAGAAGTTTTTAAGAGTACTGACCGAAACTTCAAATGGTCAGGAAAAGGAGAAGCGGCCGGTGTTTACTTCTATTTGATTGAATACTCAGATAGAGAATACAAAGGCGCTCTTTCTATTCGATATTAGCTATAATTCAATCATCAATATTTGATCTTCCTTTACATACACATCCTGATTCATCCATTTAGTACGAATCCAAATGTCCTTTTTGTCCAGGATATCCAGTAGATGACCTTCATCAATAATTTCTACCACTGAGGAGCCAGCGGACGGTCCACTCATCAGGTAGGTTGAATTGTGATGAACGATTCCTGAGTTTTTATTTTGGCTAAAGTTGACATGGAAAAATAACAACGCCAGAAACACGGAAAGAGATATGGCTACAGGCATTGGATTCATTTTCTTGCGTTTCAGATAGATCAATATGGCAAACAATAGGATCGCTATGCTCAACAATACCTTTAAGATGATGTCATAATATTTTTTGAACAAAAGTGAAACTTGCCACGATTGGCTTGCAGAGTAACCCTGCAGGCGGTGTTTTTTAGCCAATTCTTCCATTTTCAACAAAGCGAGCTCATCATCTGAGACTTGTTGGTACAGATTGAGATAATACAATGATTCACTGATCTTGCCCAGCCCCTCCTGAATAAAGGCCATCTTGAGTAGCATAGATTCTGAGTATTCGTGTCTTTTTAGTACATCCTTGTAGAGTTCGAGCGATTGAGTGTATTGTTTAGCTGCAAATAAGGAGTCTGCTGTTTTGATCAACCCCTCGGAAGCCTGAGCATTCAGCTGAGTGGCAAGAAGAAATAGAATAAGTGTCAGAATATTTGAAATCGCGTTTTGCTTATTTTTCATAACCTGTTACCTTTGTGCCCTCAAATCAGGCAAGCCACAAATTTAGGCAAGATTGATAAGATTCCGTAGCTCTCCCAAAAGTCCCGATACTGATCGGAAGGGGGTAGAGTAAGATTTCGGGAAAAGATTCCGTAGCTCAGCTGGTAGAGCATAACACTTTTAATGTTAGGGTCCTGGGTTCGAGCCCCAGCGGGATCACATTGTAGGTTCATCCGAAACCAAAGCCACTCAAAATCAATGAAGAGTGGCTTTTTTCATTATCAGGCCATTCAAAAAGTAACAAACAAATCCAAGGGGTAGGGGACCTATTCGGGGACCTATTGGTTTTTTGTTACTTGGTCCCCGAGGAGCAAATGATGACGAAACAAATCGATCGGCATCAATTCTCAACTAAACTATTTGCAGTCAATTGAAGCGAGTTCAGTCACTTAAATATTACGACCATGAACTTCAATCAAACATTCTCAATTCTCTTTTGGCTTAAGAAGTCCAAAATGAACAAACAGGGTCTTGTACCCATTTGGGCAAGGATTACCGTTGATGGACAACGGGCTGAATTCTCCACTCAAAAGCAAATTTTCCCTAAATTCTGGGATCCAGAAAACAGCAAGGTCCTTGAAAAGTATAGTGAAGCCGGGCAAATCAATGATTATTTGACCCTTGTCAAAGCTGAAGTCATTAAGCACTATAATATTTTGATTTCCACCAAGGAAATTGTTTCGGCTGATGACGTAAAGAAAAGCTACAAAGGCGTAAAGGAAATCAAGAAAACATTTCTGCAACTATTCCGACAATTCAACCAGCACCTTCTTGAACGTAGAGAAGTCAATGATCTATCAGAAGGTAGGCATAAGAGGTTTCAAATCTTATATGGAAAGTGCAGGGATTTTGTTAAATCCAAATTCAGGAGAACGGATGTCGATCTCGATGAATTGAAATTGAACTTTATTGTAGAATTTGAACATTATCTGAGGGCAGTTGAGAAGATAGGCCATAACACTGCAATGAAGTACGCGAAAGATTTAAAGCAGATCATGAAATATGGCGTTATGTTGGAATATATTTCCACCAATCCTTTTGAACACTTCAAATGTTCAATCAAAAAGACCAAGAGGGAGTTCCTGGATCAAGAGGAGCTTGATTTGCTCTACAAAAAGGAATTCAATGTTAAACGACTGGAAGAGGTGCGTGATTGCTACGTATTTAGTTGTTACACAGGATATGCTTACTCTGATGCTGAAGCTTTGACAGTTGACGATATCGCAGTTGGAATTGATGGTGAAAAATGGATTATTCGAAACCGCAAGAAGACAGATACAACTGAAAATGTGCCCCTGCTTCCAATTCCACTTGAAATCATTGAAAAGTATAGAGATCATGAATACTGCAAAGCATTCAAAAAATTACTTCCAATGAACAGTAACCAGCGGTATAATGCGTATCTCAAAGAGGTTGCTGATTTGTGTGGTATCAAAAAGAAATTAACCACCCACACAGCTCGGCACACTTTTGCAACTACAGTGCTTTTGCTGAATGATGTCCCTATGGAGACAGCAATGGAACTTCTTGGTCATACTGATATTCGTACAACCCAGATTTACGGAAAAATTGTTCAAAAGAAAATCAGTTCTGATATGCAAAAACTTAAAGGAAAACTCAGTAAACCTTACATCTCAAATGAGAAAAAGTTCTACAAGTAATTACCCATATCAAAAAAAACCATACTGATTTAATTATCATCGATACCCCTATTAAGGTTAGATTCTGCATAGTTTATCTTTTTGGTGTTTACAAAAACTTACATCCCTCTTTTATGATGTAAGAAAAATACACTTCAAGACCTAGTTTCACTTCAGCTAACAATCTTTTTGTAAGATACTTTTTAGTATGGAACTAGGAAGAGTTGATCATAAGGAGTTGGTTTTAAGAATTCTCTCTGACTCGTTTGATGATAACAAAAGTGTAAACTATGTCATCAAACAAGACCAGAGAAGAAAGGAGAGAATTAGACTTTTGGTGGAATACTCATTCAACTTATGCCTTAACTTCGGGGATATTTGGATTTCGGATGATCAGAAAGGTTGCGCTCTCATTATGATCCCAGACCGCAAACGTTTTTCTTTTCGATCTATTTTGTGGGACATTAAGTTGGCCTTTGGTGCCATTGGGATTCGGAGGGTAATTGCTGTAATGAATAGAGAAGCGAAGGTAAAAGCCCACCACCCCAAGAATAATGTTTGCTACCTGTGGTTTATTGGAGTTGAACCAAATCACCAGAATGAGGGAGTTGGGAGTAGATTATTGTCGGAGATTATCGAGAAATATGAACAAGACGGCCTCCCAATTTATTTGGAGACGTCTGTGGATAGAAATATTCCGTGGTATACAAGGTTTGGATTTGAGATTTTTCAATCAAATGAGTTTACCTATACCCTGTATTCCCTTCGTAGAATTATTAAGTAAATAGGTTGTATGATGGGCAATGCCCTGCTAAAGACTTACCATGTATTTTCTAGATACAAAAATGCATGTTGTTACCTTGTCGATTACGGTATTCGAAATCCTAATGCTGTTTTTCCAGGTAATCTATTTTCTGCAAAGAACCAATGATAAAAAGCGACTCCTGTACCTGACCCTGCTTATTCTCATGGTATTATATAACCTGAGCAGTGGCTTTTTACCAGACGAAAACCTACCAATTCCTATTTCACTACAAAACGTTACGGCTTACCTCGTAGCTTTTACCACGTCAATGTATTTTGTCTATTACTTCTATCGGGCCTTTAATCTTAGGCTTTTGAAATTCTTTGCCACATTTGGGTCGCTTGTTTTTCTACTTGCTCCATTCCTTTTTCTATTTATTGTGCCTTATTATATCACTAACGATTTGGCATTGAGTCGAAAGTTGACTGTCGTAATCCCATTTCTATATGGTATCGCGTTTATTGTAGCGACTACCAGGGCTTTCATTTTCAAATTCCGCGTTAAAGAATACTCAGATCGATCGAAGTTTGAATTGGTAATTGCAGCGTATGTGGCCTTACTTTGTTGGGTTACATTGCCTGTCATTGTCTTTTTTGGTGATTATCAGGTATTGGAACACACCGTTACCAATTCAGGGTTTCTTATCATGACTATTGTCTACATCAGGTCATCAATCCATCAGTCACGACATGAGTACAAGATGTTATTGGCCTCGGCCAATGGCCAGTCGCAGCAAATTGAAAGTAATTGCAAGAACTATGGCTTGACAGTGAGAGAAATCGAAATTGTTGAACTTATTGTTACAGGTCAAACCTATAGACAGATCGGGAATAACCTGAATATTTCCCAAAAGACAGTGGCGAGGCATGTGTCTAACATTTTCGCAAAAGTGCAAGTGTCCAATAAAGTGGAAATGATCAATAAACTTGAAGCCAGAATGCAGTTTTAACCCATAATACCTGACTATCATATTTGTGTGGGTTGCAGAATGGGTAAGATTATGTATTGATTTGGACTGTTTATCCTATTGTTCAAATAGATTCAATTACAAACATTTACTTCCTTTTTTATTTGAAGCTATGCCCAGTATTTCGTCATGAAATATGAATTGGAACATATTGAAAGGAAAGTTAAGGAAGCAATCCAATCTGATGACCCGGATGTTCTGGATCAGTTCAGCAATTCCTTGTCTCAGGAGGTGAATAGTATTTTAAAAGCCATCCAAATCCATGTAATAAATTTCAATTCTGCAAAAGAATTGAGACAGTATATACAGTATCATCAGCAATCATTGATATTGCAATTAGACGAAATCGATGAGCGAATTCAATCAACCTCAAACGATATAAAGTTTGGCGAGGCGATTTGCCTGCAATTGGAAAAAGTACTTGATTTTCTAAGGATCAATTATCCAAAACAGTTTTTATACAACTCTGTGACTCCGAAATCGTATGCCCGGAGAATCAAAAAAGAATTATTGCCTCAACTTGACACCGTTGGGACGGCAATGATAGGTTGCTCAATCGGGCCAAATGCAAAAGAGGCTTTCCGAAATATACTAAGTGATATCACTGATCAACTTGAGCTACAGCCGAGATTTACAGTTCTATTGCAATCGGAATATTTAGTCAAGGAATTTAAGATAATCGATCTTGACGACTGTGATTGTACATGGCTGGAAGAACAAATTGGATCGTTGTTTTTAAAACTCAACGTCAATAGTGATTTAATCCAGAATCACTTTATTCAATACTTCAGATCGGAGTCACAAAGAGCCGAATCGCTCACAGAGCAAATCGATAAGATGGCTGGTTTTCTAAAATATCTGAACCAGACACCGGTAAGGTCTGAGTTCGTGAATAATGAGTACAGCCTTCCTTTGAGAGAAACATTGGCTAATTGGGTGTACGAAGAGCTACACTTCATGAGTCGCAAGTATCAGATGACAATAGTACCTGAAGCTCATAAAGGGGGGTTGCAAAACAACTTTAAAATTGATTTTGATATGTCTGTCTCTCAGTTCGCTTGTTTTACCAAGACCTTGGTTGGTGCAGGCATCATTCAAAACAAGAATGTCTCCGAGTTGATTAGGTTCCTGGCCAGTTCCGTAAAGACGAAGCGTTCAGAGAATATTTCCCATGAAAGCTTTCGAATGAAATATTACAATATTGAAAGTAATACCAAGAATGCAGTGAAAAATCTTTTGCACTCTGCGATAGGACACATTAATACAGACTAAAGAACAACATATTATGAAAACACAAATAGTTCTTCTGGCTTTAATTGCTAATTCAATTGTGTCATGCATTACGAAAAAGGATCAATCGTCCAATGAACCTAGCGGGACATACACAAGAGAATACTCCTTCGAGGTTGTTCATCCTGAAACAGGTGTTAAAATTGGAAAGCGCACGATTAGAGATACTTTCCTTATAAGGAGCTTAGATGAAGGATATGAAGTTTCCAATAGTAAGTGGATGAAGAACGACTACGATGAAAATGGGTGGAGGGATATGGAACATGCCGAAGATAGACCATTCGTGACATACCCAGCGAAATACGATTCTAAGAATAATTCACTAACTGCAAGTGATGGTACAAGTTTGAGATTTGAGCCCAATAGTGAATTGGTTTTATTAGGTAGGGGCATAGTTTATAAGAAAGTAGTGAAGTAAATTTATGAGGGAATACTGAAAAAATATAGTCACGGTGGCAAGGGAATATCTCGATGAAACTCAAGCGTATGTTAATGAACATGAAAGGTTAAAGGTGGCCTGGGAACTTTTGTCGTACGCGAATATGCTTTACAGCAGAGTATATGTTTTCAAGAACTACGGGGCATTCGCTCAAAGCTTTGATGCGAATCCTCCGTCAAGTGAATATTGGGAAGGGCTGAGTTATGAGAAGCTAATTGATGACATTAAAATTTGCACGGCATTTGAAAATTATAACAAGTCAGTACTCTTATCGAAAGGAGTTGTTATTCATTTAATTGACACTAGAAAAAATAGGGTTTTGGCAAAACGACAAAAGTCGACTCCTGTCCTGATTTCTGATTTTTTAAAATCCAACAAGTTTATACAAAAAGACCGATTTAGTGGATTGTATCTTGAAGGGTTTCAAAACTTCAATACGATTTCATTTTCAAGAACTCTAACTGATTCATACCAAGAGTTTATTGATCTTGACAGCCGCTTTCTTGGTTACCTAAAAAACTTGAATGAGAAAAGAAATAGACTCCACTATCTGAAGAACTATCATGGTGCGTACCGGGTGCAAACATTGCTTGACAATATTGCCTTCGCGAAATCGTATGGAACCGAATTACTCCAGTCTGAAATTGTCAAGGTTGAAAGGCTTCTAAGGAAATTTGATTAATCATCTACAAAAATTTTTCCTTCTGACTCTCAACCACTTACCCAGGGTCCTGTAACCCTTGTAACTGTTTTACTATAACCCTCATTCTTTCCTTTGGGACATAATCATTTCAGTTATGGCCGCAAACATTATAACAGTCGAAGATCTCGAAAGTTTTAAGGAAGAGCTTCTCACAGAGATTCAAAAACTCCTTACTAAAAGACAAACTACTCCAGTTCGTAAGTGGCTCAAGTCACATGAGGTGAGGAGACTCTTAACACTCTCTCCGGGAACATTGCAGAACCTTCGGGTTAACGGAACTTTACCCTTTACCAAGATAGGGGGTGTCATCTTCTACGATTATGACGACATCCAGAAAATGATTGAGGGAAATAAACGCAACCCTCATTTTATTGGAAAGAAACTAAATCCTTGAATTATGTCCAGATACATTCACACTTTACCAAGCAACGATTATCTAAGCAGGATAAAAACCGACTTTGTGGTTTTAGCAAGATGTACATTTGTTTACACAAATGTAATCTCCCTTCCCTCTCCTTACAGTCGTGAGAAGGGGGCAGCCTCGGAACTCGGCTCCCTTGAAATAAAAGACTTTTGTCATGGGACGTAGAAGATCATCCAAAGAAGGGCTGACACGAATATTCAGTGTTCGGGTTTCCGACCGTTATTACAAACGCCTTGAAGAGATCAGGAAGAATTCGAACTGCCAATATATCGGGGAGGTGGCGAGAAGGATTCTGTACCGTGAAGAAATTGTCTGGTATCACAAGGACGCTTCCATGGATTCAACCGTGGCAGAGCTTACACTCATTAGAAAAGAACTGAATTCCATAGGCATCAACATCAATCAAATTACCCGCCACTTTCATTCCGCAGACATTCCTAATCAAAAAATATTCCATGCCTTGAAGATTGTTGATGAGTACAAGAAGGTAGGGCAAAAGTTGGAGAAGGTGATGGGTATTACTTCCGAGATCACAAAGAAATGGTTGCGAAGGTGAACAGTGGAAAAAATATATTGGGGCTTCTCAACTACAATGAGAATAAAGTAAAAGAAGGCGTGGCTAAATGCATTCATGAGAACCAGTTTGGTTGCAACGTGGGTAAACTCACCTTCAAAGAAAAAATAAAAACGTTCCAAGGTTATATCAACCGCAATCACAGGGCCAGCACAAAGGCGGTTCATATTTCCCTCAACTTCGATCCGTCTGAAAAGCTGTCCAACGAAATACTAAACGAGATCGCAACGAAATACATGGATAAGATTGGATTTGGAAATCAACCCTATCTCGTCTATCAGCATTTTGACGCTGGCCACCCCCACATTCATATCGTCACCACAAACATTCAGCAGGATGGGAAAAGAATAGTACTATATAACATTGGTCGAAACGAATCCGAGAAGGCCAGGAAGCAATTGGAGAAAGAGTATAAACTAATTAGAGCAGAAGGCAGAGGCAAGGACCAATCTGAGATTGTTAAACCTGTGGATGTGCAGAGAGCCATCTACGGTAAATCGGAAACGAAAAGAACAATTTCCAATATCGTTCGATTTGTAACCAGGTCTTACAAGTACACTTCGGTTCCGGAATTGAACGCTGTACTCGGGCAATTCAATGTCATGGCTGATGTTGGCAAGGAGGGATCACAAATGAATTTAAAGAAGGGTCTGGTTTATAGGTTGATCGATGACAAGGGAAAGAAGGTGGGTGTGGCAATCAAGGCAAGCTCCATTTATGGCAAACCAACTTTGACCTACCTTCAAAAGCAATATAAACTCAATGCGGCACTTCGGAAACCACACAGGGATAGACTGATCAAATGTGTTAAAGACGCGCTTGGCAATAAGGGGAAAATTACGAAGTCGTCTTTTACTAAATCATTAAATAAAGAAAGTGTCCTGATCCTGTTTCGGCAGAATGATGAGGGAAGGGTTTATGGGATCACGTTCGTAGATAACAAGACAAAAGTTGTTTTCAATGGGAGTGATCTTGGTAAAGCATACGGAGCCAAGGCTATCAGTTCTCGTCTTTCGGGATTATCAAAAGATAAACCCGTCACGCTTCAATGGGATACGCTTCAGAACTTGAATAGAACTGAAATAGAAGATTTGGGTGTCAGCAAAACATTGGAAGAATTGATTGATGCGAAACCAACTGATTTTGTGTCACCTGATGCCGCTACCAGAAAGAGAAGAAAGAAGAGAAAGAAAAAGGGGCGTTCACTTTAAATCTCAACTTATGGCGCACACGGGAGAAAACGAACAAGCGTTGCGAAAGATCATCGACTTTGTCAGGTTACTAAGTATTGTGGTCCTGTTGCTTCACTTCTATATAGTCGGCTACGATTATTTCAAGCAATTGGGTTATGCCCACGAAATCACAGACAGGATATTGCAGTCAATACAAAAGACAGGGTTGTTTACTAGTGGACTTAGAGCAAAGAGTGTTGCACTAGGCCTTCTTATCATTTCTCTAATTGGAGCCAAAGGGAGAAAAGATGAAAAACTCAGCCTTATGAGATCAGTACTATATGTAGTAATTGGGACAATCATTTATTTTTCGTCTCAATATGTTCTCATAGCCAAGCTCAAGGTTGTTGAAATTCTTTCACTCTACTATGGATTATCCACTATTGGCTACTTACTAATCCTGACTGGTGGAACGTTATTATCAAGGTTACTAAAGCGAAGTCTAAGCAACGACATCTTCAACAAGCTGAACGAATCTTTCCCACAAGAGGAGCGATTACTTCAGAATGAATATTCAATCAATCTTCCTGCTACCTATAACCTTAAGGGTAGGAAAAGGAGAAGCTGGATTAATGTAATCAATCCATTTAGATCTATGCTTGTGATTGGTACTCCCGGTGCAGGTAAGTCCTATTTTGTGATAAGGCATATCATCACACAACACATTAGAAAGGGTTTCACCATGTTTATTTATGATTTCAAGTATGATGATCTTTCCAGGATCGCTTATAATACATTGCTAAGAAATGCAAGCAGGTATAAAGTATTGCCCAAGTTCTATGTCATCAATTTTGAAGACCTGACACGAACGCACCGGTGCAATCCCCTTGATCCCGCAACCATGGAGGACATCACAGATGCAACTGAATCCTCCAGGACAATCATGCTTGGATTGAACAGAGATTGGATAAAGAAGCAGGGGGATTTTTTTGTAGAATCTCCCATCAACTTTGTGACTGCCATTATATGGTTTCTCAAAAAATACAATGAGGGTAAATATTGCACACTGCCTCATGTAATAGAACTGATGCAATTGGAATATCCACAGTTGTTCAAATTACTAAGAACCGAACCGGAAATAGATGTATTGATCAATCCTTTTGAATCAGCTTTTAAGAATGAGGCCATGGAACAATTGGAAGGGCAGATTGCCAGCGCTAAAATCGGCATGGCCAGGTTATCATCACCTCAACTTTATTATGTGCTTTCAGGGAATGATTTTAAACTGGATATCAACAATCCACAAGAGCCCAAAATTGTTTGCACCGGGAACAATCCGCAGAAGCAACAAATCTATGGTGCCGTTCTTTCGCTGTACATCTCAAGGGTGATCAAACTGGTCAACAAAAAGCACCGGCAAAAGTGCAGCCTCGTCTTTGACGAGTTTCCAACCATCTACTTCAATGGAATTGACGGACTCATGGCAACCGCAAGAGCCAACAAGGTAGCCACCACTTTGGCCGTTCAGGATTACAGCCAGCTAAAGAAAGATTATGGCCGTGATCAGGCAGAAGTGATTATGAACATAGTAGGAAATGTAATCAGTGGACAGGTGGTAGGAGAGACAGCCAAACTTCTTTCAGAACGCTTTGGCAAAATAATGCAGCAAAGGGAAAGTATTTCGATCAATACAACCGAAACCTCAATAAGCAGATCCACCCAGCTTGATGCCGCGATACCTCCCTCCAAGATAGCAGCCCTTTCTTCTGGTGAATTTGTGGGAACTGTATCGGATGACCCGGATCAAAAAATAGATTTGAAGGTGTTTCATTCAGAGATACTCAATGATCACGATGCCATTCGAAAGGAGGAAAACAATTATAAACCCATACCCGCCATAAGGGAGATAAGCCATTATGAAGTTCAGGAGAACTATTTCAGAATCAAAAAGGATGTACAGAATATCATTGAATCCAAATTGAATTAATCATGAAAGCTATAAGTCAGACAGATATAAAATCGTTTGCAGAGGAGCTTCTGGCAGGCTTGAATGTACAACTGGAACTCTTAGCAAATGATAGCTTGGATTTGATCATGATGGCCAACAAGGCGTTGCAGCTTATTAAGCCAATGATTCAGGAATTACGAAATTTTGTATTCACTTATGAATTCATTGATATAGAGGAGGAGATCGTCTTCTTCAAAGACATTAAACCGTTATTTACCAGTAAGTACTACTTCTATAACAAACTGCTTTCGTTAAAAATTAGTGAGCCTTACGAACCGCGCGAACCTTTCAAGGAATACTATGCTGAGCAATTAAAATTGCTTCAGGAGGCTGTAAAAGAAAACTACGAATTCCACTTCTATTATCTTTCTGGTGCAACTTATCATGACAGCGTATATTTTACCAGGGGCAACGACAATTTGGCTAGCGTTGAGTATGACCTTAAGTTTTCAACAGGTTACGATCTTCTGGTGGCCAAAATTCTTGCCAATCAATTGATTAAAGAGCATTTGTTAAACACAATGAAAGAGTTGGATAACGACTTTTCAAAAAATTGCTCCTCCCTTAGCTGGACAGGAACCAAGGCCTCTTTGATTGAACTTATCTATAGTCTACACGGAGTAGACGCAATCAATAACGGCAATGCCGACATCAAACAAATTGCCACATTATTTGAGGGGCTTTTTAATATTAAATTGGGTAACTGGTACCGCCACTTTCAGGAAATCCGGTTAAGAAAAAATGGCCGCACCAATTTTATAGATCAGATGAAAAAAAACCTGGAGGAACGTTTGGATGATTTTGAATGAGTGTTGATTTCATCATTTAGACGCAGTAAAGCACATGACACATACATATGTTAGCGACCGTGAGCTTGGAGTTAGCAGTCAAACATTTGGTCACTCTTAAAATCATAAATTTTTGTCAATCCTCCATCCATGTATGTAATTTTCCACAATCCCAGATAAAACTTAGTATCAATTCTATCATGAAATGTATCAATTTGATATTTGTTGTCAGAGCTCTCCCTATATTCAATTGGAAGTTCAATTTTTGTGACCCGCAGGCCACCCTCGTTCTTGAATTTCTCCATTAGAATTGAAAGTTTCTGAAAAACGGTTGCAACTATTGAATAGAAGTTACCATTGATACCTCCGATAAATATTGTTGTGTCGTCAAACTGGATTTTTAATTTCAATAGTCTAAGCCCAACAACAGCTTTACTTGGTTCGGGGGCTAATTTGTCGAGAGCATTAAATAGAGGTTTTAGAAATAGCTTTTTTGTGCCGTATTCAATTAGATCCCAGGCAACCTTCTCCGCAAGAAATTCAGTAATCGGAGAATTAACAAAAATAGAAAACCAAGTTTCGCCACCTTCACTAGCTGCTGGAAGCCACCGAGGTCGAACTTGAACAAGATGGTAATTGCTTTCTAAGTCTCTTAAAAAGTTCTCACTCGCACAAGGTGATCCATTGTGTACAATTTCAATCAGTAGTAGGTTCTTGTCGTCTTTATTCACATTGAGAAATTCATGGTATGCATATGGTCGCCAACGTACAATTAACAGCAACAGTTGTTATTCACATCATGACGTTATGCAATTTAAGGGATTTTCAGTCTCCCTAAAAAGCGGGAAAGTGCACTGGATTAATTTCTATGCAGATAAACCTTAGGCTTCCAAAGGAAGCTGGTACTGACTAGGTGACTTTGGTCAGAAATAGTAATCCCTCTTATATGAGGTAACATTTAGGTAAAATAGCTTCCAATTTGGCTTCCGTGAAGGAAGAGGAAGTCTTATCTAACCTGTTAAAAAGAATCGGGCGAAAGCTAAAAGAGCTTCGCAAAAAGAAGGGCTATACAAGCCATGAGGATTTTGCTTTTGACCATGATATCCCCCGCGTACAATATTGGCGCCTCGAGAAAGGACAGACTAACCTCACCATGAAAAGCCTTGTCAAATTGCTGGCCATTCATAAGCTGTCCGTAGAGGAGTTTTTTCAGACTCTCAAAGATTCCAAAAAGTAGAGTTTTGCATTAAAAATGTATTAATTCAGGAACTCCCAGTACTTATAATCGCATAATAATAAAGAGCCATTTCTATCCGATTTATTAGCTATTACATTAAAAATATGTTAATTTTGGTACTATGAGTACCCAAAATGAGCAAAAATTAAAGAAAGTGCTGGATTCCCACCTGACGGGTACAGTCGTTTTGGCCAAATGGCTACAATCCATGGGTATCTCAAGGGAACTCCAAAAACGCTATCGCCAAAGCGGGTGGCTAGAATCTGTGGGTACAGGGGCATTCAGGCGGTCTGGAGAAAAAGTGACCTGGCAAGGCGCATTGTACGCAATGCAGACACAAGCGAAGTTGCCAATACACGCAGGGGCTTTGACAGCACTTTCGATGCAAGGCTTGGCTCATTATTTCAGGGTATCGGAAGAGACCGTTTTTCTGTTCTCCCCTCAGCAAACATTGCTGCCGCGATGGTTTAAAAATTATTCCTGGGGGTATCCTATACAACATTCCAAAACATCTTTTCTTCCTCAAGGCCTTGGGTTAACAGTACGTGAGGAGAGAAATTTTACAATCAATATATCTGCACCTGAACGTGCACTACTGGAATGTTTGTACCTGTCCCCACGTAAATTGGATCTGATAGAATGTTACCATTTGATGGAAGGACTCTCCAATCTGCGCCCCAAAGTTGTACAAGCGCTTTTGGAAAAATGTAATTCTGTGAAAGTGAAGAGATTATTCTTATTTATGGCCAGTAGAGCCCAACACCAATGGCTTAACTTCATAGACCAAAACAGGATTGATTTAGGGAAAGGAGACAGAAGTGTAGTTAGCGGGGGAGTTTACAACTCCGACTTTCAAATCAGTATTCCAAAAGAATTGGCGTAGGCATGATACATGAAAAATACCGAGCGCAAGTTGACCTGCTATTAAGAATCCTGCCTCATATGGCAGAAGAAAAAGGTCTTGCCCTAAAGGGTGGTACAGCCATTAATCTTTTTGAGAGAGATATGCCGAGACTGTCTGTGGACATAGATCTCACTTACACCAATGCCGATCACGATCGGACAGAAGCCCTAAAAAATATATCTGATGCGCTGAGCCGAATAGAAAAGCGCATCCAATCATCAATTCCAGGAATCTCGTTAACCAGAGTTCCATCCGGACAAGGTGAGGACGCAAAACTGAATTGCCAAACCAGGGAAGCTCATGTCAAAATTGAAGTGAACACTATAACCAGAGGCATCATTTTCCCCACGCGCTTAATGGAGGCAACTGAATCGGTTCAAAATGAATTCAAGAAATTTGCTGCGATCAATGTCGTTTCGCATGGAGAATTGTTTGGAGGCAAGATTTGTGCAGCACTCGACCGCCAGCACCCTCGGGATTTATTCGATGTTCATCTTTTGCTAAAAAATGAGGGAATTACCGATGAGATCAAGTTGGGCTTTATTACTTTCATATTGAGCCATGCCAGGCCGATGAGTGAGTTGTTGAGCCCTCATGAGTTGGATCAGCGAGCTAGTTTTGAAAACCAATTCAGGGGGATGACAACTATTCCGTTCACGTATGAGGATTTTGAGACAACCCGAAAGCAGTTGATTGTCGAGATTCACAAATCGCTCACGGACGATGACAAAAAACTCGTGCTAAGTTTTGAAAGTGGAGTGCCGGAGTGGGACCTCATCCCTATCGAAAATCTTCAAAACTTGCCTGCTGTGAGATGGAAGCTGGAAAATATTTTGAATCTTAGAAGTAAAGACCCAGCTAAGCATGCAAATCTCCTAAGAAAACTTGAGGAGAAATTGAGTTAAGTTGAAAATTGGGATGGCAAAGTTAACTACATGTCATGGATTTAACACAGAAAGAGATATTAATTCAGAATGAGTTTGAAACCCTTTTGCCTGGTATCAAAGTTAGATCAGCAAGAGCCGGAAGTAAAACCAAAGTGAGCAATTCGTTATATTGTATACTACCGGAGAATAGCAATCTGAGGAATAGCCAATACTATTATGAAGAAAATGCAAACCTAATCCATTTCACTAATCTTGAGGCACTCAAGTCTATACTTAAATCAAAGGTTCTTCGGCTTTACAATTTAAACAACCTAAATGATCCTAGGGAATTTTCGTTTGCTGGCGACCTTTTAACCTACAATAGGAATAATAGAGATGATGCAAAAGAGAACATGTATCTTCTATCAATGTGTAAAACGGATGTCTTGACTAGGCATCCACAATTCGAGTTTAACATGTGGCGTCTCTACGGGGATTATGGAAATGGAGTTGCCATTGAATTAAGTTTCAATAATTCTCAACTAGGTGAATTGAAGGATTACTATTTGAGCGAGGTCTTTTATGGAGCCTCATCGCGGGTCAAGCTAAAGGAAGTTTCTAAGTTGCTTCATAAGTATAGAAATGAGACTCCTTCAATCGAAGTTGACTTAGGGCAAATTGTTGCATTTCATAAGTCGAATCTTTACAAGCTTGAAAGCGAAGTGAGGCTCTTGTTTGATAATAGAAGTAACAAGCTTCACAGTTCTACCATCTACTCAAATCACGAAGGAAATCTATCGCCAATAATAATGAATGATTCCATTAAATCTGAATCATCTAGGAGACTAGTAAAATATTTAGAATTGCCAATATTCCAAAATGAAATCGAACCGATCTCCACTTGTATTCCAGTTCCTAAAATACAGAGAATAATCCTTGGCCATGCTTACAAAGATAAGTTTAAAAGACGCTCAAAAGAGATAGAGAGCCTCAAGAACTCAGATCTAGGGTATGAAATACCAGTAGAGTTAAGTAGACTGGCAAAGTATTATTACGAGAGATGATATTTGTAAAAAATAATGTACTAGATTAATTCATGAGCTATCATTTTGATGGCAGATTTTAGTGCATTATTAAGAGATATATAAGAAGAAACAACGTCCCCTAAATTAAATAGATTTAATGCAATGTGTCCCTGAGACACTTTGTCGTTTCCAGTTTTTACATGAATGTGAGGGCCGCTTTTGTAAAGATAATATTTAGAATCCTTTGGCTCCATTGGATCGCAATGTAGTGAGAATAATTCCTTTTCATCATTAGATCTACCGTCATGAATCGTTAGATATGCAATACTTAATGAGTATTTGTCTTTCAGAATTGCCCACCTTTCGATATAATTTGCCTTAACATTGTGATCTTTAGTTTTAAATCTCCAGTCGCGAATCGCAGAGGTTGTTCTACTTCCATTTAGCACACCAAAAGTCACTGAGTGGACATCTAATATATCTCGATGGGCAGCAATAGAACTTCCTCCAATTGGTTCAAGCATTTCCCGGATTCCTAATGGCCTATGTTTAAGTTCTCTCTCTGAAAGCGAAATTGGCATAGCTAGAAGTTTAAAAACTTAAGCTCCCCCTCTGAGAGATTGTATAGTTTCGCAACTTGCTCTTCAATTCTTAACTCCAATTCGGCAGCCGCGTCTCCTTGAGCCCTAATTCTTTTTTTAACCAAAGAAATCAAATCAATAATGAGTATTTTATTGTCAATCTCATCAGGATCGGGGATAGGTAGCTCAACAAGAGATTTCTTTTCAAGCATTGCATATCCATGTTGATACTTTGCGGTTCTACTAAGCATATACCAAAAGCAAACTCTAGAATTAAGTACAGCTAGAATGTAAAATAACATATCATCATTTACTCCTTCCCTAACTGCAAGGAAAGGTGCCCTTGAAATTGCAAATGAACCTTTTAAATCCAACGAAAATTTTGGTGAAAATACTAAATGAGGTGTAACAATTTTAGGCACCAGCATAAAGCTTGGGTCTCGCGGTCTATTTGGTTCCCACCATTCTATCCTTCCTTCTTCTACTTCCTTTCTTTTTCTTAGTACCTTTCTGTACTTGGATAGTCGTTCAAATGATTTTGGATATTTTGCCTTAAAATTCCTTGATGTTAATTTAACCCCATCAACAAAAGGATAGAATAGATATGTTCGAACATCCTTCGGGGAATTAAATTTGGACATTTCCCGGTCTGAGAGATATGGAGTGTATATCCCGTTTTCTCCTTTAGGGATTTCACTTTTTTTAACTATAAATGCCTCAGTTGAACCAGTTGCAAATCCAGTTCGAACTTCTAGGAATTCGTTCAACTTTCTAAGTGAACTTAATTTTCTTATTAAGGAATATTGACTTGGCGGATAAAGATACCATTCGGGTGTATCAAAGTACTCTTGGTTAACTTCATAAATTGAATACGAGGCACTTTCAATAATTCTTTTGTTAAGTACATCTGAAAGAGCTTTGCCTATTGAGTCTTGAATTATTGCAACGTAAGCAAAAGGCTTAGAATTATAAACCTCAGACCTTTCTCTCATTTCGAGGTTTACCTTTTCAAAGATAAGCAGAATCGGATAAACTCCAGCATTAGGGAAAATATTATGATTTGAAAGGTCAACGATACATTTGACAAATCCCTCCTTAAATAGCATGTTCCTAATTGGTTTTGCGCTTTCAGAAATCAAAAAAGTATTTGGTAGTACTAATAATGCTGTGCCACCAGGCCGCAGAACTTTTATACTCATTAGAATAAACGCAAAATATAAATCGGGTTTGCCCGTCCCAACTTCACCTAAATAAGAAAAAAGATTTTGCCTGTCATCATCTGTCAGATTTTTATATGCGACAAATGGAGGGTTAGAAATGAAGAAGTCTATATTTTCATCATATCGATTATTGTTTATGAATTCAAGGGAATCCCCATTATGAATATTTATTAAGTCAGAACCAGGTAAATTTCCACTTGCAGATAAAAATAAAAGAGACAATGACAGTCGTGCGGCATTGCAAGCGGTCCGATCAATATCAACTCCTTCAACATTCGAAAAAATAGCGGAGATGATTTCAGTTTGAAAATTCTCGTTTAGTTGATATTCTAAGAAGGTTCTTAAAAAAATACCTGAGCCCACAGCTGGTTCCAAAACCCTTACTGGTTTGTTGAATGCATTGCCTTTAATTTGGGAGATATATCGAGTAAAGAATCTAGCAATAAATTGCGGTGTATAGTAACTACCTGCTAATTTATTAGCCTCTTCCTCTGCAATCCTTGGAAAAAGTGATGTTTGAGATGAATCCTCAATTTTTAAGATTGAGACATACCTTTCATAAATTCTACTTAAGGCATGTTTTGAAATAATTGAAAAGTCGTAGCTATATGGAGCAAATTTATTAGTGTAAAAATCTCCGAATAACTTATAAACTTGAGAATAGTGAATTTTGCTATCGAATATCTTAATGCTTTCGAGATCAATTAGGTACTCAGGCCATTCCTTGATTTGAAGATCGCTTAGGGTCTTAGTTAAAATAGAAGATAAAATTATATCATCCTGGTTTAGTAAATTTGAAACTAATCGCGGAACTGCTGCTGCAATGTTTTCTTTTCGATTAAACGTATCCTCGATAGCTCTAATAAAAATTAAAGCGTTAAATAGATTTGAAATTTGTTCATTATTAACTTGGTAACTTAAATCTGCATGAATTATTCTTTTCCAATAAGAAATTGTTTCAATGAACGCATCATCTAGAGATTTAATGTTTGGAGATATTTTTTGTTTCCGCAAGAGTTCATCAAAAAAATCACTTCTAAGATTCTCTCCTGAATCCTCTAAGTCACCTCGATAAATTTCTTGAGTTGCATAATCCAGTCGATTATGTACAGCAGTTACTGTTTTATTATCTACGGCTATATGTAGGTCTACTAAGTTATTGTAAGAAACTTGTAGTATCTCATTCTTATCCTTCGTTAATAGGTCATGATAATGAAGATTGCTATTTATAAAACTAATAACTGCCGTATTATCAAGCCCGTGCTCAACCACAATGTGACCAGTGCAAGGAGTATTTATACTTTCCTCAACTATATCACTTGGAAACCACCCTAATGATCTGGCAAAAAGCTCTAACTGGCGGTGGATTTTGACATCCTTATTCCACGGATTTGTGAGACTGTTAATAAATTGCATTGACGAGGTCTTGGATTTGGGCTTATTTAAGGCAATATAGGGACAATACGATCCCTCATCAAAAATACTAAAAAAATTAGTAATTACTATTTAAATTAGGTTATTTGACGTGTAAATAGCTTGTGGATTCTGCTATAGTGGTGACATCACACCGACTGAATTGTAGTTGACAAACTTTCTTTATGTCGACTTAGTCTTAACAAATCGATCGGATAATCTCAGAATATCCATCGTATTCTAATAACCTAAGTATGTGACTTGTATTCTCCAATGTTTAGTGTCCGAATCGAACTCGTCTCAAGGGCTAAAATCGTATCTCCGCGTTCATTTCCTTTGTCCTCGCAATGATCTTGCGTGGCAAAAATCACAAAACAATCTTGTTGATCAATTGAACTCCTATATTTAATTCCGTCAATCGAATGCTTAGTAATTTCAGGAAGCACATACCGAATATACTCAGTAACCACTTGCGTTGGCACGTATTCAAAATGTTCCCTGCCATCTTTGATAATTGGCTGAGATACGCTTAGGACAAACCGCCTTAAGAAATGACTAGGTTCGTATAAATAGCTTTTCTCCAAATCAAAAATACTAACCTCTGGAATCTGTGAAAGATCAACCAAGTTCAGAGGCTTGACGTTCTTAAACATCCCTGTGGTAATAATCTCATCTAGCTTTGACCGATCTACAATTTCATCAATTGCAGTTTGCCTTCGTCCTGAACCATAAAACATTGGAATTCCAGCAGGACTGAAACGATTGGCTTTAATGGCCTTTAAGCGTGGAGGAGGTCCAAGCTGGCAAGCATTTGTTACTCCCGTATCAATGGAATGCTGCCTCGCTCGATACATGTGTAGATCTTCGAATAATTCATCATGTTTGCGCGTATTATAAAAAAGGGTCATGTCTACGATAAAGTGACCGATTCTATCTAAGATATAGGACGGCTCAAGACTTTCTCCGGTGTCTTTATTAATTCTTTTCGGATGTTTAAAAAAAACAAACCTTGATTCATGCTTAATGAGATTGCAAAAGATATCCCAGTCAAAACTGAGTTCCTCGGCCTCCGATAGATTATAAGGATTGTAATGACACCAGTTCTTCATTCCTATGGTTTGAATAATTTCCTCAATAACGGCTTCATCAGCTTCCAGCATAATTTCGTCTCGAATCAGATCATAGGTATCATAAATCTCGTCATGCATGTAACCACCTTCTCTGCTATCGAAGCCAATCCCCTCATCATCCGGATTTCCATAATGATTGCAGATACCTTGAACAATTACGTCCATTAGGTCGTCAAATGATATGACATAAGGTTCATTTGAATCGTCCTCATCGCAGTAATCGCATTGATTATTTTTGCCATTCAATTCAATGTATGCCACAATTGCATAGTCTTGAAAGTGTCGCGAACATATCAAGGTATTGTTACCTGTAGTGAAGCCTCTGGCTTCATCCTCTTCCATTTTTCGCTTGGCCCATCCCATAATTCAATTTAGGTTTATCCTGTCATATTATTTTATTTTTGAGGCGTAAAAAGTATTGGCAATCGAAATATATAGATAGATGTCGCTGCCCTCGTAAGAAACTGATTCCAAAAAATCTTCCCCATCTTCACCCCATCTTGTGAATATCTTATTTAGGTAGCCTACACCTTCGCTTCTGTAATCAAAAACAGAGGCTATGTTCGAATCAATTTCCTGGCAAGAATACCTATCGGCAATTACCCTGCTAATTGTAGGGTACTATTTAGTCACCACGTTGTTACTCTTCAGTAGCGAAATCGCCAACATATTCAAGCAAAGGCAATTCGGCACTTCCGCTGGAGAGACCATCCAGTATCAAAGCGAATCAAACGACACGGATGATCTCATGGGTAAGGTGAGATATGAAACACACGACCAACAGAATGTTCCACGCGAAGAGAAGATAGAAGTTGATCAGTTGGCATTCAGTGCCAATGAAGTGGCAGAAGAATCCATCCAGGTATTCGATGAATTGGAGGATAGTAGAAGAAAGTCTATACAGAATATTACTGAAGAAGTAGACGCACTAACTCAGATAGTATCGGGCAATAACAAGGAAGAAGTTGTCTCCCTTTTTCAGTCACTCCTTTCTCGCTATGCTCATTTCATAGGGACGCCCTACCAGAAAGAAATTAATCAAAGCATCTACAATTCTTTTAAAGCCCAATACGAATTCCAGATTGAACCAGGCGAGATCAATTCGTGGTGGCCGCAAATAATGGATCAATCAAATCAACATCAATAGCAACCATATAAAACCAAATATTTTATGCAAAGACTATTTCAATTCACAGTAAAGAGAGGAAAAGCACTTGGCCTTGCCATGGTGATCTATCTGCTCACGGTCGGCCTCGCCAATGCACAGGATGGAAATGCGGGTATCACCGAAGCAACCATGCGAATCAGAAGCTACTTCACCACAGGCACTAGCCTGATGTATGCCATTGGTGCATTGTTGGGATTGGTCGGAGCGGTGAAAGTTTATCAAAAATGGAACAGCGGGGACCCGGATACGGGCAAAGTAGCAGCCGCATGGTTTGGCAGTTGTGTCTTCCTGGTAATTGTAGCCACCGTTCTTCGATCATTCTTTGGTGTCTGATGGGAGCCAGCGTTTACAAAATCAACAAAGGCATTAATAAGCCCATTGAGTTCAAAGGGTTGAAGGCCCAGTACATTGCCTATCTGGCAGTGGGACTAATCGGGCTTCTCATTCTGTTTGCGGTACTCTATATAATAGGTGTCAACATGTTCATTTGCCTGGTGCTAACCGCAATCCTTGGAGGGATCTTGTTCATGACGGTGTACCGCATGAGTGACAAATATGGTCAGTATGGACTACTGAAGAAAATGGCGAAAGGAAGCCTTCCTGTATTTCTGAAAGTATCTACACGAAACACTTTCTTAAATCTTCAAACCTCTACTACTAAAAACTAAGAACGCAAAACTAACAACTATCCAAAGTGGACTTTTCAAAAGTATTCCCCATTTATAAAGTAGAAGACGATTGTATCCTTTCAAAACAGGGAGATATAACAATAGCGTACAAAATCACACTTCCTGAAATATTCACGTTGTCGGATCAGGAATATGAGGCCTTCCATCAAATATTAGTCAAAGCGATCAAGGTACTACCCAATCACTCGGTCTTCCACAAACAGGATTGGTTTATTTCCAGAAAACACCAACCTGACTTTGAGGGGAAAGACAGCTCTTTTTTGTCAAGGTCAAGTGAACGCTTCTTTAATGAGCGGCCGTACCTTGATCATCAGTGTTATTTGATGATCACGCGCAAAGCGATTAACAGAAAGCCATCCAGTTCTGTTTTCTCCAACCTGATAAGAAGAAGCATTGTACCTGAAGGTCCACTGAACCCACAACGAATGCAGGAATTTTTGGATGGTGCCGGGCAGATGGAGAGAATATTAGGAGACAGTGGTTTTGTGCATTTAGAGAAATTATCAAGTGACGACTTAACGGGAACTGTTCAAAAACCTGGTAGGCCTGCCGGAGTCCCGAAGGCTATCGGGACGAAGGTAGGACTGCTAGAGCGCTACACCTTTCTACTTTCTGACACCGATCAAGCTATGATCAAAGACATCCATTTTAAGGATGAGTTGAGAGTAGGCGATCAGCATTGTCAGTTGTATTCACTGGCAGATGTGGAAGATCTCCCGTCACTTTGCGGTTCGAGAATTAACTATGACAAATATTCTACGGATAAAACCAAGTTCAGCATTGGCTTTGCATCACCCTTAGGTCAGCTATTGCCATGCAACCACATTTTCAATCAGTACATATTTATTGAGGATGCACACAAAACGGTCAAGCAACTAGAAAGTAAACGACTTAGGTTACAATCATTGGCGACCTATTCCAGAGAGAATGCCATCAGTAGAGATGCCACCAACGATTTCTTAAACGAGGCGATCACGTCACAAAAACTTCCTGTCAAAGCGCATTTCAACATTTTGGTTTGGACAGACAACAAAACCGAATTGAAAGAACTAAAGACCCAGGTGTCCTCTGCTTTTGCGCAGATGGATTCGGTGGCCAGACAGGAGACAGACGGAACTCCTCAAATATTCTGGGCAGGTCTTCCCGGCAATGAAGCGGACTTTCCAATGAATGATACCTTCGACACTTTCGGAGAACAAGCTACCTGTTTTCTCAACCTTGAGACTAGTTATCAATCTTCTCTAAGTCCTGTGGGAATTCGTTTAGGCGATAGACTAACTGGCAAACCGGTTCACGTAGATATTTCGGATGAGCCTGTAAAGAAAGGCATCTGTACAAATCGTAACAAATTTATTCTTGGGCCTTCAGGCAGCGGCAAATCATTCTTCACCAATCACATGGTCCGTAGTTATTATGAGCAGGGGACTCATGTCGTGCTCGTGGACGTAGGCCATTCCTACAAAGGACTGTGTGATTTGGTGAATGGATATTACTTCACTTACGATGAAGCGAATCCAATTAGATTCAATCCATTCTACATAGGTGAAGGAGACACACTGGATACAGAGAAAAAAGAAAGCATCAAAACCTTGTTGCTGGCGCTTTGGAAAAAAGATGATGAGACCTTCAATCGTTCAGAGTACGTAGCCTTGTCTATTGCACTTAAACTCTACTACGAACAACTGGCAACGAACAGTGAATTATTTCCGTGCTTCAATACGTTCTACGAATTCCTGAAAAAGGAGTTCGTTACCATTCTGAAGGAAGACAAAGTAAAGGAGAAAGACTTCGATGTTGAAAATTTCCTTTATGTGCTCCGTCCTTATTACAAAGGAGGAGAGTTTGATTATTTGTTAAACGCCACTGAAAACCTTGATCTTTTAAAAGAACGCTTCATTGTCTTTGAATTGGATAACATCAAGGATCACCCCATTCTATTTCCTGTTGTGACGATCATTATTATGGAAGTGTTCATTTCCAAAATGCGCAAGCTGAAGGGCGTTCGTAAAATGATTCTGATTGAAGAGGCATGGAAAGCAATCGCGAGAGAGGGTATGGCCGAATACATAAAGTACTTGTTTAAAACGGTACGCAAATTCTATGGCGAGGCGATTGTAGTCACACAGGAGGTAGAGGACATCATTAGTTCTCCGATAGTCAAACAGGCCATAATTAACAATTCCGATTGTAAAATCTTATTAGACCAAAGCAAGTATCAAAACAAGTTTGACCAGATACAGGAGTTACTGGGCCTCACAGAGAAGGAAAAGGCACTGGTTCTCTCCATTAATAAGAGCAACGATCCTGCAAGAAAGTACAAGGAAGTTTTTATTAGTCTGGGAGGCATGCTATCCAAAGTATACGCAACAGAAGTTTCACTCGAAGAATATCTGGCTTACACCACGGAAGAATCAGAAAAGATGAAAGTGCAGTCGTACGCCAAAAAGAGGAATGGAGATCTGCGAAAAGGAATCGCTGAATTGGCCAACGACATGCGAACAGGCAAAACTTGATACAATAATGAACCGAATCAAAAGGATACTGTATATCACGATTTTCACAACAATCAGTTTAGTGGTTGTTCCGCCTCAGCCAACGCAGGCAGCCATTCCGTTGTGGATTATTGAACTAATCAAGAAAGGTGTGGCTAAAGTCTTGCGCGCGATTGACCTCATGATCCAGCGTCTCCAAAACAAAACCATCTGGCTTCAGAATGCCCAGAAAGTATTGGAGAATAAACTGTCACAATTCAAGCTCACGGAGATAGCGCAATGGACTGAAAGACAAAGAACCCTCTATAAGAAATACTATGATGAATTGTGGAAGGTCAGGAACACAATCTCCACCTACAAACGAATAAGTCTCATCCTACAGCGTCAAAAGCAGATCGTGGAACAGTACCGTTTCACCTGGGGCATGATCAATAGGGACAAACACTTCACTAAGGCTGAAATCGACTATATGTATTATGTCTATACAGGCATTCTGGATGAAAGTGTAAACAATCTTGATCAGTTGCTTTTGATTATCAATTCCTTCAGAACGCAGATGTCTGATGCAAAGCGTTTGGAATTGATCAATGAGGCAGGAGAGCGAGTTGAGCAAAACTATACAGACCTCCAGCAATTCAACAATCAAAATATTCAACTGAGCCTCAATAGGGCTAAGGACGAACACGAAATCGAATCCATAAAGAAATTATATGGTCTTAACCCTTAATCGATACATCAACACATTATCACATCACCTCATTAAAATGGAATTCAAGACGATGCGAATACCAACCATAATATTAAGCTTAATCCTTTGTGTACAACTGAGTTCAACAGCCCAAACCTGGAACGAATGGTTTAAACAGAAAAAGACTCAAAAAAAATACCACTATCAGCAGATAGCTGCCCTGCAAGCTCACCTGGAGTTTCTTAAGAAGGGAATCACAATAGCTTACAGGGGGCTTACGACAGTTTATAATATTAAGAATGGTGACTTTAACCTTCATCGGGATTTTTTTGGATCCCTGAGCAAAGTAAATCCTCATATCAGCAACTCAGCCAAGGTCGCTGACATCATCGCATTTCAGATTTACATTATTCGCAACCTGAAAGGGGTTCATAACTTCTGCAAGAACAATCGAAACTTTACTACAGAGGAAGTGCGGTATGTTGGTGATGTCTACACCAGCATGTTGTATTTGTCCGATGTGTCCATATCAGAATTGCTTTCAATAATTCGAGCTGATAAATCAGAAATGCAAGACGATGCCCGCATCAGGCGGATAGATCAATTGTATGAAGATACCCTTGATAAAAGTGCTTTTGTCAAATCGTTTGGGAATGAAGTAAGGATTCTGGAAAGACAAAGAGAAAAGGATAGAAGGGAAAGCGAGATTTTGAGGAAACTAAACGGTATAATCTAGGAAGCGATGAAAAAACTATTAACAATACTTCTTTGCTCAATATTGAGTGTAACCCAAGGACACAGCCAGGCAGCCGAGACGCAACAACTCATTATCAACTGGAAAAAACTCAATCAACTCAGACAAATCCTTGACAACATGTATTGGGGATACAAAGTGCTGGATAGGGGATACACCACCATCAAGAAAATTTCAGAAGGCAACTATACACTTCACCAACTCTTTTTTGATGGATTGATGGCAGTCAACCCCGCAGTAAGAAATTATAAGCGCATCCCCTATATCATCGACTATCAAAAGTTATTACTGAAAGAATACAAAAGAGCCTATAACCGATTTCGACAAGACCCGGGGTTCAAACCAGAAGAGTTGGAGTACCTCGGCCATGTCTATTCCTTTTTAGTCAAAGCAAGTCTGCAAAACATTGATGAGCTGATCATGGTGATCACGGCCACCAAACTCAGAATGACCGATGATGAGAGAATGCAAGCCATTGATCGGATATTCTACGACATGGAAAACAAAGTGGTTTTTCTAAGAACGTTTAACAATAGCACTCAGCTGTTGGCCATTCAGCGTGCAAGGTCGCGTAATGATGTAAGAACCATGCAACAACTTTATAGAGTGAATTAATAAACTGCCATGAAAAATATCCCATTCAGAGCGATTTTAACATTTCTCCTAATAGCTTTTTTGCCAAGCGTACTACATGCACAAAGTTTTACGGGAGAGATCCATAGCCTGCAAAGTGTTTTGGACCAGTTGTATGCAGAAATGCTGCCGTTGAGCAGTAAACTTATCGGGGTTGGCCGGGGGCTGGCCGCCTTTGCAGCGCTGTGGTATATTTCTTCAAGGGTCTGGCGACACCTGGCCAACGCGGAGCCAATAGATTTTTATCCTTTGCTTAGACCTTTCGCACTGGGTCTATGCATTTTGTTATTCCCTTATGTCATCGCTGTAATAAATGGTATACTAAAACCAACGGTTTCGGGAACGGCTGCCATGGTAACAGGCTCCAACAATGCAATTGCATACCTGTTAAAACTCAAAGAGGAAGCCATCAAGAAAACACCGGCATGGCAAATGTACATCGGACCGGATGGAAGCGGAGACCGTGACAAATGGTATCGTTATACACACCCAGCCGGAACAGGTGAAGGCACACTGGATGGAATTGGAAACGATATCAAGTTTGCCATGGCCAAGGCTTCCTACAATTTCCGCAATACGGTCAAACAATGGATGTCTGAAATATTGCACATCCTTTTTGAAGCAGCCGCGCTTTGTATTAATACCATCCGAACATTTTATCTAATCGTGCTGGCCATCCTGGGGCCCATGGTTTTTGGCTTTGCCGTTTTTGATGGGTTTCAACACACACTCACGGTGTGGATAGCAAGGTACATTAGTGTTTTTCTTTGGCTTCCTGTAGCGAACATCTTTGGCAGCATCATCGGGAAGATACAGGAGAACATGCTGAAGATTGATATTCAACAGCTGATCCGATATGGCGATACTTTTTTCAGTGCCACGGATACCGCTTATCTGATCTTTATGGTCATTGGAATTGTAGGATACTTCACTGTTCCTAGCGTTGCTAATTACATTGTTCATGCAGGAGGTGGGTATGCATTACTTCACAAATCATCCAATGTGTTCACAGGAGGATCACGTGCTGCCGTGGCTACAACCATGGCTGGCACTGGAGCTGTGGCAAGCGCAATAACTCAAAACTCACAAGTAAGCAATGCAGGTTCATCGTCAAATGGTGGTGCTGGGGCAGGGGGAAGTTCTGGTTCCGGATACATGCGCGACAAACTATCAGGCAAAACCTAAAGGTACTCTCTGATTTACTATGGACTAAACGACTATCGACTAAAAACTAATTCATGTTCCAGCAACTAAGAAATATCGACACCGCATTCAAACACATCAAACTATTTTCATTTCTATTGATTACCAGTAGTGCAATTGTTTGTTGCTACACCGTTTTCAAAAGTTATCAATTGATAGGTGAAACTCAGGAAAGAATTTACATCCTGTCCAACGGAAAAGCATTGGAAGCATGGTCGGCAGAACGAAAAGATAATATTCCTGTGGAAGCCAAAGATCATGTCCGCATGTTTCACTATCATTTTTTTACCCTTGATCCGGATGATAAGGTAATACAGGCGAACACTACAAAAGCCCTGTACTTGGCGGACGCTTCCGCGAAACGCCAATATGATAACCTGAAAGAAAACCGATACTATTCAAACATCATATCTGGAAATATTAGCCAGCAAATCACATTTGACAGCATCAGGGTAAGTGTTGATCAATATCCGTTCCATTTCAAATGCTATGCCAAGCAAAAATTGATTCGCACAACTTCAATTGTTACCCGAAAACTGGTAACTGAAGGTTTTTTGAGAAATGTATCACGCTC
>DDUM01000068.1:0-69488 GCA_002344795.1 Flammeovirgaceae bacterium UBA2338 | reverse complement strand
GACCTTAAAACAGAGAATCGATGAAGACAAAACTTACAAGGAGCAATAGAATAGGTGAGCTAGTCACAAAACTTAGACGAACGATAGCTGACTATTTGAATAGCAAAGTGAATGAGTTGCCGCAACCGGTTAAAAAACTCGCCTTTCTGTTAGCTGGAATAATGATTGCCATTTTGTGTTTTCGGCTAATCTTTCAATCAATGAATGGCGAGAAAGTAAATGATGACTATTCAATTGACCAACTAACTGTGCCTTATGATATTCAACCAAGAAGTCAACCAAGCGACAGCATTTCCGGCCACTAAAAACTAATAACTAAACACTATTTATATGAAACACTCACAACAGTTTATCAGAAGAAGAAGGTTCTTGATGGTACTGCCATTACTTGTGTTGCCATTTCTTACCATGATTTTTTGGGCTTTGGGAGGAGGGCAAGGATCACCTGTTCAGGCAAAATCCCTGACGGCTGGTTTAAACTTTGAACTGCCCGATGCCAATTTTCATGAAAAGGAGGTTTGGGACAAATTGAAACTCTACGAGATTGCACAGCGGGATTCTGCCAAGTTCGAAGAGGCACGTGAAAGCGATCCTTATTTTGACCTTATTACTTTTCAGGCATCGCAAGAAAATCAATCAGACGAAGTAGAGGAAATCCAAAGCAACCTCATTGATTCCTTTCCTCACAAGGATAGGTTGACAATAGATGCCAACGAAGAGAGGGTCAATAATAAACTCGAACAACTCTATCGGGAAATCAACAGGCCAACAGCAACTCAGGCTCCTGCAGTTGTGGAACCATTGTCATTGCAAACATCCGATCCGCAATTTTCTTCGGATGTGGAAAAGCTGGAACGGATGATGGAAATGATGAATGACAACAGTGCAGCCGATCCTGAAATGCAACAGATGGAAAGTATGCTGGATAAAATATTGGACATACAGCATCCTGAAAGAGTAAAAGAAAAAATCAAATCGCAAACGCTTCAAATTAGAGATCATTCATTTCCAGTTGAAACTTCTAATAAATCTGATCAAGTGTCAATAATGGTTTCAGCCAATGAGACTATTACCGAATCTAATTCAGGTTCATCCGTGTCGCTAAGGCAGAATGGATTTTTTGGCCTTGAAGATGATATGACAATAGAGAAGGAAGTTGGTAATACCATTGAAGCGATCATTCACGACACACAGGAATTGGTGGCGAGTGCAACGGTGAAAATGCGGTTGCTCAACGACATCTACATCAATGGTAAATTGATTCCCAAGGATCAATTTATTTACGGTGTATGTGATATCAATGGCGAGAGATTGGTGATTGAGATTGGCTCCATACGAACAGGTAATTTTCTTTTACCGGTTTCTTTGTCTGTATATGATCTGGATGGATTGGAAGGCATCTATATCCCCGGAGCTATTTCGAGGGATGCGGCAAAACAGGCTTCAGACGAGGCCATTCAAAATATGCAGTTGATGAGCCTCGATCCCTCACTTGGGGTACAGGCAGCCAGTGCAGGTATTGAAGCCACAAAGGGCCTGCTCAGTAAAAAAGCCAAACTAATTAAAGTTACCGTAAAAGCTGGATATCGAATCCTGCTAAAGGATACCAATCCCAATTCGAGCACTCAAAACACAACAAATAACTATTAAAGAACAATTTTTTCAAATGAACACGATCAAAAAAATCATGTTGGGAGGCTTGCTCCTGTTGACGCTGAAAAATGCGAACAGTCAGTCTCCCGCTCAGTCTCAGATGTTGGAGATCACCTATAACAAAACAGTAAGTCTTCTCTTTCCAACCGTGATTAAATCGGTGGACAGGGGAAGCAGGGATGTACTGGCTCAGAAGGCAAAGGGCGTGGAGAATGTCTTGCAGCTTAAGGCAGCAAGAGAGAATTTTTCAGAAACCAATATCACCGTGATAACAGCTGATGGAGCCATTCACCAATTCGCAGTGAATTATGTCCATACTCCGGCTGCTCTAGTGGTTGACTTAAGTGGGGATCATCACATACCCGAAGCTCATCCACCTCTAATATTTCAGACCGATATGACGGAATCGGATATGGAAAACTATGCGGCAAATATTGTTGAAGAAAAAAGAAACATCAGGTTCATCAAAACCGGAAGACACAAAATGAAATTGGCATTGCATGGTATTTACATCAAAAGGGATATGATTTTTTATCATTTTAGAATGGTCAACAATTCCAATATCAATTACGATGTCGATTTCCTTCGATTTTATATTCAGGATCAGAAGAAAGCCAAACGCACCGCTTCGCAGGAAGTGGATGTACAGCCAGTTTATGTTTATGGCCAGGACGAAATGGTTCCCGGGAAATCCTCGGTGGACGTGGTTTATGCATTGGAAAAATTCACAATTCCTGAAGCCAAACACCTGATTGTAGAAATGTTTGAAGAAAATGGTGGAAGGAACCTTAACCTATTCATCAAGAACAGAACAATTGTCAATGCGCAGTTAATCGACTAACAGTTGCGAGATCGATGCACGCTGATCAAAAAGAATATTATCAACTATTAAACAACACATTTATGAATGTCAAGAATTTCGAATTTCTAAGAGACGGCCTTAAATACATGGGCTTCGGTGATAAATTAAATGCAGATTTGGAGAACAAGATCAAAGAGCAGCCGAGCGAATTCCAGCTTAGTCTTGTCGGTGAGTTCACAAAGAACGGGATGGATGACAAAGTTCACTATACATTGGACTTCAAGAAGTCCGATCAAAGCGATATGTATTTCTTCAATCGCTATCAAGCTACTTTAAAGAACGACAATCCGGAATTGGAAAGGACGCAAACCTTCTACATAAACAAGAACTCGGGGATCACTGCAAAGGAGGCTTATAACCTAATAAGTGGTCGTGCTGTGAACAAGGACCTAACTAACAAGGAAGGTCAACCTTACAATGCCTGGCTACAGTTGGATTTTCAAGAGAAAGATAAGAATGACAACTATAAGGTAAAGCAATACCATGCTGGTTACGGCTATGACCTTGAAATGACTGTTGCCAAATACCCAATCAGAGAACAAGTAGATGCAGAGCAAAAAACAAGAATGCTAAAGTCTCTTGAAAAAGGAAACATGACCCAAGTTACTTTTGTAAAGGAGGGAAAGGATGAGAAAATGTTTGTGACCGCGAATCCACAGTATAAAACCCTCGATCTGTACGACTCTCAGATGCAAAAGCAATTTCAGGGCATAGAGAAGAGAGAAAAGCCCGATCAGGACAAATTCCAAGAGAAGAAGGAAACCCAGAAGCAGGAAGTAGAAGATGAGAGTGAGACGAAGAAGGGGAAGAAAACGGGAAGGAAAAAAGGGATTGGAGTTTAATTAACTATGTTTTAGAATTAAGACCTGTCTAGAGAAAGCAGGTCTTTCTTATTTTAATTACGCTTTCACATCTTCAGCTTTCTGCCAACTCATTAAATATACTTTCAATAGTCATTTTAACATGAGTGTCCTCCTCAATCCCCGTAAGATATTTTTTTGGATCCTGTAGGATGCGATCCAAGGTTTCTTTGGCGATATCATCAAATTCATCACTTGACATTTCAGACTTCTTTCTTTTTAAATTTTCCAAATGGGGGCTTAGAGCTTCTCTAAGCATCTCCCTGCATTTAATTAACTTTTCCATACATATAAATACTTGGCTGATACCAAAAAGCATCAGATTGACCCAAGAAATAGGAATAATTCTGAATTATTATTAACTAAAGTGTAACGGTAGAGCAATTATCAATATTTGGCTGTCAATTTGAAACCTAACTTTTTCTGATGCTCCCGTTAAAGTATAACAATCAACCAAAATTTTATTCCCAATAGCCATTGGATTTAGCGTTATTGTAATTGATGTTGTTAACGAGAATATTTATACCCTCGCTAATCCTAATACTTCAATTAGTTGCAGGGTCATCAATCGCCCAAAGCACAATTCGCTCGCAAAGCATTTTTACCTCAAAGGAGGGCGTGTTGTCAGTAACAGCAACCTACAATGGGTATTCGATTACTGCCCATAGCCAAAAGGTTGAGGTTTGGCTTGATTATGAGACTTCAATCTTTAGCCTTAGGCTCGACCCTGTAAATTTACATACTGGCATTGATTCGTTGGATAGGCACCTAAGTCAGGCGGCTTCTCCTTATGTTTTGAAAGGGAATCTTAGTCTAGGTCATATTGAGACGGATACCCATGCGCCTCAGATTTCGCAGTTCACAGGAACTTTAGAATCCAGGAAGTTTGAAAAAATAGAAGTGACAGGGATGGTTCAGCTAAAGCATATCGATGGGGGAAAAGAAGTTGCATGCAAACTTGCATTGTATTTTGATGTTGACGCACGAAGTCTCGGTTTACATGGCGCTGAAGTAATCTCAGGAGATCAACACCTCATTAAAATTCAGTTTTATGAAACTGTGCTGGGAAGAGAATATTAACCGAATGGCTATGAATGTAGCAAGTCCATAAATTATAATATCAAAACACATTCCAGTTAGTTTGTATAGTTTGAAAGGAGCATGATCAAGATCAATCTTCAACATTAGCCTTCGCCTCCATAAAAGTGAAAGAACTATCGGGTCAAACGCAAAAATGGATGCATTTCTTGCTCATTTCAAATCAAAATTAATGCTTGAAATGACTCTATACTCAACAACGTAACCTATTCTGTCTAGGCAACATAAGAAAACGGTGCTACAGTACCACACTCGCCCTCCGCACATCCACAATAAACGGACCTATTACTACTTCTCTGTGGTGTGCGTGAATTACTTGTTAATCCATCAGATAAACATAAAGCTTTAAATGCTGAAACAGAATATCCTGTCATTTTCTTAAATTGGCTGGATACATGTTGCACATTGGAGTATCCAAGGCGATAGGAAATCTCACTTAATGATAGTTCCCCTTCACGAAGCAACTGCTTTACCCGTTCAATTTTTTGCTCTATTGTATAAGATTCAATGGTTCGATTCTCACTTCTGGAAAAAAGTTTCGTTAGACCGTAATAGTTTTTAGCAAGACTATTCGCCAGATAAGCAGAAAGTTTGCTTACATTATTTCCAGCTTCTACTTCATCGAGGTATTTAACAACTTGCACTTTTATCTCCTCAACGGTTACTTCTGTTTTATCATGGACGAGATAAAGTCCCCCTTCGTTCAGCTTTTGTTCTAGTTCGGGTAAAATGGCATCGCATGGAGATGAGAAAATCACATGGCCTAACTTAACCTTGTGAGGGGATGCATTTAATTGGTGTAATACCTGCTGAACGTAGATAATGCACCGTTCGCATACCATATTTTTTATATGAAGTTCAAGTGTTGTTTTCATGATAATATTTCTTTTCTGATTGTATGATTAAATAAGACTTAGATTGATCCATACCGTGATGGTCATTTCTAAAAATCAGCGCATCCGAAGAGTGCACTCAGAAAACATATCAAATCAAAAATGAACTTATCAGAATTCTCAAATAATTACCATTGGAATCCGGGGGAATCTTGAGTGGAATCCCGAATGGATTTGAATATTGTGATGAAGAGAAAAAATGGTCATTATAGATAACAGCAAGAAGTATAAAGCTGTGCACAGGAGCTTTTATAATATTTACGTCATTTCCATTGTAAAGTGACTTGTAAAACTGATTTGTCATGTCTTCACAACAGTTGTCATCCTGCTCAGTTGTGGGTGTTGAATGCGAGTGACTGGTAATATCCTGTGGACTTGCATGATGATTAGGTGATTCAGCATGCTGATGATGACTCATGACATCGTCCATATCATTTGCTACAGCTAATTGATTCATCATCTCCATACTGCCGTAAGGATCCACACTGCAAAAAAGATCACAAGCGATCACCGCCAGAATTGATGTAGCAAATACAATAGCAATTGATTTTTTTTGCTTTCTTATTGTGTTGATTATCCACATTGTGAAAGCTAAAGTAATAGGAACAAGGGCTTTACAAAATGACCCCCGTCTTATAATAAGATGACTTTTATCAGGTAATGTGTATTGTCCCTATTTAAAGGGTGTTAATATAAAATATATTAACACCCTGCTATTCTAATCTATTCCCTTGGTAGTCGCCAATTTACCTTCAGGGGTAAATTTAATTTCAACCTTCTTTCCATCCATTTTACCAATATAACTATAGTGTAGTGGTATCGCTTTTGATGTTCCGGCAGTCCCTTGATTCGCATGGGTATCTATTGTATGTCGAAAGTGAGCATACCATTCTCCATTCTTGATCTCTTTTTTTATTTGGGCAAAATCGGATTCAATAGTTTTTAGCACTTTGACAGGGACTTGCTCATCTCTAATTTTTTCAAACATAGTCATAGCATCTTGTGCATTGGACCAGACTGCACTGGTTAACAACATAATGACAGTAAGTTTTAGCGTTTTCATAACTTAAAAAATTTGAATTTAGTTTTTACTTTCTTTAATCTAATTAACGCTTAATGTGATACATAAATAGAAATAATTTTGGTTATGAATTATAGATAGTTGGTTTTTACAAGATTTTATAGTGACGTGAATATCAACTATTTAATAGTTGATATTCGTAAAGCCAAAAGAACTTTTCGGCACAAAAGTAATTGAGCATTGTTATGTCCAGATCATTCAATATCAGGTTCACTCCTTTCCAATAATCCTCATAAGATTCTTTTCCGGTGAATTCAAAGTTTGAGTATTTTGATTGAATAATTTTCAGTGTTGAACTACTGTATATTGCAAAGTGCTCGGGCTGGTGCACGCAGCAATAGCGCGAAAAGAAGTGAAGGAGATCATAATCAGAAAAGCTAACTTTAATGTTTGACAGGTCACCTATCAAACCCCGGTCACCTTTATTAAGCCTGTCATCAATATGCAATGCCAGGATGTGCTTCGCCACTGTCTGTTGTTCTCCATTTTGCCACAGTGCGGGACTTCCAATGGCCCCTACTTTTTCGGTGACAGTCTGAAGACATACATTGAAAGGCTCTTTTTTGACGAAGCAACATAATTTTTTATCGCGTATAAAATAACCCTTGATGGACTCAAACTGAACCACTAACTCGTCAATTGAGGTTGCTTTCTTATTAGTCACGATTACCTTTTTTGATTTGCCGCTTGATCCTGGCATACTTACTGAACTTTGATCCAAGGTAGTTGATGGGGCCTTTGATTTCGAATGACCCATCCCCAGTCTCACGTTGTTTAGTGTATTTGTCAAGTATCGGGGTTATTACTTCAGGATTATCCACCTCAGAGTCCAAATTCAAGATTTCATTTTTAAAATTTTCAATCCTGAGATAACCCAAAACATTGACGGTCTCAAGCCAGATGGCATCAGGCTGCATGGTGATTTCGATAGTGTGATCTTCCATTGTTTTCAGATCGTTCAAATAATACTTGTAATCCTGGTGAAGGGGCGTTGACAATAGAATGGTGTCAGATGCTGCCATCCGAATGGAAAAGTTGCCTTCGGCATTCGTCAGGGTTCCCCAATTCTTATTGAGATTAAAAATCACGACATCGGGCAGCACACCACGTTCAGGTACAAGACAATTTACATGACCCCGCAGCTCAATCAGTGAACCTTTCGTTAAGTCTTGCTGGGCAGAGGCAATTCCGAATTGAAGGGTCAGTGCAATCAGGGCAACCAACATTGGATTTTTATTTTTCATAGCCATTGGATTTAATGGTTATAAAGTTTTTCATAATATTCCTTTGCCATCCGGTCGGAATCAAAATAAGGAAGCACGTCTTTCATGGTCATTGTTTTGTTGAGTTTCTTGATACTTTAGGAATTATATAATGGACGCTCCCAAACGGGATAATGGACCGGCTCGCCAGCTATTAACAAATTGAGCACTGTAGTATATTCCTTTTCCAGCAAGGCTTTATCGAAGCTCAGCTTTTATTAAAAGCTCTTTGGTGTATTCTATATGTTCCATACTTTTTGATTTGCTATTCAAATTAAGGTAAGCTGTTACAGACGGAATGGAATAATTTTGGCTTTGATTTATATCTTGTTGATCCTAAAGCGAGAATGGATTTGATTTAGTTTGCGTGCTTCCGAGATTCTGCTCTCCAATCAATCTTATATAAGCAACACTGGGCTAACCTGAGTTGCTTAAACGATTAGCTGCTATGTATTGATAATCTCAATCAATAATAAAATGACAATTGCCAATTAGGTATAACATTTAGCCATAACTCCGTGATACATTATGTAAGTATTGTAATGACTTTTGATGATAGAGACATTAATTATTTGAAAGCAATCATTAATTAAGCATTGCTATGAAAGCCTATCAATTACATATCAAAAATATGGTGTGCGACCGTTGCATATATTTTGTAGAACAAGCTTTGAAACAATTAAGGATATACAAATGCGAAGTTGAGCTTGGTCAGGTTTCATTCCTTTCCTCAAAAAATGATATTGAAGAGCGCCTGGAATTAAAATTAAGCAAAGTTGGCCTTTCCATACTTAGGACGAATGAAGAGATATTGCTTGAAGCTATAAAACATGAAGTAAGCAATTACCTTGACACCCTTGAACAGGGAGGAAGAAAGAAGGCATTGTCTGCTTTTTTGCAAAAGAGATTGGCGAGAAACTATCATTACCTCAGCAGGTTCTTTAAAGATGCGGAGCAGACTACACTTGAGTTTTATGTTATAGCGCAAAAAGTAGAACGCGCAAAAAGATTTATCCGTGAGAATGAACTTACGCTAAAAGAGATTGCAGAACAATTGCACTATTCAAGTTTACAGCACTTGTCGGCCCAGTTCAGGCAGATAACCGGGATAACAGCAACTCAATTTAAGAAACAAGCAGTAAATAAACCCAACTCAGGCTCTATAAGCGATGCGCTTGCGAGCTTGAAGACGCGTGGATATTTTCATCACTTTGAAATCAGGGGAAAAAGCCTTTGGTATGATCAAGCCACAAAAACAGTGAGCCTAAAGAATGTTGCTTTAAAGGAAGTTTATCGGTTCGAAGATAAGCCGGTCAAGTATGGAAGTTCAGTAATATATGAAGTGGAAACTTCAAAAGGTGTAAAGGGATACATGATTTGCCAGCAGTAAATCATTAAAGTGTAACAGAAAGTCAAAATTATAGAACGATTTATAAAAATGAAAACTCGAATTTTATCCTTTGGCATTGCTTACTTGAGATTAATCAAATGAAAACGCTAAACCATGAATAGTTATGAAAATTAGTAACCAAATTTTTACTGGAATAATCGCCTGCTTTGTTTTAGTTGCTTGCGACAACGATAAGTTCCCAGAACCCGCGGTAAAAGACAACGTTTCTTTTGAATTGGATATTCAACCAATCCTGACAGAGAATTGTGCCACATGCCACAATCCTACAGAGGTGGATCCGGATTTTCGTGAAGGTTTTGCCTATGAATCAATAGAAGAACTCATCGATGAGGGAGACGTCATACCTGGTAATGCCGAAGGGAGTGAACTGGTAGAAATGCTGGAAGGTGTAAGTGCGGACGGTAATACCATGCCCCCAGCAGGGCCTATGAAGACTCTAAATATTGGCCTAATCAGAAAATGGATTGATGAAGGTGCGAAAAACAATTGATCATTGGACAAAACCATACTAAGGAATATGAAACCGTTAACAATATTAATTGCCCTATTTATATTTTCATTCTCAGGATTCGCCCAAGAAGAGGATACCCAGACGGAAAACATGGTAGATAAGCCGGAGCGTGATGCGTTTCAAAGTGCCTGGCTTATTGACAATCCAACGGGCTTGGTAAACGAGAAAGGAACATTTCAATTTGATATTCAGCATCGGTTTGGTGTGATCAAAGCTGGAAATCAGGATTTATTGGGCATGTGGGGTACTTCTAATATAAGGATGGCGCTGAGCTATGCGATATCAAACCGGATTACATTGGGCTTTGGAACAACGAAGGGTAACCTGCTGCAGGATTTTAATCTCAAAGCGGGTTTGATGCAACAGACACGATCAGGCAGAGTGCCGGTAAGTATTACCTTATATGCAGACGCAGCCATAGATGCAAGAAAGGGAGGAATTTTTCCCACATCATCAAACCGTTTTTCCTATTTCAGTCAAATCATTATTATGCGCAGGTTTAGCCCGGCTATCTCAATCCAGGTTGCACCCAGTTATTCTCACTACAACATAGTAGATGAGACCATGTCCAACGGCCAGTTTGCTGTAGCATTGGGCGGACGAGTGAAAATAAGCGACAAATCTGCTATCCTTATCGATTACAGTCAGCCACTGGATCAAAATTCTGATAACCCCGGACTTGCTATTGGTATCGAAATGTCCACAGGCCTTCATGCTTTTCAGGTATTTGTCGGAAACTACAATGGTATAGTTCCGCAGAAGAACTATATGTTTAATACAAACAAGATATCGGATTCACAATTCTTGATTGGGTTTAATATTAATCGACTTTGGAATTTCTAAAAGAAATTATATGGATAAGAAAGATAAACGATTTTCAAGAAGGGGCTTTCTAGGTGTCGGTGTTCTGCTGCCTTTCCTAGGCATGGCCAAAGCACCTGCTGTGGTGCAACAAGACAACCCGGCCGATGAATTTACAACAATGCTCACAGCAAAAGGTACTGTAGTAAGAGTAAAAAGGAGTGCTTTAAAGGATGCGAAGATTGTTGAAAAGAGTATGTCTAATAAATCACTGTTAGGTTGGCTTAAACTAAAGGGATAACAGGTAAACAAAATTTCATGCAAAACAATCTTGAGAATGATAACAAATCCAGAAGGAAGTTTCTTGATAAAGGATTGAAAATTGGCGTGCTGGCCGCAGCCGGTAGTGTAGCCCTTGCAAAGGTATTTGGTTACAGACTGGATGAAGGAGCAGAGGAAACCGTTGAACTTATGTCAACGGATGGCACGCTGATGCAGGTACTGTCCTCGCAAATTGAAAGTGTGCCCGAAAAGAAGATTGACTATAATCCCCGAGAAGGATTTCCCAACCGAAAGTTCGTCATGGTGGTAGATCTGGCCAAATGCAGAAATGCAAAGAAGTGTCAAAGCTCATGTAATAAGAATCACTATATCACGGGCGATAATGCATGGATCAAGATTTATAAAATGCAGGACAATGAGAAGAGTGCTCCCTATTGGCAGCCGACTTTGTGTCAACACTGTGATGAGCCTCCGTGTGTTAAAGTTTGCCCCGTTGACGCCACCTTTAAAAGAAGGGATGGCATTGTATTGATTGACAATAATAGGTGTATTGGCTGTCGATTTTGTATGGCCGCTTGCCCATACTCTGTAAGAATATTTAACTGGTCAGATCCCTGGCAGGGCGAGAAAGCCGAAAGTATACCTTATAGCCCTGATTATTCAGGAGTACCTGCTCAAAAGGGAACGGTAGATAAATGTGATTTTTGTCCGCATATGATTGATAAAGGCGAAATGCCACATTGTGTCAGCGCATGCCCGAACGATGTCTTCAGCTTTGGTGACCTGTATGAAGATACAGTGACCAATGGAAGTGGCCAGTCTTTTCAGCTAAGTAAATTGTTGAAAGATAGAGCCGGTTACAGGCTGATGGAAAATTTGGGCACGGCCCCAAGTGTCTACTATCTACCGCCATCCAACAGGGTTATTGACTTTGAGGAAGGTTTAGACAATTATACAGAATTCAAATCGGTAGAAAAATCTGAAGGAATATGAGTACAGATTTTGATCAATTGGTCTATGATTTGGCACCAAGGAAATTCAGTTGGAAGGGAAACCTGTGGGTGGCCATTCTGGTAGTGATCATTCTGGTTGGATCGTATTCCTATGTTCAACAAGTGAGGCAGGGCCTGGTGATAACGGACATGAGGGACTATGCCTTGTGGGGCGTATACATTTCAAATTTTGTTTTTTTTGTGGCCATTAGCCTGGTGGGGTCTTTGATCACAGCCATCTTACGCTTATCAGGCATCAAGTGGAGTACCCCTTTGACCAGGATTGCCGAAATCATTGCCGTAGCCGCCATTATCATGGCGGGGGTGACTATTATCATCGATATGGGGCGACCTGACCGAATGTTGAACTTGTTTATGCATGGCAGGCTTCAGTCGCCCATCATCTGGGACGTAATCGTAATTACAACCTATCTGGTTATTAGTGTCCTATTATTATACTACCCACTGTTACCAGATTTCAGCATACTTAAAAGACATGCTCCAGAGAGTGCAAGAGTGAGAAAATGGTATAGCGGACTTTCTTTGAATTGGGTCGGGAATAGTGAACAGCGCAGAATCTATTCGCGCTCCATAAAGGCACTTTCAATACTGATTATTCCTGTCGCATTCGCAATTCACACGGTTACAGCATGGCTGTTTGAGACCACCTATAGACCTGGATGGGACAGTACCAATTTTGGACCTTACTTTATTGCAGGGGCGTTTGTAGCAGGAGCAGGGGCAGTGGTTGCGGTAATGTATGTACTTCGAAAAACCTACAGGCTGGAGAATTACATCACAGACTTTCATTTTAACAAAATGGGAAAAACACTCGTTTTGCTTTGTTTAATTTATCTCTACTTCAATATCAACGAATACCTTATACCAACGTATAAATCAACTGAAGAAGAGGCGGTACATCTTCAAAGTTTATTCACGGGGCAATACGCCACTTTGTTTTGGACTGCTATTATTGGAGGATTAGTGCTTCCAGTAATTATCTTGCTTTTCCCTCAGGGTAGAAAACCACTTCCTCTTTTTTTGGTATCGATTGCAGTAGTAGTAGGCGCATGGTGGAAACGGTATATAATTGTTGTGCCAACATTAAGTCATCCATTCCTTCCTATCCAAGGTGTACCCGAATCCTGGCGTCATTATTCTCCTACCTGGATGGAATGGTCGATCACTTTTGCCACCCTTGCTGCGGCTTTGCTCATTATTACACTGCTGGTACGGTTCTTGCCCATTATACCTATCCATGAAACTTCTGAAGAAAGAGGATTGGTCGATGCTGCTCAAACAAAATAATCATGAAAGACCTTTATAAATATCGAGCCCTTCTTTTACTGAGTTTTGTAATGCTGGGAAGTGTTCTTGCTTACGCTCAGGATAAAAAATACAGAGCAAGGGTGTCATTACAATATACCAAAATAATGGACAAGGAATCTTACATTGGCATATCCGCCAAGTATAAAGGTAAGGATGGATTTGATCAGGCTTCCGATCTCGAATTCAGTATATATAAGGTTGACCAAAATGATTCTTTGATTTATCTCGGAAAAGTGAAAACAAATGAGAATGGCAAAGCAAAGTTTTTACTAGCGGCAGATGAACTTGAAAATGAGGAAGCTACCGTTTTCAATTACATAGCAAAAATTGAGAACAATGAAAGGTTCGAAGATGGGGAAACATCCGTTAGTTTTTCAGTCGCGAACCTGACGGCAAAAATAGAAATGATTGATAGCGTAAATCAAATTTCGGCTGTATTAACTGATGCTTCCGGAATTCCGTTGCAAGAGGTGCCGTTAAGGGTTGGGCTTAAGCGACTGTATGGCTCGCTACAAATAGGAGAGAATAGATATGAAACTGATGAAAATGGTTCAATACTTATTCCCTTGGTGGACCCCATGCCTGGCGTTGACGGTAATTTGAATTTTGAAGTAGTGCTAAACGAAAATGATACGTATGGTACAATAAAGGCAATGGTAAATGCACCTATTGGTGTGCCTGTTGTAGAAGAGTCCACCTTCGATGAAAGAACCATGTGGTCGCCACCGACTAAAACCCCACTCTATCTGCTAATTTTCCCTAACCTGATTATCCTTGGCGTGTGGTTGCCAATACTCATATTAACATTTAACCTGTACAGAATCTCAAAATCTAAAACTCAATAAACTATGAAAAAATCATTAGTCATTATTATGTCAATCTTTCTTTCCTTTGGACTCTATTCGTTCGCACAATTATATCAATCAAAGGATTGGGTGGTGCCTGAATCTGCTAATAAACTAAAGAATCCTACCGATAAATCGGACAAAAGAGAATTGGCCGAAGGCAAGATCATCTATTCAAAATATTGTGAATCGTGCCACGGTAAGGAAGGATATGGTGATGGTCCAAAGGCCAAAGAGATGAAAGGAGATTTAGGTGATTTCTCATCGGATAAATTCCAGTCGCAAACAGATGGAGCTATATTTTATAAAATAAAGACAGGAAGGGGCGATATGGATAGTTTTGAGAAAAAATTACCCGATGAAGAAGACCGCTGGTTGGTAATCAATTATATACGGACTCTTAAAGAGTAAATTAAAATAAAGTCAGACCAAGCCTTCATAGCAACATGAATGAGAAAGCACAGAAGATACCGCGTTCTGCAATGGCAGATAAGTTCATAGAACTAGCCAATGAATTTACCAAATCAGAATCAAAAGAGCGTGTGGGTGCAGCCATTATGTTTGCGGCTGCCAGGTATAATGCATTTGAAGCTTATTCGAAATCAGAGGACTTAAATAAAGATAAAGTCGATGCGCTAAATTGGTACAGCAACGAATATAGAAGAATGCTCGATGCGAACATGGATGAGATTATTCAAATGCATTGATTTATTTGTATCAAAATATACGGCTACCTGTTTAAAAAGTTTAAAAATGAAAGTTATTTTTCTTACTGTATTTCTAATAATTATTGTTTTACATGTTCAAGCCCAACAGGATAGCAGTGGCGTCTACATGAGTGACATGGACTTTCAAAATAGGAAGTTAACATACGCCATCAATTGCAAAACACAAAAACATAAAATCAAACTTAAGTCTTTTTTCAGCAGGCCACATATCGTGGTAGTGCACAACGATACCGCCTATACATTGGCTAAAAATGAAATCTATGGTTATAAGGCTTGCGGTGGAACCAGTTACAGATTTGTGGATGAAAAGGTGTATCAGATTTTGAACCCATACGAGCCGATCGTACTTTATCGCTATTTTGTTTATATACCCAGGGATCCTACGGTTGAATATTTTTTCAGCCGCGATAACGGTGATGAAGTTCATGAATTGACTAAGGCAAACCTCAAAAGCGTTTTTCCAAGCAACCACCGATTTCATGAGGCGTTGGAGTCCCTCTTTGAGCGCGATTTTGATCTGGCCTCATACAATAAAAAGACTAAGGAGTTCAGGCTCCTGAAGGTATACAAGGAAAGTTTGAAATAGTTTTTAACCGTCCTGGCCTTAATTGCTTATCAACCTGGGTTGTGAACCTGATCCTACCTAGGGAACCCACGTAATTTCAAATGCGACCCAGACTGATTTTTATCAGGATCAATTAAGTATAAGTAATAGCCAAAATTATTTCCTCCAGCCTGTACTTCTCATCCGTTCTTTGTTTTTAGATAGAAAGTTGCGAAAACAAAGAAAGTCAAAATGAGACCGAAAGACATTTTCAATATAATAAAGGGGTGGCGCTTAGATCGCCCGGTAGTCATCGCTTCTCTGATAATCTTACTCATCACCGCCAATATCCAAACCCAAGCTCAGGTAACGTACAGGCTGAATGCTAATCCTGAACTAAAAGTCAGCGGCACTTCAACCATTCATGATTGGGAAATGATATCCAACAGCGCATCCGGGATGGCAAAGGTGATCTTTGAAAACAGTGAACTAGTGAAGATAAATTCCTTGAAAGTAATCATGCCCGTGCGTTCGCTGAAGAGTGGAAAAGGGACAATGGATACAAATGCTTACAAATCGCTAAGAGCCGACAAATTCCCTGACATAATCTTTGAATTGATTGATGTTGAAAGAATTGGAGGACAACAAGTAATGGCAAAGGGTAATTTCATTATATCGGGAATTACACGCGAGGCAATACTAGAGGTAGGCTATCAAATTGAAGATGACAAAATTCAGTTCTCAGGGGAACGCACCATAAAATTTTCAGAATTCAATATAGATCCTCCAACGGCCGTTTTCGGTACCATTAAGACCGGGGATGATCTGATTCTTTCTTTCAAACTAATTTTTTCTAATTCAACAAATAAAATCACAAAGCAATGAAAAATGTAATTATAACTATTATGCTACTTGCAGGTGTGTTGCTATCGGCCAACGCCCAGAACAACAAACTGCAGTATTGGAGACCGAATGATCAACGAGGAATGAACGTTTACGAGACAAGTAAAGATGACACCGTTGTGTTTGATGGGTTAAAGGTGCGGATCGGTGGCGATTTTGCCATTCAGTTCCAGGGACTAAACCAATCTAACACGGCTGACAACCTGGTGGAATTGGGATCGGATTTCAATTTACCTACCGCAAACCTGAACGTAGATGTTCAGTTGTTGGATGGCGTGAGGATGCACTTGCGCGGTTACTGGTCTTCCAGGAACCATACGAATGATTATGTAAAAGGTGGATATCTACAAATTGATAAGCTTGATTTTATTAAGCCTGGACTTCTGGAAGGTGTAATGAAATACACAACCATCAAGTTCGGCTATGACGAATTTAACTATGGTGATACTCATTTCAGGAGATCGGATAATGCAAGAGCCATCTTCAATCCCTTTGTTGAAAACTTCATAATGGATGCCTTTTCAACCGAACCATTTGGGGAGATAACAGTTCAGAATAATGGTCTTCTCGCGGTGGTGGGATTAACCAATGGCAAGCTTAATCAAAATGTAACGGTTACCAGTACATCGGACAATAAGCCATCGTTTTACGGTAAGTTGGGATACGATAAACAGCTTAATGACGATCTGAGGCTAAGACTGACGGGTTCATGGTATATCAACAAAGGTGCCACTACAGGTACCTGGCTTTATGGTGGAGACCGTGCCGGATCCCGGTATTACAATGTATTGTATACAGTTCCTGATGCCAATGGCAATACGCAGGGAGGAAATTTTGATGGCCGGTACAACGCGCGCTTTACAAAAATAACTGCCATTCAATTTAATCCTTTCATCAAATTCAAGGGACTGGAGTTCTTTGGTGTATATGAACTAGCCAATGGAAGTAATGAGTTTACTACACCCCAAGTGGATACCGAAGGAGATTTCACTCAACTTGCAGGAGAACTTGTTTACCGGTTTGGCGCAACCGAAAACTTCTATGTAGCAGGAAGATATAATACCATAAAAGGAAAACAATTGGAAAGCGCAACCGAAAATCTAGACCTTAGTCGCTTAAATCTTGGTGGAGGCTGGTTTCTTTCCAAAAATATCCTGACGAAGGTAGAGTATGTCAAGCAAGAGTATAAAGGAAACGGCTGGACCGGAAGATTTGCCGGAGCTGAGTTTAGCGGAGTTGTTGTTGAGGCGGTGATTAGCTTCTAAAAAATTCTGGTCTTACTGCAGAGGCGGATATCGATGGTGAATCGTATCCGTCTCCTTTTTATAAATCAATCGAAACATTTCCATGATCCTATTGCTTCAAATAGTTTTGATCTTTATGCAATTCAATCCAGGCTCTGGCAACCGGGAAGATAAATTGTGGCTCGTTACTTCAAGCAGCAGATTGGAGATTACGGGCACAACAAATATAAACCGGTTCCGCTGTTCATCGACCGACTACGCAGGGATTGATACATTAAGAGAGTCCAGTAATAAAGACGGCTTGAAAGTTTTGGAGGGGGTAATCTTGCTTAACACAGCAGGTTTCGACTGTGAAAATGCACTAATAACAAGAGATCTTAAAAAGACATTAAAGCAAGACGCTTATCCGGAGTTGACTATCAAACTGTTAATGCTGGGAGGAAGACCTGAATTAAAAAACAAACACACAGGAGTAATAGAAATATCGATATCGGGGGTATCCAGAAGCTATCCCATCAAGTGCACGATCAAATCATCCAACTCTATGGAAAAGCACCTTGAGGGTCATAAAGATTTTAAGTTTAGCGATTTCGGTTTGACGCCTCCTGAAAAATTATTTGGAGCCATCAAAGTCACTGACAATGTTTCGGTGGTATTCCATTTGCGATTGACAGCAGTCTGAGAGTTTGAGAAAAACAATCCCAATTCATACAGATGCACCACACCTGCTGTTTAGCCGCAAGCATATTCCATATCCGGGAACCATTTCGAATAGACTGAAGTCGAATTTTATCATTGTCAATTAAATATAACTTTTAACCAAAATTATTCCGCTGCCAGCTTGGTGATTCTCGTATTTTACCTACATAAAAAATCATTTAAATCATGAATGATCAAAAACTCATAGACAAATGAAAAAGCACATTTTATGGATGATTGTTGGATGCACCATTCCGTTGCTGCTGATATTCTTTGCACCGGCATTAGGGTTAAGCAGTAATACATCCCTTTTGATTTTCATCGTTGCCATGTTTGCCTGTCATCTGTTGATGCCTATGCATCACGGAGGACATGCTCAAAAAAAGGAGCATAAACATTCTGAAACAACTAAATCTTAGGATTATGAAAGGCATTAACGTTAAAAAATTTGGTCTGGCTTTTGGATTAACTGGGGTCCTGCTTTACCTGGGCTGCATCGTGCTAATGGTAACTGTTGGACGCACCGGTACAATCACCTTTTTCAATAGCCTGCTACACGGGCTGGACGTTACTTCCATCGTTCGGATGGATGTTCCATGGTGGGAAGCCGTGATTGGGATTGTTGAAACCTTCATTCTCGCCTGGCTAATTGGAGCGTGTGTTGCTGGATTTTATAATGCAGCAATGAGGACAGGATCTAAAAACTAAAGTATGGTGGACAAATGACAACCAAGGTTCAGTCTTCCTATTTTTTCTTTGAACTGGTTAAACGCTTAAGTCCGGCTTATCTGTTAGTAGGGGCAATAGTGGTTGTCTATGTTTACCTGATGCAGTTTGTCGACCACAGTATTGGCTTGGTTCCCTATGCGGTTGTCTTTTTTGCATTATTCAAATCTCTTTTTTTTACATTTGTCACCTTCAGGCAGATAAACAATTCTATTCAAGAATGTCATTCTTTTGGACAGCTACTGTGGGTTTTTAGCACGCTGGTTTTTTTGATTATTTTCTCCTTTGCAGCTGACTTCACTTGTTTATCTGCCGCCAATACAGACTCTTTTCAAGGACGCAATATAATAGTTAATGACCTAGGCTTTTCTGAAAGCTTATTCGAATACTTCTACTTTAGTGTTGTAACATTTGCTTCCGTTGGCTATGGCGAAATCGTACCGATGACCATATTTTCCAGGTTATTAGTGATGATAGAAATAGGGCAGAGTTTTGTACTTATAGTGTTTGGTCTTTCTAATATAAATAACATACACACAACAATAAAACATCAATAGCAAAATGAAAAAGAAAATAGCAGTTGTCGGTTATGGTGTCATCGGTAAAAGGGTTGCAGATGCAATTCAGCTCCAGGATGATATGGAACTGGTGGGCGTTTGTGATGTAGTGTCAGATTGGCGCATAAAAATGGCAGAGCATAAAAGTTATCCGGTCTTTGCGTTTGATGATGCCTTCCAAAAGCAAATGACTAGCGGGGGAATCAGCATCAATGGCAATCTGGATGACCTGATAGCCAAGGCCGATATCATGGTGGATTGTACGCCTAAGCAAATTGCCTCCAAAAACATAGATAAATACAGAAAGGCAAATCTAAAGTTCATTGTTCAAGGTGGTGAAAAACATGAAGTAACAGGACATTCCTTTAGTGCAGAAAATAATTATGAATCGGCCTTAGGTCTTGAGTGTACACGTGTGGTTTCTTGTAACACCACGTCCATTATTCGCACTCTCACGGCATTAAAAAAAGCAAGGTTATTAAAGAAAGCAAGAGGTACTTTACTGCGCAGAGCGACTGATCCGTGGGAAAGCCACCTGGGAGGCATTATGAATACCCTTGTCCCTGAGAAAGATATTCCTAGCCATCAAGGACCGGATGCCCAGACGGTAGACCCGCAGTTGGATGTGATTACAGCAGCCGTAAAAGTTCCCGAAACGTTAAGCCACTTACATTACTGGAATGTGCAGTTAACCAGGAAGGCGAGCAAGGAAGAAGTTTTGAAAGCATTCAGCAAATCAACCAGAATCTCATTGATCAATTATACTGATGGTTTGTCATCCAATAATACCATCAAGGAACTCATGCTGGCAATGGGAAGGCCGTATGGAGATATGTATGAAGTTGCTTTATGGCAAGACATGCTCCAAGTAGTTGATGACGAATTGTTTTATGCTTATGTAGTAGACAATCAAGCCATCGTAATCCCTGAAACTATTGATGCCATCCGTGCATTGACAGGAATAGAGAAAAATGCGGACAGCTCAATAAGAAAAACGAACAAAAGTCTGGGATTAAAACGATCGTTTGGTAATTAACTCATCCAATGAATTATGCTAGAACTAATAATTCTATTCTGGTTTAAAATAGAAGCTACCAAAGCAGCCAGGCAAGTACTTATTCATCACTACAACGTGAAAGAAGTGCAACAAATATTGCTTGGCTATTGGCAAAAGTACTTATCGTTGAAAGAACAGGTTCCTACCATGCCAACTATGGGGGGATCAATTATGGTGCACCTTGCAGCGATGTCTACAGCGTTTTATGAAGAACTTGCGATAAGAGATAAAAGTAAAGAAGAGATAGCAAAATTGTTTTACAACATAGCGTGGAAAATATACATCAAAATGGGCAAGCTTTCCTGGCTGTTTGCAAGCCTTGGCAGTAAAAGCAATAATCAAAAACTTTTAAAAGCTACCCAGTTGTTCAGAGCATTTCCTTTTAATAGCCCCTCATATGTTTGGAATGATGTTAGTACACGAGATAATGTTGTTGGCTTTGATTGTGTCAAATGCCCAGTAGCAGAATATTTTAAAAGAAATGGCTTATCGAAATTCTGCGCAGAGACTTGGTGCGCGCTGGATTATCCATTGGCCGAAATGTGGGGAGCAAGGTTAGAGAGAAGTGGCAGCATAGCGGGTGGAGCCGAAAAATGTGATTTCAGATGGAGTGTAGACACCAAACCGTTATTAAAATGAAAAAGTGGTCATTATACATCGGAAGTTACGCGGGCATCAAGGTCTTTATTCATTGGACCTTCTGGATCATTATCGGATGGATCTTTTTGATGCACTACAACTTGGGACATGGACTGACCGAGGGGCTATGGGGCATTTTGTTCATATTGGCATTGTTTGGCTGCGTGGTACTGCATGAGTTTGGCCATGCGCTAACTGCCAAACGTTACCATATCAAAACGCGTGACATAACCATTTATCCCATTGGCGGCATCGCCAGCCTTGAGGCTATGCCAGAAAAGCCGAAACAAGAACTATGGGTTGCCTTGGCAGGACCGGCCGTAAATGTTGTGATTGCCGCCATACTATTGATCTATCTGCAATATACCGGCAAGGTACCTGATCTTACCAGCTTAACGGCAGAAGATAGCAATGCTCACATGTTTAATTTGTCTTTTGGCTTTAACCTCTTTGCAGCTAACCTAATTCTGGGCGTATTCAACCTCATTCCAGCCTTTCCAATGGATGGAGGGCGCGTGCTACGCGCGCTGCTGGCACTTACTATGAACCGATCGAAGGCAACGCGCATAGCCGCAACAGTAGGGCAATTCCTCGCTATTGGCTTTGTGTTTTTTGGGTTCTTTTACAATTTCTGGCTGGTATTCATAGGGCTTTTCATTTACCTGGGAGCCGGATCAGAAGCAGCTTACGAATCAACGAAATCGGCACTATCAAGGTATACCGCAAAGGATGTGCTGATGAAGCAGTTTACCTGTTTACTGCCAGAGGAAACATTGGAAAAGGTGGTTCAGCTTTTACTAAATGGTCAGGAAAAAGAATTTGTAGTGGCGGAGAATGACAAGCTACTGGGCGTACTGACCCGTATAGAGCTGATCAAAGGATTATCTGAATATGGAAAAGCCTCCACAGTATCTAATGTGATGCGAAAAGATTGTATTGTCCTTCACCCTGATATGCCTTTGCATGAAGTATATCAGAAGCTTATGGCCAATAGCTGTGCAGTCGCTCCTGTGCTGGACAACGGAGGGCTCATAGGTATTGTGGACAAAGAGAATATAGATGAGTTCCTATTAATTGAAAGAGCATTAAAGAGGATTGATGGAGCCTGAATGTTTAAAAAATAGCCCCTTTCGAATCAAATTCCGTTTGGCGATTTTCTACTCGGATAATGATCAGTGTACCAATAAACCAAGCACGTTATGAAAAATATTTTAGTGCCAACAGATTTTTCTGACTGCGCAAGTGCAGCGGCAAAGGTAGCCCTGGATATAGCGAAGAAAGCTCAGGCCGAGATTTATTTTCTGCACATGCACGAAACGGCACCAGAAGGCGGTCACGCACACATGCATGGTGGCGGTCAGTCAGGTGGCATGCAGCATCACTCACATGAAGGTCATGCCAAGAGCGAATTGGATAAACTTATTCGCAATGCTGAAAAAAATGGTGTTCAGGCCAAACCCGTGCTGGTGAGAAACACGGGTAATGAGCGCCTGGTATCTTACATTGATGGTTACAACATTGATTTTGTGGTGATGGGCTCCCATGGCGCAAGCGGGTTGAAAGAATTTCTTTCCGGTTCCGTTACGCAGCGCATTGTGCGCGAATCACCGGTTCCGGTATTGGTGATCAAAAACGGAAATAAAAAATTGGAATTCAAGAATATCATATTCGCTTCTTCATTTGAAGAAGATGTGCATAAGCCGTTCCTCAAGATCGTGGAGTTTGCCGATCTCATCAACGCTCATATCCATTTACTATACGTGAACATGCCCTATAATTTTAAAGAAACCGATGAGGCGATCACTAGCATGCAAACATTCCATAAAAAATGCCCAAGAGGAACCTGTAGCATTAACATCTTCAATGCCCTGAATGAAGAGAGGGGTATTCAAAAATTTGCTGAATCCATCAATGCAGATGTCATTGCTTTAACAACGCATGGCCGATCTGGATTCATGAAATTAATGTCACGCAGTATTACAGAGAGTCTGGTGAATCATTCAAGTGTTCCTGTACTTAGCGTAAATATTAATGTTGAATAAGACTAATAAATTGCATTCCACGAAATTGAAAAAATAGATGGCTTCAAAGGATAAGAAATTGACTGTGACAAAAATGTCAGGTGAAAAAGCAGCATTTGATCCATCCAAGCTTAGGAATTCATTGGAGCGATCTGGAGCATCACAAACTGCCATTAATGAAATCGTCAACAAAATAAACACCATTTTGTATGACGGAATTTCTACTAAGGAAATTTATAAAAAAGCTTTTAGACTTCTCAGAAAAACCTCCAGACCAACTGCGGCACGCTACAAACTGAAAAAGGCCATCATGGAACTTGGCCCTACCGGCTATCCATTTGAAAATTTTGTTGGGGCAATACTTAGTCACCAAGGCTTTAATACTAAGGTTGGTGTGATTGTAAAAGGCCATTGTGTTAATCATGAAGTGGATGTGGTAGCGGAGAAGGAGGATAAACATTTTATGGTAGAGTGTAAGTTCCATAGTGATGAGGGACGACATTGTGATGTAAAGATTCCACTATATATACAATCAAGATTTATAGACGTAGAAATGCAATGGCGAAAGCGACCGGGTCACGATAATAAATTTCATCAGGGATGGATTTTTACCAATACCCGGTTCACCACTGATGCGATTCAATATGGTAACTGTGCCGGACTCATGCTGGTCGGTTGGAACTATCCTAAAAAGGGAAGCCTTAAGATGCAAATTGATAAATCAGGTCTGCATCCCATTACCAGCCTGACCACCATGACGAAATTTGAAAAGCAAAAATTATTAACAATGGATAAAGTGCTGTGCATGGATTTATGTGATAATCCTGACTTACTAATATCAATTGGCGTTAGAAATTCCGTTCGACAAAAAAAGATACTCAGCGAAGCTCATGAATTGTGCAATAGTAAAATATAGACAGCAATGAATAGTTTGAATAATATAACCATTCGCTTACTGGGAGGAGCGGGAACCGTAACCGGTTCTAAATATTTGCTTGAAACCAAGAATAAAAAGTTGATGGTGGATTGTGGCGTGTTTCAGGGATCGAAAGAACTTCGTTTGCTCAATTGGCAACTGCCCGAATATAATCCGAAAACTATTGATGCGGTTGTTCTTACACACGGGCATCTGGATCATACAGGTTACCTGGCGCGACTTGTTAAGCTTGGTTTTAAAGGAAAGATTTATGGTAGTGAGCCTACCCTGAAAATTGCTGAAATCATATTAAAAGATAGTGCCAAAATTCAGGAGGAAGAAGCTGCTCGTGCAAATAAAGAAGGGTACAGTATACACCATCCGGCAGAAGCCTTTTATGATTTAAAAGATGTGGAAAAAACAACCGCACTTTTTAGGCCTGTGTCAGAAGGTAAGTGGCATCTGATAGAAGGTGAATTTAAGATCAGTTGGCAGTACAATGGCCACATCATCGGTTCAACATTTATTGAGATTGAGACTCATGGCAAACGCCTGGTATTTTCGGGGGATATCGGACGCAAAAATGATTTGCTTTTATACGCTCCCAAAAAACCTGGCAAAGCAGACGTACTGCTGATCGAATCCACTTATGGTGGGCGTATTCATCAAGAGGAAGAAACCATTGTTCCTGAACTTGAACGGATCATCAACGAAACAGTTGAACGCAGAGGAAGTTTATTCATTCCCAGCTTTGCGGTGGAACGCACACAATTAATGATGGTGATGATCTGGCAGTTGCTGAAAGAAAAACGAATACCGGAGATTCCAATGGTTATGGACAGCCCTATGGGAGCCAACGTCCTGCATCTTTTTCACAATACAAGAGATTGGCACAAACTTAAGCCCAATGACTGTAAAGAAATGTGTTCTCACTTTCAGGTAGTAAGCAGTTACAAAGAGACAATAAAGCTCAGGCAAAGTAAGGAGTCCCAAATTGTAATTGCTGGCAGTGGAATGATGACAGGCGGACGAATACTTAACTATATGGAATCAAGAGCTGGCAATAGTAACGACACTTTACTTTTTGTCGGCTATCAGGCAGAAGGAACGAGAGGAAGAAAATTGCTCGAAGGTGACAAGGAAATCAAAGTGTATGGAAGGTGGTTGCCTTTTAAAATGCATATGGAACACATCGAGGGACTAAGTGCTCATGGTGACCAAAATGATTTGATTGATTGGCTCTCAGAAATTAAAGAACAACCTAAAAAGGTATTCATCATTCATGGTGAAAAAGAACAAGCGGAAGCACTATCAGAAGCGTTAGAGAAGCAAAAAGGATGGCAAACACAAATTCCTCATCTTAAACAAACTATTGAATTGTAAAAAATGATGGATGTACAACATAACGTATTAAAATTAAGGCGGATGGGTATCAATGCCCAAAATGAGTATCTCGTATTCATGAGGAAGGATTGTCCGGTTTGTACTTCAGAAGGATTTGAAGCATTAAATCGCATTAAGATTACTAAAGACAAAGTAACGATTGTAGCTTCTTTGATTGTTTGGGATAATGTACAATTAGGTCATGATCAGCTTTGCTTGACGGAAGCGGCCATCGATGCGTTAGGGGCAAATGAAGGTGATCTACTTTTACTCAGTCATTTAGATGCATTGGATTCAATGAGTGATGTTCGTAAAAAAATTTATGGGCATAGGTTGAATCAGAATGAATTTGACCGGATTATAAGAGATGTTGTGAATAGAAACCTTTCAAACATCCAGCTATCAGCATTCTTATCGTCATGTACCGGAGATTCCCTTAACAAGGAAGAAGTAATTGCCCTTACCCGATCGATGATCAATGTGGGTTTCAAACTGGATTGGGGAGAAAAAAAAGTATATGATAAACATTGCATTGGCGGACTTCCAGGAAATCGTACAACACCCTTGGTTGTCTCTATTGCAGCGGCAGCAGGCCTAATTATCCCAAAAACATCTTCCAGGGCAATAACATCTCCGGCAGGAACAGCCGATACCATGGAGGTAATGACCAATGTAAATCTTACTACCGCACAAATGAAGAAAGTGGTGGAAAAAGAAGGAGGTTGTCTTGCCTGGGGAGGGTCAGTACAGCTAAGTCCTGCTGATGATATTCTCATCCGAGTGGAGAAAGCTTTGGATATTGATAGCGAAGGACAGATGATTGCATCCGTACTTTCTAAAAAAGCGGCAGCAGGCTCTACCGATGTAGTGATCGACATCCCGGTTGGCCCCACGGCAAAAGTGCGCTCCCAAGAAACAGCAGAACAACTATCTGAAAAGATGGTTGTCGTAGGAAAAGCCATCGGACTTAATATTGAGATTATATTAACCGATGGATCACAACCTGTGGGAAGAGGTATTGGGCCTGCTTTGGAAGCGCAAGATATTTTGGCCGTACTGCGAAATGAAGACGATGCACCTGATGATCTCCGTAAAAGAGCTATTACATTGGCCGGTAGATTGCTAGAAATGTCTGGCAAAGCTGGTAAAGGTTCTGGTGAAGGAAAAGCCTTGCAGATATTAGCAGAAGGCCAAGCTCATAAAAAGTTTATTGCCATCTGTGAAGCGCAAGGATATTTTAGAGAACCCGGGTTAGCCGAATTCAAATTCAAGGTCAAGGCTAACATCAATGGAAGAATATCAGAAATAGATAATAGAAAACTGGCCAAGCTAGCTAAGCTAGCTGGTGCACCTAGTGCGATAACAGCGGGTGTATTGTTGTACACTTCGCTGGGCACCCAAGTAAAGCCTGATGATATCCTGTATGAAATTCATGCGGAGTCACAAGGAGAGCTTGAGTACGCCCTTTCTTACTTGGATGCGCAAAAAGATATTATTAAAATCAATGAATCTTAAAAATATGAAAATGATAGTTTTTGCTTTGCCTGGCAACGAAGACCTTACTGAGAAAATAGCTGGACACCTCAAGGCTGAAAAGGGAGAGGCAACCATCCGGCAGTTTCCCGATGGTGAAAGTTATGTGCAGATTCACTCAGGCGTGAATGGCAAATGTGTAGTGATGGTATGTACATTACACGAACCCGATGCCAAATTACTTCCCCTCTACTTTCTAAGCAAAACAGCTAAAGAACTGGGTGCTGCCTGTACATGCCTGGTAGCGCCCTACCTGGCCTACATGAGACAGGATAAGCAGTTTAATCCGGGAGAAGGCATCACCTCTACATATTTTGCTGAATTGATTTCAGGCTTTGCAGAAACATTGACCACTATTGACCCACATCTTCACCGAAGGAGCTCATTAAGTGAAATTTATTCTGTACCTAATAAAATCATTCATGCGGCATCGCACATTTCAAAATGGGTAAGCAATAATATTGAAAAGCCGGTATTTATAGGTCCTGACAGTGAAAGTGAACAATGGGTTTCCCAAGTAGCAGAAGAAGCGGGGGCACCTTTTACTGTGTTAGAGAAAGTAAGGCATGGTGACCGGGATGTGGAGGTGTCCGTCCCAGATGTAGCAAAATACAAAGACCATACCCCTGTACTTGTGGATGATATTATTTCCACAGCCAGAACAATGATAGAAACAATCGGTCACTTAAAAAAGGCTGGTATGCACCCACCGGTTTGTGTTGGCGTACATGCCGTATTTGCAGGTTCAGCCTATGCGGACCTAAAAAATGCAGGGGTACAACAGGTAGTAACGTGCAACACCATCCCGCATGAAAGTAATCAGATTGACCTTTCAGATGTTCTGGCAAAAGAGATTAGCCAACTGATGAAGCATCATGCGTAGTGCGCTACTCACCATCATAGCATGTCTGCAAATTGTTCCTGCAATTTTGTATGGTCAGGAGAAAGAAATGTTCATTGAGCAAATAGCGCAAAAAAGAATAGTACGTGAAAACTTTGATCAAAATGGAGACCTGCAGGGCAAGCAGATATTTTTAACGGGTGAGTTAGAGCAGCAGGGTAAAACTTATCGGATAAAGGTAATAACCGAGCTTTATGACGAAAGCGGCCGGCTTACGGAAAAGTACACGACCACATATCAGTGCAATCCCAATGAGTTTGATGTGCTATTGAACGTATTTCCTTTTACTAATCCGGATGACGAGAAGATAAAAGTGGATGTCACTTCAGAAGACTTTCAGCAACTGTATGAACTGGGTAAGGGAGAAGAATTAAAAGATATTCATTTGAAGATGAGTGTTGAATCCGGGGTGTTAAGTTTTTTCGGATCCGAAAGCCTGGTCAACATAAAAAACAGGAAAAAGGAGGTAATGAACCAATCAGTAAAAATAAGTAGTGAGGCTGTTATTGAAGCATACATGATGGGAATCCGTATTAAAACGATAAACTATGTCGTGGAAGAATACCTGACTAACGATTTCGTATTGCAACGTCAGCAGTTTACAGAGGATGATGGGGCCTGGTTTACCATGAAATATGAACAGAACGCAAAAGAAATTGAATAAAATCAGATGGTTGAGTTAGAACACATATCAACACTGCCACCGGAAGATGCCGATAAGGCGGAAACAAAGAAAGCCTTGAAAAAACTCCGAAAGGACCTTTTTCAGTTGCAGAATAAGTTCTATGCCGATGGAAGATACAGCATGCTCATTGTCTTGCAGGGGCTTGATACTTCCGGTAAAGACGGTACGATCCGTCACGCTTTTAGCGGCATGAACCCGCAGGGCGTGCAGGTAACATCGTTTAAGAAACCCACAATTGATGAGCTCAAACATGACTTTTTATGGCGCGTTTATCCACATTTTCCCCAGAAAGGTATGATCAGGGTATTTAACAGGTCATACTATGAAGACATTCTGGTTCCGGCTACAAACAAGAGCCTTTCAGAAGATGTCTTGCAGCACCGCATCAACCTGATCAATGAACTGGAACATCATCTGATGGCGAATGGTACATTGATTTTAAAGTTTTATCTACACCTATCGGCTAACGAGCAGGTAAAGCGTATTGAGGAGCGTAAGACAAAACCCCACAAACGATGGAAATATGCCAAAGAAGATGAACTTATTCCAAAAAAATGGAATGACTACAGGAAAACGTATCATACCATATTGAATGCCTGCGACCATCTGCCCTGGCACATCATCCCAGCAGATAAGCGCTGGTTTCGTAATTATACAGCAGCTAAAATTTTAGCCGAACAGCTTGAAAAACTAAATCTGAAATACCCGAACAAATAAAAAATAGCCATTATGGGAAATCATAAAGAGCATAATCACACACACCATAAGCACGAAGAAAGTAAAAAGCATGAAGATCATTCCGGACATGAAGGACATGGGCATAGTAGTCATTCGGGTCACAACCCCGGGCATGGTGAAATGGGACATGATCATCATAAAATGATGATAGAGGACTTCAAAAAGCGATTCTGGATATCGCTGGTACTCACAGTCCCTATACTTGTTTTTTCGCCAATGATCCAGGGATTTTTCGGTTATGAGTGGCTGCTGCCGGGCAATGCTTACATTCTGTTCGGGCTTTCTACCATCGTTTATTTTTACGGAGGCTGGCCTTTTCTGAAAGGATTGAAGGATGAGCTGAAGGAAGGTGCCCCGGGCATGATGACTTTAATATCCATGGCCATTAGTGTTGCCTATTTTTATAGTTCCGCAACAGTGTTCGGCCTTGAAGGAGAAGACTTTTTTTGGGAACTAGCCACCCTGATTGATATCATGCTACTCGGCCACTGGCTGGAAATGAAATCCGTACTGGGAGCTTCAAAAGCCCTGCAGTTATTGGTAAGCATGATGCCCTCAGAAGCGCATCGGGTCAAAGGTGACACGGTAGAAGATGTGAAGCTGGAAGACCTGCAAAAAGATGATATTATTTTGATTAAACCCGGTGAAAAAGTTCCGGCTGATGGCATTATCGTAGAGGGGGAAAGCTATCTGAATGAGTCTATGCTGACCGGGGAATCCAAACCGGTAAAAAAAGGTCTGGAGAATAAAGTAATTGGCGGATCACTCAATGGCAATGGCTCACTAAAAGTAAAAGTAGAGCATACAGGCAAAGACAGCTACCTCAATAAGGTAATTACACTGGTACAAGAGGCGCAAAAGTCTAAGTCAAAAATGCAGAATTTGTCAGACCGTGCCGCCAAGTGGCTTACCTATATTGCATTGGCGATAGGCTTTGGTACACTTGCAACCTGGTTGTTTTTAGGCTTTCCATTCGTATATGCTCTGGAAAGAATGGTTACCGTCATGGTCATTGCTTGTCCGCATGCGCTGGGCTTAGCCATACCATTAGTAGTAGCCATATCCACTGCGGTTTCGGCACAGAATGGCCTGCTGATTAGAAACAGGACTGCTTTTGAGGAATCAAGAAAGATCTCGGCCCTTGTTTTTGATAAAACCGGAACACTGACCAAAGGCGATTTTGGCGTTACCCGTGTAGAGGCGGTAGATCAGCAATTTGAGGCAGACGAACTATTGAGGCTTTCCAGTGCTTTGGAGCAAAGTTCGGAACATCCTATTGCCGTTGGTATTATCAAAAAAGTAAAAGAGAAAGACATAGCCGTGCCCAAACCGGAAAACTTCAATGCCATTACCGGTAAAGGGGTAGAAGCAAAAGTGGAAGGAAAAGATGTGAAAGTGGTGAGTCCCGGCTATCTGAAAGATGAGAACATTTCCATACCAGATGGTGCCTATAGCAGTGCTGCGGAGACAGTTGTATTTGTGCTGGTGGATAATAAACTGGCCGGGTACATCGCTCTGGCAGATGAGATCAGGCCGGAAAGTGCCGAAGCGATTAACGTATTCAAAAACAATAACATCAAAGTGATGATGGCCACCGGTGACAATGAAACAGTCGCCAAAGCAGTAAGTGAAGAACTAGGTCTGGACGGATACTACTCAGAGGTATTGCCACACCAGAAGGTAGAAATTGTGAAAGAGCTTCAGTCCAAAGGTGAGTTTGTTGCCATGACGGGCGATGGTGTGAATGATGCCCCTGCGTTAGCACAAGCCAATGTAGGTATTGCAGTGGGTTCGGGTACAGACGTGGCGGCCGAAACAGCAGATATTATTTTAGTAAACAGTAACCCGCAGGATATTGCTAACCTGATCCTGTTTGGCAAAGCCACTTACAATAAAATGATTCAAAACCTGATTTGGGCTACCGGCTATAATACAGTTGCCATTCCGTTGGCTGCCGGGATACTATACACTTCAGGTTTTGTATTAGGCCCTGCTGTAGGTGCTGTGTTCATGAGTCTAAGTACCATTATTGTTGCTATCAATGCTCAGTTATTAAAGAAAAAAATAGGTAACAAATAATGGGTAATCGGGAAATACCCGGCAGGATAGCAATTGTCCTGTTAAGTATTTTTGTAGTGATGAGTGGGTATGGCGTACTGCTGCCGGTTTTACCCTACTATACGGAAAGACTTGCATTAAAATCTGGTGTAGTAGCTGATGAAGATATCAACTATCACATAGGTATCCTTACCAGCATCTACCCATTTTTTCAACTGCTTTTTGCGGTGCTTTGGGGTAAGCTCTCCGACCGTTTTGGTCGCAAAATACTCATCGTGATGGGACTGTTTGGTTTTGTTACCATGCAGGTTTTAACTGGCCTGTCTACTTCGTTGTTCATACTGTATGTAGCCAGAATCCTTGGGGGGATATTCTCATCTTCTGTTATTCCTGTTGGTAATGCTCTTCTCAGTGATGTTACCAACGGCATGCAGCGCAGGAAAGTCTTGGCATGGTCCGGGGTGGCTGTAAGTACGGGAGTGATAGCCGGGCCGATGATCGGTGGTTATCTTGCTCAAACCAACCTGCATTTTAATACCAGCTTCGGGCATTTACTGCTAGATAAATTCAGCGTTCCTTTCCTTGCGGTAGCATTGTTAGGGGTATTGATTTTGTTTCTAACCATCGGATGGTTGAAAAATCCCGAAAGACGTAACCTTGATATTCTACAAGAAGTACAGCAATCAAGATTGAGCATCAGATTAGATTTTATATTACTGTTACTGATGTCATTGGTTATTCAATTAGCGGTCACCTTATTTGAAACGGTCTTTTCCGTATACGCTAAGGATGTCCTTACTTTTACTACTTCCCAGATAGGCCTGGGCTTTATGCTTTGTGGTTTGATCATGGCGGCACTACAGCCCCTCTTTGCCAGTCTTGATGAGAAAAAACTGTCCATAAACACACAACTATTTATCGGCTTTGCAATAGCCTCATTGGCCATGTTCGCTTTTTCTTTCTGGACACACAACTTGTTTGTCTACGTTATGATCATCGTTTTTGCGGTAGGAGGAGCCATGGTTACGCCAAATCTTATCGCTATGATTTCTTTCATTGATAAAAATCATACCGGAGCTAATCTTTCGCTACAAACATCTGTTAATAGCATCGGTCAGGTACTGGGGCCTATTTTGGGTATTTGGTGGTACACCTATGGCAAATCCTGGCCATTTCTGATCATCGGAATGGTATTATTACTTATAACCGTTTTGGTAGTCCCAAGGTTAAAATCTGCAAGTACAAAACAGAAATAATTGTCAGCTTAGAAAACAGAAAACCAATCGGGTAGAGGGCGTGTTTGAAAGTTCAGATGCAGTGGTAAGGGGAGCTTATATCTTTGCAGCAAGATTAACTCGGTTAGCTCTCAATGATTGAGAGGCTAAGATATTACAAAGCGAATGCCGATTTGCTTATAAAATGGGTCAAAAGTGATGATTCTGTAATTCTTTGCCAAAATTTTGTAATAACCCAATTGTGTAACCCTCGTATATTTACACGATAAATAATTTGAAATCATTCCAAACCATATTATCCGCTCTCCTAATAAGCTTGATGCTGATTTCGACAATTGGCCACTCGGTGAGCATTCATCTTTGTGGAGGAGAAATTGAGAATATGGCATTATTTGGGCAAGCGCAGGCTTGTTCTGTTCAGGCAAATGGTTGCTATGCGGATCTGAAGGGCAACAATGGTTCATTGCATATTAAGGGCTGCTGCGAAGATAAAACTTTAATCATCGATGCTGCCAAATTCCTATCTAAGGTCACCGGGAAAATTGCAGACAAGAGCTATAAAAAAGCTCCTCTTGTGCCGGTTAGTATTTCTCTAATTGAAAATGCAACCGATGCATTTGTGTACGCTCATTTTGTCAAGTACAAACCTCCAATAATAGGGCGGGATATTACTATTATTGTTCAGGCTCTCCTGATTTGAATTTACTCTGGATTTAACCTTCTATTCATCTTCAAGAAGGTTATTGATTTTCACTTTTTTTCAGAGTTCTAAATAAATTTCTTTTCTTATGCTTAATAAGCTGATCAAGTTCTTCTTAGAGAACAAATTGGTGACAGGGCTGATCGTACTCATCTTCATTGGCTGGGGCGTTGCAACAGCACCTTTTAATTGGAAAATGGAAAATTTTCCAAGAGATCCAGTTCCGGTAGATGCTATCCCGGATATAGGCGAAAACCAACAGATAGTATTTACCACTTGGATGGGTCGCTCCCCGCAGGATATCGAAGATCAGATATCGTATCCGCTCACTGTTGCTTTACTGGGAGTGCCGGGTGTAAAAACAATCAGGAGCAGTTCGATATTCGGCCTATCCACTATTTATATCATTTTCGAAGATGAGATAGAGTTTTATTGGGGAAGAACGAGAATTCTGGAGAAGTTAAATTCCCTCCCTGCCGGAATCTTACCGGGCGAAGTGCAACCAGCATTAGGCCCGGATGCTACTGCCCTCGGTCAGATTTTTTGGTATACACTCGAAGGGCGTGATCCAGAGACAGGGGAACCAAGGGGAGGTTGGGATCCGCAAGAGTTAAGAACCATCCAGGATTTCTATGTTAAGTATGCCTTGAATTCTGCTCAAGGAGTATCCGAGGTTGCATCAATCGGTGGATTCGTTAAAGAATACCAGGTGGATATTGATCCGGTTGCCATGAAAGAGTATAACGTGAACGTTGCTCAAATCATGAAAGCGGTAAAAGAAAGCAACCTTGATGTTGGTGCCCGTACTATGGAATTCAATAGTGCGGAATACCTGGTTCGTGGTTTGGGCTATATAAGAAATCTTGAAGATGTTGAAGAAGCCGTAGTTGCCCAGCACAACAATACACCCATACGCGTAAAAGACGTGGCGAAAGTAAACTTTGGGCCCGAAACCAGAAGGGGGGGATTGGACAAAGGTGGTGCTGAAGCCACAGGCGCAGTAGTGGTCTCAAGATATGGAGCTAATCCACTTGAAGTAATTGACAATGTGAAAAAGAAGATTGAAGAAGTAGCTCCTGGTTTACCTTCAAAGGTCTTACCAGACGGCACCGTTTCAAAAGTAACTATTGTTCCTTTCTATGATCGAAGCGGTCTTATCAAAGAGACATTGGGAACACTGGAAGAGGCACTTTCTCATGAAATTTTGATTTCAATCATCGTTGTAATTGTATTGATGATGAATATAAGAGCCTCCATCATCATTTCCACATTACTCCCTATTGGGGTTTTAATGACCTTTATTGTGATGAAGTACTTTGGCGTGGATGCCAATGTGGTGGCTCTCTCTGGAATTGCGATTGCAATTGGTGTCATGGTGGATGTGGGTGTCGTTTTTACTGAAAATATTGTACGGCATTTGGAAATGGAAGAGAACCATGGCGCAAAAGGCACGAAACTGCTGACAATCGTTTATGACGCATCGGTGGAAGTGGCATCAGCTATTATAACCGCACTGGCTACCACAATCATAAGTTTCTTGCCTGTTTTCGCCATGCAAGCATCAGAGGGAAAATTGTTCAAACCACTGGCCTTTACTAAGACGTTTGCACTTTTGTCTTCTCTTTTACTTGGGTTGATCGTAGTTCCTGCACTCGCTCACGTCATCTTTGCCATTCGTTTTGACAAAGAAAAGTCCAAAAAGATTTGGGCATTGGTTACTGCTGGCCTTGGACTTGCTTTTCTAATTATTTACGGAAGCATTCCTGCTATTGCCTTGATCCTATTTGGCGTTAACAATTTCTTTGAAAATAAATGGCCAGAAAAATTACGCGTTTGGGTCAATAGGTTAAATACAGTAATCATCTTGTTAACTGTTGTCTATTTCCTAACAGGTGCATGGATGCCGTTGGGAGCGCAAAACGGTTTTTTCGTCAATTATCTTTTTGTAATCATTATCGTGACTACTGTGCTGGGCTCTTTAATGACCATTGTTCATTTTTATCCTGTGTTGCTGAGATGGTGCTTATCACATAAGTGGCAGTTCTTTTTGATTCCCATTTTCATTTTTCTTTTTGGGATTACTGCTATGCAAGGTGTAGATAAAATCTTCGGATTTATACCCAATGGGCTTGACTTCATGGGATTGAATGTAAGGCAAACGGATACCTGGGAGTACCTTAATAAGAAATTTCCTGGAGTTGGTAAAGAATTCATGCCTCCGCTTGATGAAGGTTCCTATTTGCTAATGCCCACTACCATGTCGCATTCTGGAATTGCGGAGAATACGGATGTCATTAGAAAAGTCGATGCTTTTGTTGCCCAAATTCCCGAGGTGGAATCGGTGGTGGGAAAATGGGGGCGTGTTAACTCTGCACTGGACCCTGCCCCAATATCCATGTTTGAGAACACAATAGTCTACAAACCGGAGTATATGGTCAATGAGGACGGACATCGGTTACGCTTCAAAACGGATAGGGAAGGAAATTATGTTTTAAAAGATGGTTCAAAGCACCACCCTGGAAAAGATGGGTTTAGAAATCTTAGTCGTGAAGAGTTAATTATCGATGACAAAGGTGAGTATTATCGTCAATGGCGAGATCATATTAAATCACCAGATGATATATGGCTGGAAATTGTTAAGTCCACGAAAGTTCCCGGAATGACCTCTGCGCCAAAATTGCAACCCATACAAACACGTTTGATCATGCTGTCAACGGGCATGAGAGCGCCAATCGGCATTAAAGTTTTTGGTCCGGATTTACAGACGATAGAATCAGTTGGCCTTCAGCTGGAGAAAATCTTACAACAGGTGCCAAGCATAGAATCTTCCTCTGTTTTTGCAGATAGAATTGTCGGAAAGCCATACCTGGAATTTGATGTGAATAGAAAGGCAATTGCTCGCTACGGACTATCAATGAAGGAATTTCAAAATTTTATCGAGGTGGCCATTGGTGGAGTTAAGTTGACAACAACGGTTGAAGGTCGAGAACGGTTTCCTGTGCGCGTCAGGTATGCACGTGAGTTTAGGGACAATCCTGACGATGTGAAGAATGTGCTTATTCCAACACCTTCCGGAGCCCAAATACCCTTGGGTGAACTTGCTGAGGTCACGTACCGAAGAGGGCCTCAGATTATTAAAGGTGAAGATACATTCCTAAACGGATACGTAATTTTTGACAAGAAGATTGGGTATGCTGAAGTGGATGTGGTTGAAGAAGCCCAGCGTTTCATTCAGGCGAAAATGGATGCCGGAGAGTTTATGCTGCCTGCTGGCGTATCGTACAAATTCACCGGCAATTATGAAAACCAGATTAGAGCAACAAAACGGCTCGCTATAGTTGTTCCAATATCGCTGTTGGCGATTTTTCTAATTCTGTATTTCCAATTTGGCAATGTTCAAACAACACTCATGGTATTCACCGGAATATTTGTTGCTTTTTCGGGAGGCTTTATCATGATATGGTTTTATGCACAGGAGTGGTTTTTAAATTTTGGCATAGCTGGAATCAACATGCGGGACTTGTTCGATATGCACACCATTAACTTAAGTGTGGCGGTGTGGGTTGGATTTATTGCACTGTTTGGAGTTGCCACTGATGACGGAGTGATAATGGGCACCTATATCAAACAAACTTTTGAGAGGGAAAAGCCGAAGGATATCGCTGCTGTGCGTGAGGCGATCATGCTCGCAGGGCAACAAAGAGTACGTCCCGCCATGATGACGGCTGCTACCACTATTATAGCCTTGATACCTGTTCTTACTTCAACTGGGAAGGGCTCGGACATTATGGTTCCCATGGCAATCCCATCTTTTGGGGGCATGCTGTTTCAAGTAATTACCATGTTTATTGTTCCTACGCTTTACTGTGCTTGGCAAGAAGGTGTAGTTAAAAGACAAGCTAAATCCGAAAAGAATGAAATCGATGTATAGATATATCTGGCTCCTAGCATACCTTCTTGTGATAACAACGGTAAGCGCCCAATCAGGACAAGAAGATCCAATTGATATTTACTTAAAAATTGCGGCTGAAAACAACCCTGAACTCAGGTCAGTATTCAACCAGTACCATGCCGCGTTGGAAAGAATGCCTCAAGCCAAGGCGCTTCCCGATCCCACAGCTATGTTCAGTTTTTTTGCAAGTCCAGTAGAAACCAGGGTAGGTGCGCAACGATTTGGCATTTCCTTAACGCAGGCATTTCCGTGGTTTGGTCAGTTAAAATCACAAGAAAACGCGGTGGCTCAGTTGGCCAAAGCACGTTATGAAGCGTTTGAAGAATTTAAAAATAAGTTATTCTTTAATGTGCGAGGTACCTATTACGATTTGTATGTATTGGTGGCGGCAACCAATATAACCCGCGAGAATATCCGACTTTTACAATCTTTCCGTCAGCTCGCCAATGTGCGATTGGAATCTGCCAATGGAAGTGCCGTTGACCTATTAAGGGTTGAAATGGATTTGGAAGAATTGCAGAACCAGTTGTTGTATCTCGAAGATTCGCGAATTCCTATACAAGCGCGGTTTAACGAGTTGCTGAACACAGCAACTCCAATGGATATTATTGTACCAGATACGCTTGCAACTATTTCTTTTTCGGAAAATAAAAGTACCCTGCTGGACTCCATTATTTCGCAAAATCCATCACTTAAAAGTTTTGAACATGAAATACTAGCTATGGATGCTGAAATAGAGGTGGCGCATAAAATGGCATTGCCTTCGTTCAGTTTGGGGCTGGCCTATACGAATATTTCAGCCAGAACAGATGTTACAATGCCAGAAAATGGAAAGGATGCTTTAATCTTTCCACAGGTAGGTGTGCGAATTCCCCTGTACCGGAATAAATATCAATCCATGATAAAGGAAAGGGAGTTTCTAAAAAATTCTGTGTCAGATCGCAAAGAAAATAAGGTGAACGAATTAAAGACAGCGCTCGAAAAAACATGGCGAGACTACTCAGACGCTGTGAGAAGAGTTGCGCTTAACCAACGTTTGATGCAATTGGCAAATCAGGCACTGGATATATTGGTGGCTCAATATTCCACCGCTGGGAAGGATTTCGAAGAAATACTTCGGATGGATCGGCAGCTCTTGCGATATGAACTTGAGTTGGAAAAAGCAAGGGCGGATCAGAATACGTATGTCGCATACATCAATTATTTAACTGGAAAACAACTTTAACATGAAAATATTAGAAGCGTTAAAAAACAAAAAGGTGCTGATTACAATTGGCGTATTCACACTTGGTCTACTATTCGGCTGGCTATTATTTGGAGGATCTGGAGCTGAAACTTCCCAGGTTTTGCCAGATGGTCATTCCATGGAAGCTCATCAGAAAAGCTCCGTGTGGACGTGCTCCATGCACCCCCAGATCAAGTCAGATAAGCCTGGCAAATGTCCTATTTGCGGGATGACATTAATCCCACTCGAATCTGACAATGCAGAAGGTGATGATGAATCCGATCAATACACAGTAAGATTCTCAAATGCCGCCATGAAGATTGCAGAGGTTGAAATGAGCACCATAGAGAAGAAGGCGCCATACAAAGAGGTTTATTTACCGGGTAAAGTCATGGCTGACGAAAGAAATATTTCAGCGTTGACTGCGCGTTACCCAGGTCGTATTGAAAAATTATTCATAAACTACACAGGTCAAAAAGTAGGGAAAGGACAAGTACTTGCAAAAGTTTATTCACCTCAATTGGTTATTGCCCAACGAGAATTATTTGAGGCTTTGAAATTCAAAGACGCTAATCCAAGTTATTATAAAGCGTCCAGAAATAAACTTAAACTTTGGGACTTGACCGATGAGCAAATTTCAAAAATAGAAGAATCTGGAGATGTCGAATTTTATTTTGATGTTTTGTCCCCCATTACAGGTACGGTAACAATGCGAAACGTTGCCCTTGGCGACTATGTGAAAGAAGGTGATCCACTATTTGAAGTGGTAGACCTCCGTCATGTATGGGTCATGTTTGATGCCTATGAAAGTGATATTCCCTGGATCAGGCTTGGTGATAAGATTGATTTTGAGATCAAATCAATTCCCAGTGAAAAATTTAGAGCCACAATCACATTTATCGATCCTGTTTTAGATCGCATGTCAAGAGTAGCAGGAGTCAGGGCTGAGCTAAACAATCCTGGGGATCTCCTTAAACCTCAAATGCTGGCATCTGGGATATTAAAAACAATGTTGCCAGGATTAGCCAATCAATTGGTGGTACCCAAATCGGCTATTCTTTGGACTGGAAAAAAAGCAGTTGTTTATGTAATGACTGATGACCACAATAATATGTTTCAATACCGGGAAATTGAATTGGGTGCGGAAGCCGGTGACTATTATGTAGTAAAGGCTGGATTACAGGATGGGGAAATGGTAGCTACCAACGGTGTGTTCAAAATTGATGCAGCAGCACAACTCAAAGGTGAGAAAAGTATGATGAACCCTGAAGGCGGAAAGCCATCCATGGGCGGCCACGCTGGGATGGACATGAGTGGAGGCAACAAGAAACTGGAGGTTAAGGATAAAGAAGACAAAAATGCAAGTACTATGGAAAACATGAAAATGGACCAGTCGGTAGACGCAAACTTTAGGAAGCAGTTAACAGCAGTATTTGAGAAGCAGCTCATTTTGCAGGAGGCATTTCTGGAAACTGATGCTTCAAGTGTAAAACAGGCAGTTCCATTGGTGGAGGCAAGTCTCAAAAAGGTAGACATGGGACTACTGAAAGGTGAAATGCATAATCATTGGATGGACAATCTAAAGCGGCTTTCCGGGTCTCTTAATAGAATTAAAGCGGCCGGGGATATCCAGGAGCAGCGAATGGCTTATGCGGATTTTAATGATACACTCCATAGGGTCATTAAAATGTTTGGTATCACTGATCATATCATTTATTATCAGTTCTGCCCTATGTTCAGAGATGGTAAGGGAGCATACTGGTTAAGCTCGACCAAGGAAATCAAGAACCCTTATTATGGTGATGCTATGCTCACCTGTGGAGAAACTAAGGAAGTAATTAATAAATAATGCGACATGAAAGAGTGTTGTGAACCTGCATTAGAAAAAGAAGCCCGCTGGCGAAAGCCAGCCAGGTGGTTTGTCTATGCATTGATCATCGTGCTGTTAGTACTTGTGGTGTGGGATCAACATAGACTCTAAGCCCTGTAGAAGTGGGGCGAAAGTTGGTTAACAGTAGTCCCATTCTGCAGGCACCAGAACGAATATGATAAATTATGGATAGCCTTAGTGCCGATATTTTTATTATACCAACCATCGCTTTAATGATAGCGGTTGGCCTCTTCATCCTTTTTTATACAAGATCAGATGACAAGCACTCCTATAATCATTTTGTGATGTATGTGCTGATTATATCCATGCTAATGAATTCAGTTTGGGAATTGGCACATAGTCCATTCTATTATGAACACCGATACGACTGGCAACATATTTCAATTTGCCTGTTGGCATCTTTGGCGGACACAGTGATGGTGTTTATCCTGCTCTTTCTATTTGGCCTTATCTATAAAGATATTTTTTGGATAAGAAATTTGAGTATCGGAAGAGTAGTGATTTTATTACTTGTTGGGGCCATTGGAGCGATTATAGGTGAAATGTGGCATACCTCCAGAGGAGACTGGTTGTATGCGGATTCGATGCCCTTAATACCTATAGTAGGAGTTGGCCTTTTACCCGTTTTACAATTCGCCCTACTCCCATTAATCATTTTTATAGTGAGTAGGAAATTATCAAACAGAAAGACATTTGTAACAATTAAATAGCAATGAATATCAATACAAAAATGATAATGCTTATCCTGGTTCTAGGTAGCTGGGGAGCCTCTGCACAACATGATCATGCCAAAGATGGTGGTCATGATAGGATGAAAATGGATCAAAAAAATATGGATGCGAGCATGGTGATGTTCAAGGATGCCCAATTGGGTAAAGTCTATGAAAATTACATTAGCCTGAAGGATGCACTCGTTGCATCTAATAAAGAGGATGCAATGAAGGCAGCTACGGAATTGCAAAAATCATTAACAGGTGTCAAAGGTGGCGAGATAGTAGCCTATGAAGCCGCAAAAGTTGCTGTTGCCGACAACCTGGAAGACCAGCGAACAGCATTTTCCGGTCTGAGCGACATGATGGCCATGCTGGTAAAGGATGGAAAACTTTCTATGGGCATGATCTACCTCGACTATTGCCCCATGGTAAACGCTTCCTGGCTTTCTAATGATAAAGAGATTAAAAATCCCTATTACGGTGACAAGATGCTGACTTGTGGAAGTGTGAAAGAGATGATTCACTAAAAAGCATCAAGGTGGAAAAAGGAGGATTTACACAAACTCCTTTTTTTCTTATGAAACAATACGAATTAAAATATATTTAAAATGAGGAATACTGAAATCATGATAACACCAGCCATTCAAGTAAACACGGCATTAGAAAGAAGCAAGATATTTATAATTCATTTTTTGTCATTGCTGACCATCCTTATTTGGATAGGATGTACTGCAAAGCAGGACGAGCATGACCATGAACAGCAGGAAACGGCCAGTGCTTCATTACCCGCATCCGGCATTTCCCTGGATCATAAACTGGTTTGCATGGTGAACAATACATACATGGGTATAGATCAAATCCCGATTGCGGTAGGGAACAAAACTTACTATGGCTGTTGCGACAATTGTGTTAAGACAATTAACACGGATGAATCGGCTCGATTAGCAATTGACCCTTTTAGCAAGGTGAAAGTAGATAAAGCTACGGCTATCATTACCATGAATCCGGAAAAGAAGGGGGCCGTACTCTATTTCGAGTCGGAGCAAAACGCAAGGGAATTTCTAAAAAATTGATTTGAAATATATTTAGTGAAGCTATTTCATTGGATCGGGTCCAGATGAGTGTATCAATGGTAAAACCTAAACAAGGAAGGTGGTTTCAATGACAGATACTGATTTAGATAAAATAGCATCAATGGTTTCGCGACAAAAGCATAGAAAATACAATTAGTTACTAATGTTATCAATTATGAAGAAGGAAAAGATTATACTATCTATATGCTTATTGCTGTTTGCGGGTGGATTCTATGCCTGCAATGACAACATGAGACATGATTTGTCTGTAGCTGATCGTTTTGCATTCAATGGTATCCAGACATCCTATGCTAACGCCATCATCGAAGATGAAGCTTGGAAGACTTCGCTTCAGCAGAATGATTTAGATGGTATCCATTTACATGACTCTTTATTTCATCACTTTGTGGATCTCTTCGAGGAATATCACGGTGACTATTCTCACAATAATCCGCATGACGACCATCATCACGATGCACAAGGCATACATATGGGATCAATAACAAACAATCATGGATCTGGCGATGGTCACCACAATGAAGATCATACAGTGATGCGTAATTTAACAGTAGCTCATGATGCCATCACTCATTAAAATGGTTTGAATGGTATTAAAAATTTTAAGCCGCAGATATTAGAAACAAATGGCATAGATCGATAAGTAAAAAAATAGACCAGAGGGTTTTGGTCAAAATTTTTATCGATTCGTATGAAAAAGAAAAAAACATTTAGCGTCTCGCCCACTAAAAAAAGAAAGAAAACAAAGTGGTTTGATGTATTCATTACCGCATTTGTCATTCTTACAATTGGAGGTTTTCTTGTTGGTGTAATGATTTTTAATTATCAACAGGATAGTAAGAAATATGAAATGTATGAAAACCTTAAATTCCCACCAGCACCAGGTGAGGGTATCAACCCTAAAATGGTTTGCATGGTGAAGGATATGTATATGGGCATAGATCAAGTTCCTGTAAGCGTACAAGATAAGACCTACTACGCCTGTTGTGATCAATGTATACGTGACCTTAACAACGATCAGTCAGTTCGTTATGCCATTGATCCTTATAGCAAGGTAAGAGTTGACAAGGCTTTTGCATTTATAACCATGAACCCTGAAAAAAAAGGAGCGATTCTTTATTTTGAGTCAACCAACAACGCAAAAAAATACCTCGACAAATGACTAAGATCATTTCTTTGAGTGACATAAGTTACTGAGCAAGTCTTACAAGATGAGTAACTATGCACGCGGTTAAGTGGCGGCCCGTGTAATTATATTTGAAGTTTTAAAATTTAAAAATGAACTATTATTTTAATACGACCATTTCCGGTGATTTCGATCAGGCAATTGAAAAGGTTATCGAAGAACTAAAAAAGGAAGGCTTTGGAGTGCTTACCGAAATTGACATTAAAGCTACGCTAAAGAAAAAACTGGACGTTGATTTTTACAATTATAGGATACTAGGTGCATGCAATCCACCATTTGCCTATAAAGCATTACAGGCTGAAGATAAGATTGGTGCGATGCTTCCGTGCAATGTTATTGTTCAAGAGAAGAAACCCGGTGAGATTGAAGTATCGGCAGTAGATCCAGTGGCATCTATGCAGGCAGTAGAGAATGAGAAATTGAACGAAATAGCAAATGAGATAAGCAATAAACTCAGGAAAGTAATTTCCAACTTGAAATAATTACTAACAATAAAGAAAATGAAAACTTTGAAAATTATATTAGGAATAGCAGTGGTAGCGATCATTGCTTCCTGCAACATGGACGATGAACTTGAACAAAGCAACCTGTCGAGCGAGATTGCCGGCATTTACAAAGGAGCTCTAACATCAAGCATATCACAAATAGCGAATCCAGCAACATCTGAAATTACTTCTATTAACAATTATACCATTCAAGTTCACTGTTACAATGAAGATATTGATACAACATTCTCAGTGGAATTGTATCCTGACGGTCAAATGATGAGAGTCTGTTCTACAGATGATGATTTCAAGAATGAATATGGTCACAGCATGTCAGCCAACCATCATATGATGGGAAATAACGGCAACTGGACCTCCTGGTCGCAACATATGAGCAATGAACATAACGTGAATGATAAGCATTATGGCTATTTCGATATGAATGCTAATACGTTTGATTACACCATTATTATGAATGGATCGAATGGGGCTTATGAACAAAGATTTATGGGATCAAAGCAGTAAACGTTCCTTGAGACATTAGGCCCTTGATAACGTTAATTTGTTATTTATTGTTAAATTTACTCGACAAGTAACGGTTAAAAATTTCATTTGACTAATAGCCTTAGGAAGTGATAATCAGGTCATTCATATATAGCCTTGTTTTAGTAGCGTATTCGCTTTCGTTGGCGCATAGCGTTATACCGCATCATCACTTTGATTCCTACTCAGAATTCAAAGCCGGCCACTCAAGGGAGGAAGATAAGCATGACCATAGCCACAGTAAAAGCGAAGACGACAGAGATGAACAATCAGATAATTCGCCATTTGTCGGAGCGCATGTTTCCAATATAGACTTCTCAGTTACTACCTATACTTTTAAGAAGAAGGCCCAGGGAAAAACACCTACCTACAATGTTGCTTTGACTGAGACTTCTCACTTACTAGATGCTTCATTTGAGAATTCCGTATTTCATATTCCGATCAGGCCCCCGTTGCTTGATCACTCTCGTTTCTCTTCCCGCTTGTTGCGGGCACCTCCTGTATTTTCTTAACACAGCCATTCTTATTCTTTTAATGGCTCGATGACCTGATGGTCATTCAATTTTTCTATTTCGATATTTTATAAAATCTATTTATGGAAACCTTACTTCCTGATTGGGCACCCAACGTTCATCCCATGCTGGTACATTTTCCAATTGCCATTTTTATCACCGCAATAGTGACTGACCTTTCGCACTTGTTATTAAAAAAAGAATGGTTGCGCAAAACGGTCACAGCGCTCTTTGTTTTTGCCGCACTGGTGGCACTGGTCACCTACCTCAGCGGAAAACAAGCCATTGATATTGTGTCTGTTCCGATGCGGGCAGAATTAACAGCCAGCAATCATTCAGACTGGGGACTTTACACGATGCTTTATTTTAGTGCCTTTGCCATTGTGCGCGGCTTTTTATTCTGGAAAGAATGGGATAAGAAACGCATGGTAGCCATTTTGCTATTCTGTGGAGGCGTTGCCGGAGCTGCACTGATTGGCAAGACGGCAGACCTTGGTGCAAAGCTGGTATATAAATATGGAGTAGGCATTCAAAAGTTAAAATGAGTGGAGCAAATAAATTATTTGTCAAATTCTATTATTCATCTAAATATTTAATCTAATGAAAACTATCAAATTCAAATTATCCTGGCTGACGAGTTGTATTCTTCTACTCTTCCTTGCCGGAACGATTACATCCTGCAGCACTAAGAAGGAATCGGAAGAACACAGTGAAGAAGCCGGGCATCATGACGAGGGCACTGAAGAGGGTCACGGACACAATGGTGAAGAAGGTGATCAGCACGAAGAGGGTGCATCAATGGAAAGCGCTGGCGAATCTATGATGTGGATGCCGGGCGATCAACCGTTTACAGGTATGCTCAAGTTGGCCGAAGGAGATGCGCAACAATTAGCCCCTTCGGTAACTACTGATAATGATGGCGCCAAAGTACTTACCCTTACCCTTTCCGGTGACAAAGCAATTCTCCTCTTTGACGGGGCATTAGAAAATCTGGGTGCGAATCTTCAATTCAAGACTGATGGCTTTCAGGGAGAAGTGGCCATCGTACACCACTACACGGATGCTTCCAATTACGATTTTGTTTCCATATCAAACGCAGCCATGGAATTGGGAAGAATGCAAGACGGGAAAAAGAGCGTGTTGAATAAAGAAGATAAAAAAATGCCTGCCGATTGGGCCACTCTAACCGTGTCGTCAGCCGGTGAACACTACAAAGGGCTTCTTAATGAAGAACTGGTGAACCATGGACACGGTGAAACCCGTGCTGCCGGACAGGTAGGTGTCATGCTCAACGGCAAAGGAAAAGTGATGTTGAAAATGATGGAAGTAATGAATCTGACCGAGTAATATATTAGAACTACATTAAAATTTTGTTCAACTAAAAACAGTTAAATCATGAAATCTAAATCAATTGGAAGTTTACTAACATCAATTCTTGTATTGGCCTATGCTTTCTCATTTGCTCAGGCAGATGCTGGCGATAAAGCGGCCGTAATTCAAACGCTGGACGGGTATAAGAAAGCCCTGGAACGATTGGATGTAAAGGGCACAGAAAAACTTTTCACTGAGAATTCAGTAATTATTGAGTCTGGCAGCGTGGAGGGAACTTACTTGCAGTATCTCGATCACCACATCGGGCCTGAGTTGGGTGACTTCAAATCATTTCAATTTGAAAACTATAAAGTGGATGTAACCGTCACAGGCAACTATGCCTTTGCAATGGAAACATACAATTACACCATCGTGCTAAAAAAAGATAATGCTGAAATCAAGCGAAAGGGAGTGGCTACGTCTTTTTTGAAAAAGGAAAACGGAGTGTGGAAGATTGTGAACATGCACAATTCATCACGTAAACCATAAGATCAAATAATACCCTTATATAATGAGAACCAAAACTTACATCCCTGCGCTCAAGTACGACTGGCTGACAAAACTCTACGACCCGGTAGTGGGCACATTAATGCCGGAAAAGAAATTTAAGAACGCATTGATAACGCAGGCATCGCTTGAGCCGGGGAGTAAAGTTCTGGATTTCGGTTGCGGGTCGCTCACGCTTACTCTTATGGCTGCGAAAAAACGACCCGATGTAAACTTTCATGCCATTGATGTTGATAGCAAGATATTGTCTATTGCCGAGGGGAAGTTAACCCACTCCGAGATTGAAGTGGCACTTCATCACTACGATGGCCAAATACTACCCTTCGGTAACGGATATTTTGACAAAGTTATGTCAAGCCTGGTGTTTCATCATTTAACGAAAGAGCAAAAGCAATTGGCACTCAATGAAATACTTAGAGTGTTAAAGCCAAACGGTGAATTGCACATTGCGGATTGGGGAAAAGCGAGTGATTCAATTATGCGAGGGGCATTCTATGTGGTTCAGCTACTTGACGGTTTCAAAACTACAGCGGATAATGTCAAAGGACTATTGCCCGACTACATGACAAGGGCTGGGTTCAAGAACGTCATGGAAACTAAAACCTTTAAAACTATCTTAGGGACGCTTTCCTTATATAAAGCCCATAAATAAAATAATAATGAGTCAACAGGAATTATTCTCTGAAATTATAAAAAAGTATAAACATGATCCTGCATCTGTTTATAATACATGGTTTATAGGGAGCGAAGAAAGGCTCAAAGCATTTCGCTCTATTAAGCGCGGGGTTTTACAAGTAATTGAAGATATAAAGTCTGAAAAGTTTGGTAATGACTTTAAAGGATCTTCGCTGGAATTTGTGTTAACGGCCATTACGGAACAAAAGCAGGTATTTGAGGGGGCGGCTCATCCGTTTTACTGGAAGCCCAAAATGCGCATCCCTGATATTTATGAAAATCAGATTAACAAAAAAGCGTTTGGTCAATTTTTGGAGAATTGTTTTTATGCCACCAAAGAAGACCAGCTCATTCGTGAGATCATCAAATTAGATGAATTAAAGATAAAAGGATTAGGTCCTGCCGTTGCCAGTATACTTTATTTCTTGCACCCTACTATACTTCCACCATTCAACACAGCCATAGTAAATGGATTCAATTTTCTATTCCGCGATAAGAAAAAACTTGGCAGTTGGCAGGAATATCTCAGAATGAGAGAAGTGATATTGAAAGCAAATGCAGACCATAAAGATCAGTTGTCCAACGACCTTGGCGCCATCGCAGGTCTTCTTTTCGAAATAGGCACTAAAAATATTATTATAGAAGGCCAGGTTATTTCCGAAGATGAAAAAGTCAAACTGTTAAAACAATATGACAGGCGACACAAGGTAGTACTAAGTGAAAAGCATGAAGAAGATTTGCATACTGAAATGCAGTATCATTTACTAAAAATTGGAAAAGCTTTAGGGTATGACCCGATTGCGGCTACCAATGACAGGGGGAAATGTCACGATGAAATCAACTTCTCCTTCATTAGCCTCAATAAATTTCCTGAGTTATCGGTAGATAAGGAGACACTCAATACGATTCAACTAATTGATATAATCTGGTTTGAGAAGGGTAGCAATAAAGTTGTGTGCGCTTTTGAGGTTGAGAAAAGCACATCAATCTATTCGGGCATCTTAAGGCTTACTGATTTGGCTGTTTCTTTTGTCGATCATGGCACTTCCCTTTTTATTATCATACCTAACAGTAGAGAAAAAGATGTCGTGCTGCAACTAAGCAGGCCTTCGATCAAAAACAACAACGTTAAGATTAAGTACATTTTATTTTCTGATCTGCGCGAGCACTGCGATGCACTCTGCAAATTTGGTGAAAATCATAAAATTCTAGAGAAAATTGCTAAAGCAGTTAGTCAGTAAATTAGCTTTTGTCCATGAAGGATTTACAAAATGTTTTTTAAAAGGAAACATGATAAACATTAACAAAAAATGATAGAAATAATAAACAGCTTTCTCAGGGTTAACGGTACTCGGTTATCATCGGTCTTGATAATGCACCAACCCATTCCGCAGTAGCAAAAGTAATAAAATGCGGCCTTTGATGATCGCTGATAGTGTACTCGGAAGACATATTAGCAAAGTTACACTTGTCCACCTTGGAGGAAACTTGCTATTCATTTAATAGGCCTGTGTCACACCAGCCAAAGACTTAATGAGGGTACCCATAACAGAGTAACATTTGTTCCAATTAGAAGCTACGGATAGTTTGGCTCCGTCTTAATAATTTAATGTCGCTCCAATACCAAAACCCATATCACTGTCGTAATGGGTGGAAATTCCAAGATTCCGTGTTACGATATATTTAAACCTTGTCATATATTCTTTGTCGGTATTTACCATAAAAGCCCATCGTAACCTTGAGGAAATGGGAATATCTTCTCTCATAAATTGAAAACGTACTTTTCCGTCTGTAAATACTTCCCCTTGAAGTGTCACTAACATGGGTAAAGTATACTCTGCTCCCAAACTTATCACGGCTCGATTGTCTTTAGTGCTTACCTGCTCGAAAAGGTTTTTTTCAGAGATTCCGTTAGTTTTTCGATATCTCCAATCAAACCCAACATAAGGCATAAACCATTGATTTTTTCCAATATATCTACCAATATGTGATTCTGTTTCATACCCGTCTTGATCATTATATCCTAATCTCCATTCTGTACCGAAACTCCAACGTGAGTTTTGGAACATTACCATTCCATCATTTCCATTGGAAGCAAAGTCATTTTCTGCCATAAGATGCAGTCTATTGCTTTCAAGCTGCAGTTTTTTGTAAGCCCATTTCTTGTCAGGCAAATAAGGATTTGGTGCCTGACTTTCATAAGAAAAAACACGATTCATTCCTGCCATCATGTGGTATAAAATATGGCAATGAAAAAACCAATCGCCTTCTACATTGGCATTGAATTCGATCACATCGGTTTCCATTGGCATAATGTCCAGCACATTTTTAAGCGGTGCAAATTCCCCTTGCCCGTTCAATACCCTAAAATCGTGACCGTGCAAATGCATCGGGTGTCGCATCATTGAATTGTTGTGTAAAACAATGCGAACATTTTCGCCTTTTTTGATTAGAATTTTATCGGTTTCCGAAAGCACTTTGTTATCCATGCTCCATACGTAACGGTTCATATTTCCCGTCAATTCAAAACGTAATTCTCGAACAGGTACATCTTTTGGCAACGTTGTTGGATGAGGTGCTTTTAGCATTGCATAATTTAGGGTAACAAGATCTTGAGTGGAAGTCATTGAATGAGTGGAATGATCCATTTTGTCGTCCATCTTCATATTATCCATCTTCTTGTTCACTTTCGTTTCAATATTGCCGGTGACTTCAGGATACATAACCGTATTCATATCCATTTTTTGTAAAGACATCTCCATTCCCATATCGTCCATTGAACCGTCCATATTCATCATTCCGTTCATCATCTTCATTCCTTCAAAATACTTGAGTTTTGGCATTCTGCTCTTAAGCTGAATTGGGCCATTTCCCAAATAAATTGAAGCCGATTTTGTACGATCTTCGGGTGTTGCCAGAAATTCATAGGCAGTATTTTCGGTAGGAATCGTAACCACTACATCGTACGTTTCTGAAACACCAATAATTAGTCTGTCTACTTCTAAGGGTTGAACATCATTTCCATCATTCGCAACAACGATCATTTTGCCACCTGCGTAGGTAAGCCAAAAATAGGAGGAAGCTCCACCATTTGATACTTGAAGACGTATTTTGTCCCCTCCTTTAAATTGAGATAGTTGGCTTTCGTTTTTTCCATTAATTAAAAACTTATCATAAAATACATCGCTAACATCCATCGCCAACATTCGTTTCCCTTCATTACCTAATTTGGTCTTGAAATGTCCAGCCTTTATTGCTTCGGAATAGCTTTGTGTTGTTCCTTTTTTAATAGCCAACCAATCACTGGCATTGTGCAGCATTCTATGAACATTGTCAGGTTTTATATCTGTCCATTCGCTCAAAATAAGAGGGACTGCTGGTAGGTCATCAATGCCCTTTCTAAAGGTTGGGTCACTTTCTTTTTTCTTTAAAATCAAAGAGCCGTACATACCAAGTTGCTCCTGTAGGCCGCTATGACTATGGTACCAATGGGTTCCGTTTTGAATGATTGGAAAACGATAGGTATGGAAAGTATTGGGCTCAATCGGCATTTGCGTCAAAAATGGCACACCATCTTCCTTGTTTGGCAAAAATAAACCGTGCCAATGCAAAGAGGTACCTTCTTTTAACCTATTGTGTACAACAATTTCGGCAATGTCGCCTTCGGTAAACGTAAGTGTTGGCATTGGAATTTGTCCGTTTACGGCAATGGCTCTTTTTGCTTTACCAGAAAAATTAACTATAGTGTCTGTAATTGTTAACTCGTATCGAACTAAATTTTGACTATAACCAATATGGATTGACAATATTCCGAGGAATGTTATTAAGTTGAATATGTTATTTTTCAATTTATTTAATGGTTTCAATTGTTTTGCCACAACTTAACATTTGCGAACCATAATATGGATTTTTAATTGTTTCTTCCTTGCTTAACCAATTGGCATCCTGCATCGGGCAATATTGATAAAAGACGGGTTCAGAGGTTTTAGAAACTTTCAATATTTCATAGATATTTTTTGATAGCAATTTGAATGATTCCCTTTGTTTCTCTACATCCTGAGTTTTAGAAATATTTTCAGTATCTTTTTTCAAGGCATTCAAAAATTTCATCCAGGCCATATGAACATCCATGGGTAGTTTATCCATTTGCACTTCGTTAATCGCTTTCAAAAGAGATTTGGCATTGGTTGATGTTATCGCTCCATCTGTTTTAACCAATGCATCTTTAATAACAAAATAGCCTTCAAAGACCTTCGAAAGTTGGTTTACTTCCTGCTTTGTTTCTGCCATTGCATCATGTTTTGAATGTTCGATAGAAGCCATCTCCATTTTAGATTCCTCTGTAATAGCTGCCTTTTTTTCCACACGTTCATATTGGCAACAACTTGCCAATGTAGAATAAGTGTCGTCTGGTGCTAAAAAGCTGTCGCTGTCATAACCAGCCAACGCAATTCTCTTTAAGATTTCTTTTTTTGAAGTTTTGAGGCTGTCATAAGAAATGGTTGCCTCCTTGGTGTTCTTATCCCAATTTACTGTGGCTTCCTTTTTACTATATCCTGCTTTTTCGATTGCGTTTTTACACATTTCACAGTTTCCATAGATTTTTACAGATTCTGTTTTTGTGTTTTTTGTTTGAGCGATACACGCTACTACAGATAGAAATACTGCGATTGCAGTTAATATTTTTATATTATTATTCATAAATTTTCATTATTTAATAATTTTTAATTATGACTCATTTCAGGCGATGCAAAAATAGCTATTTATTTGAGTGTTGAATTTTGCTTTTAGAAAAATAAGTGTGCTGTCTGTGCGATTGACCTTTTACATTTGGGTTTTCAATTTCGGCAAATTTTAGGTGCTTGTGGCTAGACTTTTGGATGTGCATACCTATTTATTCAGTAAACTGAATCTTAGCACTATATATATGGTAAAAGTCCTAAAAACCATATTTTTAAGCTTTTGACTCTGACTGAACTCAAATAAGGTCTCATTTAAGTCTCAGTCACTTTGCGGTAAATCTCGGCAGCTATCGGGAAACCGCGGTAGCGCTAAAAGCGCGAAGAAAAGCTGAAAAGTAAGCGAACTTAAAGTAATAGTCTTCAGACCACTTGGAGTTGTGGTCAGAGGATTAATATCGATTTTATGAGCTAAATTAATAACCAAAACCATAAACAAACATGAAAAAATCACTATTGTCAATCCTACTCCCTTTAATGTTGGCAACAACACTTTTATTTAGCCTCTCTTCATGTGGAGGTGGTAACAAAACGGAAGAAGTAGCTGAGGCTGTTTATGCCTGCCCCATGCATCCAGAAATAACCGGTAAAGAAGGGGATACTTGTAATCAATGCGGTATGGCCCTGGAAAAAGTAGAAGACAAAGAACATGAGCACACTGACCACTAAAACATTATAATGAAAAATAAATTCATGTTGTACGCATTGATGTTCGTTGCAGCTTTACTTATACCGGGTTGTTCCGCTAAACAATCAGACCTTGATAAAATTCAATTACAAACACTGGATGGACTACCCATCGACATGAATGACTTCAAAGGGAAAACCGTTTTTATCAACTTTTGGGCGACCTGGTGCAAACCTTGCATCATGGAGATGCCTACCATTGCCCAGGCAAAGGAGCAACTCAACGGAAAAAATGTTGTTTTCCTTTTTCCATCTAATGAAAGCGTAGATTTGATAACAGATTTCAAAGAGAAACGAAACTTTGACTTTAACTATGTTCAGGTTCAAAATATGGAAGCCCTCAACATTCAGGCGCTCCCTACAACTATGATCTTTAACACCGAGGGTGAGTTGGTATTCTCTGAAATGGGTTTCCGCGATTGGAGCACTCCAGAAAATTTGGCCCTAATAACCAGTAATAAATAACATGAAAAAAGTAATCTTCCCATTCCTTTCTTTTCTGTTTCTACTCTCTTGTTCGAAAGAACAAAAGAACGCTGAATCAACATTATCTGTTGTTCAATCTGTTTCGCCAGCTAGTAGTCGAAGTGCCACCCCTTATCTATTCACCGATAAGAATAACACGACTTATTTATCGTGGACAGAAAAAACGGATAGCATGAACCTTTTCAAGTATGCAAAGCTAGAATCTGGCGCGTGGACTACCTCTTCCTTAATTACTTCTGGAAATACGTGGTTTGTGAATTGGGCGGACTATCCTATGATCGTTGCGGATGGAAGTGACAATCTAATCGCCCATCTACTTAATAAGAACGGAGAAAGTACTTATGCCTACGATGTAAAAATGTTTGCATCTGACGATGGCGGTGAAAGTTGGGAAAATTCATTCGTGTTACATGACGATGGCAAGCAAGCGGAACATGGGTTTGTCTCACTCGTTCCCTTTGGCGAGAATATTTTTGTGGCCTGGCTAGATGGACGCAACACGGTAACGGAGGGAATGGCCCCGATGGGTACCGGAATGCAAGGACACGAAGGACATGGCCAAGGTGCTATGAGTTTGCGTGGAGCGGTGATGGATTACCAGGGAAACAAAATTGAAGAGTGGGAGTTGGACAACAAAACATGTGATTGTTGCCAAACCAGCGCTGCCATAACCAGCAATGGACCAGTGGTAGTCTATCGCGACCGATCCGATGAAGAAATAAGAGATATGTCTATCGTACAATTGGTAAACGGAACATGGACCAAACCCAAAACCATCTTTCCTGATAACTGGAAAATCGCAGGGTGTCCGGTTAACGGGCCAAGGGCAGACGCCATTGGAAACAGTTTAACCATTGCCTGGTTCGGTATGGTTGATGAACAATCACAAGTGAAGATTATCTTTTCTCAAGATGGAGGCGGAACTTTTGATGAACCCATCAGAATCGATGAGGGAAAGGCCATCGGACGGGTGGACGTGGTGATGTTGGATGCAGATAATGCGATGGTCAGTTGGATGGAGGGCACCGATATCAAGGCGGTAAAAGTAAATCGTAATGGTACAAAAGAATCACCCATTGTTATTGCCACTTCATCTGAGTCACGCTCAAGTGGATTTCCACAGATGACAAAATCTGGAAATGAATTGATTTTTGCATGGACGGATGATGAGGAGAAGAAAGTGAAGACAGCTATAATAAAATTGTAACCTTTAAATAAATACTTATGCTACCACGCTTACTACTATTTGTAATTATCATTTGTCTTTCAGCCTGTTCTAATCCCAACAAAGAAAGTACAACGGTTGTGACGCCAAAAGGAAACGAGGTGGCTACACCTGAAGGCGCCATCATTCAGCCACAAACCGAAGTCGATACGTTGAAGGGCAGTCTAAAAGCTTACGCACTAGGAAAAATTGGTAAAGCCAGTTTCACGATCAATTACTACTCCCCAGCCACTCGCGGCAGAATGATTTGGGGCGGCCTGGTAGCCTATGACAATGTATGGGTAACAGGAGCGCACAAAGCCACCAATATTGAATTTGATAAGGATATTAATATTGGAGGGACAATTGTGTCTGCAGGCAAGTATGCCTTTTTCACCATTCCGGGTCAGGAGCAATGGACGATCATCATTAACAAAAACTGGAACCAGCACCTGGTGGACGACTACGATCAAGTTGAAGATGTAGTCAGACTCAATGTTACCCCTCAAACTGAACAACTACACCAGGAGCGTTTGCGCTATGAAATAAAATCAGAATCTGATGCATCAGGAAACATATCAGTTCAGTGGGACAAACTCAAAGTTTCATTACCCTTCACATTGGCTAACTAAACTGCGTTTAACCATTTAATGCTTCAGTCCTTAAACTAAGTTAACGTTATCTTTTTCGCAAAAACAGGTTATTCACTTTTGTGAACATGCTGGCACTGGCAGTGGGCTGGCTTATGCTTATCGATGACCAATAACTTTGATACTTCTTATGCCTATTCAGATCGTGTTTACAGAATTGTGCTTGACCTTACCAGTGACACATTTAAACTTCGGTCCATAACCTCCCACATCGCGATTGGCCCAAACTGGCAAAACCTCTCATACTAACTCAGATCAGTCTTTCTTTAATTCATTTCATCATTTGCTAAAATAATGAAACTTTACTTTATTGCCTACGTTTAAGTAATTACTAAAATAAGAAATTATGGCTAATACCTGTATCCGTGTACTGGCAGATCCAGCACAAATTAAAGATTGCAAGCAAGCTTTGAATCGCCTCGAACAAAAACTTGATGGCATTACCAAAGTATTCAACCTTGCCGGCAATCCAGCAAGGCTCAAAATACTCTTCCTCCTGCATAAGGAGGGGCAAATGTGTCCCTGTGACTTGAGTGATGTGTTGGATATATCGGTGGGTGGGGTGTCTCAGCACTTGAGAAAGTTAAAGGATGGTGGAATGGTAAAGGATACGAAGGTCGGTAAAACAATATTCTACTCACTCATCAAGGAGAATGTTGAGATCATTTTTCCTTCCATTATTGATTTAGTTAAGAACAGTAAAAAACAATTGATGTCATGAACAATAATTTAAAATCGAAGACAGCTAGTGCAGGCATTTTAGCAGCTATTGCCGCTTCCCTTTGCTGCATAACTCCCGTGTTGGCATTTCTGGGTGGGGTTGGTGGAATCGCGGCAACATTCAGCTGGCTAGAACCATTTCGGCCATATTTGATCGGAATTACAATTTTGGTTTTAGGGTTTGCCTGGTATCAGCAGCTAAAGCCGAGCAAACAAGAAATTGATTGCGACTGTGAGGAAGAAACTGGAAAAACAAAATTTCTACATTCAAAGAAATTTTTGGGTATCGTCACGGTGGTCGCGCTATTCATGTTGACATTCCCTAGTTACTCGCATGTCTTTTATCCAGCTACTCAGAATTCAGGAATTGCCGTTGCAGACAATGTGAATTTAGTTGAGTTTGAAATTAAGGGAATGACTTGCACAGGGTGTGAACAGCATGTCAACTATGAAGTCCATCAGTTACCAGGGATATTGGAAACCCAAGTTTCGTATGAAAATGCTAATGCGCTTGTAAAATTCGATTCATCCAAGGTAAATGAGGAGAAAATTAAGGACGCTATCAATTCCACTGGATATACTGTGATTAGTTTACACAAGAAAAATCCGGCTGAAATGATATCCAATTCAACTACAACTTCAAAACCAGAAAATCACTAAAAAAGAGTCAAATGGAGAAAGAAATAGTATTGCAATCCACCCTTACGTGTCCACATTGCGGCCATCAAAAAGAGGAGACCATGCCGACAGATGCATGTCAATTTTTTTATGAATGTGACAATTGCCACACGGTACTCAAGCCAAAAGAGGGACATTGCTGCGTTTACTGCTCTTATGGAACAGTTCCCTGTCCTCCTATTCAGGAGGGAGGAAAGAGCAATCGTTGCTGATAAAAATATTGTCTCATGAAAACATCAATTGAACGAACGAATAATTTCTTTACTTGAATACAATTATGCCTCAGACTACCAATCAAAAAGATGCCATGATCCCAAAAGATTTAACAGCAGATATCAAAACAAGGCTCCAGAGCATCAAGGGGCAAGTAGAAGGCCTCGTGAAAATGCTGGACAACGGCAAAGATCCTGAAAAAATTCTTATGCAATTTAAAGCCGTGCAGGCAGGGTTAGACAAAGCTCATTTTCTATTGCTCGATGAAAGTTACCGGAAAGCCCTGGCCATTAAGATCTCTGAAACAGTGGAAGCTTGTCCCGGAAACTGCGGAAATGAAGATCGAATAGAGTTTATCAGGCAACAATTTCCCACCCTTAAGCTGGACCATCTTACCGAGATGATGAGAGAAATTTCCGAGTTGAAGCAGCGAATAGAGCAGCATGATCAGGTTTAGGGCATCAAGCAGGCAGTCGAATTAAAAGCTCCTTTTTTCCAGCTCCTCTATTTGCAGACCACCCCCCTGCTGAACCTAAGTTTGATGTGTTCTTCCAAAAGGAACATAGAAACTATTTTTTCAACCTTAAAAAAGCAGGAAAAATGAAGCGCCAGGTAGAAGTATTCACAGCCAATTGTCCATTATGTGATCCAGTGGTCAAATTGGTAAAAGAACTAGCTTGTGATCAATGTGAAATAACTGTTTATGATCTTGTTAAACAAAGCGAGGATGAAACTTGCCTGAATAAATTGAAGGAGTACCAAATCAAAAAGGTACCCTCCATAGCAGTAAATGGGAAGCTATTAAGTTGCTGTGAAGACCCGGAGATATCTAGAGAAGAACTGGTGAAAGCTGGTATTGGCGGAGGTTAAAAAGGACATTGTACCATTTAAAATAGTGTAAGGATAGGCTGAATGTTTAAAAAAGAATTTGGTGACCACCCTCACCCGCTCTCTACCTTGCGAAGCATAATAAATTAATAGGGATATGAAAAAGACATTTTACGTTGTGGCGATGAGTATCGGGGCAGTTCTCATCAATAGTCAAGTAACTGCACAAGCAAAGGAAACTGCTGTAAAAATGGAACAAAAAAACAGCATTATCGTAATTCAACTGTCGATCGAAGGAATGCACTGCCAAGAAGGGTGTGCCAACGGGATAGATATCTTACTTGGGGAGCAAGATGGAGTGGTGAAGAGTACCACCCAATTCGAAACCAGCTCATCTGAAATTGAATACGATGCCAACGTTGTTTCTGAAAAAGAAATAATCGCCCTTATTCAAGAAAGAGGATTTAAGGCAGCACGAAAAGCTAATCCAAAGAAAAAAGAACAATAATTTTTTGATCTTGTTTTGAACAACCAATGCAAAAATTACTAAAGTTAAAAGAGGATTTCGTCAGCATAGCCTCTCTGTTCACCTCTGTATCAACACTACTTTGTTGTGCTCTTCCATCTTTGCTGGTTGCACTTGGCATGGGAGCAGTGGTGGCAGGCATGGTTTCGGACTTTCCGGCATTAATCTGGTTGAGCAAGTACAAGGAATGGACGTTTCTTGGAGCAGGTTTATTGATCGGGTTTAACTTTTGGCTGTTTTATGGCCGCAAAAGAGATCAGGCCTGTGAAATAGACGAATTTGGGAATGAAATGCCCTGCGATACAGCAGCTCGCTGGAGTAAAGTTGTCCTATGGACTTCCTTTTGTCTGTATGTACTCGGCTTGTTTTCCGCTTACCTGCTATTGCCGATTCAACAATTTCTAGGAATTTAAAATGTATAGAATGAAAGGAATATTACTAATAGCACTTGTTGCAGCATTGGCAATTGTAAAAACCAACGCACAGGGGCATGGTCCTCTCTACGGATTGCAAACCCCGACACTGGCTAAAGGAGGGTTTGATTTCAATGCCGCAGTCATGAGCCTTGCCACCGAAGATGATCAGTCATTAATGCTCCGGTATATTTGGTCCTACGGGATAACGGAGGATCTACAGCTCAATATCACAACTCCAACCGTGATCAACCGTTTGTCAGAAGCCCCTAGGACAAGGGGAAATAGCAGCATGCCTGCCAATGGGGATATTGAAGCATCATTATGGTATCGCTTTTTTTCAAATGCATTTGGAGTTGGGAAAAGATTCGAGTCTACAGCCGTGCTAAGTGTCTCAACGCCAACTGAGGATAAGCGAGGGCAAATAAATGTGGGCAACTCTGTTCATGGAGCCATCTCAACCGGGTATGCATCCCGTACATGGTATACGTGGGTGGGTGGGGGTTATCAATACTATTTACAAAAATCCGGTCAGCAGCTTGGAGATTTGCCTTATGCAAGCGTTGTGATAGGGTACAGACCAAATATTTTTATGGGTGACTATCCAAAGCCTGATTGGAGGATGTTTTTGGAATCACTGGCAGAATTTCCAGGCCAAAGTAAAATTGAAGGACAGGTTACACCAACTATTGGTCAAGGTGAAAAGGTAATGATCGGGCCTTCCTTTTTAGGTTTATACGGAGCGTGGGGAGTTTCCTTTGGAGCTCTATTTCCTGCCTATCAAAATGAGAATCAAAATATTCCAAAGGAGAAATACCGATTATCTTTTAATCTAAGTTACTGGTTGTAGACAATGATAAATTTATAATGACATGAAGACCATCTATATTCTAGCAGCATCTATAGTATTTACTTTGCATACAAGCGAAGCGCAATTGATCAAAGTAGATCAGGCAGTGTTTGGTATGGACTGTGCGCCTTGTGCCTACGGTCTGGAGCGAGGACTTAAAAAAATGGAAGGACTTGGAAATATAACAGTGAGCTTGAATGACGGCAAAGCTTATCTAAGCCTCATATCAGGAAATACTTTAACACTTAAAGGAATTCAGGAAGTCGTGAAGAAAAATGGATTTTCAGCGAGGACTGCAGAAATTCTTGCAATAGGTGAATTGAACAAGAGTGGCGATGAATGGACATTGAAAGTTAACAATGAAACATTCAGTGTGGCCGCTGTTACAGATGAGGAGATTATTAGAAACCTGGCTGGTGGAAGAGTGAAATTGAAGGGCGAAGTAATGGATGAAGACGATAAACATCTTTCTGATAAATGGACAATTAGGATCATGGAAATACTTCCTTTGTAAATATGAGGTTAGAAAAAAATACATTATTAAGTGTCAGCATTCTATCAGCCCTGGCTCCTTTGGCTTGCTGTTGGGGCCCTGTACTATTGACAGGGGTAGCAGGACTCAGCGGGATTGCTTCATCGTTTTCCTGGCTGCATCCAATAGAGTCCTATTTACATGGAGCAGCATTCGTCTCATTAAGTCTTTCCTTTTATAAAACCTACAAACCAAATCAATCTGATAAAGAAACAGATTGTTCAAATTGTGTTAAGAACGAAAGGGACGAACACAGGGGAAAATGGATCTTATGGATTGTTACCATCTTCGTTATTTTAATGTTCACAATGAATAAATACCCTGGAATGTTTTTAACATGAAATGGCCGTGTAAATCCCTCCATCAACGGAAATGCTCAATTAGGACATTCCATCTGGCCATATAGAATGAAGAGTTTTTAGCAGAATCACCCTTGACATTATGGTAGCATAGTCAACTTTGTGTTTGAAGTAGCAATCACCTGACATTGATTAAGTATTTTGACTTCAGCCTGGAAGAAAAGGATTAACCTTAATACAACCCATCAGAATATTTTTCGTTTATCTTTGTGTCGTGAGAATTAGCCAAGCCATATTCGCATTTTATATCCTCTTTTTGGCAGTGTATCCGTGCAGCGATGCTAATTCACGCGTTATAGAGCAAAAAAGTGAGATTGTTTCTGCCTTGCAATCAACCCATTTGAGCAGTGGCATGGAGGCGGATATTTGTACCCCTTTTTGCATTTGCGCCTGTTGTTCGGCACACATCAAGATTTCTACTTTATCCGACCTTGAATTCTCTGGTGTAATTCATAACACCAAAGCGAACATGCCTTATCTGGAGAAAAGGTTCTCGTCAGGTAACAGCAGCATCTGGCAACCGCCCAGAATTTAAAGCCCAAAATTCATTCGTCTCATTGACGGGTTTTCCTAAAGACAATCTATTGTCTTAGTATAACTTCTTTCGGGCTTTCCGTGAAAAATCATATTAAAAGAAAAAAGCGACACAAAAGTAAAAAGAGTGTGTTCAAGAGGGTATTGCAATACTTCCTCTGGACGATTCTAATTCTTTTATTCCTGCTGATCTTGATAGTAGCATGGATAATCCCACATCTCAATTTAAATCATACATAATCAGATGTTAGATAAAATCATTCAGTACTCAATAAAGAATAAAATAATTGTTGGCTTGCTCACCTTAGCCTTGGTCATTTGGGGTGGCTACTCTCTTACTCGGCTTCCCATTGATGCCGTGCCAGATATTACCAATAATCAGGTACAGGTCATCACTACATCACCATCATTGGCCGCAGAAGAGGTCGAGCGATTAATCACTTTTCCCATTGAAATAACAATGGCTACCATACCCGAACTTGAGGAGATCCGATCTTTCTCTCGCTTTGGCTTATCAGTGGTGACCATTGTCTTCAAGGAAGATGTGGATGTCTATTGGGCTCGCCAGCAGGTAAATGAGCGCCTGGGAGATGTGCAAGCTCAAATTCCACCGGGGGTAGGGCAGCCGGGCATGGCTCCGATTACCACCGGCCTGGGAGAAATCTATCAATATGTGGTAGGTACTGAATCAGGTTATGAAGAACAATATGATGCCCGTGAATTGCGAACTATTCAGGACTGGATAGTTCGCAGACAATTGCTAGGTACACCCGGTGTAGCGGACGTCAGCAGCTTTGGGGGCTACCTCAAGCAATATGAGATTGCCATTGACCCGCACAGACTCAAGGCCATGAACATTTCAATTGCCGATATTTTTCAGACACTGGAAGAAAACAATGAAAATACAGGAGGTGCATATATTGAGAAAAATCTTAGTGCCTATTTCATCCGCAGCGAGGGTTTGGTAGGTGATCTGGATGACATCCGGAACATGCTCGTAAAAAGCAATGAGGATGGTATTCCGGTTTTGATCAAGGATGTGGCAAAAGTGCAACTCGGCAGTGCCGTGCGGTATGGTGCTACCACGCGTAATGGAGAAGGCGAAGTGGTCAGTGCCATTGTGATGATGTTGAAAGGCGAAAACTCTGCGGAAGTCATTGACAATGTAAAGATCAGGATTGAAGAAATCCGCAAGACACTTCCTGAAGGGATCACGATAGAGCCGTTTCTGGACAGAACCAAATTAGTAAACACCGCCATTGGCACAGTTACTACCAATTTGACCGAAGGGGCCTTGATTGTGATTTTCGTGTTGTTGTTACTATTAGGCAACCTGCGAGCGGGTTTGATTGTGGCATCTGTTATTCCCCTCGCATTGATCTTCGCCTTTGGTATGATGAACTTGTTTGGTGTATCTGGAAACCTGATGAGTCTGGGGGCGATTGATTTTGGGTTAATTGTGGACGGAGCCGTGATTATTGTTGAAGCCACACTGCACCACATAACAGGTAAATCTATTCAAAAAAGGATCGGCAAGCTAACCCTTACCCAGGATGAAATGAACAACGAAGTAGGCCAGTCGGCTTCAAGAATGATGAGATCTGCTACTTTCGGGCAAATCATCATCCTGATCGTGTACTTGCCTATTTTGGCATTGGTGGGAACTGAAGGTAAAATGTTTCGACCCATGGCTCAGACGGTGAGTTTTGCCATTCTTGGAGCATTCATTCTTTCCTTGACTTATGTGCCAATGATGTCTTCGCTTGTCCTAAGTAAGAAGACAGAACACAAACCTAATATTTCAGATAAGATCATGTCGTTCTTTCACAAACTGTACGATCCGATTATTCGCTGGGCAATGCACAAAAGACCATTAATTCTGGCAGTTGTTTTGACCATATTTGGAATTTCCCTATGGGTATTTTCCAAAATGGGTGGAGAGTTTGTGCCCACCCTGGAGGAAGGCGATTTTGCAGTAGAGACTAGGGTAATCACCGGTAGTTCACTGGAAAACACCATGCTGGCTACCACGCAAGCAGAAAAGATTTTATTGGATCAATTTCCTGAAGTAGAACAAGTGGTATCCAAAATTGGAGCAGGTGAGATTCCTACAGATCCCATGCCCGTGGAAGCTGCTGACTTGATGATTGTTTTGAAAAACAAAAAGGAGTGGGTTTCAGCTTCAAACAGGGAAGATTTGGCGAATAAAATGGCAGAAGCATTAGAAGTAATACCAGGTGTGACCTTTGGTTTCCAACAACCGATCCAAATGCGTTTTAATGAACTCATGACGGGAGTTCGACAAGATGTGGCGGTAAAAATTTATGGGGAGGACTTGAATGAACTTTCTGAATATGCGGAGCAGATTGGGAAAATAGCCTCGGGCGTTGATGGTGCAGTTGATTTATACATCGAGGAAGTAACAGGTGTTCCGCAAATCGTGATTAATTATAAGCGGGATCAGTTGGCCAAATATGGTCTGAGTATTCAGGATGTTAACCGTTCAGTACAGGCAGCTTTTGCAGGGGCATCCGCTGGCTTGGTTTATGAGAATGAAAGACGCTTTGACCTGGTGGTTCGATTATCGAAAGAAAATCGAAATGATGTGGAGTCAGTGCGAAATCTTTACATCTCCAGGAAAGATGGTCATCAAATACCGCTCTATCAGGTAGCAGAAGTGGCAATTAAAGATGGGCCTTACCAAATACAGCGTGACGATACAAGAAGAAGAATCATTGTTGCTTTCAATGTCCGCAACAGAGATGTAGAAAGCGTGGTGACAGAACTCAAGGGAAAGATTGATGAATCTGTAGTGCTAGCGCCTGGCTATTCTGTGACTTACGGAGGCCAGTTTGAAAATCTGGTGGAAGCCCGCGAAAGGTTAAGCTACGCTGTTCCCCTTGCACTTTTACTAATTTTCGTATTGCTATACTTCACCTTCGGTTCGATCAAGCAGGGAATCCTGATTTTTACCGCCATACCACTTTCTGCCATTGGTGGAATCTTTGCATTGTATTTAAGAGGAATGCCTTTTAGTATTTCAGCAGGTGTGGGTTTTATCGCTCTCTTTGGTGTAGCAGTATTGAACGGAATCGTGTTAATCAGTGAGTTTAATCATCTGAAAAAGGACGGGATTTCAGACATCTTCGAGCGAATCTACAAAGGCACACAAACCAGGTTACGTCCAGTGATCATGACGGCTTCAGTAGCTTCATTGGGGTTCCTCCCTATGGCGCTTTCTCAATCTGGCGGTGCAGAAGTACAGCGGCCTTTGGCCACAGTGGTAATAGGAGGATTGATTACTGCTACATTTCTAACACTGGTTATACTGCCCATCCTCTATTATTATTTTGAGCGAGGTATCAAAGTGAAACCAGCTGCAGCAACTGCGGTGTTTGTTTTAGGCATCTTATTTTTTAGTACACCCGAGGTTGCGGCTCAAGAAAATTCGATACCTATTCAGTCAATCGAAGAAGCTATTCAAATAGCAGTTGCCAATAATCCAGGACTAAAAGCTGCTGACCTTCAAACGCAACAGGAAAGAACCTTAAAAGGAACAAGCTGGAACTTGCCAAAAACCAACCTTAGCGTGACACATGGTCAGTACAATAGTGTTTATAATAATGACAATCAGTTCAATGTCAGCCAAAGTTTAGCCTTTCCTACGGTTTATGCCAACCAAAATCAATTGGCCAAAGCCCGAATAGAGGCAAGCGAATGGATGCGCACTGCCACCAAAAACGAGTTGGTGCTTCAGGTAAAAGCCACCTGGTACACGCTGTGGCTGGAGAAAAGCAAGCAGCGTCTTTTGCTAGAGCAGGACAGCATTTACCAAAGGTTTGTTGCGGCTGCCAACCTTCGCTACAAAACCGGAGAAAGCAACTTATTGGAAAAAGCAACCGCAGAATCTCAAGTGGCTGAAATCAAGGTAATGTTATCACAGAGCCAAGCAGACATTGAGATTTATCAAACCATGTTTAAAACACTATTAAATATGGAAACACCAGTGGACATTGCTGTTGGAGAATTGGAAACCAAAAACCTTACGATTACACTCGACAATGCAGATGTGAGTAACAATCCAACCCTTGCATGGTTTAAGCAGCAAATAGAAGTGGCTGAAAATGAAAAATCTGTAGAACGATCTCGTTTTATGCCTGACCTAACGGTAGGGTATTTCAACCAGTCGCTCAATGGACCTAATCAGGACATCAATGGCAATCCTGTTACTTTCACTTCGGCAGATCGTTTTACTGGCTTCCAGGTTGGCGTGGCTATTCCCATTTTTGGGGTTAAGTCACAAACTTCAATCATTAAAGCCACAGAGCTGAAAAAGCAGGAAAGCGAGGCAAGATTAGAAGCAACCTTCAATGAGCTGGAGGGCAGATTACAATCGCTGATTCATCAATACCACAAATTTCAAAACAGTCTGGACTATTATCAACTAAATGCGCTTCCGCAAGCTGAATTGATTCTGACCCAGGCTCAAAAAGGTTTTGAGAGCGGTGATATTGGTTATGTGGAATATACGCAAGGACTCAACCGGGCATTAAACATTCGGTTTAATTACCTCGACATCCTCAACCAGTACAACCAGACCATAATTCAAATAGAATTCATTACAGGCGTTCAGTAGCAAAAAAAATTAAAAAAAATGAAAAATACAATTCAATATATCAGCAGCATCATGATGGCCACATTGATTATTATGGCCTCCTGCAATTCAATAACAGATGAAGCCGTCCAAGAGGAAAATCATGAAGAAGAAAATACGGTCGAGTTGACGCAAGCACAATACGATCAGGCAGACATTAAAATAGGTACAATAGATAGGCGTGTCATTGGTTCTGAACTAATGGTGAACGGAGTCATAGATGTGCCGCCACAAAGTAATATTTCCATCAACATTCCCTATGGTGGTTTTGTGAAATACATTGATATGCTCCCGGGAACTTCAGTAAAGAAAGGCCAGCTGTTGGCCACTATTGAAAATCCCGAGTTCATTCAGTTTCAGCAAGACTATCTGGAGGGTCTCGCCAATCAGGAATTTTTGAAAGCGGAGTTTGAACGTCAGGAGGAACTGTACAATGAAAAAGTAGCTTCGGGTAAGAGTTTTCAGCAAGCCAAAAGCAACTACCTGGCCAATGAGGCCCGTATTAAAACAATGGAAGCCCGCCTCAGATTAATCGGCTTCATTCCATCCAAAATTCGTGATGGTGCAATTTCCGCTTCAGTCAATATTTACTCACCGGTCACTGGTTCGGTAAGGGAGGTGTACACCAACATGGGCAATTATGTCAACCCTAAAGATGTAATCATGGACATTACCAATTCAGAAGACTTGCATGTAGAATTAACGATTTATGAAAATGATATCCCAAGGGTCAAAAAAGGTCAACGTATTCGTTTTAGCCTGGCAAATTCACCTGACCAATGGCGAGAAGCGAATGTGTTTTTACTTGGCAGTAATGTAAGGGAAGACCGCTCGGTAACGGTGCATGGTCATTTGAAACAATTATCAGAAGACCTCCTGCCAGGCATGTATGTGACAGCTAAAGTTGAAACAGACAGTGACGAAGTGTGGGCCGTTCCTCAATCTTCCGCAGTTCGCTTTGGAGGTAAATACTATATTTTCTCGTACAAAGGAAAGCAAATTGAAAATGGGCAATCACTGCACGGTTTTGAAATGGTGGAAGTAATCAGAGGCTATACAGAAGATGATTACACACACGTAACTTTGGCAGAATCCTCAAGGAGGATAGGCGATATAAAACTGGTTACCCAAGGTGCATTCACACTTTTGGCCAAGGCCAAAAACAGTGAAGAAGAAGGTGGCGGCCATTGACATTTAGTAGCAATAGAGTTTCTCAACTCTAAGAATAACATATAAAACTAAGCATGAAACTAAATACAAGAATGCCCAAATCGCTCCAACCTTTCTTTGAAGAAGAGCTGAATCAGTATAGGTTTAATAGAAATCAAAAAGATCTACGCACGGCATGGCATCATTTAGAAAGGGCACACATTTTAGGCCAGGCTTATCCATGGCAGCACAGCTATGTCCACTGGAAAATGCTTCTCTTCGGTATTCATATTAAAAATTACAAGGAGATTATTGGACAAATCCCGCGACTTCTGGTAGGAGGTGTGAAATCATTCGTGGGTCATATTCCGGTTGGCAATACGGGAGGGGCAAACGTACCACCGCTAAAGCCAATGGCAATTCCTGATGAAATCATGGATATCTTCAAAAAAGCGGGCGTAAAACCGCTCGCATAAATCGATGAAAAAATCAACCTTCCATATCAGCAAAATGGACTGTCCCTCAGAGGAACAGATGATCCGTATGAAGTTGGAACCTTATCATGAGGTAAAGCAACTTTCATTTGACATCCCCAATCGTAAACTAGAGGTATATCATACAGAAGAGGTGGACAAGATCCATCAGGCCATTAGCGAGCTCAAGCTAAGTGACCGACTGGATAGCACAGATGATGAAGTTGAGTTGCCGTTAGCTACTGACGACTCCCAACAGCGAAAAATACTATGGTGGGTGCTGGGTATCAATTTCGGATTCTTTGTGATTGAGATGACTACCGGATGGATATCACGTTCTATGGGCTTGGTGGCAGATTCACTGGATATGCTGGCGGATTCTATTGTCTACGGCCTGAGCTTATTTGCTGTAGGTGCAGCTATGTCTCGCAAGAAAAAGGTAGCTAAAATCAGTGGCTATTTTCAAATGGGGCTGGCATTATTAGGTTTTTCAGAAGTCTTGCGAAGGTTTTTTAGTGAAAGTGAAACACCTCTGTTTCAATGGATGATCATTGTTTCCTTGTTCGCTTTAATTGGAAATCTGGTTTCACTCTGGTTGATCAATAAAGCCAAAAGTAAAGAAGCCCACATGCAGGCAAGCGCCATATTTACCTCCAATGACATTATTGTGAATGGTGGTGTGATCCTGGCTGGGGTGCTGGTTTACTGGCTGGATAGCAAATGGCCCGATTTGGTCATTGGAGGTATTGTCTTTGCATTTGTAATGCGAGGAGCAGTGAGGATTTTGAAATTGGCAAGATAAAAAAAGTGAATAGCCTTTTTTGAATTGCTTTTGGATATTCATAGAGACTAACATGCCAAAGATTTTAAAATTGCCCTGAGCAGGTTTTTTTCTTCCAATTCTAAATGGGATACCCCGTCACATCCATTGAGTTGAACTTTCTTCGATTCAAAGTTTCTATTTTTCAGAATCATGAGTTCATTGAAAGTATATTTTTTACTATCTTTCTACCTGCCATGCGATTCAAAGACCTCATTATTTATCTTTTTTTAACCTGTTATGCAGGGGCACTTACGCATAGTGTAGTACCTCACCATCACCACAAGTCGTCTGAGGAACTTGAAAAACATAGCCACAACTCAGGAGATAAAGATCCAGTAGAACAACAGCAAGGAACAGCTCATTTTCTTAGCCACACAACGAATGTGGATGTTCTTCTATCGCAGGTATCAACAGTAAAACTCTCCAAGGTAAAGGCAATCGCTGCTGTAACTTGTTGCGTAGCACAACTTTCTGAAAATGAGCAATATAGTCCACCGGTTTTTCATCCACCGGCTAACCAAAGGATTGCACACGATTCTTATTATTCTTCTCCTGCTCTAAGAGCACCCCCAACGTTTATTGCATAAACAAGGCCGAGCGCCACGGTTGCGGTTCTTCTATGGGCTCCAATCGATCAACTTTCATCTTGAGATTGAGCGCAAATTGTCTTTGCGCTCCTGAGACGAGGGTTTGAAGATAGTTTATTCAATTCACTATGTGACATAACAACAGATGCAATCAAGGGATCGTACAAATACACCCTCTCCGTTAAGAATTGACAGAGACAATGCTACAGCAAGTAGTTTTGATAAAATGACAGATTTGGAGGTATGGAAAATATTTTGCTCTGGCAGTGACGAAGCTTTGATTTTCATCTATAATGGTCACGTGCAGAGACTCTTCCGATTTGGTTTGCAATTCGCGCCCAGAGAGACTGTTAAAGATGCTATTCAGGATCTTTTTGTAAATCTGAAGGAAGCTAAAAGCGCCAGGGAAATTCAACGGATTACGCCTTATTTGTATAAATCACTTTACCGTATTCTTCAGCGAAAACTCTTTTTTTTTAGAAAGTTTAATTTTCAGGCAAACGAGGAAATTAAAAACTGGGAAATTCAACTTTCGGTTGAAAGCAGGCTGATAGATGAAGAGCAATCCCAGGAAAGGCTTGGCCTCCTTCAAAAGTCTTTAAACGAACTTTCAGTCAAGCAGCGGAAAGCTTTGCTGCTGTACTATTATGAAGGTTTCACTCACAATGAAATTCGTGAAATTATGAATTTGAGCAACAAAAGCTCAGTGAGGAAACTTATCTATCGTGCGGTAGAGAAATTGAGGGCGATTGTTTCAGCGAAAGGAGAATAATTCAAAGTTGGTAATAGTCAATTTTTTCCCATTATTCTGATGTAACTGCCCCATCAGGTTTAGTAGGATTTGCAGAATAAACGCCTTACTAAATGTTTTCCGCATTGAAGTTATTTTTTTCTAAAAAAGGGGACACTTCCATATCCTGTCTGTACTATATGATTAAAAGACGGGATATTAATGAAATATGTAGATTATCAGGTTTGGGATTTTTTAGGGGATGAATTTTTCGTAGCCTGGGTGAAGAACCCAACCCGGGAAGCGGATGAATTTTGGTCTGAATGGATTGGGACTAACCCTGATCGCCTCTCCA
>DDUM01000020.1:83107-236117 GCA_002344795.1 Flammeovirgaceae bacterium UBA2338 | reverse complement strand
CTTTGTGTGATTCAGGCATGATTTTGCTCTCCCCTCAATTGATTTTCCATTATAAGTTTGCAAAAGTAAGCCAAAAATGACGAAGTGTAATATAAGCGTGAGTACAGCGCTAGTGCCTGAAGCACAAGTAACGTTTGGTTTTGATATAAATCAGCTCAGAAAGTGTTAAATTAGCAGTTCTTCGATTCATAAATATGTTCATTTTTCGACACACTTCATTGACAAACGGAATGGCTATAGCACTAGTCATTTTTTTGTTCAATGTAAGCGTTGACCCCCCGGATTTGCACAATAGAAAAATGATTGAAGATCTTACAATTAATGAAATTGAAAGCATTGTTGAGCTGACCTTTGAAACAATTTTTGGCATTGAGGATTTTATTCCGGAAGGTGATGATGCGGATCAAAAATCCAATTATCAGTTTGTAAACTTTGTTTTTAAGCCGGAAAAAGTAGAGTTGATTTCCTCGCAAGACTATCTTCAAATATTAGAAATCACCAATTGCTTTCTTCAAGAAGGTGATCTGACGGAAGGAGTATATGTTACCATAAGCCCTCCCCCAAAGTTGACGTAGTCTCCCCTACTACACAATCAATTTTATCTTAAAAATCCTATTATGAATCTATTGAAGAAATCCAGGTATTGGGTCAATATACTATTTCTAGCTTTTTTAGTATTGCTTTATCTCATAAGCTGGCTGTTTTTTTAGCTGGCTGATTAAAAACTATTTAAGCTAATGCCTGACATTCCATCGACATTGGCCTCTAACAGTGTGTTGGAGTGGCATACAAGAAGGCACTCTATTTTTGTTGATAGAAGTGTACTGCGGCCACCATTTGGCGTAGAGACATCCCCAAATTGTAAATTCAAACTATGGAGATTCTTCGCTTTCGCTCAGAAAAACGATATTCTTTACCTTTTGAGACAGCCTCGTTTTTAGATATCGGGGCGAACTTGCGTCCGCCCACTGGTGGATATGAGCCAATAATTGTTAAGAGTTAAAAGTCGAAATGACACTTTTACCAAGTGCAAAGAGTATTAAACAAAAAAGGTGATCGCATGGATCACCTTTAAATTTTAGTAGCGGGGGCAAGACTCGAACTTGCGACCTTTGGGTTATGAGCCCAACGAGCTACCAACTGCTCCACCCCGCGATATATCTTTACTGACTTTTCAGTCAATTTCTTTCATATTTGCCCAAATTGTCGCGCTGCGATCATTTGAGAGCACAAAAGTAGACCCCTAATGATTAAAAACCAAATTGACCCTGGCTATTATTACTCCTCTCAATTCAGGAATCAGGGAAATAGTGTTGGAATCATTGAAGATGAAGTTCGTCATTTATAACAAATTAACCGTTGCTATTTTTTGTAATTTTCAAATCCATAATAAAAAAGATATGCTAATAGACCTGCGTAGTGACACCGTCACGAAACCCACGAAAGAAATGCACGCAGCAATGATGAATGCTGAGGTAGGAGATGATGTGTTTGGAGAAGATCCATCAGTGAAAAAACTGGAAGAAAAATGTGCATCCTTGTTGGGGATGGAAGCTGCTGTATTTTGCCCATCCGGCACCATGACAAATCAGATTGGTATAAAAGTATTAACTCAACCCTATGACGAAGTGATCTGCTACAAGGGATCACACATTTATAAATACGAAGGAGGAGGAATGGCGGGAAACTGCCTGGTGAGTGCGCGTTTAATTGAAGGAGATCGCGGACGTCTTTCTGTGAAGGATGTGGAGGAGAGTATTAATAATTACAATGATCCCCACCAGCCACGTACCTCTGTGGTTGCGCTGGAAAACACGGTGGTAAGAGAAGGAGGCAGTTATTATACGCTGGATCAGATTAAAGAGGTGAGCGAGTTTAGTCGCTCAAAAGGGCTGAAGATGCACATGGACGGTGCCCGGATTTTTAATGCACTTACAGAAACGAAGGAAGAGGCTAAAGCTTACGGAAAATACTTTGATACCATTTCGGTTTGCTTATCAAAAGGGCTGGGGGCTCCTGTTGGGTCTGTACTGGTTTGCAAAAAGGAATTTGAACATCAGGTGCGAAGGATAAGAAAAGTGTTTGGAGGTGGAATGCGGCAAGCGGGATATTTAGCTGCCGCGGGTGTTTACGCATTAGATCACCATATCAAACGCCTTGGTGAAGATCATAAAAGAGCGAGGGAAATGGAGAGCATATTAAAAAAACTCGGATGGATTGAAAAGGTAAAACCAGTAGATTCCAACATTGTGATCTTTGTTATAGATAATAAATTTACACCAGAACAGGTGCTTCAAAGACTGTCGGAATACAATATCAAAGCGCTGAAATTTGGACCTCAGGAAATCAGAATGGTTACTCACCTTGACTTTACGGATGACATGCTGGAGCAAACAAACAAAATTTTTAAGGAGCTTTCCTTCTGAAGAGGACTCAATGAGTTAAGATTACCTATATAGTGCATATCAATAGTCAAATACCTCTTGCGGAACGCATGCGTCCAACCCAACTGAGCGAGTTAGTTGGGCAAGAGCATCTTGTGGGTGAGGGGGGAATCATTCGAAACGCCATTGCTTCAGGGAATATACCCTCCATGATCCTTTGGGGACCTCCGGGTGTGGGCAAAACCACTATTGCGAATATTATTGCCAATGAAGTAAAGAAATCCTTTCATACCTTAAGCGCAGTAAGTGCAGGGGTAAAAGATGTTAGAGATATAATTGATAAGGCGAAGCGATCGGGCAAAAGCATCTTATTTATTGATGAGATTCACCGGTTCAACAAGTCGCAGCAGGATGCTTTGTTGGGTGCTGTTGAAAAAGGTACAATTACACTTATTGGCGCAACCACCGAGAATCCGTCTTTTGAGGTAAATAGTGCACTCCTTTCCCGGTGTCAGGTTTACACTTTAAAGTCACTCACTGAAGAAAACTTAATTCAATTGGTTCAGGATGCACTTAAAAGAGATGAAGAACTCAAGAAGAGAAAAATTGAAATTAAAGAGCGGCAGGCCTTATTGAATATATCTGGGGGGGATGCCAGAAAACTCCTCAACCTGGTGGAGTTGCTTGCAGACTCAGTAGCCGGGGAAGTTGTAATAACGGATGAGTTGGTGGTAAACGTGGCACAAAAGAGAATTGCGATTTATGATAAAAGCGGTGAACAACATTATGATATTATTTCAGCGTTTATAAAATCCATACGTGGTAGCGATCCCAATGCAGCAGTCTATTACCTTGCTCGAATGATTGAGGGAGGTGAGGATGTTAAATTTATCGCCAGACGAATGGTAATACTTGCTTCAGAAGATATTGGAAATGCCAACCCAACAGCCCTGGTGTTGGCAACCAACGCATTTCAGGCTGTGAATCTTATTGGCTACCCTGAATCAAGAATAATTCTCTCTCAATGTGCCGTGTATTTGGCTTCATCTGCAAAAAGTAACGCAAGTTACGTGGCGATTAACCATGCACAACAGAAAGTGCGCGAAACCGGTGACCTGTCTGTACCGTTAGCCATTAGAAACTCGCCAACCAAATTAATGAAGGATCTTGATTACGGTAAAGGTTATAAATATGCCCATGATCATGGAGATAATTTTGCTGACATGGAATTCCTTCCTGATGAGATTAAGGGCACAAAGTTTTATGATCCGGGTCAAAATCCGCGGGAGGCGGAATTAAGAAATCATTTAAAGAAATTGTGGGGTAAGAAATATGACTACTAAGTGAATCAACAACGCCTACTCTTCGAATATTCTCCATTATTTGTTTTACTCTGTATACTATTAGGGTTAGCGTATGCTTACTTATTATATAAGTCGAAACATCCCTGGCCGAAAAGAACCAATCAGATACTTTTTGTTTTTAGATCCATATTGGTTTCATTTTTAGCTTTCCTGTTGATTGGTCCTATTTTAAAATTGACGCTGAATGAATTTGAGAATCCAGCTATTGTCTTTTTAGTTGATAATTCGATTTCAGTAAAAGAAGGGATGGACTCGCTACAATGGCAGCACATTGAACGCCAATTGGAATCCACAAGAGATGAGTTGGAGTCTCAAGGCTATAAAGTGGAAATGACTTCTCTTGATGGAAATGAAAATTCCGATTTCCTTTTTGACCATCCAACGTCTGATTTGAATGGTGCGGTTCGCGATCGGGTAGGACAATATGAAGGGAAAAATCTTGCAGGGCTGGTGGTGCTATCTGACGGCATTTATAATTCGGGAAGTTCACCACTTTATAGCCCTTCGAGGGTGCCGATTCATACCATTGGCGTGGGTGATACGACTGAACGGATCGACCTTGTGTTGCGAAATGTACTCTACAATAAGATAGCTTATCAGGGAAACCAGTTTCCCCTTCGGGCTGAGGTATTAATTCGTGGGATCAATTCACAAGAAATAGTTGTGTCTGCATTTCAAAAAGGCAAACTGATTGCACGTGAGAGTAAGAACTCAGGTAACAATTCAATCCTGGATTTTGACTTTCAAATCGATGCCAGCGAAAAAGGGCTCCAGCGGATTGATATTGTAGTAACACCCATTGGTCAGGAACGCAATAGGAAAAACAATTATGCAAGTGCATTTATTGAAGTAGTTGAAGGAAAGAAAAAAATAGTATTGGTGGCTCCAGCACCGCATCCAGACATTAAGGCCATCCGAACTGTCGTGGAGGAGAATGCTAATTATGAATTTGTTATTCATATACCGGGGATAATTGATGCTTCGCCAGAAGCCCTTAAGCCAGAGAACATCGACCTGGCAATATTTCAGCAGGTTATTGATTACTCAGGTAAAACCACTCCGCTTTTTAAACAATTACTTGAAGATGGAACTTCGCTCTTTATTATGTTGGGAGACAGATCCAACTTAAGACAACTGGCAGCTAATGGCATACCAGTTACATTTGAAAATCCAGGACAATGGGATGCGGTAACTCCAGTGATCAATGCTGATTTTAAAGATTTCGGTTTTAGTGATAAGCTGAACGGGATTTTTGCACGATATCCTCCGGCTCGTGTTCCTTTCGGAAAATTCACCTATCCACCCAATGCCAATGTATTGCTTTATCAGAGAATTGGAAGGGTAACTACTGATCGCTCATTATTATTTACCACCACTTCCAATGATCAAAAGATGGCAGTACTTATTGGTGATGGCGTGTGGAGGTGGAGGCTGGATGAATATGCGGAGACGCAGAAAACTGAAGGTTTTGATGATGTGTTCTCAAAGTTAATTCAATACCTCAGCACAAGAGAGGACAAAAGAAAATTCAGAAGTTTCCCTCTTCAGAATGAATTTACCGCAAGCGAGCCGGTAATTTTCGAAAGTCAGGTTTACAATGAATTGTACGAGCAGGTGTTTGGCCAGAAGATAGAAATCGAGTTGGTGGATGAAAAAGGGGAGAAATTTCAATACAGTTATATCACCAGCCCTGGTAATTCAAGGTATCGAATCGGAGGATTGACAGAAGGTGTTTTTACATACACTTCTTCAACGGATCTTAATGGAGTAAAACAATCTGTGAAAGGAGAGTTTTTGATCTCTGAACAGAATATAGAATCACAAAACCTGACAGCTGATTTTAATTTGTTGCGCAAGTGGTCGGCCAACACAGGGGGCAACTTTTACACCGCCAATAATTTACAAAATTTGGAAGAAGACTTTGCTAAAATTGAAGCCCAAAGTTTAATACACTCTGAAGAGTCATTCAATCCACTCATCAATCTTAAGCTTGTTTTCTTTTTTCTGCTTGCGCTGATCAGTGTGGAGTGGTTTACCAGAAAGTATATGGGAGGGTATTAAAAAGAAAATGGCAGGTTTTATCCTGCCATTAAATTGTTCTGCTTAATTTTTTCCTATTCGCTCTTTTTTTCTTTGGAGGAAGATTTTGGCTTTTTTACTTTGATAACAAGCGTTTCACTCTTTCCATCGTAATCGGCCATTAAAACATCCCCTTCCTCCATCTCTCCTTTTAATATTTCTTCGGCAATAGGATCCTCAAGGTACTTTTGAATGGCCCTATTCAGCGGACGAGCTCCAAATTGTTGATCGTATCCTTTTTCAGCAAGAAAGTCTTTTGCTTTATCACTTAATTCAACACTATAACCCAGGGTTGTGATTCTAACAAATAACTTGTCCAGGCTTAAGTCAATGATCTTGTGAATTTGCTTACGTTGCAATGAGTTGAATACGATTACATCATCCAAACGATTCAAGAATTCAGGACTGAATACACGCTTCAATGCATTTTGAATGGTACTCTTCATGTTTTCTTCCTCATTGGATTGCTTTGCTTTTGTGGCAAAACCAATTCCAGATCCGAAATCTTTCAAATCGCGGACTCCAATGTTGGAGGTCATGATGATAATTGTATTTCTAAAGTCTACCCTTCTTCCTAATCCGTCAGTAAGGATTCCGTCATCAAGCACTTGTAATAGAATGTTGAAAACATCCGGATGTGCTTTTTCTATTTCATCCAACAATACAACGCTATAAGGCTTTCTTCTCACTTTTTCAGTGAGTTGTCCTCCTTCTTCGTAGCCCACATACCCCGGAGGTGCTCCAACAAGTCGTGAAACGGAGAATTTCTCCATGTATTCACTCATGTCAATTCTTACCAAAGCCTCTTCCTTATCGAATAAGTATGTGGCTAATACTTTGGCGAGTTCAGTTTTACCAACACCTGTCGGCCCAAGAAATATAAATGATCCAATTGGTTTTTTAGGATCTTTTAGTCCAACGCGTGTGCGCTGGATGGCTTTTGTTAATTTTTGAATTGCTTCTTCTTGTCCAATCACTTTTCCACTCAGCTCCTCGGACATTCCAAGCAACTTGTTACTTTCCTTCTGTGCGATACGATTGGTAGGGATGCCCGTCATCATTCCAATAACGTCAGCGACATTATCTTCCGTAACGGTATATTTTTCAGTTCGCGTAGTTTCCTCCCACTTCGCTTTGGCGATATCCATCTGCTCAATCAATTTCTTTTCCTTATCACGCAATTGCGCAGCTTCTTCGTACTTCTGGCTTTTCACCACGCGATTCTTCTCCTTCTTTACATCTTCAATGGCATTTTCGAGTTTCAGGATTTCCTCAGGTACATGTATATTATTCATATGCACCCTGGCACCTGCCTCATCCAATACATCTATCGCCTTATCTGGTAGAAAGCGATCACTGATGTAACGATCGGATAGCTTTACGCAGGCATCGATTGCCTCCTTGGTATAGTTCACATGGTGGTGATCTTCATACTTGTCCTTGATGTTGTCAAGAATTTCAATTGTTTCCTCTACGGTTGTAGAGTCAATCATTACCATTTGAAATCTTCTGGCCAAAGCACCATCTTTTTCAATGTACTGCCTGTATTCATCAAGGGTAGTAGCACCAATACATTGAATTTCACCACGCGCAAGTGCTGGCTTAAACATATTGGAGGCATCCAGAGAACCGGATGCGCCACCTGCTCCCACAATGGTGTGCAGCTCGTCAATAAACAAAATCACATCGGCAGATTTCTCCAACTCGTTCATCACTGCCTTCATGCGCTCTTCAAATTGTCCACGGTATTTAGTCCCTGCCACCAAAGAGGCAAGGTCTAGTGTTACAACGCGCTTACCAAAAAGAACACGAGATACTTTTTTCTGAATGATGCGCAGTGCAAGCCCTTCTGCAATAGCAGTCTTACCCACACCAGGTTCTCCAATAAGTATGGGATTGTTTTTCTTTCTGCGACTTAGAATCTGAGCCACACGTTCTATTTCCTTTTCGCGCCCTACTATGGGATCTAGTTTATTGTCTTCAGCTAGTTTTGTAAGATCTCTTCCAAAATTATCAAGCACAGGAGTGCGTGATTTTTCTGCACCCTTTTTCTCTTTACCAGATCCTCCAGAGGATGAGGCTCCACCAAACATCTTTGATGAATCTTCATCCGGATCATCGGTATCTGAAGAGGCAAGAGGTTGATCACTTTGGTACTCCAGCATTTCCTTAACAACATCGTAGGCGACATCAAATTTGTTTAAAATTTGAGTGGCCAGGTTGTCAGGGTCACGAAGTATTGAGAGCAACAAATGTTCTGTTCCTATTAATTGCGCTTTAAAAATTTTAGCCTCGAGATATGTGATTTTGAGTACTTTTTCAGAAGCTCTTGTCAAAGGGATATTCGCCAAATTTTTGACATCATGTGTAGCCGTACTCTTAGAAACTTTTTCGATTTCTCCTCTAAGTTCATCAAGTGGTACACCCAATTTCTTGAGCACACCAACAGCCACTCCTTCTCCCTCACGTACCATTCCTAAGAGCAAATGCTCTGTACCGATATAGTCGTGACCTAATCTAAGTGCTTCTTCCCGGCTCAACGAGATTACTTCTTTTACCCGGTTAGAAAATTTAGCTTCCATATTAAACGATTCCGTTTGTGTAAATGTAAAGTTTTAGGGTTGATTAATCAAAGTTGCAAACTTTCGTTTATAACTTGATTTCCAAGCCTTTTCTTGGTGTATACGACTAAAAAACAACAATCGATTTTTATTTGTTCAAACCACCCTTTATGGAGGATCTAATTATTTGAATCGCATTGGGTCCTTCGCAGAACAACAAGTCTATAAAGCTGAGGTTAGGTACAAACTTATTGCCAAAAACCTGTAGGTAAGGCACAGGTACATAGTAATCTCTCTCTGAATGTGGGTTTTTGGCGCTAATAACGGAACGGAGGTCGGTTATATCATTTTGTGGCATCTTTTGATAAGATGTACTTTCTGTCAGCGATATTGGGTTCTGCAAATTTTGCAGACAGAATGACAGCAAATCCATATTAAGATCATATAAAAAATGATGACCCTTGAATAAAATGTGATGTAGATCATCAGCATAATGATCAAAAAATGGTGATTTACCGTAAGCAGAAGAAATTGCGCGCCAATGATTGTTTTGCCAATTTCCGTTTTTATCAACTTTTACATCACAAACTAAAGCTTTACTGTGCTTAGCAGTAATCGGTACAACAAGTTTTAATAGTCCATTGGCAGTATTAATAAAGCACCTGTTGCGATAGCTTTGTTTAATGTACTGTTCGTGCTTTTCTATAATGATTTTTTTTGCACTAAGCACAATTGTAAAATATTCGAGGCATGGAAGATAATGTAGGGCAAGGAGTGCCTTCATAAGTAGGGATCAAAATCACCCAATCCGTTTCGAATAATTGTGGGTGTGGCACCTGTGAAATCCACCACGGTGGAGGGAATATGACCACCAGGGCCTCCGTCAATTACAAGATCAACTTCATTTTTAAAATCTTCATAGATTTCCTCCGGATCAGTGGTGTAGACTTTTATTGCATCATCATCTTTTATAGAGGCCGTAATTAAAGGGTTGCCAAGTTTTTCAACCAATGCCCTTGGAATGGGATGATCGGGGATTCTTATACCTACCGTTTTTTTATTTACGTCCAAAATCTTTGGAACCTTGCTGCTGGACTCAAAAAGGTAGGTGAAGGGGCCAGGAAGTGATTTCTTAAGTATTTTAAAAACGGGGGTATCAATTCGTTTTACATATTCAGAAATATGGCTTAGATCATGACAAATGAATGAGAGGTCTAGCTTATGGGGTTTTACATTCATGATTTTACAAAGCCGCTCTATAGATTTTCGGTTGGTAAGATCGCACCCAATGCCATAAATGGTATCGGTAGGGTATATAATCACCCCACCCTTTTGCAGCAATTCTGCAACCTGAGCAATTTTTCTCGGTTCGGGATTTTGAGGGTGTATGGGAAGAAACGCAGCAGCCATATGACGCATAAATATATCCAATCTGGCATTAGAATTTAAATTCTAAAAATTATAGGAAGCGACTATACCCCAATTTTGTAATTTTGAATCTCTTATTTCAATATCAGGATGAACAATAAGGCATTGTTAAATTTTTACAAGTAACATTTAAATTTAGAGCCATCTCATGAAGGAAGTGCCAAAGAAAAAGCTGATACTATTTTTGGTTGGGTCAACACTCTTGATCACGTTTACTTTTTATGCCTATCAAATATTTTACACTCCAAACATCCTTGTCGACCGGAATGACCAAATTTTTATTATTGAATCAGGCGCCACTTATCGACAAGTGCAGGAAAACCTTGGGCGTGGTCGTTTTGTGAACGACATGGTATCGTTCAGTTTTCTGGCCAGGCTTTATGATTATGATAAGGCCATAAAGCCAGGCCGCTATCATCTGCGAAGAAATATGACAAACCTTCAGGCATTAAAAATACTTCGGGCAGGCATTCAAGAGCCTGTAGATATTACATTTACTCATGTGCGATTGATCAGTGAGCTCGGCACACGGATTACTAAGAACTTAAGTATAACCCCGGAACAATTTTACAATGCACTAAATGAATTTATAGCTACAAACAAAGAAGGGTTCAATAGTGATAACATTCTGTCTATGTTTATTCCCAACACGTATGAAGTTTATTTTAATATCTCTGCAGAAGATCTAGTTGCACGGATGAATAAAGAGTATAACAGGTTTTGGAATGATGAGCGAAAGAGAAAGGCGGACTCACTGGGACTATCACCCATTGAGGTGTCGATACTGGCATCTATTGTTCAGGCGGAAGCTGTGAAAGATGATGAGGCACCCTCTATTGCGGGCCTTTATCTCAATAGATTAAAAAAAGATATTGCTTTACAGGCGGATCCAACCCTGGTGTATGCAGTAGGAGATTTTACTTTAAAACGTGTACTCAATGAACATAAAGAAGTAGACTCTCCATACAATACCTACAAACATGCAGGACTTACCCCAGGCCCCATTAATATGCCACGCATTGTTATGATAGATGCAGTGTTAAATGCAAAGTCACACAACTATATTTACATGTGTGCCAAAGAAGACTTTTCTGGATATCACAATTTTAGCTCGAGCCTGAGTCAGCATCTTATCAATGCAAGAAACTATCAACGGGCACTTACAATTGAGCAAAGAAAAGGCAGAGCTTTACGCAATCAATAATGTACATTTCAGAAACCTATGTGCGTGTTAGATATGGAGAAACAGACCAAATGGGTTATGCCTATTATGGTAATTACGCAATGTATTTTGAAGTAGCCAGGGTAGAAAGCCTGAGACAATTGGGGATGACGTACAAAGAGCTTGAAGAAATGGGCGTGATGATGCCAGTGTTGGAGAACAAATCAAAATACCTTTCCCCTGCACGATATGATGACGAATTGAGGATTGTAACTACAATTAGAGACAAGCCTGGAGTACGAATCCGATTTGAATATGAAATTTTTAACGAAGCGGGAAAGCTGATTCATCAGGGAGAAACGTTGTTGGTATTTGCAAATAAGATAAGTGGTCGCCCATGCAGGCCTCCGGTGGCTTTTGATAAAGTGCTTGAACCCTTTTTCAAATGAATTTTACGATAAGAAAATGGATTTTAAGATTCCCTTCTCTCATGCTGATTCGAGGTTGGATGAAGAAGGTGAAATTCAAAAGATATCATAATCTATCCCTCTATCGGTTTATTAAAATATTTATTTCCAACATCCAGAAGGATGATCTTATTAATAAGGCCAATGGGGTCGCTTACAATTTTATCTTAGCGATTTTCCCTGCCGTTATTTTCTTGTTTACACTCACTCCTTACATTGCTCGGTACTTCCCTGCGGTAAACAGAAATAGCATCATGGAGTTCATGGGAGAGATGCTTCCCCCAAGTATGTATGAGGTGATCTCTTCCACAGTATTTGATATTATTAGCAATCAAAGAGGGGGTCTGCTAACATTCGGTTTTTTATTTGCGCTTTACTTATCTACAAATGGAATGATGGCTTTGATGCGTGCATTTAATGCATGCTATCAGACAGTAGAACGCAGAAGCGCTATCAGAATGAGAATAACTGCTACAGGTCTAACTTTTATGTTAGCCGTTGTACTTATTCTGGCCGTTGCTCTTCTGGTTGTGGGTCAGTTGGCAATTGATTACGTGGCCGCCAACCTGTCTGAGTTCAGCAACTTTGATTTTGATAACTATACCATATACGTACTACTGGTGCTGCGATTTCTGGTAATATTTATTGTGTTCTTTTTAGCCATTTCTTTTATCTATTATTTTGGCCCTGCTGTTCACTATAACTGGAATTTTTTCTCCATAGGTTCTCTAATAGCCACATTAGGCACTCTGGGCATATCTTATGTGTTCTCCTATTACATTACCAACTTCGGTACTTACAACAAAATATATGGTTCTATTGGTGTGTTGATTGCATTAATGATTTGGGTCCAGTTGATTACAGTTGTGCTTTTATTTGGGTATGAAATCAATGCAAGTCTTCACCGGGGAATAAAGTTGGAAGCCATTGAAGTACACAAACGACAAATGCGAATTGCCAACCAGGCAGATCAACAATCGGATTAAATTTTTTTGATTTGTGTGAATTAAAGTTCAATTGTTGTTATTCTGTTTTAGTACGGGTCATTGAAATAAAAAAAGGCTGCCCTTTTGAGACAGCCCCTTTTTTAGCCATTGAACAAATACTTAGTTTCCGTATCCATCATTTTGATTCATATTGGGATTAGAGAGTGTTTCGTCACGAGGAATAGGAAACACTAAATAATCAGGATTATCAAGGGATACTGGAGCCGAGGAGTTCTTTCTGTTAACTGAAGAAAGAACGGTTAAGGCCTTGCCTGTGCGTACCAAATCAAACCACCTGTGACCCTCAAACGCAAACTCAAATTTATTCTCTTTGGCAATAGCATCAAGTAAGGCGCCATCAGCTAAAGCGTCATAATCAGCTACACCAGCCCTGTTGCGTATTTCATTCAAGTCATCTTCTGCACCAGCATACCCCTTTATAGCACGGGCTTCTGCGCGAATTAAATACATTTCCGCAACACGAAGAATGTGTACGTTGTCATCATCATTGGCCTTTTTGTACTTTGTTGGATAATATACGCCCTGTATTGCATCAAATCCGAACATGGTACCTCTTACATCATTTGTATTGGCTTGAATTTCCGTAACAAAGTCTTCATGAACAGCCAATTCTCCTCGGCCACCTTGTGCTCCGGGGAAATACCAGTACCTCACATCACTTTGATCAATATTGTCGAAAGACAATTCGAAAATGGATTCTGTAGTTAACTTGTTCGAGTAGATTGCTTCATAAGAAGGCTCAAGCGCATAACGAGGGTCGTCAATAACCAACGTAGCATAGTCAATAGCATCATCATACTCTTTCATGTAAAGATGGTAACGACCTAACAAAGCACGGGCACTTCCTTTTACTGCCGATGATCTGCTTGCTCCGTCACTTCCCTGGTTTTCAGGAAGGAGAGTAAGAGCCGTTTCAAGATCCATCCTTACTTGTTCGTATGATTTAGCAATGGTCTCCCGAGACAAATAGATAGATTCATCGATTTGAGTAGCGGGCTTTAGCGGTAATGCTATTCCGTATTTTCCTGACTCACCTGGAATACCTCCAAATGTTCTTACCAAATCAAAGAACATTAGGCCTCGTAAAAAATAAGCCTGGCCAAGGTAGTTGTTCTTCTTTTCATCGGTTAAGTCAACAATACCGGGAACATTGGCTATAATATTATTAGCCTGGTTCACCCCCTTGTATGCCCTTTCATAAAACTGTGTAATCTCTTGATTACTTGCGTCAATTGAGTAAGTGTCCAATTCCCTGTAGAAATCCCATGTTCCTACACTTTGCGATAGGTCACTGGCACATTCAGTTTGGTGAATAAAAGAGCCTCCGTAATAGTCAGCATCCTGTAATTGATTGTAAAGTCCTGCTAATGCCGCAGCAGCTGATTTAGCGTTGCTAAAAGCCGTTTGATCTGATATCTGTACCTGCGGCTCCTGGTCCAGCACATTGCAAGACATCACACCAGCCAGCAGAATCAGTGATAAATATTTTCTTTTCATTTACTTTTTGTTTTTTGATTATGGTATTTCATACCTAAGTATAATTAGAATGTTAGATTAATACCACCCATTACAACACGAGGTTGAGGCATAGTATAAAAATCAACACCTTGAGTCAATGCAGTAGAGGCAGTTGCGTTTACTTCCGGATCCATTCCTGAGTAGTTGGTAAACGTGAGTAGGTTTTGCCCTGAAACATAAATACGAGCGTTGCTCAATCCAATCTTGTTTACTAGCGAAGACGGGAATGTGTATCCGATAGTAATGTTCTTGAGTCTTACATAAGAGCCATCTTCAACCAAACGAGACGGGCGCAAGTTGGCTGCATAATTAGCATTGGTCATTTTTGGGACCATGGTTATGTCGCCAGGTTTTTGCCAGCGATCCAATTGACTCGTCATAAAACTCGTGTTACGTGTTCCGCCATGTTCCTGGAAAAACCTACTCCAGAACAATTGGTCATTGCCAATTGAATACTGAAAAAACACCATCATATCGATATTTTTGTATTTCAAGTTGTTAGTAAGACCACCAAAGAAATCAGGCCATGCATTGCCCACAATAAAGCGGTCAATATTTGGATCGAATGGCCTACTGTCATCTACTTGTCTCCATATAGGACTTCCATCTTCAGGCCTTACTCCTAGCTGCTCATGCATCCAGAATGAATATAATGAAATGCCTTCTTCTAGACGTATAATATCCCTATTGTAAACGGGGATAGCCTGAGCCAACTTTACAATTTCATTCTTGTTTTGCGCCACGTTGAACAGGACATTCCAACTGAAGTTGGACTGTTTTACTACATCTCCGGAGATTGAAAGTTCAATTCCTTTGTTCCTCATTTCACCAAAGTTCTGGAACAATGAATTAAATCCGGTAGTGCGGGGTACAGGGACCTCCAACAACAAGTCTGTTGTCTTCTTGTCGTAGTAGTCAAAAGTTAGATTTAGTTTGTTTTGGAAAAGACCCATGTCGAAACCAACATCAAACTGTCCGGTGCGCTCCCATTTCAAATCAGGGTTGCCCAACTGACTAGCTTCGGTGCCCGGGGTTGAGGTATAGTTAGCTCCACCAGTCCATAATCCTCTGGATTGGAAATCATTGATTCCATTCTGGTTTCCTGTTACACCATAACTCACTCTAAGCTTCAAGGTGCTCAAGGCATTGATGTCATCCATGAACGACTCTTCAGTAACTACCCAACCTAAGGCAACTGAAGGGAATGTTCCCCACTGGTTAGCCTTACCAAATCGCGATGAAGCATCACGTCTCATATTTACGGTGAACAAATATTTGTCTTTGTACCCGTAGTTTATTCTGGTGAACAATGAAGCGATACCCCAGCTCGAACCAATAGAAGAAGATTGCTGCACGGCAGCAGAAGCTATTCTCGTAAAGTCATCACTTGGAAACCCTGTTCCAGAGGCGCGAGTCTTTTCTACTACTGATTCTTGTAATGTAGTTCCAAGAAGAACTCCCAAGTTATGACCTGAACCAAAACGTTTCTGGAAATTCAGTACATTTTCCTGAATCCAGCTTTCGGAAGTAGTCACTGCAGAGACAGCACTTCCATTTACCGCGGCACCCGAATTCAATTTGGTGTTGATATAAACATCTTCTCTTATGCTTGAATAGTCTTGACTATAGGTAGACCGAAGGGATAACCCTGGAAAGAATTCATATTCTGCATAAAGATTTGCCAACACCCTATTAGTTTTCATGGAAATGTTGTTCTCATTGATTACAGCAAGCGGGTTTTCAAAGATGCTAAACTTGGTATAAGAACCATCCGGTTGATAAGCAGGTAGGTTAGGAGGAAAGAAAAAGGTGCCCCCCAATGCTCCGTTAATATTATCATCGTTATTTAACCTGTTGCGTGTGTTCTTTGAATAAAGAATACTGGTACCAACCTTCAATTTGTCAGTAACAAATGCATCGAGATTTAATCTTCCTGTGGCACGGTCAAACTCACTTGGTTTAATAATACCTTGCTGATTGAATTTGGAACCCGAAAGCATGTACTGAATGCTATTGTCACCTCCAGTAACCGAAACATCAAAGTTGCTGATTGCAGCTTCTCTGAATATTTGATCGGGATAATTGGTGCTCACTGCATTGGCAGGATCCGAATAGATGGGAGACCCACCATTATTTACAGCTGCCTCATTGCGAAGCATTTCATACGTGGGGCCATCTACAAGGTCAGGTTTTTTCCAAACGTTTTGAACACCATAATAAGAACCCACATTGATTTTGGTTCCTTTATTGTTACCTCTTTTGGTAGTAATTAAAACCACACCATTAGCGGCACGTGCACCATAAATTGCAGTTGCGGAAGCATCTTTCAGAACTTCGATTGATTCAATGTCCGCAGGGTTGATATCAGCCATCGGGTTAGATAACTGACCGCCAACACCTTCATTGGCTAGGTCCCCAGAATTAGCGATAACAGCTGATTGCATAGGGATTCCATCAATTACGTATAGAGGGTCATTGCCTGCATTTACTGACGTTGATCCTCGCACACGTACTGAGATTCCTCCGCCTGGGGTTCCCGAGCTAGAAGAAACAAGTACACCTGACGCACGCCCCTGCATTAATACATCTGGGCTAGGTGATGGTAAATTTTCAATTGCCGATTTGTCAATTGAAGAAATTGAGCTAGTAAGCGTCTTCCTTTCTTGCTCACCATATCCTGTCACAACAATTTCCGATAGTTGTTGTACATCTTCAGCCATCTTCACATCAATTTGGGTATTAGTTCCTACAAGGACTTCCTGTGTTTGGAATCCAATGAAAGAAAATACCAGTCTTGAATTGTCTGATGGCACTTGAATAGTATAGCTACCATTAAAATCGGTAACTACTCCAGTTGAAGTACCTTTCACAAGTACATTCACACCAGGTATACCTGATGCATCGTCCGAATAAGTAACCGTCCCGGTTACAGTTCTGCTTTGTGCTTTTACAATTCCTGGAAGGAGGAACAGCAGAAGCAAAAAGATTAGTGGGTAATTTTCACTCATAGTTTGTATGTTAGTTTAAACTTTGAAAAAAATATCGGCAGAATGTATTGTAGCAAAATTTAAAACTGTATGAATGAGTATTAGGCTCTTTAAAGGGTAAATAACTCACCAGTTTAAAAAAGTGTCAAAGATTTGTACAGGTGGTATACCATTGAAATAAATTGGTGAAAAAAATATTTTATCTATACAGGTTGCGCTAAAAGAGCTCTCAAAAATGAAAATGTTTAAGAACGACCACTTGTTTTCTAATGAGGTAAAATGAATTGGATTTTGCAAAGCGAAAGGATCACGTTAAGGCGCCCCATTTTTTTGGGAGTGTCAAGCAAAAACCTGACTATCATCAGAGCCTTCGCTTGCTGAACCTGCCTTCCGAATTCAGAGGGGAGGGATTATGAGACATGGTCTCTTATGAGGGAGTGCAAAGAAAACCAAACTACAGTTCGCTTCGCTTGCATTGTTTCTGTGCCAATCCTTCAATCAAGTCAAACAAAAGTTGGAGCCTAGTCTCTAAAGCCCCTAGAGACTCGGAGCCGTTAATTTGTTTTTCTTTTGCAGTGTCTGCCTGCCGCAGGCAGGGAGGAAGGATGATCCCTTTTAGGGGAGTGTCAAATTCATCAAAGTCCTCTCCGTTCCTTCGAGGTTTTTTATTGCTAGTGTCGCCTTTGAAAACTTCATTTTCCGGGCTTCACTAACAAAAAAATCCCGCTCTCGCGGGACTTTGATTTATTAGCAGAGGAGGAGGGATTCGAACCCCCGGAACCTTGCGGTTCAACGGTTTTCAAGACCGCCGCATTCGACCGCTCTGCCACTCCTCTGTAGGTGCACCATGGTCGGATTCCTACCCAAGCGCGATCGGACGGCAAAAGTAATTGATAATTCGTTTTCACCAAAGGAGTGACTCATTACTCACTGCTAAAATCAGGAAAGGTTTTCTTGAGATCTTTGTCTGAGTAGTCGCTTCGGCTCGGCTTACTGGCATCTATCTCTAATATCACCAATTTCTGATTGTTGATAATAGGAAGGAGCTTGTCCCGGTCAATATCGAACTCCTGGTTTCTCCGACTCGATTTAAGCGCATACTTTCTGGCAAAATTGTCTCCCGCTATCTGAAGTTGATTTCGTATCTCAACATTGACCTTCATTTTCTCCAAAATATCGTTTTTCGACTTTCCCAAAAGCTCTGTGGCTTCAAGTGTACCTAATGTAAGCACGGTTGTACCCCCAATGGCAGAGACAACTTTTGAAGGATCTGTAGGAAGGATAACAGGGGAGAGGCCTGTGGTGGCGCCCAGAGAGGCATTGATCAAAGCCCTATTTTTCTTGCCTTTTTTAGCTTTTTTGTATGCTTTTGAAAGTGTTTCGTGATTATCATCCAGAATATCAATAAGTGCTTTTGTCTGAATAAGTGAATTCCGATACTTGATGTAGGATAGTTTATCCTTCTCCTCAATATTCTCGGCATCTTTAACAACCACCCTTACCTTGCGTTGCGTTCGGTTGTTGGCATTGTCGATTGCAAAAAATGTAAAGTCAACTGTTTTTGTTGCATCAGCCTCCTCCACAAAATCATATCCTGGTGTCCATATAAACTCAGATTGTACTTTTGTGTTTTCTCTAAAGCTCTCCTTAGGTACCTGAGGATCAGTGGATACAAAACCAACTTCAGCAATATTCTCGTCTCCATTTGGGTCTGATACATATATTTTTAGGTTAACAACATCGTTTTCAGATACTGTTAAGGCACTGTCTCCGGGCACAATCAATATTTCTGGTGGCAAATCCATTTGTGTTTGAGCAATTTTTAATTTTCCCAAACTTGTGGCCTTGTCAGGTTGGTCTTCAACAATAAACTCAATGGTAAGCGGTTTGTCCCTCAAGGCATAAAACTGACTTTTTGATGGGGTCCAGGTAAACAGTCCTTGCGAACTGAGATTAGCTCCTTGTGGCATTTTTTCTTGTACCGGTCTAAAAGTAATTGGATCTCCGTCCAGGTCTCTAACATACTCTGCAGGTATTTGATAACTATTACTGGAGGCCATCTTCACATATACAACCGGCAGCTCTTCAATGGAGGGGGGTCGATTTTTATGAAGCACAGTAAAAGTAATTGGTGTGCGAGCTTTTCGACCATCTTCCAAGGATACTTCAAAGATTACATTGAAATCCTTTAGTTTCTCAAGCCTATCAACCAAATCAAAGCCTGGCTTCCAATAGAAGTTTCCCAACGTATCGAATTGCATCCCTGTAGATTCAAAGCCATCTAAACTAAAAAACCTTGGGGGAACTGAATCTCTAACTTTGAGTGTGAATTTTAGCTCATCACCCTCCGACAAAATATTCCATCCGTATTGGAAAGGGAAAATCAGATCTTGTGCGAGTACCAGATTAGAACAACAGACAAAGATTAAAATAATTACTTTCTTCATAGTTTAGAATCTGAGCAAATTTAAGGCCTCTAGTATACCAAAGCGCCAATAACTGCTAAATTCAGCCTATCAATTTGATTACTGGTAGATATGGCTAAAAAAGAGAAAGCATATAATTTTTTTGATGACGTTTATGATGTTGTGAGATTGATTCCAAAAGGGCGAGCTACCAGTTATGGAGCTATTGCCACTTATCTGGGTACTAAGATGAGTGCACGAATGGTGGGATGGGCCATGAATGCAGCTCACAATGATAAAACAATACCAGCGCATCGGGTGGTCAATAGAAATGGGCAGCTTACCGGTAGGTTTCACTTCAAAACACCCACAACGATGCAATACCGACTTGAAAGAGAGGGGTTGAAAGTGGAAAATGACTCAATAGTTGACTTTTCTACGGTTTTTTGGGATCCATATAAGGAATTGGGCTAGGCTAATTGGGATTCAATTTCCCAGAATGGGATTAATCCAAAAATGAAACGTTGTTTTCGGCTTGTTTTGGCTGTTTTAGGTGGTGGCACGCCATTCGTATATGTCTATTCAAAAATTGAATAAAAAAATATAAACGAATAAAACATGAAAACGCTTAGCATCATCCTTATCTCTTTCTTCTCTATATCTGCTAACTTATTTGCAGCTAATCCTGATCCAATTGCGGTTGTAGAAACCAGTCAGCAAGACCATTTTGTAATGAAGGTTGACAAAGATTTGTTCGGTGGAGAAGTACTGGTTACTTATTCGACAGGAGAAGTGGTAACAACAATGACTATCAAAAGGAAAAAAATGGTTATTGATTTTGATAAAGTGAAATTTGGATCTTATACCATCAAAGTAGTAAAAGATGGCGTTGAGATTAACGAGTTTAATTTCAATAAAGAACTCATCTTAAGTCAAGTTATTAGATAATTGATTGTCGGTTGGTTTAATCTGGAAGGTCGCTCATTTGAGTGACCTTTTTTTATGCTCGCTAAATTATCACCAAATCAAATGAGCAAATCTTATAGTGACCATAATGATCAGGTTTTTGTACACACCTGATAACCATTGAACGTTTGATGGGATTCGCCAAAAGGTAGCTTACCGGATGAGTTACCCAGGCAAGCTGCAGGAACAAGTTTCTCCTTACTCCACATTCTCTGAGAACACCAAAAATGGATTCCCAAAAGATTATTGAATTCTCAACTTGGGTTTGACTTGCCCTAATGGGATTATAATTCCCAAATTGGGATGAGCGTAAAACACAAAACCACGTTTTTGGCTCTTTTTCGATGGTTCATACGATGGCACGCCATTCGTATATGTTTATTCAAAAATTAAATAAAAAAAATAAAAGAATAAACATGAAAACGCTTAGCCTGATACTTACCATTTCTTTTTTCACTTTGTCAGCCGATTTATCTGCGATGAGCCTGGATACACAACCGGATTCGATTGAAGTTGTAGACTCTAAAAGAATTGATGTGATGGTTTTAAAGTTTAATAAAGACCAGGTTGGAGGTCAAGTATTTGTGACCTATTCTGATGGGGAAGAAATATCAAAAGTAGAAATCAAAAGGAAAAAAATGATCATCGACTTCAATAAGTTAAAATTTGGATCGTATAAAGTTGCAATTGTTAAGGAAGGTAAAGAAGTCGCAGTATTTAATTACAACAAAGAACTGGTTTTAAGTGAAGTTGTTAGATAATTGATTGTCGGTTGGTTTAATCTCGAAGGCTACTCACTGAGTGGCCTTTTCTTTTTGGCTGATTAAGAACAAGCCAAAGTAAGTAAGCAGACCATTAATAATTAAATTTTCATAGCCTACCTGATAACCATTGAGCATTTGAGGTGCGTTTACGACCAAAATGTAGCAAAGTAGAGGAGCAAGTAAACAAACGACCGGAACAAGCTTTCCTCTTACTTCTCTTTTACTGAAAATACCAAATGCAAACAGGCCGAGGAGCGGACCATAGGTATACGTAGCGGCCATTAACACTGCGTCAATTAAGGTTCGTTCGTTGATTTCTTTAAAAATCAGGATGATAATGAGAAACAGAACTGAAAATCCTACATGAACGATGTTTTTCTGTTTTTGCTTTACTGCCTCAGGTTTGTTTTTGAAATTGAGGAAATCAATACAAAAAGAAGTGGTTAAGGCTGCAAGGGCAGAATCAGAGCTGGCGTAAGTAGAAGCAGTGATCCCCAACAGGAAAAGTATAGCAGCCAATAATCCAAATTCGTGAAAGGCCAGCATTGGAAAGAGTTCATCGCTCACTGCGGGCAATTGAATGTTAAACTCCGTACTATAGAGATAAAGTAAAGCACCCAGCACCAAAAAGAGAAGATTCACAACCACGAGTGTGCTGCTTAGCCAAAACATATTTTTCTGCGCTTCCTTCAGGTTTTTGCAAGTGAGGTTTTTTTGCATCAGGTCCTGATCCATTCCTGTCATGGTAAGGGCGATAAAAGCTCCTCCAAAAAATTGTTTGGGAAAGAAAAGCTTACTGTTTGGGTCATCGAAAAAGAAAATACGGGAATAATCACTTTCAAATACCAGCGACAGCAGGCCGCCAAAGCTTAGCTCCATTCGTTGTGCTATTAATACCACAGAAATGACAACTGCCAGGATCAGAAATGTAGTTTGAAAGGTGTCTGTCCATACGATTGTTTTTATTCCTCCTTTAAAAGTATAAATCCAAATAAAGAAAATGGTAATGACCACAGTAACGAAAAAGGGTATATCCCAGGCATCGAAAAGGAACAATTGCAACACAGAGGCTGCCAGAAAAAGTCTGAGAGAAGAACCTACTGATCTTGAAAGGAGAAAAAAGAACGATCCGGTTTTGTAGGAAATGCGATCAAATCTGTCTTCAAAAAAAGAATAAATAGAAATAAGGTTTAATCGATAGTATAGTGGGAGTAGTATTCCAATAATAGCCCAATAACCAATGACATACCCTAATACCACCTGGAAATAGGAGAAAGCGGTGTTGTTTACACTTGCAGGTACGGAAATAAAAGTAACTCCGGAAAGCGAGGCTCCAATCATTCCATAAGCCACCAAATACCATGGAGATTGTCTGTTGGCAGTAAAGAATGTATCGGATGTTGCTCCTTTGGAGGTAACTACTGATATGGCTATTAAAACAGCGAAATAACCAAGCAGTATAAATAGGACAAGTGTGGGACTCATAGCGGGTTGTAAGCGATAAAACTTGTTATTTTTTTTTACTTTTGAAACAGGAAGTTGAAAACAGAGTTGATTGTTGAACAGAGAGGTTATGAAAATGTCGAATCAGGAACAGGAACTTGTTGAAGTTCTCGAATCCATTGAGACTACAGATGCGAAGGACCTTGTGGTTTTTAATGATGACTTCAACACTTTTGAGCATGTTATTCAGACGTTGATTAACGTTTGCAGGCATACACCAGAGCAAGCAGAACAATGTACATGGATAATTCATCACCGAGGTAAATGCACTGTAAAGAACGGATCTTTTGAAGAACTACAACCCATGCGTCAGGCGATATGTGAAAAGGGGATTGACGCAAAAATACTTTAGCAGCTTTTAAAATATGGAATATCCCTCCAAGCTTATTGAAGAAGCTGTAAACGAAGTGTCTAAACTGCCCGGAATCGGAAAGAAAACAGCACTTAGGTTAGTGCTTCACCTGATTAAAGAAAGGGATGTAAGTACCTATGCACTTACAGAATCTCTTAATAAGCTTCGGGCCAATATTGTTTTTTGTAAGCACTGCCATAATATCTCTGATGAGGAGGAATGTTCAATTTGCAGGAGCCATAGGAGAGATAGAAGTATTCTTTGTATCGTAGAAGAAACCGTTGATGTGTTGGCTATTGAAAATACATCTCAGTATTCAGGTTTGTACCATGTGTTAGGTGGCGTAATATCTCCAATGAATGGGATAGGACCATCAGAGTTGAAGATTGAAACCCTCATACAAAGAGTTTCCCATCCTGGGTCGGAGGTAAAGGAGATCATTCTTGCGCTGAGCCCTACCATGGAGGGTGATACCACTGCCTTTTACGTTAGCAAAAGACTGAAGGAGTTTTCGATAAAATTGAGCTCCATTGCCAGAGGTATTCCCATTGGGGGAGATCTGGAGTATGCGGATGAAATTACATTGGGGCGCAGTATTCTTGGACGGACACTGTTCAACTAGCATCCCTTATTTGGATTGAAAGTCTGTATTAAAATGTCTGCAATAAGTCAAATCATTGTTTCCCTTCTTGATTTATATGATTTTCTTTGCATGAAATCTTTTTGAACCGATAACTATGAAAGAAACACTTTCCAACCGCATTGAAGCAATTGAAGAATCTGCAACACTGGCCATGGCTGCAAAGGCCAGAGAATACAAATCACGAGGAATAGATGTAATCAGCCTTAGTTTGGGCGAGCCTGATTTTAAAACCCCTCAACATGTGTGCGATGCGGCCAAAAAAGCCATAGATGACGGTAAATATTTTGCTTATCCTCCTGTGGCAGGGTACCAGGATTTAAGGGAGGCATTGGCAGCCAAGTATACCTCGCAAAATAATGTTCCTTATAAAGCAGAGAACATTGTGGTGTCCAATGGGGCTAAACAATCCATTGCCAATGCAATGATTGCGCTGCTCAATCCCGGTGATGAGGTGATCGTTTTTTCTCCGTACTGGGTAAGTTATGATGCATTAGTGCGCCTGGTGGAAGCTATCCCAGTAATGGTGAAAGGAACCCTCGAAAATGATTTTAAAGTGACTGCCGAGCAAGTGGAAAGGGCGATTACACCAAAGACAAGGGCCATTATTTTTTCCTCGCCTTGTAATCCTACCGGATCTGTATTCTCCAAAAGTGAACTGGAGGCCATTTCTCAGGTGGTCTTGAAACATGAGAACTTATTGGTAATCGCTGACGAGATTTATGAACATATCAACTTTGCCGGAGGCAACACCAGTATTGCCTCCTTGCCTGGCATGTTTGAAAGAACAATAACCATTAACGGTTTTGCCAAGGGCTTTGCCATGACAGGCTGGAGAGTTGGTTATCTTGCTGCACCAAAATGGATTGCGAGTGGTAGTAATAAAGTGCAAGGACAATTAACTTCTGCCAATTGCTCTATCGCACAACGTGCTGCACTGGCAGCCATTACCAGTGATTTAACTCCTACACTAAAAATGGTAGAAGAGTACAAGCGTAGGAGAGACATTGTCTACAACCTGCTAAAGGAAATGCCGGGCATTAAAGCCAATTATCCACAAGGAGCATTTTATTTCTTTCCGGACGTAAGTTATTACTATGGCAAATCGGATGGAACCAATGTTATTAACAATGGGGAGGATTTTTGTATGTATCTCCTTGATAAAGCTCAGGTCTCGATGGTCGCTGGAAGTGCTTTTGGCGAAGAGAAATGTGTGCGTCTTTCGTATGCTGCTTCTGAAAAGGAATTGGTAGAAGCATTGAAAAGAATGAAGGAAACACTTTCTCATTTAAAGTAAATGAAATCCCTGGAAGAAGTTTTTGATGCTTTTAGCGGACTCACTGTTCTTGTGATTGGTGACATCATGTTGGACAGTTACATCTGGGGAAGCGTTGATAGAATTTCTCCGGAGGCTCCCGTTCCCATTGTTCGTGTTAAAAAAAGAGATTTTCGATTGGGAGGTGCGGCCAACGTAGCACTCAATGTGCAGGCGCTTGGCGCCAAACCCATTTTATGCGCTTTGATTGGTGACGATGATGCTGGAAATAAATTGTTGGATTGTCTCAATCAACAAGGAATGAGTAAAGAGGGGATTGTAGTAAGCAAGAACAGACCCACCACCGTAAAAACCAGATTGATTGCGAGCCATCAGCATGTAGTGCGTGTGGATGAAGAATCTGATCAGGAGTTGTTGAAGGAGGAAGAGGAAGAATTATTAAAGCAAATCCAACAGCTGATTGAGGGCTGTGATGCCATTATTTTTGAGGATTACGATAAGGGAGTAATTAACGCAAGCTTAATTGAAAAGACTGTTGCCTTTGCAGCTAAGAAAAATATTCCAACAATTGTTGATCCTAAGAAAAGAAATTTTTTGTCTTATCAAGGGGTAACTCTTTTTAAGCCTAATTTAAAAGAGCTGCGGGAGGGATTAAAACTGGATATTGATGCGGGCGATGATATGCAGGTGAAGAAGGCTGTAGAAAAACTAAAGGAGATTTTGAATGCCGGTGTGATGGTAACTCTTTCTGAGCATGGAATTTATATTGATCACCTCGCTGAGCAAAAAAAATATCCTGCGCATAAGCGTGAAATTGCTGATGTTTCGGGTGCTGGGGATACTGTTGTCAGCATCGCTGGGTTATGTGTAGCGCTTGGAGTGAAGCCCGGATTAATTGCCGCGCTTTCTAACCTTGGAGGAGGGCTGGTGTGTGAACACACTGGCGTTGTGCCCATTGATAAGACCAAACTTTTAGCCGAAGCGATTGAAATGAAGTTTGAAAAGTTTCTCTAGTTTTTGTCAAACTGCTTTTCTAGGGAGATCTCTTTTTCTAAGTCGCTGATTATTTTCCTGTCCAGCGGGCTCTCTTTAATCACATTGTAGTTATCCCAAAAAGCTTTGTTGTACCGGTAGTCCTGATACTGAAGACCATAGTTTTTCATTTTTTCTGTAGTGCCAATGTATTCAGTCGTATTGGGGTAAACTTTGTTGATCAGAAGTTGTTGATGCAGTTGAGTTTCAAACTTGAGCTCATCCGTTTTACCATCGTACCAGTTGATTTTTGAATCGAGGGTAATGTAGTTTAGAAAAAGCTCTCCGTTGTAGGATTTGAAATCGATTATCCTTTTTATGTTCACAAATTTGCTTACCAGTCCTCTTCTTTTTCGAATCACCTTTTGCTCATCATTTTCATATTCGAGCCTTACAATCCCATAAGTATTTTTATCAACATAGATGATGAGATCATAGTCATATTTCTGGGAGAGGACATACACCGGATGTCCGTTATAGTAAGAATCTTTCTCTCTGATCATTCCTTTGAAAAAAATCTCCTCCTCAGGGAATTGACGGTAACGTATGTTATTATGCAGCAAAATATCCTCCAGTAGATTTCCTTCATCAAAATAGGCTGTGAATTTATTTTCATAACCAAGGCTGCGCCTTACCTCTTGCAGCGCCACGCGTTCCCTGAGTTTAAATTTGTTTCTTGGTGCCTGATAGTCCTCATCGAAAATTTTAACCGCAGCTTCCAACAGAGAAACATAGGTGCCGCCTACTTCTTTAATGTCGCGATAAAATCCATCGAGAAGAAAAGGTTTCATCGGATAATTTTGCGTAATACGGCCAAGGGCTATGCTTAGAATTTCTCCTCCTCTTAAAGAATCGGAGACAACCACTTCATCTAGAAATTGAGTGGACTTAACCATTTCAATAATGGTAACATTATTTGTTACTGTCCATGCCGGGTCTTCGTAAGGTAAGTAGCCAAGCATGTTTATCACCAGTACATCATTTCGGAATTCTATCGGAATGTGAAAATCGAACTCTCCCAGTAGGTTGGTAATGGTACCAATGGGTTTGTTTTTTAATCCAACTGATGCAAACGGTAATGGCTCTTTTGTTTCCCGATCTACTACCTTAGCGCTAATCGTCAGTGTTTGCGCATGGAGTAGGCCAGACAAAAGAAACAATACTGTAAAAATAAAGTGGCTTCTATGAATAATCATTGATGGTATTCCCCCTAAAGATAGAAACAATCTGACTGCTAAAATGGTGTACTTATCGATCATATGGTCATTTTAACCTGGGAAAGAAGGGGATAACACTCTTTCTTTCCAAATCGCTAAATTTATGACACAAACTTCCTCACTTTGAAACTAATTGACAACATACCAAGGGTGTGGAGACGGGCGTATATGCTCATCTGTCTCTGGTATGCAATCAATTTTCTTATCAGTGCCATATTCGAATGGAAGTTTGTTCATCCAGCTTCTTACGTTTTTTGGAATGCATTGTTTCTTTATGAGGCGTTATGTGTTTCTATAATTCTAATTTTTTTATGGTCACATTGGCTGTCACGTTATAAAGCTTCATTTCAGATATCTGCTCATGTGTTTGGGATACTGATGTTCTTTATGGTTATGGGAACGCTTTCCTATTATTTTACAGATTACCTCGATGGATTAGTGTATTTCGATCATTGGAAAGAATACATGTTGGAGCTCATGAGCTGGGATGCCCTTAGGTTTTATGATCAATACATTATAACGGTAGGTGTATATTATGTGATTCGTTATTTTCAGGGGTTGCAAAAACAGGAGCAGGAAAAGAGTGAGTTGGCAATAAAAAACAAGGAGATGCAAATTGCATTGCTGAAGTCACAAATCAATCCGCATTTTCTTTTTAACACTCTAAATTCTATCAGTACCTTGATGCACTCTAGTAAAGAAAAAGCACGTAGGGTCATTACTCAGCTATCTGATATATTTCGTTATGCCCTCGATTCTCACAGTGATGAAATGGTGAAGCTGATTCATGAAATTAATTTCATTAAAAATTATGTAAAGATTCAACAGGTAAGATTTGGAGAGCGATTACAATTTGAAACTGATATTGATCCGGATTGCCTTGGAATAGAAATACCTCCAATGATTCTTCAGCCTTTGGTGGAAAATGCTGTAAAATATGGAATTGGACCTAAAGAGGATGGTGGCACTATTTATTTGACCGTGAGAAGATCTGGTAAAATCATTTTCTTTGAAGTGCGAGACAATGGGTTGGGATCAAAGGCCAAGCAGATAATGGATGGTAGTTCAAGTGGGGTAGGGATGGCCAATACGGATCAACGATTGAAAAGCTATTATGGACGACAATCAGGGTTGAGAATACGAGCCAATGACAAAGGGTATGCCGTAAGCTTTTTTATTGAAGAGAGAGAAAAAAAGAATGACAAAGAAGAAAAAGACGAACCAGAATTAGAAAAACAAGCTGTATGAATATAACCTGTATCATTATTGATGATGAGAAGTTGGCACGTGAGCTACTTCATGAGTTTTTAGAGTCTTTTCCAAAGATTGAAATTATTTCCGAGTGCGAAAAAGGTAAGGATGCAGTGGAGGCAATTGATTCTATGAAACCCGATTTAATATTTCTGGATGTGCAAATGCCAGGCATGAATGGTTTTGAAGTGCTTGAAAAAATTGAGCATGATCCTTATGTCATATTCACTACTGCATATGATCAGTATGCCATTAAGGCTTTTGAAAAGAATGCTGTTGATTATTTGTTGAAACCTATAGATGAAGAACGATTTACGCTGGCGGTAAACAGGGCGCTTACCCGCAAAAAATTGGAACAGAATAATATTGAGGAATTATTGAAGGGGTTAAGAGGAGAACGAAAAGAAAGTTACGAGTCTCATATCTTTGTTCAGAAATCCGAAAAACTCTTTAATTTGCCCGTAGAGGAAATTATTTATCTGGAAGCTTCCGGAGATTATACTATCATCACTACTAAAGCCGATCAATTTGTAAGTAGCTCTGGAATTGGTAAGCTGGAGGAAATTATGAACCCGGACATGTTTATCAGGGTGCATCGCTCTACTATCATCAACCTCAATTTTCTAAAAGAAATAGAAAGGCATTTCAATGGTGGGATGATTGTGAAAATGCAAAATGGTAAGAGCTTTCCCGTGAGCCGTACTTACGCTAAAGTAATCAGGAAGAAAGTGGTATAATTTTACATTGATTCGTCTAGCCAATTGTTTTGAATTAGCCAGTTTGTAATGAACGCGGTGTAACCATCCACATCGCGTGGGGTGTTGTAAAGAATGACGAACAAAATTTCTTTTTCGGGCACAGTAACATAATTGCAAAGAAAACCACCTTGACTTCCCGTATGGCCAACGGTTATTAGTCCGTCCGGGGTTTTGTCAATAAACCAGGACCATCCGATAAATGGTTCTGTCGCATCTTTCCAATTGCTCCAGGGAGTAATGGATTGGGACCGATCAACAATTGAATCAATTAAGAATGTTCCGTTGTGGAGTGCGTGTTCGTATTTGGCAAGCTCTTCTACTGAGCTCCACACGCCACCATTACCAGCAGCAGCAAATGTGGGCTCTTCGCCATAGTCTTTTTCAATCCATTCACCACCCCGGTTTAAATAGGCGTGCGCTACTCCGGTTTCAGGATGCGGGCCATCTGTGATCGTGGAGGATGTCATCCCCGAGGGGTCAAAAATGTTTTTTTGAACAAAATCCTGCCATTTCATTTTACTCACTTGTTCTACAATCAGCGCAAGACCATTATAGGCTGGATTAGAATACTCATACCGTGTACCGGGCTCAAAGACCAACGTATCGGTTTGGGTTACAGGATACCAATTTTCAGCATCTTTAGCTGTAAGATAAAATACAAAATCGGATTTAGTTTGACGATTATCAGGAAGTCCCGAAGTATGGGTCAATAGGTGCTTGATTTTAACCTTCGATGCAATTTCTTTGTTTTTAAAATCCGGAAAGTATTTGTCCATCGCATCTTCTACAGAAAGTTTACCCTGAGATTGTAAAATTAAAATGGCATTAGAAACAAATGTTTTTGATATGGATCCTACGTTAAACAATGTCTGAGAAGTGATCGCTGTTTTTGTTTCCATATCAGCAAGGCCATACGCTTTGTTGAAGATTACCTGATCTCCCTTCATAATCAGGATTGCTCCACCCGGTTCATCTGAAGGAATTGAATTTGAAAATAGTGAGTCCAGTGAGGAGGTAATTTCCTTGGATTTTTCTGGCGATGAACATCCGGCAAGACAAAGAAGTCCAAGTAGCATAATCATGATCTGTTTCATAAAAGCTAATTTATGTAACTGTTTTTCATAAAAAAAGCCACCTGATTGCTCAGGCAGCTTCCGAATGAATAAAGTTTCAACTTAGTTCCCTACTTCATGCCTCCAACTTTTTCCATTCGTATTTGTTATTACCACGATATTGTCACACTCACCATCCCCATAGTCGACCGTAATTTGCCGATTTCCGTGTTTGATTGACTTCACTCCCTCTACAGGAATGAATATTCCTTGTTGCTTACATTCTCTTGTATAAACGAGGGGCTCAATGATTTCGATGAAATAACCACGTCCATTCCGATGATTTCCTTCAGCAGTGCCGTACACAATTAACCTATCTAACAAGTTATTGTCGCCCAGATGATGCTCACGAATTCTGTGAACTGTTCTTTTGCCTTGTTTTCCATCTGGCCATGTCAGCAATACATTTACCATGTCTACTTTAAAGACGAGCACCCCAGTTCCATTTTCAGAAATATTGTTTACTGTGCGCAAGCCTTTTATAGAAATGTTGTTGATAAAATAATCTTCGAATTCAACAGTCCAGAATGAGCCAGGATTATTTCTGCGTCCTGAGTAGTCAATGACAAGCTTCCCTTTTCTTACGTTGCCTCTTGGTCCGGTGCACCCTTCACCAAAATCAATTACAATGGTTCCTGATTCTTCTGTTCCTGTTCTGGTTATTTGAGCACATGACAACCTTCCGTCTGGCTCTTCAGAAATTTTACCTCCGGATGATCCAGTTTCTTTTTCTAATTGAATGGAGGTCATTTCATCGACATCATCTAGATAATAATCACCCTGATTATCAAATTCTACGCTTTCCTGATCTTCAATCGAAGTGTCTGCATCAATATTATTCTCATTACAAGAAGTAAATATCAATGCCAGCAAGCCTATTGCAACCCAAATCATTTTATGAGAGGCAGACTTCTTTTCTTTTGTTATCATTTTCAAGGTCTTCATCTTTTGCTATGTTTTGATTTGGGGTTTAGACATAGCAGTGCCCGCAGGGTTTAATGCCAGGCCAAAAAAAGTTTTGAATGCCAGGCTATTTGTTTTTTAGACCTATTTCATCCAAAATCAAAACCCCTTTTTCAGTTTTGTTAAAATTCAGGGAGATACTCTTAAAGTGATCTAAACGTACTTTTTGGCTGGTGAAAGCAGCCATTGGGAGTTCAAATGTTTCCATAGTGGGTTCCCACACGTCTCCATAATTCTCTTGATTCAAGCCTTTTAATTTTACGTATTGAACTTTTAGCCTCGGTGTTATCTTTTTAACATCACTAATATTAATTACGGCTTCATTTCCCAGGCTATCCATCAATTGAATTTGGAAGTTTAATTCACTCGATTCGTCCCCCTTTTTTTTATTCTCCTTGTCTCCATCCTTATCTTTAAGTTCGTCTCCGTTTCCCTGTGCCATTGAAAACAGTAAGGACGAAGAGGGATCAATGGGTAAAGAAGATTTGAACGTAATCTTATAAGAGGCGACTTTCGCAGTCGAATCTTTTTCCCAGCCTAATATAACCGCATTGTTGCCTTGCGTGTCTTTGTCTCGGAATTTTAGAATGCTCTCCTTCCAAATTTTTAAATTATCTCCCATCGTAGTGGCACCAGCAATTGTGCCTGTGGTAACATCGATATCTTCTTCATAGGTGATAAGGCTTTTGGTGTTGGCGTCTTTGTACGTATTTACCAGTATTTGTTTCGGAAGCCAATCCTGGGCAGAGGCGGCATTTTTAAATAAACCATAATATCCGGGGTTATCGTGTAGTACAGTTTCAGCAAATGCCGATATGTACACTTTGGCAATTTGTTGTTGCTCTGCCATGGTCATCATAGGGGCGATGTTTAACAAGTACTTACCCGGAGCCCCACCATCATACTGGCCCCAAACACTATTGAATTGCCCATGATTGGCACCATGTACATATAGCCCTGACTTAAAATAAAATGCAGTGTCTGTAAAGGTTATTCGTTGATACTGGCGATAGCCAAAAAAACTGGCTTCATCACTGTCATAAGATCCTTGAATAGAGAGGTAATTGATGTTTTCGAGATTGATCCTTCGATCGTATCGCTTGTCGGTTGGTGCAATAGACACTATGCCTTTGATGCCAAAATTGAAATCAAATTTTTCGTTAGCGTCATCCGGAAAGTGGTTGAGCTTATTAAAAAGGGCAGCTATGTTTACCGCTTCACCCCCTCTGGAGTGCCCGGCCAAGACTACATTATCAAGATCGGCTTTTTGGTATAACTCATGCGAGGGATCGTTTGTCCAGGTTTTCCATTGCTCAAGATGTTTCAGTAGAAGCCAGCCGCGGGTAGGCATCTCCTTACCCATAAAATCCCCTGACCAAGTACCATTAATAAAATTTTCATCCACAGAAACCATTATAAAACCCCTGCTGGCTAGTAGTTCTCCCAAATAAGCATATCCAGGATCGGAATGTTCCTCCATTCCATGGTTGCCATGAACAATTAGGATGACTGGAAATTTTCCTTTGCCTTCAGGCATCCATACCCTGCCATTTAGTGGAAATTTCTTTACACCAAATCCCCAGTATCGTTGTCTCCATTTTGCTTTGGATCCTTTCCACTCTGGAAGAATTCGTGAGGCATCTACCGTTTTGCTTTTATATTTTACACCACTTCTAAACTCCGCTCTCCGTTTATCAGTACCACTTCCATATGTAAAAACCTGAGTTGAATACTTTCCCTTTTCACCCGGGTTAGTTATGCCTCTTTCCGAAAGTAAGGAAGTGGGAGTTTGCTCAAACGAGACTTTGTAAGGATCATAACCCTGGTAGAACAAGTAGTATCCACCTGTAATAAATAGAGCAAGGGAGGCTACAATAGATAGGACATGAAGAGCTATTAAATCAGAAGTGCGCCTGTATAGCACCATTACAGAGCCAAACAAAAATGTAATACCTACAATGATTGCTGCAAATCCGAGATAATAGATGTGTTGAGGAAATCCAAACCGAATGTAGCGAGCCAGGATAAGCGTACAAATAGTGCCAAAAAAAAGAGCAAATAGAAATGCAGGAATTTTACTAATCCATTTGTGAAGCAATGTGCCTATTATTCGAAACAACCAAAAGGCAATGATCCCGATAAGGAGTGTAGCAGATGCCATCATCCAGGTAGGTAATCCTGTACGAAAGAATACCCCAGAAAGCAGCATCACCAAAAAGCTTAGGGCAGCCAGACCGTAAAAAGCACCCCACCAAAAAGCGGTGTAGGAAGTTTCTTCACTTCTTGGTACCCGAATGAGATTGTTTAATCGCTTAATAATTGATATCATGAATTAAAGAGATTTTTCTAGCTTAAGATAGGAATGCCATTTCGGATGGCTGACCTTTAATCCATCAACGGATTATTTTTAGTTTAGCCTCTCTCTTCCAATGAGAATGAAACCCTATCTGATGTCTTCTTTTGGGCTAGTTTGTTGACCCCTTCTTGTGACAATTGAAGAATTCTTGGATACCCGCCTGTGGTTTGACAGTCCTTCATGAGTGCGATCAGATTGCCGGATGGGGTAAGTTGAACCGTTCCGGGCAAAACAGCTGACGTCAGCATATTATGGCCTGTTGGGTATTGAAAAGCAAACCCTTCGAGCCTATATCCCATTCTGTTATTCTCCTGACCAATAGATAATTCTTTGTTAAAAATTGATTTTTGTTCTGCTGCAGTAAGCAGCCCAAACTCTGGACCCTTGGTGCAAGGAAGGTGAGATTGAGAAAAAAAGGAAGGATCAGTTTTAACGTAGGATAAATTATGCACTGAGTTATCATACCCATTTATTGGAAGCTGTGTGCCCTTTTGAATAACACTACTCTTTGTTACAGGGGCAAAGTAGGATCGACTATTCATCACCATCTCTGTTTGAAATCCTCCCTTTACTGCCAAATAGCACCGCAGTCCATATTTTAATTTCCCAAACGAAAGCATGTCTGCCTCGGATACTTTTATTATTTTATTTAATGGAATTGCTTCTCCATTCAGTTGAGGAGATATATCTGCACCAGAGATTGCGATTTGAGTGTTGATAGAAAATAACAGCTTAGGCCCTGTCATTGTAATCTCCATGACGGCAGCTGCTGGTGCGTTATTTAACAAATGATTGGCCATCGATGCACTCTGTTCATCCATTACTCCTGAAACAGGCACACCGTACTTACGAAATCCAAACCTTCCCAAATCCTGAATGGAAGAATAAAGTCCTGAAGAGATTACTTCTACAACACCAGTCATGATGGATCAGCTTCTATTGTAAATGACTTTTGTTCTACTTCCTTCAAAATTTTTTGATGTTCATTCTTATTGATGGGATAGAATTGCAAGCAATCACCCGCTTGAACAAAACAGGGGGGGTCTTGTTCTGGATCAAATAAAAGCAATGGACTGTTTCCAATAATGTTCCACCCTCCAGGGCTTTCGGAAGGATAAATTCCTGTTTGTTGCCCGCCAATGGCCACTGCTCCTTTTTTTATTCTCAGTCGCGGAGTCGATTTTCTGGGCGTATGAATTTTTTTTGGTAAGCCGCCTAAGTAGAGAAACCCAGGTAAAAACCCTATAAAGTAGACGAGGTATTTTGCTTTGCTGTGAATGGCAATTATTTCATCCGTGCTTAGTTTATGTTGCCTGGCTACATCGTCTAAATCAATTCCGAATTCTTTGTCATAACAAACCGGAATCTTCCAGGTTTTTTGATTCTCACTTTTGATAGAAGGTTGTATCTGGCACAGTTGCTGAATTTTTTTCTCAATGGCATCAATGGACGAAATGGGTGAATGAAAAATAAGCGTTAGGGAATTGTAAGTATTTACTGTTTCTACAAGTAAATTTCCCAGTTCTCTTTCAATGCTGGATTGTAACTGAAGAATGTCATCAAGGATAATTTTATCAATTTGACTGGGCCATTCAATCAGTAGGGCCGAGTGACCGATGCTTTTGAAGGTAAGAGGGTATGGGATTAAATTATTCAATGCTTACATTATAATTCTTTAAATTATTAACAAGTTGAGATACGATTTCAACGGCATGAGGATTATCGCCATGTATGCATAAAGTGCCAGCCTCAATGGTGGAATAATTTCCGCTAATGGTTTTTACTTTTTTTTCCTTGATCATCCTAAATACGTGTTCTGTAATCTGATCTGGATCCTCTAACACGGCATTATCCAATTTTCGCGAAACAAGCGTGAGGTCGTCATTGTAATTGCGGTCTGCAAAAGCTTCGTACTTAATGGGTATACCCCGCTCAATTGCTTTTTTTGCAATTACGGATCCATAAGGAACGTACAATATTAGTTCTTTGTCAAATGGAGTCATTGCATCCAACACTGCCTCAGCGGTGCTGTCGTTTACGGCCGCCATGTTGTACAATGCACCATGGGGTTTTACATGATTGAGCTTTCCTCCGGCTTCTTCCGTCAGATTTTTTAATTGTACGATTTGTTCGATGATAATTGTGGTAAGCTCATTATTAGGCAAGGTCATTTCAATGCGCCCAAAATTCTCGCGATCTGGAAATGAAGGGTGTGCACCAATTTTTACACCATGTTCCAGGGCCAAACGAATGGTTGCCTTCATACTTGCTTCATTGCCTGCATGACCTCCACTGGCGATATTGCATGAACTGAGGTAGGGCATTAGTAGTGCATCATTACCAGCTCCTTCTCCTAAATCACAATTGATGTCGATTGAATAACTCATTTTGCTGTTGCTGCTAATTACCTGGATAATACTTTTTAATCCCAATACAATGGAAACGATAAAGATGATAATCCCAATGGCATTTTGAAACTTTGAATTTCGATTTTTTCCTAAAACCGATTCTTTGTTCATGATCCAAAGTATAATGCCGACAATGATAGGCAGGGCAGCACCATTGGCCACCTGTGCAAACTTTATAATTTCAATGGGGTTGATTCCTAACGAAGAAAAGATAATGCCCAGAAAGAGGACGAACATCCACACCATTCTGAATCTAAAACTTTTTAAATTTCCCTCCCATCCTAAACAACCATTGGCCACATAAGCGGCTGCAAGCGGTGCTGTAATAGCGGAGGTTATTCCAGCGGCAAACAACCCGATGCTCAAGAAATATTTTGCATAGCTCCCAAAAAGAGGCTCAAGTCCTTTGGCGAGATCTGCTGCACTTGAGAGAGAAGTAACATTGGTGGCTGCGGCTGAAATTATAATGGCGATTGACACGAGGCCACCCAGTGCCACAGATATGATAGTATCTTTTCTTGCATAATGTAAATCCTCTTGCGTCTTCCACTTTTCCTTTACCAATGATGCATGAAGAAAAAGATTGTAGGGAACTACGGTGGTGCCAATCAAGCCTACGATAGTGAGTAAGTTGGATTCATTTACGGAGGGAACAAAAAGCCCTTTCAGTACACTGAGTAAGTCGGGTTTTGTCAGGATGGAGGTAACAATAAATGAAATACTCATCAGTATGACCAACGCAACTAATGCGCGCTCCAATACCTTGTAATTGCCAATATACAATACCAGAAAGGCGATCAAGCCAATGATTAAACTAAGGTATTTGAATAAGTGGGAGTTAGCATCACCAAACAATGTTTCCAATCCTAACCTGCCTCCGCTGATATTTCCCGCCTCATACACTGCGTTGCCAAATACAATGGCAAATAGTATCAAGGCGACCACAACATATTTTATAATTGGATTGTTGATCTCCTGACGGATAACATCGGATAATCCTTTGCGGGTAATTATTCCTAAGCGAGCGGCCATTTCTTGCAGCACAATGGTAGCCAGCGTAGACAAAACCATGGCCCACAAAAGGTCATACCCAAAGCGCACACCTGCAATGGTGCAGACTGTAACTGTACCCGGGCCAATAAAGGCCGCTGCTACTAATGCCCCTGGGCCTGCGTTCTTAAACCATTTAAACATAAATGCAAATTGAATGGATAAGATACCACTTTACGTGAACAGGGAAATAAGTTGTTACGCTTTTGTTTTTTGATAAACGAATTTGGCAATTTGTATGTCTTGGATGGCTACCCCCGTGAGGTCAGCAATGGATATATCGGAATCATTTTTCCTTTTTTGACCGGTGGAGATAAGCGTGCCTAGTTCTATAATCTGATCTTCTTTAATGATGCCCTGGTGAACAGGATGAAAAATATCACCATGATCTTTGCATTGCGATATGCTGTCGGCTATAATACACGAGGCCTTCCCAAATAAACTGGCTTCCAGCTCTTGCTTACCCGGTGTGTCGGCACCTACTGCTGTGATGTGTGTTCCGGGCTTCACTTCCTTTGCTAAAAGAAGCGGTTTTTTGGATGGTGTAGTGGTAACGATGTAGTTACAGTGATTGGTTAATTCTGTTATATTTTGTGTTGTACTGATATCAAAGCCGGCTAACATAGGGTCCTTTTTGTAATCATTGAGCTTCTCATCACCCCTGCCCCAAACGATCACATCCCTGCAATCAATTACAGATTTTAGAAACCTGAGCTGAAGCCTGGCTTGAATTCCGGTTCCTACAATTCCGATTCTGTTTATTTGTGCAGGCGCAAGGTGTTTGGCTACTACTGCTCCGGCTAATGCGGTTCGTATATCAGTAAGGTGACCTTCATCCAAAAGAATAGAAAGTAGTTCGCCAGTCTTTTGATTGAAAACTAACATCAATCCATTGCTGGCGCTCAATCCTATTTGTGGGTTATTATAAAATCCGGAAGCCAACTTGACAACATAATAGTCATCTCCTTTAATGAATCCGTATTCAATATGTAGGTCTCCCGGGGGATTGATAAAAGGAAGATGCCCTACTGGGGGGACGACCACGTCTCCTTTTGAATAACTGACAAAACCATCTTCAATGATTTGAATCAGGTCTGAGTCAGCGCATTTACTCAGGCAGGATTTTATTGTATCCAGTGAAATAATACTAGACATCACAAACTACTCTTTTAAGAACCGCCTCACTTACATTACTACCGCAAATAACAGCAGCCACTTTCTTTCCTTTGAATTTTTCTTTTTGTTTAAGGATAGCGGCCACCGACACACCGGCCGATCCTTCAATAACGTGATGGTGATGTTTTAACACAAATCGCATTGCACTTAAAATTTCTTCCTCTGTAGTAAGAACATAGTCGTCTATCAAGTCCCTGCACAAGTCAAAAGTAATGGTGTCATGATCTATTCCGCCTGCAGTTCCATCAGAAAGTGTAGGCAGTTCGGGAACGTCTATGATTTTTCCAGCTTTGATAGATTCATACATCACTGGGGCATTGGTCGGTAAACATCCGATTATTTGTATGGTAGGGTTAACCGATTTAAGATAAGCTGCAATTCCCGCAATCAAACCACCACCACCAATCGACACGAAAACTGCGTCAAGTTCTGGTAATTGACGATAGAGCTCTACACCAATTGTGCCTTGCCCTGCAATTACATCTTCATCATTGTAGGGAGATACGTAGACCTGATTTCTGTCATTGGCCAATTGACGCGCATACGTCTCCGTAATTTCACCACTATCACCATGAAATTCTACAGCGATACCTCTTTGTTTGATGGCCTCTACTTTGGCAACGGATGCTTTTGTAGGAAGAAAAATGGTGCCTTCTTTTCTTGTTACTTTTAATGCATTGGCTACTCCAAGTCCGTGGTTGCCGGTGGAGGCGGTAATAATTTTCCTTTTGTCGTCTTTCAGAGAAAGGATTTTGTTCATCGACCCTCTGGCTTTGAAAGACCCTGTGATTTGTAAGTTTTCCAGTTTTAGATATACCTCACAACCCGCATCGGCAGACAGGGAGTAAGAATACTCCAATGGCGTTTCGCGAACATAGGGGCGAATGGATTTTTCAGCTTCTTTGATTCTATCTGCCAGCCGTTTCATTTCTAATAGGTTTATGAAAAACTATAAAATCAAAGTTATAGGTAACAACCGGATGGAGGTAATATTTGTTACATTATTGCAAATTAAATATTGTGTATAATCCATAAATTTGCACTATAACCAACCAGCCTACTATATGAAAACCTACATTAAAGTATTGCTTTTTATCTTTGTTGTGCCAATTCTTATTTCTTCCTGCAAAGATGATGATGAAACACCAGGTGCTGCGCTAGTTGGTACTTGGGAAGAAAAGAGTTTTGTCTCCAGCGGATGTGTAGATCCTGATGACAATGAGTCAGCAACATGTACCTCCTCATGCGAACGAATCGTTGTGACTGAAAATACAGTTAAAATTGGCAGTGATCCAGCCATACCTTATACGATAAATGGAAACCAACTTAGCATTACTGAATCTTCAGGAGGTATTACGATAACGATAACTGTTACCTTTGAGGTTTCAGGAAATACATTGACAATCACCCAGCAGGATGAAGCTTCTGATGGAGGGTGTAAGAACGTGTCAACATACATCAGGGTTTAGTTAAAATGAACTATTAATTAAGAAATTCACAATAGTAAACTGTTGTGAATTTCTTAATTTGGGTAGAATGCTATTACATATAATACCCTTCCCAAAGCCCTTCAAAAAAGTGACGGGCATTGATTCCCAGATCTCTGTTTTTATATCCACCTTCCTGAACAATGAGTGTTGGTAAATTGAGCTTTGCCAATATCTTTCCATTTTCAACAAAATCCTGGGATGACAGCCTCCAGGTTCCGGTAGGATCACCTTGAGCGGTGTCCAGTCCGAGGGCAATGATCAAATAAGCGGGATTGAATTTTTTGATTTCATCAATGGCAAGCTCCAAAGCTTTTCGATATTGTTTACCATCGATCCCTTTCTTTAAAGGAATATTCAGGTTGTAACCCTCGCCCTCATGCAATCCACGTTCATCCGCAAAACCAGTAAAGTTAGGGTAGGCGTACACTGGGTCGCCATGGATGGAGATAGTGTAAACATCCCTGCGTTCATAAAAAATATTTTGCTGCCCGTTGCCATGATGGTAATCGATATCCAGAATAACCACTTTGCCTTTTTTGCTGAGGTAGTTGGCAGCTACTGCATTGGAATTTAAGTAGCAAAATCCTCCAAAATATTTCCGTTCTGCGTGATGCCCCGGTGGACGCACGAGTGCATAGGCCATCTGCCTTCCATTGAGCACCTGTTCGGCTGCAGTAAGTGTACAATTGACAGCTGCACGCGAGGCTTTGTAGGCATTGGCATGAATAGGAGTAGTGCTGTCAATACAATAATAGCCGATCTGGTGCTCTGGTGAGAGAGGGATGCGTTGGGAAAATCTTTTAGGGAAAATTTCAGGGTAAAGGATGGCGCCATCCTTAGCCGCAGCACATGCTTTTTTAAGAAAACTGATGAACTCGGGGTGGTGAACTTCTTCCACCCAGCTATCGGGATAAGTTTTAGAGGCTGCCTTTTCAAAGATCTTAACCTTTTCAAGTTCCTTCAATATGGACTTAACTCTTATCGGAGACTCCAAATACCCCTTATCCCTGACGTGATGAATGATATGACCTTCATTGATCACCAATCCAATCTTTTTGTCAGAAGGGATCTCCTTTTTTATTTCTATATACTTCTCCTTTTTAACATATCGCTTCTCTCTCAATAGCAAGGAGGTTCCTTTTATGGAGTCAATAACTTTCTTAATGTATTCAGGAGAGCATTTTCCTCCTTGTTTTTTCTCCAGTATGGCCCTGATGATTTTTCTTCCATCAGATGCTTTGAGTTCTGATTTTTCACCGGGTCCCTCAAAGACCAAATGAAAAACAGAGCCATCGTTTCGTGGTAGCTCGTATTGAGTGCCTGCTATAGGGCGAGCACCATAGCGCTCATAAAACCGAAGTCTTGCAATATTTTGCTTCCTTTCAACTTCATTGAGGCATAGTTCAGGTTCATCAGATAGACAATCAAAAAATATTCCGATGACTTTATTTGCAGCAGCTTCTTCGCGCAACCTTTCATATAAGGCTCCGCCAACGCCTCCCCTGCTTTTTTGATGGTGGGAGGCGATATAATCAAGAAAGTAAAATTTTTCTTTGGGAAAGTATGACGCAACAACCAGGCCTATTACCTTTTTATTGCGAGCCTCTGCCACAAGGATAACATAACGAAAATGTACCGCCAGTGGATTTTTGGCGGCAACAAAAATTTCATCTGCCTCTGAAGGCGTTAGGTGTGGAAATTGAGCAACCAGTATTTCTTTGCATTGGGCTAATGCATTTTGATTAACTGGATTGTTGTGATCATAAATTCTGCGAATTGCAATCATAGTATTGGTTCAAATCATCGAATGAACACAAAAAATACTACGATTGCAATTTGCAGTAACCTACTTTTTATTTTTCAAGTCAGGGAGGATAAAATTGTCCAATGGACTTGGCAGCTTCATGGTGGCTTCAATATCTTCTGTTGTGCGAGGGGCGAGATCCGAAAGATGTTCATACCCGTTTTTAGTTGATCTGAAATCATCTTCAATACGCACGGCTATGCCCCACCAACGGGGATCGCAATTGCTGTTTTCCGGAATATAAATTCCAGGTTCTATGGTGAATGTCATGTTCTCTTGAATGGCATCCCGAAACCCTTTGTCGTGTACATCCAATCCTATGTGATGGCAGCAACCATGTGGATAATACAAATGATCTTCATCTACAGATTTTATAATCCCCAAATCTTTCAGACCCTTGTTCACAACGTCTTTCGTCACCTGGTTAAGTTCCGCAAAACTAACACCCGGCTTTACTTTTTTCATGGCAGCTTCCTGAGCCTTCAACACGATGTCATAGATGGCTTTTTGATCAGGCGTAAATTTGCCGCTAATGGGAATGGTTCTCGTCACATCGGCAGTATATCCGCGATACTCAGCGCCAAGATCCATCAAAATCAACTCCTTTGAAGAAACCTCGGGCTGATAATTTTCAATATAATGAAGGATACATCCGTTGTGCCCAGCGCCTACGATAGAGGGGTAGCCAACATCTTCGGCCTGGTATTTTTTGAATACAAATTCGTGCACACCTTGAATTTCTCTTTCAGACATACCTGGTTTTAGTGCCTTCATCACTTCTATCTGTCCCTGACATGAAATTTGAACTGCTTTTCGAATCAATGCTAACTCCTCTTCTGTTTTTATCCCCCTCAGGGCTTTCATGTATCCATCAAGCACAGTTAGATTTAGATTATTTTTTCTTTGCTCAAGCGAAACGTTGATGTTGTTTTTGGATTCGTAATTGACTTTTACTTTGAAATCTTCAATCAGACTGTAGAGATCGGATGGATCAGATGGATCGTCTCTTACATCATTAAAGAAATCATAAAATAGTACCTGATCAAACTTGCTGAAATCTACATTGTATTTCTTGAACTCTGTGTTGTCAAAAGACTGCTCCAACCCTAATAAATTCCTTGTCCCTTCGTCACCCAGTCTTCGCCCTGTCCACATTTCTCTCATGGCGTTTCGCGGCTGTACGAATATGATTTCATCATAGGATTTTCCGTTGGCTGAGGTTTGATTGTCTTTGAAAATCAGCAATACGGCATGAGGTTCTTTATACCCGGTAAGGTATAAAAAGTTGGGATCTTGATGATAAATGAAATCCACATCATTGGCACGATTGCGAACCGGATTTGCAAAAAATACTGCCACCGAATTGGGAGGTAGTTTTTCGCGAAGTTTTTGTCTCCGCTCTTTGTGAAATTCTTTTGATAGAAAATCAGTGGGAAGATCACTTTGTGCGAATAAAGAAAAGCTACTCAGATAAAGAATTGTAATTAGCCGTAAATACATAAAATTTATTATTTGAAATATTCAATAAATATCCTATTCCTCCTGTGCTTACGCAAAAAAGCAGAGGAGTGTTTTAACCTGTTCTTAATTCATCCAGGCGAAAATCGCCCCCAGTCCCGAACTTTAGGGTGTCCTTCAGCAAATATCTTTCCAGGGTATGAATATCTTTTACCTTGAAGTCTCCATTGGCCAAAATGGATTCAATGATAAAGTCGTATTTGTCGCCATAATTTGTAAGGCGGTATTTTTTCCCGACCCTGAGCACATCAAATGAAAGGCCAGCCATTATAAATCCTCTTCTCGTTCAAGCATGAGTATCGATGACTGCGGAACAATGAAATATCTTTCATTTTCATAAATCACTTCCACCGCACCTTTCTGTAAAAAGATGGCCAGGTCACCTTCATGCGCTTGTAAGGGAAGGTACTTAACGATATCTTCTTTGCCTTTCCACATGTCCTCTTCATCTACAGGTGTGGGGAGCGGATAGCCAGGTCCCACTTTTATAATATACCCACTTTGAATTTTTTCCTTTTCCTGAACACCTGGAGGAAGATAAAGTCCGCTGGCAGTTTTGTCATTTTGTTTTTTAGGCTTGATCAATACCCGATCGCCCACCACGATTATTTTTTTAAGCTTATTATCCGCTGTTAATTTCATCTCAATCCAATTAATAAATCTAAAGGCGCAAAAATTTATTGATCATTTTATGATTGACCAAAGAGGTCACCCTGATCCTCCGCTCTCCCCAGTAGTTGTTGGTCAATGGTCTTCTCTGCTTTTGCACCTAATTTCTTCAGGTTCTCTACTTTGCTTACAATATTGCCATTACCCACAGACAATTTTTTCATGGACTCCTCATAGAATTTTTTGGAAGAATTCAAGTGACGGCCGAGTGTAAGCAAGTCTTCAGTAAACCCAACGAACTTGTCGTATAGATCTCCAGCTCTTTTTGCGATCTCAATCACATTTCTATTTTGATGTTCTTGGCGCCACACACTTTTAATCAATTGTAAAGAGGGAAGGAGTAATGTTGGACTTACGAAAACAATTCTTTTATCAAAAGCCTCTTCATAAAGCTTAGGATCGGTTTGGATGGCCAGTAGATAAGCAGTTTCAATGGGAATAAACATGATCACAAAATCAAGCCCATTGTCGCTGTAATTTTTCTGGTAATTTTTGTCCGTGAGAATGCGCATGTGCTGCTTGATCGATTGCATATGCAACTTTACCTGTGCATCTCGTTCATCGTCTTTTTCAGCATTTACATAGTTGTTGTAGGCGGTTAAACTCACCTTGGAATCGATAATAATATGCCTTGATTCTGGTAGGTTGATGATTACATCGGGTCTTTGTCTCCTGCCATCCTCTGTATAGAAAGTTTCTTGCACCGTGTATTCTCTCCCTTTTTCCAATCCGGATTTTTCGAGAATGGTTTCGAGGATTAGTTCTCCCCACGAACCCTGTGTTTTGGTGTCACTTTTTAGGGCGCGGGTTAAGTTACGGGCATCTTCGCCCATTTGAAGATTGAGTTCTTTTAAGTTTTTAAGCTCATTAAAGAGGCTGGCATTTTTTTCAATGGAATCTTTATGAGATAAGTCGATTCGCTTTTCGAATTCTATAATTTTTTCTCCCAATGGTTTTAACACATCGGTCATGTTGGTCTTATTCTGCTCGGTAAATTTTTTACTCTTTTCCTCAAAGATTCTATTGGCCAAATTTTCAAATTGAACCGAAAATTTCTCTTGTAAAGTTTCTAATTCTTTCTTTTGGTCGGCCAATTTTTCCTGGAGATTGCGATAGTTGGCTTCGGTGGCAGATAAACTCGTGTTCAATTCAAGATTAGTGTGACGGAGGTGCTCCAGCTCTTTTTTCAACTCTAATGTCTGACTGGTTAAGGCGCGTGTCTTCTCCTGTTCGATGGCCAGTGAGCCACCATCGGCAGAATACTTATATTTTGCAATCAACCATCCAGCGATAGCACCAATCACAATTCCCGCGAGCAAAATCACTATTTCCATCGCTGTAAAGTTAGGGCAAAAAACCGCAAGCCCAACCCCATCTTCTTAGGCGATTGGGGGCAAATGATATATCTTTGCGTGCATCAGATGGCGCCATTTATTGGCAGGTTTTGGAGTAATTGAAGAGCCTATTTATACCTGGTGGCGTACAGTTCTGTATCATTTTATTAAAGTAATTTATCTACTATGGAAACTGCAAGCACAACAAGCCAGGAGGCAATAGCATTAGAACAAAAATATGGAGCCCATAATTACAACCCAATTGATGTTGTTTTAAGCAAAGGGGAAGGAGTTTTTCTTTGGGACGTTGAGGGGAAACGATATTACGATTTTCTTTCGGCTTATAGCGCAGTTAACCAGGGGCATTGCCATCCCCGAATAATAAATGCACTGATTGATCAGGCAAAACAACTGACACTTGTTTCCCGGGCATTTTATAATGATAAGCTTGGGATTGCAGAAAAATTTATCTGTGAATTATTTGCGTATGACAAGGTGCTATTTATGAATAGCGGTGCCGAGGGTGTAGAAACAGGTATCAAACTGGTAAGGAAGTGGGGATATAATGTGAAAGGAATTCCGGAAAATCAAGCGATCATACTTACTGCTGAGAAAAACTTTCACGGAAGAACAACCACCATCATTTCAGCTTCATCTGATCCATCGGCCAGAACTGGTTTTGGGCCTTTTAATCCCGGCTTCAAGGTAGTGGAATATGACAATGTAGCAGTGCTGGAGCAAGAACTTAAGAACCCCAATGTCGCATGCTTATTGATTGAACCTATTCAGGGCGAGGCGGGTATTTACGTGCCATCTGAAGGGTATTTGAAAAAAGCCAGTGAGTTGTGTAAGAAGAACAACGTACTGTTGATGATAGATGAAATTCAAACTGGGATTGCCCGCACTGGAAAGATGTTGGCAAGTGACTATGAAGGTGTTCGCCCTGATCTTTTAATCTTAGGAAAGGCGATTTCAGGAGGTGTACTTCCAATTTCTTGTGTGCTGGCAGATGATGAAATTATGCTGGGAATAAAGCCTGGACAACATGGTTCTACTTTTGGGGGCAATCCATTGGCGGCTGTGGTGTGTAAAGCAGCACTGGAAGTAGTTATAGAAGAGAGGTTGGCCGAAAACGCAGAAAAACTCGGGAAGATTTTTAGAGAGAGAATGAATGCATTGATCCAAAAATGTGATTTGGTTACACTAGTGCGTGGAAAGGGTCTGCTCAATGCGGTAGTTGTGAATGACACACCAGACAGTAAAACAGCCTGGAACATATGTGTACAACTAAAAGAGAATGGCCTATTGGCTAAGCCTACTCATGGAAATATTATTCGCTTTGCCCCTCCGTTGGTTATGACCGAAGAGCAGATTCATGAATGCTGTGATATTATTGAGAAGGTAGTTACCAACTTTAAGAAATAGATCAGCTGATTTAAATGAAGAGACTGTCTCAAAAGTCTAATTAGGACTTCATCGCCTATATGCCCAGACAGGCAATGACGAACTGATTTTTGAGGCGGCCTTTTTTTGTTGCGCCTTAAAGGATTGCTTTTACAATCCTGTCCTTTCCAGAAAGATCCTTGATGGTTTGAACAAAGCGAAATGAATTGGTCATAAAGATCAACTCAATATCATTTGCATATAGTTGATTTATTTCCACCACCACTATCCCTCCATAATTGAGACAAATTTTACTTTTCTCTGCGATGACCTTGTAAAAAAGCAAAGGGTCGTTATCAGGTACAAACAATGCATTGTGTGGCTCGAAATTTAGTACATTGATTTTCATGCCTGATTTTTCTCGTTCGGTCACATAAGGAGGATTGCTGACAATGATATCATAATGATTGTCCGGGAACGGATCGTTCAATACATCTGCCAGCTGAAAATTAACCTGGGTGTTGTGCAATTGGTTATTGCTTCTTGCAGTGGCAATTGCTTTTTCACTTATGTCTATTCCGGTAACATCCTTAGCGTCCAGCACCAATTGAAGTGTTATGGGAATACAACCACTCCCTGTGCCAATGTCAAGAATTTTTGGGGAATCGATTCTTGACATATTTAAATGATCAATAACTGTAGAAATAAGTAATTCTGTTTCCGGCCTCGGAATCAATACAGAAGGGTCAACATTAAAACTTCTTCCGTAGAATTCTTGCGTTCCAATAATATACTGGATAGGTTCCCCTTTATTAATTCTCTTTACTATTGAATGTAACTCCCCCTGATTAAAGTCAGGGATATCCCTTGCAGCAATAATATTTGATTTAGTAATGTTGAATTTTTTCTCCAGCATTAAATAGATGATGCTCCTGATTTCTTCAGGATGTTCATCTAATGTGATTTGGTCAACGGTCCAACTAAAGACCTCTTTGGAATTGGGCATGGCTTAATTGATCTTTGCAATGTTACATAATTGAAATGATCTCTGACAAATTTTATATGCTTCGCGCCATGGAGTTGGCCAAAAATGGAACAGGTCATGTGAGCCCGAATCCTTTGGTAGGGTGTGTAATTGTACATGATGATAAAATAATTGGAGAAGGCTGGCATCGCAAATATGGTGAAGCCCATGCAGAAGTTAATGCGGTAAATGCAGTGAAGGATAAATCTGTTCTTAAAGACTCCGTAGTTTATGTCAACCTGGAGCCCTGTGCACATACGGGGAAAACACCTCCTTGTGTTGACCTGCTTGTAAAACATCAGGTAAAACGCGTTGTTATTGCCAATGTTGACCCCAATCCCCTGGTGGCAGGGAAGGGCATCAACAAATTAAATGGCGCTGGAATTGAAGTGAGTACCGAAGTTTTGGAGGGCGAAGGCCGCGAACTGAATAAGCGTTTTTTTACTTTCTTTAAGCAAAAGAGACCGTTTGTCATTTTGAAATGGGCGCATACCTCGGATGGTTTTATTGCCAGGGAAAACTATGATTCTAAATGGATCAGTAATGAGTACTCAAGAAAATTGGTGCATAAATGGCGCACAGAAGAGGATTCAATTTTGGTGGGGTATAATACCGCACTGCATGATAACCCAAAATTAACGGCTCGGAATTGGACGGGCAGAAACCCTGTTAGGATAGTTATTGATCCTAAATTAAATTTAGATCCATCGCTTCATTTATTTGACGGAACTACTCCCACCATTTGCTACAACAATGTGAGGCAGGACATTAAAGATAATGTGGAGTATCATCTTTTGGAAAAGGAGCATCTTTTGGATGATATGCTTGCTAACTTATTCGATCGAAATATTCAATCTCTAATTGTTGAAGGAGGAGCACAAACAATCAAAACTTTCTTGTCTGAAGGTTTATGGGATGAAGCCAGGGTATTCACTTCAGGGCAAAGGTTTAAGTCTGGAATTGGCGCACCGTTCATTGACAAAGAAGCAGGCAACAGTGAGATGGTTGGAGACGATGAATTGAATATCTACTCCAATACTTAAAATTTAATCACTAATCTTCCGCCTGCACCAGCCAAATAGAAATTCACTTTTACTCTTCGGGCACTGATGTCGGCATTGTAGTTGTCCAGCGCGCTCAGTGCATGTTGTTTGAATGCATTATTAAACGGAATGGATATCAGTATTAAGCCCAGGCCACCCGCAGCCAGACCCCATTCCGGTTCGCCACCCACAATGGCAGTTCCTAAAGGAATCCCAATTAACAACCCTCCTGTAAAACCTAAAACACTCGCGACATCAAGATTGGTTTTTGCTTTTTTGAACTCCATGTGCGCCAATGGGTTGTCTTTCATGGCTTCAAGAACCATTTTTGGACTTATTGAAACTGAGTCTTTTTCAAAGCGATATCCGCCAAATGTTTTATAGATCTCGATTTTTTGTCCGAAAGAAACATGGGAACAAGTAAATAGACAAAAGAATACAATGAGTCGAATATTCATGTGAATTGCTTTTTATCAGGAGTAGCTAAACCATAAAATTAGCTAAAAATTTCTAGCTTGCGATTAGCCAACCCACTGTTGATGATGACTGATAAACTGTTTGATAATATCCCTTCCCTTGACCTGGCTGATTTTGTAAGTGGGGATGAGAACGCACGAGTGAAATTTGTGAGTGATCTTGGGGATGCCTATCAACAAATAGGTTTTGTCGCTATCCGCAATCATTTTCTAACAGACGAACTTACTGGTAATCTTTATAAAGTGGTTAAATCCTTTTTTGATTTGGATGATGCTACCAAACAGAAATATGAAATTCCACACCTTGCAGGTCAGCGTGGATATGTGAGTAAAGGCAAAGAACATGCAAAGGGAAGAAGCACAGGAGATTTAAAAGAGTTTTATCACATAGGACAAGAAGTGATTGACAACGATCCTATAAAAGAAGAATATCCAGAAAACGTTTGGCCTGAGGTAATTCCCCAATTTAGACCCATAAGCCTTGAGGTATATAGAAGATTGGAGCAGACCGGAATGGAAATGCTCAAGGCAATTTCACTTTATTTAGAACTGCCCGAAGACTATTTTGAGAGCAGAGTAAAGAATGGGAATAGCATTTTGAGACCTATTCATTATTTTCCAATTGAAAACCCTGAAGAAATCCCTTCGGATGCGGTAAGGGCAGCAGAACATGGCGATATCAATCTGATCACATTATTGATGGGTGCGAGTGCGGATGGGCTTCAGGTGTTGAGGCGAGATGGGCAATGGATTTCTATCACCGCTTTACCTGATCAACTGGTAATAAATGTTGGAGATATGTTGGAGCGGTTGACTAATGGTAAACTGAAGTCAACAATACATCGTGTTGTTAATCCTCCACCCCATCTTATGAATACTCCCAGGTATTCAATCCCTTTTTTTATGCATCCAAGGTCTGAGATGAGTCTTGCGGCTCTTCCCAATTGTGTAGATCTAATGAACCCCAAAAAATGGGATGACATTACTGCCGGAGAATTTTTGAATCAAAGACTCAAAGAAATAGGATTGAAAAAATAAGAACTTGAACGCGCGCATACCATATTCACAGTTTTTAAAAGATGTATTTCAATTATCTGTGAGTTGTTTTGGTGGTCCGCAAGCTCATCTTGCTAATTATCAAAGAATACTGGTTGAGAAAAGGAACTACCTCAATGAGGAAGACTTGATGGAGTTATATGCGCTTTGTCAAATAGTACCTGGCCCCACCTCAACACAGACTTTGACTTCTGTTGGGTATCGGCTGGGAGGCCCTAATCTGGCTTATCTTACATTAATTATCTGGATGCTGCCTTCTGTCACCATTATGACATTAGCAGGAATCATGATTGGAAGTTTTCAGGAAAAAGAATTATCTCTTGCGTTTACTCGTTTTATCCAACCCATGGCTGTTGGTTTCGTGGGTTATGCAGCGTATACCATTAGCCTCCGAACGGTAAACACAAAAATCGGATTTATATTGATGGTCGTTTCGGCTGTCGCATCCTATTTTATTAAAACCCCTCTCGTGTTCCCTGTCATTCTAATTGTGGCGGGTACTATAACTGCCTTTAACTACAGGCTTTTCCCTAAAGAGGAGAAGAAAAAATTTGATGTTCCCTGGGCTAATTTCTTTTTGTGGGCGGGCGTATTCATTTTGGCTGCTGTATTGGGAGGAATTACCAAAGCACTGCCCATAAAACTCTTTGAGAATTTTTATCGGAATGGAAGTCTAATTTTTGGTGGAGGACAAGTGTTGGTACCTATGCTTTACACAGAGTTTGTCCAGTATGCCAAGCCACTTCATTTTCCTACTTCTCCCAGTGAATTCCTTTCGGGATACGCATTTGTACAAGCTGTACCAGGTCCTGTTTTTTCTTTCAGTGCTTATATCGGAGCGCTCTCCATGAGAGAATGGGGTACTGGAGGTGAAATTTTGGGAGCATTCATGTCTGCTGCCGGCATTTTCTTACCAGGAACCTTTTTGATATTCTTTGTGATCAGGATATGGGATAGTCTTAAAAAGTTCAGACCTATTCGCGCATCTTTGGAAGGAATCAATGCTGCCAACGCTGGTCTGGTGGCAGCAGCAGCGGTATTACTTTTTCAGCCATTGGAGAACACAGCTACCAACTTTGGTTTTATGATAGCCACTTTTTGTCTGTTGGCATTCACCAAATTGCCAGCCTGGTCAATCATTGGAACGGGTCTTGTTTTGGGATTTGTATTGACATAAAAAAACCTTCCCAATTTCTCGGGAAGGTTTGATTTATATTTTAAGAGATTATCCTAGTTTGAAAGTAATCGGAAGCACCATTCTTTGCTTTACGGGTTTACCACGCTGCTTACCAGGTTTCCATTTTGGAGCACCTTGTAAAATGCGTACGGCCTCTTCATCACAACCAGCACCGATGCCTTTTACGGCCCTTACTTCTGTAATGCTACCGTCTTTGTCGATGACAAACTCAACGAAAACCCTTCCTTCAACACCCATTCTTCGCGCTTGTGGCGGATACTTAATTTTATCTCCTACGTACTGGTAGAAAGCTGTCATTCCTCCAACCGGAGAGGCAGGATCTTCCACAATTGTGAAAATTTCTTCAACCTCTTCTTTAGGCTCTTCAGCTTGGATTACGATTTGTTGAACTTTGGTTTCTTCAGTAACCTCAACGTCAAACTTTACCTGAATTTCATCCTCAATTTCTTCCTCATCAGGTACCTCTATGATCTGAGGCTGTTGAACTTGTGGCGGTGGGGGAGGTGGTTGCTCTGTTGGAGGAATCTCTAACATCTCCTCAAAAGTGTTAGTACTCTTACCCATCAGGTCAATTTCCTGCTTGTCTCTATCCTTCCATTCGAAGGCCATAACGACAATACTCATCGTTATTAGTAAGCCAATGCTGAAGAAAAAACTCGATTTCTTCGTCAAATCAGCCTTTGCGGTCTTTTTCGCTTCCATACAATTATTCCGGTTTAGGATGTCAAATATATAAATAGAATCCAGTTTAGGCCATTCAGTCACATAAAATATCGAAATTTTAAGCTGCCTAAGCCGCTAATGTCCAAATTGTTACTTCCTGCTCCCGTAAAACAAGGTAAAATAGAGTGTAGGGAACACGTTTGAATTTTCGGCTGTTGGCACAAGGATGATTTTATTAAAATAGGTATCCAGTAAAAACCCCACCTCAAAGCCCGTAACCTGACTTTTTACAGTGCCTAATTCAAAGTTGAAGCCCGCCTTAATATTTCCCCCCAGTTGAAGCTTGGATTGACCCAGTCCCTCAAACAAATAACCAGTACCCATTATTTTAGCATTTGAGTGGGATGGGTTATAAGGGTCGTATTGTTCGTGTTTTGTAGAAAAATTGCCGATATCTATAGTGCGCTCTATATAATAGGGCGCAACCACACCTATACTTGGTCCGGCAGCTACTACGGCTTTTATCTCAACCCCTTGCTGTGGCGCTTTCTTAAAAATGATTAAGTCTCTTCCGTATTGAAAACGGAAAGCATACAGGTAATTACTTTTGCCGTAGATAAAATAATTTCCAGTGCCTGAGCTTATTCGACTTTCCTGAGCATGCTTGACATTCATTATCTCAAGCCCAAAAGTTTCTAACGTTCGCTCATTTAATTTCCTTGCTTTTTTAAATACAAAGCCACCAATTAGGCCCCCAGAGGTGTTTTTATTTACTCCCCAAATAAACTCCGAATTATACTCATAGCTATCCTGCGTTTGGGCAAACGAGGTCATTTCCACCATAAAAAGGGAAATAATAACCACAATTTTAATTCTCGTAAGCATTTCGGAAAATCTTCAGGTTAAATTTATACTTTAATTAACAAACGCAAAAAGACATTCTTACAATATACCCCACAATGAGTACAATTTCAGGTCAATATCAAGGTTCACTGCGCACACAAGCCACACATCTCAAATCTAAAAACAACATTATTACCGATGCGCCTCTGGATAATAATGGAAAAGGAGAAGCCTTTTCTCCTACTGATTTAGTCTGCGCGGCACTTAGCAGTTGCATGATGACATTAATGGGTATACTGGCCGAACGCGAGAACATCCAATTGGAAGGCTTGAAATCTGATGTAGTTAAAATCATGGATAGTAACCCTAGAAAAATCGGTGAAGTTCAAATTACCTTCACTCATCCCAATTTGGTTGCTACAGAAATACAACGCCAGAAACTTAAGAAAGCCGCTCTTACCTGTCCGGTAGCACTGAGCCTTTCAGAATCAGTGAAGCAAACAATAACCTTTAATTGGTAATCTTTAGTCTACACTTACCTGTAGTTTGCCTTTAATGTCCTGATAATTGATATCAAAGTGAGATTTGTCATAGACTGATTTTCCTTGTTCAATAATCAGTACCTGTGGCGATTCGTGTTGAACACCAAATCTTTCTGCGATAGCCCTGGAGATGGGGCGGTAAGCCAACAAATCAAGAAAATACGTTTTGGCTTCGTTATCTAAATTCCAATTTCTCTCCAGTCGGTCTAAAGTTGCTTTGCTGATGGAGCAACTTCTGCTGTGTTTAAAAATAAGTACAGGGTTGATTTTCGACTGCTCAATCACCTGATCGATGTGATCTAATTCGGTAAGTTCTTGCCAATTCATAATTAATAATTATTCGTACCACAAGCCCTTTTCTCTCTTGTCATACCTTGGCCTTCTTTCCTTGTCTTTCAGGTGGTCGGGCTGGGTGTCACTTTTCTTAAAGAGCTTCGCCCACATCAACTTAATATCCATTAAAATGGTTCTTTCATCCTTCACATTGTTTCTGTAGCTGTGTGCAAACTGGGCATCAGGATGAAGGCGATTATCACCATATTTTTTCATTTTAATATTTCCTTGATAGTCACCAATTTTTGCGTAGGCCCTGTTGGGTGCCCTTCCTTTTAACGCTTCCGATGCACTAAGCGGATTGCGCTTGTACTCCCAATTCATTTTTACGCCACGTACATACTCATTTGCCTTTACAGAAGATTTTGTTGGGGCTATACCGGGTAAAGAACCTTTTGCAGCATGAGGTTTGTTCTGATAATTGCCTTGCTTCACTTTCACCTGAAGCCCTGCTACTTCATAGGTGGTTTTGTCTGGTCGTTGTTTTTTGATGGATTCATCACTGGCGTTGGGGTTTTGAATGTAATTTTTGCGGAACCGTGAGAGTTTGATATTCCCTCCATAACCAGCAGCCTTGGCATCATTGGACGGAGTGCGTACTTCGATTGGTGTTTCATTGTTGTTCCACATGTCTCCACTAATACTACCCCCTCCCTTCTTCGGTTTTTTAGCTTTAGTATAACCGGTAAACGCTTCCCCCTGATAAACTCTGCTGGGGGCGAGTTCAAACAATTTGTAATTACCCGGGTATCCGGCAGCTTTTCTGGCATTATTGGATGGCGTTCTTCCCGGAAGAGGTGTTTCATTATTATTCCAAAGCTTTCCGCTTATGCTACCACCACCCTTATCAGGTCTTTTTGTTTTAATGTTTCCTGTAAAGTCTGCTCCCTGTTTATTAAACCCCGGTGATAATTCTCCCCTTTTAAAAGTGCCGGAATAGCCCACAATTCCTGTGTTTTTTGGAGTGCGTACTGGAATGGGTGTTTCATTATTATTCCAAAGCTTTCCGCTTATGCTACCACCACCCTTATCAGGTCTTTTTGTTTTAATGTTTCCCGAAAAATCTGCTCCCTGTTTATTAAATCCCGGTGATAATTCTCCTCTTTTAAAAGTGCCGGAGTAGCCCGCTATTCCTGTGTTTTTTGGAGTGCGAACCGGAATGGGCGTTCCATTATTATTCCAAAGTCTTCCGCTAACACTTCCTCCCCCTTTAGCAGGTCTTTTTGTCTTAATGTTCCCTGCAAAGCCTACACCTTGTTTATTAAATCCTGGTGAAAGTTCTCCTCTTTTAAAAGTGCCTGAATACCCTGCTATTCCTGTGCTTTTTGGAGTGCGAACCGGAATGGGTGTTCCATCATTATTCCATCGCTTTCCGCTAATGCTTCCCCCTCCCTTAGCAGGTCTTTTTGTTTTAATATTTCCAGCAAAGCCAGTTCCCTGTTTTGAAAATCCTGGAGATAGTTCTCCCCTCCTGAATGTTCCGGAAAAATCACCTATACCCGTTCCTCCCCTTGGTGTGCGCACTGGAATGGGTGTTCCGTCATTATTCCATCGCTTGCCGCTAATGCTTCCCCCTCCTTTAGCTGGCCTTTTTGTTTTAATATTTCCAGCAAAGCCAGTTCCTTGTTTTGAAAATCCCGGAGAGAGTTCTCCCCTCCTGAATGTTCCTGAATAATCACCTATACCCGTTCCTCCCCTTGGTGTGCGTACCGGAATGGGTGTTCCGTCATTGTTCCATCGCTTGCCACTAATGCTTCCACCTCCTTTAGCTTTTCTTCGGGATTTAATATTTCCAGCAAAGCCAGTTCCTTGTTTCGAAAATCCTGGAGATAATTCACCCCTTCTAAATCGTCCACTGTAATTGATACCATCCGCACCGATACCAGGTGCTCTGGGCGGAAGCGGATCTCTGTTTTTATGCTTTCCGGAAATGGATCTGAATCCTGTTCCTTTTAATGTTTGTCCGCCTCTTCTGGCTGTGTTATACCCTCCACCGGTTCTTCCACTGTATGCCCTGTCGCCTCCTGGTTTTCTTCCAAAGTATTTTAAGCTATCTCTCCCCACCAAACCTGCAGGGGTGGAGCGGAAATTGCGCATGCGCAATGGCCGGCCAGTAATGTCCCCTTTGAAAGGCCTTTCACCTTTAGAGAATTTTCCCCAGTAGACATTTTTTTTGCCTCTTTGAATGAAGGGGCCCGAACGCGTATTTGGAAATACGTTGCTTCTTCGGGCTTTGCTACCTAAGGATTCCCTTTTTGCCGCTTTTCTAATTTTTGATTCGTTGGGATAAGTTCGTTGAACATCTCTGCCTGACTTGGAGGAATGATTCACAAAACGTCCGCTTTGAGGGTAGATTTTTTTATACCGGCCAGACCGAGATGGTGTGCCAACCGGTCCTCCTTTGATATTGCCTTTCCATGCACGCTGGCGGTCTTGCGGGACTCGCCTTACCGGGAGTGCACCTGATGCCGTTCTTTCATATACCCTGGGTTTACGCGGTTTCTGAGAAGAGTTGTTAACAAAGGGTCCTTTTTGAGGAAATACATTACTTCTTGCTGATCTGCTTTTCTTGGACTGAATTCTGATTTTATGACCAGAAATGTCGCCTTTCCAGGCACGTGCTCGATCTGAAGGTGGGGTATCAAAAATTCTGCCTCTGGGTTGCGCAGCCCTGTCGGTTTTGGTTTGTGTTCTGCCTCTATAGGGGTCTGTCTGTTCCCAGCGCCTGTTGGCGCGAGACGCTGATGATTTATTGAGGGTTCTTAACCTGCGCCCGGAGATATCGCGCGTTTTTACCCGTTTCCTTTTTTTGACAGTTTTAAATTTGGCTTCGCGTACCTGCTTTTGATTGGGGATGGGCCTGTCCCCTTTTGTGTTTTGTGCCTGAGCCGATATTGAAAGGAATAGGAGTATCGCTAAGAACCCAATTGTTTTCAAAGTGTTTCCAAAAAATGCGGTATTTCCCTTCCTGGTCGTCAAAAAACTGTAGCTGAAACAGGCTAAATTAAGAAAAAAGAGCCGAAACCATCCAATTGGTCTTTTTTAGCCAATCTGAACAATAAACGATCGGATGGGCGGGAAATTTTGCTTTCTTATCGCCAAAGACCCTATCAATATTTTGCCAGTTCTTCGATCTTTCCTTTTAACCTTCCTTTTGCTAAGAAATTGCTCTCTAAAGCGGGGGCAAAAGGAATTGGTGTATCGAGACTTGCCACCCGCATGACAGGTGCATCTAAATGAATAAAATGATGTTCATTGATCCACGCAGAAATTTCTGCACCAATACCACCAGTGAGTGTGTCTTCATGGAGCACCAGTACCCGATTTGTTTTCTTCACGGTTGCCACCACCGCTTCCTTGTCCCAGGGTAATAATGTGCGCAGGTCAATAATCTCAGCACTAATATTCGGTAAGGTTGCCACAATTTCTTTGGCCCAGTGAACCCCCATTCCATAAGTGATGATGGACATGTCTGTGCCCTCTGCAACTGTTTTGGCTTTTCCCACTTCAACAGTATAATAATCATCAGGTATTTCTTCCTTAATAGAGCGGTACAAGAGTTTGTGCTCAAAGTATAAGTACGGATTGGGATCCTCAAAAGCAGCGTTGAGCAAGCCTTTGGCATCATAAGGATTGGAAGGGTATACTATTTTGAGGCCCGGAGTATGGAAAAACCACGCTTCGTTGGATTGGCTGTGGAATGGTCCGGCAGCGGTACCCGCTCCTGTGGGCATGCGTACGACCACGTCTACATTTTGCCCCCACCGCCAATGCGTTTTGGCCAGGTTATTTACAATCTGATTAAAGCCCTCTGTAACGAAATCAGCAAATTGCATCTCTACCATGGCTTTCATTCCTTTTATAGAAAGCCCAAGCCCGGCACCTACGATAGCCGATTCGCAAATGGGTGTGTTGCGAACACGGTCTTTGCCGAAGGCTTTCACAAAACCATCAGTGATTTTAAATGCGCCACCGTACTCAGCAATATCCTGCCCCATTAAAACTAGATTGGGGTACTTTTCCATGCTTTGGCGCAGACCATCTGATATGGCGTCAATAAATCTTTTTTCAGAAGTCTTTTCAGACTTAGGACTAATTTGAATTTGCTCGAAGGGTTGAAATAAATCCGCTACTTCTATTGCTGTGCTTACCTCTGGCGGCTTGCTTGCGAAAGCAACAGCTAACCCATCTTCAATTTCTTTCTTTATTTTTTTGATAACGGTGTCTACGTACTTTTTGTCTATGACTCTTTCTTTCAAGAGGTACTTTTCATAATTCATTAAAGGATCTTTCCTGGCCCAGTCGTCCAATAACTTCTTGGGTACGTATTTGGTGCCTGAAGCTTCCTCATGGCCGCGCATTCTAAAGGTGATGGCTTCCAATAAAACTGGTCTCGGATTTTTTCTGATACTTTCGGCAAGCGTTTTTACTGTGTCGTAGACTTCAAGAACGTTATTGCCATCTATTTTCACCCCCTCTATCCCATACCCAATGGCTTTGTCAACAAAGTTTTTGCAACGGAATTGTTCGCTGCTCGGTGTGGAGAGTCCGTAGCCATTATTTTCAACAAGAAAAATAATTGGCAAGTCCCATACAGCAGCTACGTTGATGGCTTCGTGAAAATCTCCTTCACTGGTTCCACCGTCTCCATTAAATACCGCAGTAACCCTTTTTTCCTTTAATAATTTTCCGGCCAGAGCAATTCCGTCAGCCACAGCATTTTGCGGACCCAGATGAGAAATCATTCCCACGATGTGATGCTCATTGGAACCAAAATGAAAAGAACGATCTCTTCCTTTGGTATATCCTAAGGAAGTCCCCTGCCATTGTGAGAACAACCGATCGAAAGGCATGTTTCTAGATGTAAATACACCCAGGTTTCGGTGCATGGGCAGGATATAATCGTTATTGTCCAGACCTTTGGTTAGCCCTACGGCAATGCCTTCCTGTCCTATTCCGCTGAACCATTTGCTGATTTTACCCTGTCGTAGCAGAATGAGCATCTTTTCTTCAATAAGCCGGGGTCTTAAAAGTCCTTCGTAGAGATCTTTAAGAATTTTGTCTGAATATTTTTTACGATTGAATTGCATAGCCCTTTATAAAATTGCGTGGCAAGTTAATGAAGGTTAGATATAAGAATAAGGCTTGCGTGAGGTATTTTGATAAGATGAGTGAACAGGTTCAATAGGTCAATCCAAAAAGTACAACTATTTTTGAGCAATGATCAATTTTGAATCTTTTACTCTGGAAAACGGCCTTCGTATTTTGGTTCATGAGGACCCGACTGTTCAGATTGCGACTATCAATATTTTGTATGATGTAGGCTCTCGCGATGAGCAAGGTGATAAAACAGGATTTGCTCATCTTTTTGAACATTTGATGTTTGGAGGGTCTGCCAACATTCCAAGTTATGATGAACCCCTGCAAAGAGTGGGAGGAGAAAATAATGCTTTTACCAATACAGATATTACTAATTATTACCTCACCCTTTCTGCTGATAATATAGAAACGGGTTTTTGGTTGGAAAGTGACAGGATGTTGAGTTTGTCTTTTGATCCACAGGTACTGGAAGTGCAGCGCAAGGTGGTAATAGAAGAATTCAAACAACGTTATCTCAACCAACCTTATGGCGATGTATGGTTGAAGCTTCGGCCTTTGGCCTATCAGGCACATCCTTACCAATGGGCAACTATTGGAAAGGAGATAAAGCATATTGAAGATGCTACCGTAGAGGATGTGAAATCATTTTTTTATACGCATTATGTGCCTTCCAATGCAATAATGGTAGTTGCAGGAAATGTAAAAACAGAAAACATCAAGCGACTATCAGAAAAATGGTTTGGAACAATTCCTTCAGGTAAGATTAAGAAAAGGAATCTTGTCAAAGAGCCAGAGCAGAAAAGTAAACGAACGTTGGAAGTTAAAATGGATGTGCCCGCTGCGGCTCTGTACAAAGCATACCATATGCCCGGAAGATTTGATAAAGATTTTTATGCAGCTGATTTGGTAAGTGATGTGTTGGGTCGTGGGGATTCAAGTCGCCTGTATCAACGATTAGTAAAAGACAACCCAATATTTAATTCGGTATCTGCTTTTACGATGGGTACAATTGATCCGGGGCTATTGATAATAAACGGCCGCGTGCGAGATGGGATGGATTTGAGAGAGGCAGAAAAGGCACTGGATGATGTTGTGTATGATTTTGTTGAAAAGGGAATTACTGATGAAGAATTGGAAAAGGTGAAGAATCAGGCCTTGTCAACGATTGAGTTTGGAGAAGTGGAGGTGCTGAACAGGGCGATGAATTTAGCATTTAGTGCACTTTCAGGAGATGCTAATCTGGTAAATAGAGAGAGAGGCCTTATTGAGGCGATTGAGAGCAAAGAGATCGATCGTTTGGCCCAACAAATTTTGAAGGAAGAAAACGTTTCAGTGCTCTATTACAATACGAACAATTAAATTTTTTGGCAATGAAAATGAGAGTGGGAATGGGTTTTGATGTTCACCAGCTGGAAGAGGGCAAAGACTTTTGGTTGGGGGGAATAAAACTAGAGGCCAAAAAGGGTGCCGTAGGGCATTCAGATGCTGATGTGCTTATCCATGCTATCTGTGATGCCTTGCTTGGTGCGGCCAATCTGGGGGACATTGGTTTTCATTTTGCAAATACCGACCCCAGGTGGAAGGGAATGCAAAGTATATTTTTTCTTCAGGAAGTAACCAAAATGATCAGGGAAAAGGGTTGGCAAATAGAAAATCTGGATTGTTCATTATGTCTTGAGAAACCAAAGATCAATCCGCATATTCCAGCCATGAAACAAGTGCTTGCGCCAGCAATGGGTATTTCTGAAGACGATATTTCCATTAAAGCCACTACTAATGAAAGGATGGGTTATGTGGGAAGGGAAGAAGGAGTAAATGCGTATGCTGTAGTTTTACTTCGAAAGGCTTAAAGCCAACAATTTGCTCAAAGTAATAAAAACATCAGATGGTTCTCACACCATCAAACACCTGGAGTTAAATGAGACTTACCACTCTACCCATGGTGCGATTCAGGAATCGAATCACGTATATATTGAACAAGGGCTCCATTACTTTACCAATCGATTTCAAGCCAGATCAGTAAAAATTCTTGAGGTAGGGTTTGGTACGGGGCTCAATGCTTTGCTCACAATGTTAGATGAGAAAACGCAAAGCATTGAGAAAATCTATCACTCAGTGGAAGCTTTCCCTTTGTCTGAAGTTATTCTAAATCAGCTGAATTATCCTGATTATCTATCCCATCAAGGTGATGCTCAAGGTTTTCTAGAGTTGCATAAAGCGAATTGGGGGGAGGATGTTCGGTTAAACAATGCCTTCACGATCCATAAGATTCATGCCGATATTTGTTCATTAAGGTTGGAAGAAGATTTTTATGATTTGGTATACTTTGATGCATTTGCACCAAAAATTCAGCCTGAAATCTGGGCAAAATCGGTATTAGCGAACGTGGTTAGTGTAATGAGAGAGAAAGGAGTGATGGTAACCTATTGTGCCAGTGGTCAATTTAAGAGAGACTTGAAAGATTTGAATATGGAGGTTGAGGAGGTGCCAGGCCCCCCTGGGAAGCGGGTGATGGTGCGTGCTTGCCGATTACGTAAATAGGGAATTTAGTGTTTGAATATTTCTAAATTACCGTAATTTGCGTATTCTTTTTTTAGAACTTCTATTATCACCACATACTTGAAAGTTGCTTTAATCTCTTTGTTTGTTTTTTACGGGTTGGCCGTTTCGGGTCAAAACATATTAGGGAAAAAACTGGATGGCTCTGAACAAGGGAAATTGCTGTCCGATTATTTCGAAGAATTAGAAAAGAGCGATACTGTAAAATTCTTTTACCTGCCTGATTGGATAGCCAATACAACGATAGAACAGAACTATGCAGGAAAAACAATCGAGTATTTTCTTGAGGATATTTTCCGAAGCACAAGTATTGAGTTTCAGGTGGTCAGTGATTATGCAATCATCCTGATAAAGGATCCCTCTCAATCTATTTTAAGAGATCGGCTTCTCAGCACAGCCAGCAAGGAACTGAAAAAAATAGAACCTATAATTATTGGCAGCCCATCTGCTGGACGGGTTGGAAGGGTAACCCTTACAGGTGGGGTTACGGATGAGAAAAGTAAGGATCCATTAGTAGGGGCTTCAGTGATCATTCAAGATTTGGATGAAGGCGTAACTACTGATATCGATGGAAATTTTACTATCAGTATTCCATCCGGCCAGCATATTCTGAACGTGAGGTATTTTAATTATGAAGATAAGGTATACGATTTACAGATTTATGAAGATGGTAGCCTTAATGTTCCGCTAAGCGAAACCCCAACATTATTGGAAGAGGTTGTAGTTACTGATAAGGCTTTTTCCAACGTTATGGGTAACAGGGGAGGTCAAACAACCATAAAACTGGCAGAAATAAAAAGAATGCCTTCATTTATGGGTCAGGTGGATTTGATAAGGCAAGTGCAAACATTGCCCGGGGTAACGTCTGTTGGAGAAGTAGCAACAGGGTTTAACGTAAGAGGCGGTGGGGTAGATCAAAACCTGGTGCTTTACGATGGTATAAACGTCTTCAATATTTCACACGTTTTTGGGTTTTTCTCAGCTTTTAATTCTGATGCGCTTAAAGAAGTGAGTTTCTATCGGGGTGGAATACCCGCTGAGTTCGGTGGGCGCGTATCTTCAGTGCTTAATATCAGTGTAAAAGAAGGAAACTTTGAGAAATGGGAGGGCAATGGTGGAATTGGAATTATAGCCAGTAATTTTACAGCAGGAGGCCCGATTGTTAAAGACAAAACGTCAGCGATTATTTCTTTGCGTTCTTCCTACTCTGATTGGTTGCTTAAAAAGGTAAAGACCAATTACCAGGACATCCAAAACAGTTCTGTTGCTTTTTACGATGCATCGTTAAAGTTGAGTCATCTGATAAGCAATGACACGAAGCTTCAGTTTACAGCATATATAAGTCAGGATAAATTTGGTTTACCAACCGATACCGTTTACAGGTGGCATAACCGGATGGGTGTGTTTCGATTGGATCATAATTTTAATGATAAGCTAGGGGGATCGCTAACAGCAGGTGTAGGCAACTATTCCTACACAGTAGAAGATGAAGAACCAGGGAATGCTTTTGAATTGGGTTTTGGCGTAACCTATCCGACTCTTAAAGCAGATTTTAATTACAATTTCGGTAATCACAAATTAAACTTTGGCGCAAATTCAGTTTACTATCGTTATAATCCTGGATCGATAAACCCTTCCTCTGATGAATCATTGGTCCGACCACAACAGTTGAATAAACAAAACACGCTAGAGAATGCAATTTATTTCAGCGAGAATTTTCAGTGGCAGGAGCGTTTTAATATTGATTTGGGGGTGAGGTATTCAATGTACAGTTCGTATGGGCTAGCCAACGTTTATGTTTATGAGCCTGGTTTGCCAAAGGAGGTTACATCAATTACTGATACACTTTCGTTTGCCAAAGGGGACAAAGTAAAAAGCTATACGGGTCTGGAGCCAAGATTTAGTGTTCGCTACTCCTTCACACCGGAGGCCTCTGTCAAAGCTGGGTTCAACCGCATTTACCAGTATACCCATTTAATATCGAATTCAGCAGCAGTAGCACCGATTGATATTTGGCAACCAAGTAACTACCATTTTCAGCCTCAGTATGCAGACCAGGTTTCTATTGGGTTTTTCAAAGACTTTAAAGAAAAGACCTATGAGACTTTTGTAGAATTCTATTATAAGAAAATTTATGATTTACTGGATTTTAAAGATGGTGCCCAACTCATTCTCAACGATCATCTTGAAACAGACTTGCTTAGAGGAAATGGGCTTGCCTATGGATTTGAAATTTCAATAGTAAAAAGTAAAGGTCGTTTCAACGGAACGATGAACTACACCTATTCACGATCATTCAGAGAGACAAAAGGCATCACCTCTATTGAAAGTATCAATAATGGTGATCAGTATCCTTCCAACTTTGATCAACCTCATGTGTTTAATTTCAATTGGAAGTACAATATTTCTAAGCGCTATTTCATCTCCAGTAATTTTACCTACCATACAGGCAGGCCAATCTCAGCGCCCACTACAGCATATTTGATTGATAATGTACCAGTGGCGAATTTTTCATTGCGCAATCAATACAGGATTCCAGATTACCATCGATTGGATCTTGCTTTTATTATTGAGGGTAACCATAAGAGGAAAAAATTCTGGGACGGCACATGGACAATTTCTGTGTACAATGTTTATGGAAGAAAAAATCCTTATACCATCTTTTTTGCTGATAATGGAAAAGGCGTTTTACGGCCTTATAGAATGGCAATTATTGGTGCAGCTATTCCTTCAGTTTCATACACATTTAAATTTTGAGTTAGCATAATGAAGAATTTAACTTTGGGGTTCGTAATTTTTTTATTGATTGGATCGTGTATTGATCCGATCACACTGAAAGTGGATTCCGAGGAAGGGGCAATCGTGGTGGATGGTGGGATTACTGGAATTGAAGGGCCTTATGTTGTCAATCTGTTCAGGTCAGTGGGTGTGTACAGTGATTTGGAAAAAAGACCTCCAGTTACGGGTGCTTTTGTTTATATCATAGATGACGAAGGGACAAGGTATAGATTAAAAGATGATGTGGTTGGTGTTTTTGTTTCCGATCCGAGCTTTAAAGCCGAGTATGGAAAAAGTTATTATTTAAGGATAGAAGCTTTTGATGGTAAAGTTTATGAGTCCAAACCAGATGTGCTCCGGCCGGTTGATGATGTTGATAGTGTCTACTTTGAATTTGAGGACAAAGTAGATGAGCCCAATAGTGTAGAAAATAATGCAGGATTTAATGTTTACTTGGATGCATCAATTGAAAGTGACATTGATTACGTGAGGTGGAGTTGGGTTGGTATACATGAAATCCAGACTTTTCCAGAAAAGAGAACCATAAATGCGGGCGAGGCTGGCCGTGTTCCTGATCCCCTCCCATGCAGTGGATATCAGATGATTAATGGAATACCTACTCCAATTGGCCCTTGCTTGTGCTGTTCGTGTTGGGTAACACAATATAGCCGCACTCCTGAAGTAGGTGATGTGAAGTTCTACGGTGGAAAAGTTTCAAGGTATAAGATTGCCTATGTTCCTGCTACCAGCGATTTTTTTCTGAGTAAGTATTACATTCAGGTACAACAATCAAGTATTTCAAAAGAAGTATACGATTATTGGAAATTGGTGAAAGTACAGAAGGAGGGAGGCAGTAGCCTTTTTCAACCCACGTCAGCAAAAATTAAAGGGAATCTTAAGTGCATTAATGACCCTAACGCTGAAATCTTTGGTTTGTTCACGGTCTCTACCTCCAAAACTAAATCAATTATTATTGATAAAAATGATATTCCATATGACCTACTTCCGGCAAAGGAATCTGCCTCGGACTGTAGATTTTATTCGAAAAATTCATCTTCGGTTAAACCTGATTTTTGGTAATGGATATGGCCAGAAAAATATTTTTTGGGATGCTAGTTCTTGTAATTTCCCTTTTTGGGTTTGTGGAGGATGAATCATTAAAAGAACTGACGGATAAATTCAAATCCTACAACGAGATTTTTCCGCAGAATAAATTGATCCTTATATTCAATCAGCCCGAGTATGCTCCTGGTGATACTGTTTTTTTTAAGGCGCACTTGTTAGGTGAAGACTTGAAGCCTATAAGAGGTCACCAAGTGGCATCGTTAGTTTTACTAGATGCGGACGGCATTGAAGTGAATCGTGAATCTTTTACTATTCAAAATGGAGTGGCAGGTAATCAAACCGTGCTGTCTGAAAATTTGCCTGGTGGAGTATACAAATTAGTAGCCTATACCAACTGGATGAAAAATTTTTCGTCAAAATTATATTTCACAACTCTTCTCACTGTGGCTGGTGATCACCATTTTATCTCTCAAACAGATCTTCCTGTTAGGATAAAGTTATTTCCAGAGGGGGGTAATATGGTGGCAGGCTTGCCAATGAGAGTGGTAGCTTTGGCAACCAGGGGTGACGTACCTTTTGCTACAGAAGGACGGGTTGTAGACACACAGGGAAATGAATTGAAGCGATTTGTTTGCGGCAAAACAGGGATTGCTAGTTTCGAATTAATGCTAAATGCTGATGAGGACTATACCTTAGAAGTAACTGGGGGCACTAAAACTCCTATTGTGGTTGAGAAGGAAGGCTATGTATTGCAAGTAGATAGAGAAGATGAATTGTTGAAAGCGTCCATTCAAGTGCAATCAAAGAGAGCGACCAAGGAAAGTGTTTATGTAGTGGCAACAAGCCGGAGCAAAATCAGATATGCTTCCATGATATCACTCACAGAAGGTGAGCCGGCATCTGTGTTAATACCTTATAAAAACATCCCTGAAGGTATTCTTCAAATTACCCTGTTTGATTCGAAGCTGAAGGAGCTGGCCAGCCGTCTCGTATATATTGACACCCGGAATGGGCCTGATGTAAACATTCAATTAGATAAAGAAAGTGTGGCTACTCGCGATGCCGTTTCTTTTGAGGTGAATGTAACCGATCAGGATGGCAATGCAAAAATTGCCGATCTCACTATTTCGGGAATATATGATAATTTATTCTCGGGAATGAATGAGATTAAGTTGAGAGAGCAGTTACTTGTTGGAAGTGATATTCCTGAATCGGATTATTTTTTAAGAGCGATTGATCTCAACACAGAAGAAGATTTAGCATTGTTAGATGCTTTTCTTATTACAAAAGAATGGGAAAGGTTTCGTTGGGATGAGGTGTTGAGTAATAAGAAGAGTATTCCAACCTATAAGCCTCAGGATATTCTCGTTTATGAAGGTGTTGCGACTTTTGATGATAATGGAAAACCTGTTCCGGATTCAACGCAAGTGATGTTCTTTTTACAAAAGAATATTTTTGGATACGAAGTGAATACCGGAGACAATGGCCAATTTACCTGGCCTGTGTATTTTGGTTTTTATGGAGACGAAAATGTAATGTATTCCATGGAGTCAAGAGGAAAAACACTTTTCGGCACAAGTATTAAACTGCAGTATGATTCACTCCCTGGTATAAAAGCGCCATTAGTGACTCAATCCGATAAGAAGGACCCCTACTATACATTCAATACAGTTGCCAGAGTGGCGAACACCTCATTTGCTTATGGGTGGAACAAAGAAGTCAAGGAAGACAAAAATGTAAACCCCAACGCAGCCATTGAGGATGAATTGAACGGAGTGGATTTCACTATTAAAGTAGATGATTATGTTGTTTTCCCCACAATGGAAGATCTGTTTAGAGAAGTAATTAGATTTGTGCAGAACAGAAGAGTGGGAGGTAAACCAACTCTGCGTGTACTCTCATCAGATAGTAACAATCCAATGATGGGAGATCCGTTATATGTGGTGGATGGAATTGCTACCAGAAATTCGGATTATATTTTGAGTATGAATCCTGGAGATATTGCCATCATCAAAGTAATCAATGATGTGAAAAAATTAGGGGGCTTGGGGAGTATCACAAAAAATGGCGTTATATTCTTCCAGACTAAGGTGGCGAATATGGATTCACTTATCCCAAAGGATGATATTTTAAAAATTCGTGGGCTGAATAAAACTCAGGCGTTTAATGCTACACCAATCCACCAACCTGATAGAATACCTTATCTTAAGTCAACAGTGTATTGGAATACACAACCGGAGATGAACGAAAGTGGAAATATGTCCGGCACTTTCTATGCTGCTGACAACACCGGTACAATTAAAGTGCGGGTGAGAGGCATTACCTCAGAAGGGATTCCATTTGATAAGGAGGAGACAGTAAGGGTATCCTTCAGAGCTAATTAATGTCATTCATTCATCAAATGAATAAACCCGTTCCGGAGTAAGACATGCTGTAAGTCTGAAATCATTCTCGTTCGAGTCTTCTATTTTTTCGATCGGATGAAAAAAGGAAACGCCAATTTTTTGGCAATCTTTTCTGCACGATGAAAGAAACCGATCGTAATATCCTTTGCCATATCCAACCCGGTGACCCGTCTTATCGAAAGCAAGCAATGGAACAATCACCAAGTCTATCATTTGATGTTCAGTGAGCTCACCATGTTTTGGTTGTTGGATTCCCCAATTATTTGCCTCTAATTGTTGAGGCCCTTCAAAATAGAAATTTTCCAGAAGGTCAGTCTTTTTGTTGATGCGAGGAATGGACAGCCGGATGTGCGGAAACTCCCTTTTGATTCGATCAATGATCAGCCAGGTGTCGAATTCTTTATTGGCAGTAATGGGAAGAAAACTATGGACTACCTTGATGGAGGATAAGTCAACAAAAGAAAAGAACTGCTCACAAATGGCATGATTAAATTGCAAATAAATAGGTTCTGCAATCTCCTCTCTTTTCTCCAGGTACAACTTTCTCAGTGCTTTCTTAATCATTCTGGCTATTTGGAATAAGGATACATCAACAGGTTAAATTGAAAATCAAAAGGATCAAACGCAGCAAGTACTTTTTGAATGAATTTTGGATCTTCCTGATAAAAGTTGAGGAAGTTGTCGCTTCGTTCCTGCAAGCTACCATGGGGAAAAAGATAATCCTTTACATCTTCCATCTGTCGAAGTTTATCAGAATGATTTCTCTTTTCTGCCTTTAGTAGCTTCTGTTCTATTCTTTCAAAACTCCTTGCTGTTCTTTTTGCTTCGGCTTCAACCAATGGGCCTAGTGTAGGGTCAATTTTAATGGCTCGGGCTTTCACCTCATTGAGCATGGTGTTTACATTATTTAATTCCTGCGTAAGCGTCAAATTGTGATACGTGTTTTTAGAAACCCAATCGTTGAAAAGGAAATTTTTCTCATGGAATAATTCCTCCACTCCTAGCCCGGTCTTTTCAAACTTACGTGCTGTTGGACCATCCAGCACCAGAGCAAAATTTCTTGGCATTAAAATCGGAAAAGGAACTTTAAAATAATCAAAGACACCTTTTAACTGAAGCCAATAAATGACCTCTGCAGGGCCACCAAAATAGGCGAGGTTGGGTAAAATGACCTCCTGATACAGTGGCCGCAGAATAACATTGGGACTAAATTTTTCAGGTTCGTTTTTAATCATGTCCCTGATTTGATCATCAGTAAATTGAATATCGGTATCAACAACACTGAACCCATCGGTTGTTTTTTCCAGGCGGCTTCTTAGGCCGTCTGTCAGATAGAAGAAATTGATGTCACGGGCATGTACTTGCGTGGAATAGCCTTCTTCATTTAAAGCTGTATTGGTAGCTTCTACTTTGGCCTTTGCGGTATGACTGAAAAGATCATCTTCAATAATCTCTGTCAATTGAGATTTTAAAGTGCGATCATCCGCGTCTATTACTACCAGCCCCTCTTTTCCAAACAGTTCATTTACATAATAACGAACTGCATCGCTGAGGTTGTTGTGCTTTAGATATGCATTTTCAAATACAGAAATATCCCCTGGTAGGTCAGCGATAATATTTTTTAGACCTTTCGGGTCGAAACGACCAACACCACCTTTTTGATCGGTTTCCCAGGTGTGTTTTTTTCCATACAACTTAAAATAACTGATCTCTTCAAAATCGTGATCTTCTGATGCCATCCAATACACCGGAATGAAATGAAATGAAGGGTAAGTTTTTTTTAATTCTTTGCAGGCATTGATTACAGAAACAATCTTATAAATAAAATAAAGTGGGCCCGTGAATATGTTAAGCTGGTGACCTGTAGTAATAGTAAAGGTATTGGTTTCTTTTACCGCATTGATATTTGTTTCTACGAGTGCCGAAACCTCAAGATCTTTGTATTGTTCTTTCAAACAAGTGTGAAGCACGTTTCTGGATTGATCAGAAAATGATTTTTGTTTGTCCTGAATTTGAGCTTTGAACTCAGTGATGCTGGGAAAGCGATTGTAAAATTTCTTTAATGAATCCTTTTGATGAATGTAATCGAGAAAAAAGGGCGAAAATATTTTAGTGTCCTTAAAAGGAATTTTTATGTGCTGCATAGTCAACAATAGCTCTTGGTTCGGATTAACATAACTCGACTAACGACTTTTTGGACTCATAAGTTTGTGATTTTACAGAAGTTACTCAAACGGGTTGCGCAATCAAATCGAATTCAGATGCATCAACCACTTTTGCCATTACGAAATCCCCAATACGGAGGTAGTTTTCCCTGGCATCAATCAGCACTTCATTATCAACTTCCGGAGAGTCATATTCCGTTCGGCCGATAAATTGACCTCCCTCTTTCCTGTCGATCAATATTTTGTAGGTATTGCCAATCTTCTTTTGGTTATTTTCCAATGAAATACGCTGTTGCAAATCCATAATGGCATCTACGCGTTCTTGCTTAACATGAGCGGGCACATCGTCTTTCATGGTGTGTGAAAAAGTATTTTCCTCATGTGAGTAGGGGAATACACCCAATCTGTCAAACCGTGATTGTGCTACAAAATCCAGCATCTCTCCAAATTCACTTTCGGTCTCACCAGGATGCCCTGCAATTAAAGTAGTACGAATGGCAATATCAGGTACTTTTTCACGAATGGTATGAATTAGAGCTGTAGTCTTTTCTCTGGTAGTTCCCCGCTTCATCAGTTTCAGCATTTTCGTTGACCCGTGCTGAAGGGGAATATCGATATAGTTGCAAATGTTACTTCTTTCGGCCATTACATCCAGCACATCCAAAGGAAAACCGGTGGGGAAAGCGTAGTGCAATCGTATCCATTCAATGCCTTCTACATCAGAAAGGTTTTTCAGGAGGTCTGATAATACTCTTTTCTTATAAAGATCCAGTCCGTAGTAAGTGGAATCCTGTGCAATGAGGAGTAGTTCTTTGGTTCCATTGCTGGCCAGATGTTTAGCTTCTTTTACTAATTCTTCAATAGGTCTTGAAATATGGCCACCCCTCATCAAGGGGATAGCGCAAAAGGAGCATGGCCGGTCGCATCCTTCAGAAATTTTTAAATAGGCGAAATGACTGGGGTTGGTAAGAATGCGCTCACCTACCAGTTCATGCTTGTAGTTGGCGTTGAGTTGTTTGAGTAATCGGGATAAATCACGGGTGCCAAACCACGAGTCAACTTCCGGAATCTCAAGCTCAAGGCTGTCTTTGTAGCGTTGGGATAAGCACCCTGTTACATATACTTTTTCAACGAGGCCTTCCTGCTTGGCGTCTACATAACGCAAAATCGTATCGATCGACTCTTGTTTGGCATTATCAATAAACCCACAGGTGTTGATCACTACAATATTTGAGTCATCTTTTTGAGACTCATGCGAGGCATCAATCCCGTTGCCTTTGAGTTGCGTAAGCAACACTTCGCTGTCAACCGTGTTTTTCGAGCAGCCCAGTGTCACAATATTGACTTTTGTCTTTTTTGTTCCTTTTGTTTTCAAATCGCCAGATACTAATGAGGAGGGCAAAAATACAAAGGATGGGGCAGTTAAGCTTCACCCTATCGAAATGATATCTTAAACTGTTTTACAAAACAGTGATGGCATACGACATCAAATACTGATTTCTACCTCCAAATTAGTGCAGAACAAAGATTTGGCCTTAATGTTGATGGCGTATCTTTGCTGCCTTAAATGAGATTTTCTGCCCAGATATTGATCTTTTGTATTGTCAGCTTCCTCGCAGGAGCCTGTTATGAAGACCCAGATTGCATCGATCTGCGCAACGATTATGTGGGATTCACCTTCAAAAAATTATTTGACAGGCAGGCCGATACGGTGGGGGTCCTGGGAATTACCACTTCAGGCACGGATAGTGTTTTTTATGAATTTCTTAATGTGGGCGGAAGCATACAGGTTCCGCTCAACGTGACGGCATCATCTCAATCCTTTATTTTTAATCTGCTCACCGGAACTTACTCCATGATGGTGGACTATAAATCTCAGCCCCAGTTTGAATCAGTGGATTGTGGCCCCCGCATTGTGATTACTGATTTGAATGTATCGCAACACAATTTTGACTCAATTCAAATTACCAATAATGTGGCTGTTACTGCTAAGGGTGGGAGTAATATTGATATTTACCGTTGCCCGATTACCAATAATTTCAAATTGGCTTTTCGGCAGTTATTGGCCGATACGGTAGCCAATGGAACTGCCCTCATAGAAAACCTTCATAATGTTCGTTTAGATTACCAGCCTTTTCTCTACCATTTTAATGCAAAGGCCAGCTCGGTTGTTGTGCCCTTGAACCTTGCCAGTACGACCACCAATGTTTTGATTGATTCAAAAGATAGCGGTTTGTCAAGTCTGGACATCCGTTACCAATTTGAAACGGCCAGTATTTTCGAAGTGTGTGGCAATCAGAACTTCATAAAGAACATTGAGGTTGCGGGGACGACTAACTATGATTTTATAAAAGTGCAAAAGGATTCAATTACCGATCCACCGACCACCAATGTAACATTGTTTAAATGCCCTCAAACGAATCTTATTGAGTTTCAATTGGCGGGAGCCCCAGCGCAAGGTTTGTTAATAAAAAAAGTTACTGCAAGTTATACCTCAGAGGTATTTTATCAGGATAGTCTCACCACCAAATTGGTGCTCCCTCTAAATGAAAACCAGCCTCAGACAAACTATACGATTGAATTCGAAGGTGCCACAAAACAAATCAGTATTGGATATGAACGCACATCTCAAACCTTTCATGGGCAATGTGTGCAAACCTTATTTTCAACGGTAAAGGTTTTGTCCTCTGATTTCACAACACCACCTGTTACTAAAAATGATTCAATTCAATTTCCAACGGTAGTCAATTTTGAAATTACTAACGACTAACATATTGCTTTTGCTTTGCTCTTTGGGGGCGGTGGCTCAAAAGGCCGACACCATTAAGAATAAGTATATGCCTACCGGAATTCGCTTTGGCACGGATCTGATCGCATTGGCAAAAATACCTTTGTCTGATCAGTTTGATGGGTGGGAGGTAAGTGCTGATGTTGATTTTTACAAATATTACTTTACTGTTGAATATGGGAACTGGCAAAAGTCAAGGCTGTCAGCAGATCAAAGCTATTCTAATGATGGAAATTATTTTAGAGTAGGAGCTGATGTGAATCTCTTATTAAAAGACCCTGATAAAAATATGTTTTTTGTTGGCTTGCGTTATGGGCGATCTTCTTTTGATGAACTCCTAACTTACAATTTAACAGACGCTGTCTTTGGGGATGTGGCCGAAGTGAGATCAAACACGGGCATGGTGTCGGGGTGGGGAGAGGTTACCGTGGGGCTGCGGGTAAAATTATGGAAGGAGCTCTGGATGGGTTATACAGCCCGTCTCAAGATGTCGCCTTCCATTGACGAAAGCGGGGAGTTTATTGTTTATGATATTCCCGGGTATGGACTGGCCTCAAAGCGTACCTATTGGGGGTTTAATTATCAATTGTACTGGAGAATTCCGGTACGGAATTAGTCTTTCTTAAAAAGGGAATCGACAAATTCCATTTTGTTAAATACTTGCAGGTCGTCCACCTGTTCGCCCACGCCAATGTATTTTACTGGTATTTTAAACTCATCAGAAATACCGATAACCACACCTCCTTTTGCCGTGCCATCAAGTTTTGTTACCGCCAGGGAAGTCACTTCGGTGGCTTTGGTAAATTCTCTCGCCTGGATCACGGCATTTTGACCAGTACTTCCGTCCAATACCAAAAGTACTTCGTGTGGTCCCTCCGGAACTACCTTCTGAATGACCCTCTTTATTTTAGTCAGCTCATTCATCAGGTTTACTTTGGTGTGGAGTCTACCGGCTGTATCTATGATTACAATATCTGCTCCAGTTTCTACACCTTGTTTTACGGCATCAAAGGCGACAGCAGATGGATCTGTATTCATTCCCTTTGCTACTACGGGAATGCCTACTCTTTCGCCCCATAACTTTAGTTGATCCACGGCTGCAGCACGAAAGGTGTCGGCTGCTCCCAGCAACACATTCATTCCCTTTTTCTTGAATTGAGCAGACAGCTTGCCGATGGTAGTGGTTTTGCCAACACCATTCACGCCTACTACCATAATTATATAAGGCTTGATGTTTTTAGGTGTGCCAAAATCATCTAAATCTACTGTGTTGTTTTCCGAAAGAAGGCTGGCTATTTCTTCTTTTAGAATTCGATCAAGTTCAGAAGTGCCCAGGTATTTGTCCCTGGCCACTCTGGCCTGAATTCTTTCAATTATTTTCAAAGTGGTTTGAACACCCACATCAGATCCAATTAAAACCTCCTCCAGGTTGTCGAGTACTTCATCGTCTACGGTTGACTTACCGGCAATGGCTTTCCCCAACTTACCAAAGAAGCTTTCTTGTGTTTTCTTGAGCCCCTGATCCAGGGAATCCTTTTTTTCTTTGGAAAACAGATTGCCAAACATGATTTGATATTGAATTCTAAAGGATACAAAAAAAGTCCCTAAAAGGGACCTTTTTAAATAATTTTAAATGGATACTATTTTTTAGCTAAAGTATCTTTAACCAGTTCAGCGGGTACGATCTCTTCTTTAAAAGTATAGGCACCTGTTTTTTCAGAACGAACGGTACGAATCACTTTCGCGAAATTTTTTCCATCAATTTTCTTTAAGGAAGCAACAACTTTCTTTGCCATGATTACTTAATTTCTTTGTGAACAGTATATTTTTTCATGATAGGATTGTACTTCTTAAGCTCAATGCGCTCAGTTGTATTTTTCCTGTTTTTAGTAGTGATGTATCGGCTCATCCCTGACAAGCCGCTGGTCTTGTGCTCTGTGCACTCCAAAATCACCTGTATACGATTTCCTTTCTTAGCCATTGTGGTACTTTTTTAATATTACTCAGAAAAGGTTCCCTTCGCCTTCGCGTCTTTCAACACAGCTGTGATACCTTTCTTATTAATCGTTTTAATAGCGTTGGTAGATACTTTCAATGTTATCCACTTATCCTCTTCAGGAATAAAAAAGCGCTTTTTTTGAAGGTTTGGATAGAATTTACGCTTCGTTTTGTTATTCGCATGCGAAACGTTGTTTCCTGTCTGTGTCCTTTTTCCTGTAATTTGACAAACACGTGCCATAACTCTCTTTCTTGGTTAATTAATGCCCTTTTTCAAAAGGGACTGCAAATATCGCTAAAAGAGCCCTAATTATCCAATATGCCTACAAAATAAAGCGTGTAAGTTTCATCTTATTGAAATATGAGGCTCGGAGCCATCATTATACTGGATTTTCGGCCTAATAGATAACAAACTTCTGGCCGTATGTCTTCCCTCCATAGTGAAACCGCGCAATATATAACCCAGGAGTCATTCCGTTTACTGATAACGAATAGGGCTGATTTCCGCTAATAAACAGAGGCTCGGTTAATTTTTGACCAGTGATGGTAAATAATTGCATCAGCAGTCCCCTGTCTGTAAGTATATAAAGCGTCTCATTTGAGGTAAGGGGGTTGGGGTAAATTGTGACCTCGGGTTCGTCTGGTAATAATTGTCCTCCATCATTTTTTAGGATCACCATACCACCAGTTACTGTTCCTACTGAGATTGCCGGTTTGTCACTGTTGAAAAGGTTAACCACCACAGGTTTTATTCTTGCGCCCAGATTTTTGCCGGTATACGCTTCACTAAAAGAGTCGTAAATGATTTCGTTAATGGGTTGTGGAGCATTCATAGTGCCACGAAAATCGCCATATACAGTAAGATTGCCGCTTTGATCCCCGATCAGTAAGTCCTCCCTTCCGTCATCATCCAAGTCTGCAATGCTTGTGTTGAGATTTGTTCTGGTGAGGCTTGACGAAAGCCCCATGAGTGCGTTGTTTTCTAATGTAAAGCTGGATGCGCCCACAGATCCTATATTTCTCCAATATTCCAGTGCGCCAGTGCTTTTGCCTAAAAGAATATCAATTAAGCCATCCTGGTCAATATCGTGCAGCAGTATATTTTCATTGTTGCCTAATGTGAAATCGACTGTCTTTACTTGTAAGTCGTCAAAACCAATGGCATTCGGTTTGTTGCCAGCAATGTAGAAGAGGTTGGTGGTAAGGTTAAGGGCTTCTGAAGCCAGAAAGGTGAGGTCAAGATTGCCATCTCCTGTAATATCAACAAACTGAGGCTTCATGTTGTAGCGAGAAAGAATGGATAGCCCGAGGTAATCATCAGTAATCCATCTGAAGGAGGGTAAAGAGGCAGTGCCTACATTTTCATACTGAGCAATCACTCCTCTGAACTGCGTATTGGCATAGTTACCAATGAAAAGATCCAGGTCGCCATCGCCATCTGCATCTACGAAAGTTGGATAGGCATAATCGCCCACTTCAATCATTTCATCCTGTAGAAAATTATTGCGGTCAAAAGTAAAGTTGGGTGATTGGGCAGTGCCTGTGTTTTTATAGAACCAGACAGAGTTTGTAAATGGGTTGTTAAGACCCGTTCGGCCAAATACTGCCGGTGAAACCAATAGATCCGGTAGGCCATCAAAATCTACATCTTCATAATAAGCTGCTGGAAAAAGCGGCATGAATGCAGGTTTGATGGGAGGGAAGGAAACGGCCTTATTGATATCTGCATTTTCAGAGGTGCCTTCATTTTCTAATAAATAGAGAGTTGGACAATCCTCTTCAGAGAAAAGGAGGTCTTTATTCCCATCCCCGTTTACATCCAGGGCAAGTATGGCTTTACCTACATTATGATTGGTTTTGCCTCCCGAAGCTGAACAAGCTTGGCCAAAGGCAAACTCCCCACAACTACACTCTTCAAAATCACCCCAACGTTGATCTAATCTTTCAAAAGCAAGGGAATCGCATGACCCGAAGTTTTCCATACTCATATTTTTATGGTATTGCACGGTGCCGGGATTGACAAATCGCATATGAAGAATATCCAAATCACCATCGCCATCCATGTCGGTGATGCTAGGGATATCATTGGTGCCGGGAAAAATGTTTGTTTGATTGGGACGAATAACCACTGACCCATCCGAACAAGTTGTTTCACTATAGGATGTGGTAGTTAACAGTATCGAAGTAAAAAGTCCTTGTGTTCCGGCAGGAGCACAGGCAATGGGGGGCGCAAAAAACCTCAGGCTTTCCCAACTAAGCGTGCCTCCGGGTTCGGTAATATTTTTATAAACGGCTATGCCAATGCTATTGGCTGTGAATATATCTTTTTTGCCATCGCAGTTATAGTCACGAAGCAGCACCCATTTGCTTATTTCTTTCGGAAAGTGGAGTTCATATTCCGGATGGTAGGCGTATTCGTTTTCCTGATTCAGGAACGTGCTTATTTTATTGGCAGCTCTGTCGAAGACAACGAGGTCTTCAATGCCATCACCATTGAGGTCCATGGTATTGATTTGCGCTGAATTGAGCCCTCCAGCCCAGGGCATCTTCAAAATTTTGCCATTCTCCTCAACAGGAATGCTTTGGTCCATTACATAAGTAAACTGAGCCGATGCGGATAACGGAAGCAAAACCAGTAGAAAGAAAAAGACCCTTAAACGCATCAATGAATTCTGAAAAAACGCAATCTCATTTTGTAAATTATACACTGATAACGTTGGTCAGTATCCCGCTGTTATCTTAGCTTGCAAGATACTGTGATTTAATCATTACAGGGATTATATTATGGCTACGGACATCAAAAATCTCTACAAGAAGTTCATTCAATCGGGAAAGGTTTCAACAGACACAAGAAAGATCACCCGAGGTTCGGTATTCTTTTCGTTGAAGGGAGAGAAATTTAATGCCAATGAATTTGCGGCAGATGCCCTTGAGAAGGGAGCCGCGTATGCTGTAGTGGATGAGGCAAAATGGGTGAAGGATGATCGGTACATACTTGTGGATGATGCACTGCAGGCCCTTCAGCAACTCGCCCGCTATCACCGCGATCAACTTACCATTCCAATCATTGCACTAACTGGCTCCAATGGAAAGACCACAACCAAGGAACTTTTGAAAGTGGTGTTGAGTAAAAAATACAAAGTGAATGCTACTGTTGGCAACCTCAACAATCATATTGGTGTGCCACTTACAGTTTTATCGATCGATAAAACTTATGAAATAGCAATTGTGGAAATGGGTGCTAACCATCTTGGGGAAATCGCCTCGCTGTGCGAGATAGCCAACCCCACCCACGGATTGATCACTAACATTGGGAAAGCCCATATTGGAACATTTGGTGGGTATGATAATATTGTTCGTGGAAAGTCAGAGTTGTATCAGCATCTTATCAAGACCGAGGGCGTTGTCTGGATTAATTCCCTCGATTTTGTGTTAAAAAACATGAGCAAGCGTTTTGAATCTCCCTTGTTCTATCCAGCAAAGGGTGACTTTTATCATTGCAAATTGCTTTCTGCTGACCCTTACTTAAAAATAAAAACGGAAGAGGGAGAAACGATTCAAACCCATTTGATAGGGGAATATAATTTTGAAAATGTAGCTGCGGCACTGTGTGTCGGAAAGTTTTTTGAGGTGGATCCCGCTGCAGCAAAGCAGGCGGTTGAAGATTATACTCCTGACAATATGCGTTCACAGGTAGTCATTAAGGGCACCAACACAATTATTCTCGATGCATACAATGCCAACCCCAGTTCTATGGAAGTGGCAATAGAAAGTTTGGGACGAATGAATGCGAATAGGAAGGTGGCTATACTTGGCGATATGTATGAATTGGGGGGTGAAAGCGAAGCAGAGCACAGGAAAATTGCAGAATGGCTAAGATCAAATGGCATTGATGAAGCTTTACTGTGTGGAGAGCTAATCAAGGTGGCGGCAGGCGGTGACACTTCAAAATATTTTTCTACAAAAGAACAATTGATTGAGTATCTCCAATCACACCCAATTCAGGAGGCTACCATTTTAGTAAAAGCTTCTCGTGGAATGGCTCTCGAAAAAGTGATTGACTATTTATAGTATAAAACTAAAGGCATGGACTTTTCTCATATCCTTAAATTTCTCAAAGCACTCGCCAAGAATAATGATCGTGTCTGGTTTGAAAAGAATAAAACTAAATACATTACTGCTAAGGAAGACTTTGATGAGTTTCTCGCCAAACTGCTCAGTGAGTTAACGAAATTTGATAAAAGCCTTACTGGACTCAATCCTAAAAAATTGTCATTTCGAATTTATCGTGATGTGCGTTTCAGTAAAGACAAAAGCCCCTATAAAAATAATATGGGTGCGGGCTTCTCACCTAGAGGGAAGATGATTCAGGAACCGGGCTATTACCTGCACATTCAACCGGGGAATAAAAGTTTTGTGGCGGGCGGGCTTTACATGCCCGACTCATCCCATCTTGCCAAGATCAGGCAGGAGATAGATTATAATTACAAAGCGTTTGAAAAGGTATTGAAAAATAAAAAATTCAAAGCGTGGTTTGCCGGATTGGATGATTTTGATAAGCTGAAAACCGCACCCAAGGGCTACCCAAAAGATCATCCTCATCTTGATTTACTGAAACACAAGAGCTTTATCGTATCGCACTACTTTACTGATAAAGAGGTGCAGGACAAGAAATTTATAAAAAACGTGGTGGAAGGCTGTAAAGCCGTGAAGCCATTAAATGATTTTCTGGCGGAAGCATTACTATAACCGTGAAATTGAAATTCTTTAACAAGTCCAATCTTTAATACTTCCGTTCGTAAAGCTATCTTTGCGCCTTATGGCGAATACGGACGATAATATTTTGAAAAAAGTGATAGCTCATGCCAAGGAGTATGGGTTTGTGTTTCCTTCCAGTGAAATCTACGATGGATTGGCTGCAGCTTATGATTATGGGCAAAATGGTGTAGAGCTGAAGAATAACATCAAGGAATATTGGTGGAAATTCATGACCAGGTCACAGGATAATATAGTTGGGATTGATGCTTCTATTTTTATGCACCCCACTACCTGGAAAGCTTCTGGTCACGTTGATGCCTTTAATGATCCGCTTATTGACAATAAAGATTCGAAAAAAAGATACCGTGCTGATGTATTGATCGAGGAGGCAGTAGCGAAAATTGAGGATAAAATAAAAAAAGAAGTAGAAAAGGCGGCCAAACGTTTTGGGGAGTCATTTGATCCTGAAATGTATTTGACCACCAATCCAAGGGTGGTGGAGTATCAGAAAAAAATTGATGACATCAACGTATGCATGAAAGATGCCATTGAGAAGCCGGACTTAGAGGCACTGCGTCAGCTGATCATTGATTTGGAGATTGCGGATCCTATTTCCGGATCGCGCAACTGGACGGAGGTACGTCAGTTTAATCTAATGTTTTCAACAGAGCTCGGTTCTGTAGCTGGGGATGCCAGCAAAATTTATTTGCGCCCTGAGACTGCGCAAGGAATTTTTGTGAATTTTCTTAACGTGCAGAAGACAGGAAGGATGAAAATACCTTTTGGCATTGCACAAATCGGTAAGGCATTTCGTAACGAGATCATTGCGCGTCAGTTTATTTTCAGGATGCGAGAGTTTGAACAGATGGAAATGCAATTCTTTGTGAAGCCAGGTGAAGAGATGAAGTGGTATGAGTTTTGGAAAGAAAAAAGAATGAAATGGCATAAGTCACTTGGACTGGGAGAAGAGAATTATCGTTTTCATGACCATCTCAATCTGGCGCATTATGCCAATGCCGCATGCGACATTCAGTTTAATTTTCCTATGGGTTTCAAAGAATTGGAAGGAATTCATTCTCGTACAGATTTTGATTTAAAAAGCCATGAAGAGTTTTCGGGCAAGAAACTACAGTATTTTGATATAGAGGAAAACAAAAGCTACATTCCTTACGTGGTGGAAACCTCTATTGGATTGGACAGAATGTTTTTGGCTGTGTTGTCCAGTGCCTATACGGAGGAGAAATTGGAGGATGGAAGTGAAAGAACCGTATTAAAAATACCTGCGGCACTCGCTCCCAACAAGGTGGCTGTTCTGCCATTGATTAAAAAAGACAGACTACCTGAAAAATCAATGGAAATCATAAACGACTTGAAGTTGGATTTCAATTGTTACTACGAAGACAAAGACACCATTGGTAAAAGATACCGAAGAATGGACGCCATTGGAACTCCATTCTGTGTAACGGTGGATCATCAAACAATGGAGGACAACACGGTGACGCTTCGCGATAGGGACACGATGTTGCAAGAGCGTGTTGATATTTCTACATTAAAAGACCGATTAACTGATTCTTGCTCTATGAGTGCGCTTATTAAAAAGATAGCGTAAAACAATGACAGCCCTTTTTCTGATAGCGGGTGTTGTTGTTATTGTGCTATTCAGATATAAGGGTGAGCTTCAGAAGGGGTACGGGGAAGCGGTACGTTCAGCCGGTTCTATCAGGAGCAAGGTGATGCCGATGCCCCTGGTGTATCGTGAAATTTTAACCAAGTATTTTTCTTACTACAACAAACTCTCTTTGAATGATAGATCAAGGTTTGAACAAAAACTTTCTCATTTCATTTATTCTAAATTTTTTATCCCGAGAAATTTTGATAGAGTTACAGATGAAATGAAAGTGCTCATTTCGGCAACAGCTGTGCAACTTACTTTTGGATTGGATGTACACTTATCTCATTTCAAGAGAATATTGATTTACCCCAATGACTACTATTCATCCATCACCAAAAGTTTCCATAAAGGAGAGGTGAATCCAGCTTTTGGAATGATCGTGCTTTCATGGCAGAGTTTTGTATTGAGTTACATTAAACCCGCACCAGATGGTATTAATTTAGGGATTCATGAGTTGGCAGATGCCCTGCGCCTTGAAAATATAATTCGAAACGATGAATACCAGTTTTTTAACGAAGGGCTTTTGGAGCAGCTGGATGCTTACGGAGCTAAAGTTTGTGACGTTCCCGATCACGCACAAGTTAGATTTTTCAGGCCTTATGCCTGCGAGAACCCACACGAGTTTTTTGCTGTAGCCATTGAGAATTTTTTTGAACGCCCCACGCAGCTGTACAAAGAAATGCCTGGGTTGTACAATGTTTTGTGCGCGTTGTTGAATCAGAACCCCGCCATTTATGCAGCCCGTGTTTAGAAAGACAAGGTGGCTTGGTTATCATTGTAAAAAAATTACGCAATGCAGTGGTCTTCTTTATTGTCTTCGCAAAGGGTAGGGTCTAAGAAATCCAGCACTGGTGTATTCCGCAGTGCCTTTGAGCAGGACTACGACAGGATTATCTTTTCACATCCGTTTCGCAGGCTACAAGACAAGACACAAGTACATCCACTCCCTGAGCATGATTTCGTTCATACCCGACTTACACATAGCCTGGAAGTATCGAGTGTTGGCAGGTCGTTGGGTAAGAAAGTGGGAGAAACGGTACTCCAACGTCATTCTACTTTGTCGGATTATTCAGCTTTTGATTTTGGAGCCATCGTAGCGGCAGCATCTTTAGCACATGATTTGGGCAATCCACCTTTTGGACATTCAGGGGAAGATGGAATTTCTGAATTTTTTGTTCATCAGCAGGTAGGACAAGCTTTTAAATCTTTGGTATCAGAGGCGGAGTGGGCTGACCTTATTCAGTTCGAAGGCAACGCCCAAGGTTTTCGGATTCTTAACAAAAATCAATACCAGGGACTTCAGCTCACCTACGCTACGCTGGGGGCTTTTACAAAGTATCCATGCCCATCAAAAATGGAAGGCCGGGATAAGAAGAAAAAGAGCCAAAAGAAATATGGGTTCTTTCAGACAGAAAAGGAGCTTTTTGAGGAGGTAGCCACCCATTTGGAGTTGCGTCAGAGTGGACAGCAGGCCTGGTGCCGGCATCCGTTAGCCTTTTTAGTGGAGGCGGCAGATGACATTTGTTATAACATCATTGACCTGGAGGATGGATGCCGATTAGGGCTTGTCAGTTTTGAAGAAACGGTGGAACTCCTTGCCGGAATCCTTAAAGAAAGTTTCGACAGGAATAAGTTGGATCAAATTCCAAGTCAGGACGAAAAAATAGGGGTGTTACGTGCGCTGGCTATAGGGCGGTTGATAGATGAGTGTACCTCCGTTTTTGTGGACAATGAGGCTGGTATCTTGAATAATACTTTTGATCAGGCGCTGGCCGATCATTGCCAATCGGCCAATGCCCTGGAAGCGATTGCCCATCTTTCTATTGAAAAAATCTACCGGGCCCGCCACGTGGTGGAAATCGAATCTGCTGGTTATGAAGTGCTTCCGGGTTTGCTGGAGGAGTTCTCAAAGGCCGGAAAATTCAAGATTGAGGGCCAACTTCCAAAAAAATATGAAAATCTCTACCGGTTGCTCCCTCCGGAGATAAGATTGGCAATAGAGGAAGTCCCCGATTCGCATTATTTGATGCTGAGGAATATCATCGATTTTGTGTCGGGAATGACGGATAGGCATGCAATTTCGCTTTACCGCAAAATCAAGGGAATATCATTGAACTAAGTTGACCTAAAAGCCCTGAAATTCAGGACTTTTTGATTTCCATTTATCCAATTCCTAGCCTTAGTTCAAGGCAAAAATCCTTAGCTTTGCCGTTTCATAAAATTTTGCGCTCGATTCAATGTGGACTCGTCTCGCACATTTCATAATTAAGTACCGCCTTCCGCTAGTTATACTCATCGGATTGATCACCCTTTTTATGGGTTATCATGCCAAGGATGCCGAAATGAGCTATGATTTCAGGGGAACCGTGCCTGCCAATGACCCGGAGCAAGTCTTCTTTACAGAGTTTCGTAAACAGTTCGGAGAAGATGGAAATGTGGTGGCTGTGGGGCTGAAAGACAGTGCTATTTATCAATACGAAAATTTTGAACTGTTGCGCCAGTTTTGTTTAGAGGTGAAGGACATGACTGGCGTAAATGATGTGATTTCGTTGCCTCGTATTAAACAAATTGAAAAAGATACAGCAGAGACCCGATTTATTCTTACAGATGTTTTCCCGGATAAAATAACCAGTCAGGCTCAACTGGATAGCCTGTTAATAGAGGCTAAAAAACAGAAATTTTATATTGGTCAGATTGTAAACGAAAAGAATGGAGCCATTGCCATTCTTGTTTCTATAAAGAAAGAGGTACTTAACTCATCGAAAAGAGTTGGACTGACGGATCAGATCACAGAGGCTGGGGAAGCTTTTTCTGAAAAGACAGGGATTGCACTCCACTATGCAGGCTTACCATTTGTTCGCTCAGTTATTACAAGCCAGGTAGGTCAGGAGTTGAAAATATTTCTTTTGGTTTCCGTGATCATCACTGGAATTATCCTGCTGGTATTTTTTAGGTCGTTGAGGGCAGTCATTTTTCCACTCATTGTAATAGGCATAATTGTAGTGTGGGTATTGGGCACTATTGCCCTCTTTGGTTTTAAGATTTCATTGCTCAGCGGTATGATCCCACCCATTATTGTGGTGATTGGAATCCCAAATGCGATTTATCTGATGAATAAATATCATACGGAGTTTGTTTCGCATGGTAATAAGATGTTGGCAATAAGTCGTGTGGTACGCAAAGTAGGGCTGGCTACTTTTATGACCAACCTTACAACGGCAATAGGATTTCTCGTTCTGATTTCTGCAGATATTACTATTCTCAGGGAGTTTGGAATTGTAGCCGGGATCAATGTGATGGCCACCTTTGTGGTGAGCCTGATTTTAATTCCTGGTGTCTTTTCATGGATGCCACCTCCATCAGCCAAACATTTGAAGCACCTTGATGTAAAAGCTTTTGACAAGGCGCTCAATGCGGTGGATTTGTTGGTGCATAGGCATCGAACAATAATCTATGGGGTGGCTGTAACTACTGTTGTTTTTGCAGTTATAGGAATGGCAAAACTCCATTCCGTCTCATTCATGGTAGATGATCTTCCCGCTGAAAGTGTTGTAAAAAGGGATCTTGTTTTTTTTGAAGAGAATTTTAGTGGGGTGATGCCGCTGGAGATAGTTTTAAATACCGGTAAGAAGAGAGGTGTAATAGATGTAAAAAATCTTCAAAAGATTGATGAGTTTGAACAGTTTCTTGCTCAACAGGAAGATATTTCCAAACCGGTATCATTGGTCAGTTTTGTGAAAGCAGCCAAACAGGCTTTTTATAATAACAATCCTGATCGCTATACATTGCCTGATAATCGCGAGCGAGGGTTTATCCTCAGGTATATGAAAGGACAATCAGATAGCTCTGGATTGTTTAAGTCGTTTGTGGATGAAGACATGCAGGTTATGCGCATATCTATGCAAGTAGCAGATGTAGGGTCAGATAAGATGGACTCTCTTATAAATCAGGTTATTCAGCCCAAGATAGACACCATGTTTGCTGATACGGACATGACTGCTACGATTACAGGAACCACTCCTTTGTTTATCAAGGGGAATAAATTTTTGATTGAGAATTTACGCGGAAGCTTGCTGCTGGCATTTGCGCTGATTGCGATCACAATGGGATTGTTATTTGCCAATATTCGGATGATAATTATTTCATTGATTCCCAACTTTATTCCTATGATGATTACTGCAGCCCTCATGGGATATTTTGGAGTACCCCTTAAACCAAGTACTGTTCTTATTTTCAGCATTACTTTTGGTATTTCAGTGGATTACTCTATTCACTTTTTGGCGAAGTACAGACAGGAATTGCATGCTACCAGCTTTTTTGTGCCAGTAGCTATAAGTAACTCCATCCTTGAGGTTGGGAAAAGTATGATTTATACTTCTATCGTATTGTTTTCAGGGTTCATCATTTTTACTTTCTCCTCTTTTGGAGGAACAATTGCGCTGGGTATGCTTACGTCTACCACTTTACTTATTTCAATGACAACCAACTTAATTTTGCTGCCTTCTTTGATCATGACCTTTGATCGTGGCAGTTATAAGAAGCGAGCTTTAATTGATGATTTTAATCCTGATCCTTTCCCCAAGTCTGAAGACGATTTTGTGGATCTTAGTAAAATTAAAATTCATAATAAGCACAGTGCGGCAGAGTAGGATATAAGTATAATTTAATAATAAGTTTCAAGATTTTTAAAATGAACCATGTCGGTACGATATAACGAAGACAAGGAACTGGATTTTGCGAAGATAGCTTCAGAAGTGCTGGAATTTTGGAAAGCAAATAAAATATTTGAAGAGTCTGTAAGTAGTCGGGAGGGAAATCCTACATTTACTTTTTATGAAGGGCCACCCTCTGCCAATGGTACACCTGGTATTCACCATGTGATGGCACGCACGGTAAAAGATATTTTTTGCCGTTTTAAAACCTTTGAAGGATATCAGGTAAAGCGGAAAGGTGGATGGGATACCCATGGTCTTCCTGTGGAGTTGCAGGTGGAAAAAGAATTAGGAATTACAAAAGACGATATAGGAACCAAAATATCAGTTGAGGACTACAACAAGAGGTGCCGCGAGACGGTGATGAAGTTTAAGGATCAATGGGATGACCTTACCGTGAAGATGGGATACTGGGTAGATCTTGATCATCCTTATGTTACTTACGAAAAGGATTATATCGAGTCACTGTGGTGGTCGTTGAAGCAACTCTATGAAAAGGATTTGTTATACAAAGGCTATAGTATCCAGCCTTATTCACCAGCGGCAGGAACCGGACTAAGTTCACACGAGTTGAATTTGCCAGGTTGCTACAAAGATGTGAAGGACACTTCTGTTGTGGCACAGTTTAAAGTGAAGAAAGATGAAAAGTCGAATTCGCTATTCAAAAACAATAAAGGAGATGTTTTTATTCTGGCCTGGACAACCACTCCGTGGACACTGCCTTCCAATACAGCACTCGCTGTGGGGGAGAAAATAAGTTATGTTCAGATAAATACTTTTAATCAATATACACATCAACCTATAAGTGTTATCCTTGCTAAAGATTTGGTGAGTCGCTATTTCTCCGATAAAAACAAAGACATTAAACTGAGTGATTATAAAGCTGGAGATAAAACTGTTCCATTCGAAATAGTGAATGAATTGAAGGGATCAGATTTAGTAGGCATTCAGTACGAGCAACTGATGCCTTATCTACAACCCTTCTATGATGCAGACAAAGCATTCCAGGTAGTAGCTGGTGATTTCGTGACAACGGAAGACGGAACGGGTGTAGTGCACACTTCTCCTACCTTCGGAGCGGATGACTTTAAAGTAGCCAGACAAAATGGAATTCCTGCGCTCACTTTAAAAGATATTGATGGCAGTGAATTGCCCACGGTAGATCGCAAGGGGAAATTTGTGAAAGAGATTGGAGCCAAGTTGCTGGAAGGTGTGAATAAGTTTAACATTAAAACACACAAGCCACTTACCGAAAACGATTTTTATGTAAAGAACTACACCAATGAGGATGAAACGCATCCTGATTATAAGAATACGGATGTTATTATTTCTATCATTTTAAAGGAAGAGAACAAGGCCTTTAAAGTAGAGAAGTATGAACACACCTATCCGCATTGCTGGCGTACGGATAAGCCCGTTTTGTATTATCCTTTGGATTCATGGTTTATAAGAACCACGGCCCTTAAAGAGCGCATGGTGGAGCTTAACAAGACCATCAACTGGAAGCCTGCCTCAACGGGGACAGGCCGTTTTGGAAATTGGTTAGAGAATTTGGTGGATTGGAATTTGTCCCGTTCACGTTATTGGGGAACTCCATTGCCAATTTGGAGGACCAAGGATGGTAAAGAAGAAAAGTGTATTGGATCTCTTGAAGAGTTAGGTAATGAGATTGCACACGCGAAAAAATCAGGTATAGAGAATCCCGCTTATAAAGACCCTTCATTTGATTTGCATCGACCCTATGTGGATGAGATCGTATTAGCGAGTGCGTCTGGTGAACCTATGCAGCGCGAAGCTGACTTGATTGATGTGTGGTTTGATTCCGGAGCAATGCCCTATGCACAATTGCACTATCCATTCGAAAACAAAGACGTATTTGAAAAAAGCTTTCCCGCAGACTTTATTGCAGAAGGGGTAGATCAAACCCGCGGATGGTTCTTTACACTGCATGCCATTGCTACTATGCTTTTTGATAGTGTGGCATTCAAAAATGTAATTTCCAACGGCCTTGTGCTCGACAAGAGTGGAAATAAAATGTCGAAGAGTAAGGGAAATGTGGTTAACCCGTTTGAGATCATTGATAAGCATGGGCCGGATGTAGTGCGCTGGTACATGATTGAGAATGCGCCACCATGGGACAATCTTAAATTTGATGAAGAAGGTATCGTTGAAGTAAAGCGGAGATTCTTTGGAACTTTGCTTAACACCTATTCTTTCTTTGCCATGTATGCCAATATCGATGGATTTGTCAAGGAAGAGAAAAACAATGTGGCTTATGAGAGATTAACCCCGCTTGACAAATGGATAGTTTCTAAGTTGCAATCTCTCATAGAGGAGGTTACTGCTGCATACAATGATTACGAACCCACCAAGGCCGCCAGGGCCATTCAGGAGTTTGTGAATGACCATTTGTCCAATTGGTATGTGCGGCTAAACAGGAAAAGATTTTGGCAGGCTACGGCCGGTGACAAGATGGACATGACTGAAAACAAGAAAGCAGCCTATGAAACACTGCATGAGTGTATCATGGTGGTGGGTCAATTGATGGCACCTATTTCTCCTTTCTTTTCAGAGTGGCTTTATAAAAACCTTACGGATAATATCCGAGAACAAGCCAAAGCAAACAATTCTCCGTTGCGTCACGAGTCTATCCACCTGACTGATCTGGTAAAGCCACAAGCCAACAGAATTGATCATGAATTGGAATTGTCAATGGATTATGCCCAGCGCATTAGTTCGCTTGTTCATTCTATTAGAAAGACCAGTAAAATAAAAGTCAGGACACCGCTTCAAAAGGTAATGCTTCCGGTTTTGGACGATCAGTTTGCATCAAGGGTAAAAAATGTTGAGGACATTATCAAAGCAGAAGTAAATGTGAAATCAATAGCATATATAGATGATACTTCCGGCCTTTTGGTGAAAAAAGTAAAACCCAATTTTGCTAAACTGGGGAAACAATATGGGGCAAAGATGAAAGATGTTGCTGCTGTGATCGGCACTTTTTCTAAAGAGGACATATCTGTCGTGGAGAAGGGAACATTGACTAAGGATGGGTTTGATTTTGTATCAGAGGATGTAATTATTAGTTCTGAGGACATCCCAGGATGGTCAGTGGCTTCGGAGGGCGGTATAACGGTGGCACTTGACATTACCATTACAAATGAACTGAAGCAGGAAGGTATTGCCCGTGACTTTGTCAACAGGATTCAAAATCTGAGAAAAGAAATGGGGTTGGAAATTTTGGATAAAATTGAAATAGAAGTTGAAAAAGATATTGCTCAAAATGGGCAAGAGTCTGTAACCGATGCGCTTGCGCAGTTCAGAGAGTATATTAGCACTGAAACGCAGGCATTGAGCCTGGTGTTAAAGGATAAGGTGGCAGAGGCTAAAGAAGTGGATATGGATGAATACATGTTGAAAGTGAAGATAAGTGTTAAATGAGAGCGCGTAAATATTTCTTAATTGCCTTAGTGGTGATCTTAATTGATCAATGCAGCAAGTTGTTGGTTTACAATAACATGTATTTGCACGAGGAGATCAATGTAATCGGTGAATGGTTCAAGTTGCACTATCTGCTCAATCCGGGTATGGCGTTTGGGATTCGTTGGGAAAATGAATTTGGAAAATTGGCATTGACTATTTTTCGCATAGCAGCAATGATAGGGATTGCCTACTACCTCTATCAGATGGCACAAAAAAAGGCCCATACTGGTTTCTTGATAAGTATGGCGTTGATACTAGGGGGTGCAGTAGGGAACGTTATTGATAGCACATTTTATGGCGTACTTCTGGACAATCAACCTATTGGTTCTTACTCCCCCTGGTTTCATGGGCAGGTAATTGATATGTTGTTCTTTCCATTGTTTGATTTTACCTGGCCGGAATGGATGCCTATGGTGGGCGGAGAATATTTTTTATTCTTTAGCCCTGTCTTCAATATTGCGGACTCATCAATATTTATTGGCGTAGCTACAATTCTTATCTTTCAAAAAAAATTCTTTAAGGAGAGTCTCCCTGATCAAGAAGACAGTGAGTTGAATGAAACTAACAACGAAGTAATTCAGTTAACCAAAGAAGCAGAAGAAGGTGAGGTAACTCCTTCTGGAAGTACTGAAACATTGGAAGAAGAGAAGCCAAAAGACATCAATCCTTCAGCCAGCGCATCCTGATAAAATATGGCCGAACAATTAATAATTACAGGAACAAATAAAGCGGATAAGTACAAGGAGCTATTGCCTCAATTGGAAGCACTTATCAGCAGTGAATCTGATTTGATTGCGAATCTGGCAAATATCTCAGCTGCCCTACGGGAAGCTATGAATTTTTTCTGGGTAGGTTTTTATTTAGTAAAAGGGGATGAGTTAGTGTTAGGCCCATTTCAGGGGCCTATCGCTTGCACCCGCATTCGAATGGGAAAAGGAGTTTGTGGAACAGTTTGGCATGAAAAGAAAACGCGGATTGTTCCTGATGTCAACGAATTTCCGGGTCACATTGCCTGCAGCACGGGATCTAAATCAGAAATTGTATTGCCCGTATTGAAGAATAACGAAATGGTGATGGTGCTGGATGTAGATAGCGATCAACTCAACGACTTCGATGAAGTAGACGAACAATATCTGGGACAACTTATGCAGATCATTGAACGTTCGTTATAAGAACTTTTAAGCCAAGATTACATGACGAACCTGCATCATTTTTACACTACTCGTAAAAGTGAGTTTAATGAAACATGTGAAGCACTAAAAAAGACAATCCAAAAGATTGCCTGGTTGAGAACTGGTGTGGCGTTGTTGTTTTTTTATGTCATCTATCTGGCATTTTCAAATACCACTTACTGGTATGCATTACTTCCCATTATTATTCTGTTTGTGTTTCTTGTTTCATGGCATGGGAAAATTCAGACCCGGTATGACCTGAATCGCAATCTTGAAAAGCTAAATCGGTTGGAATTAGGCGTTCTCGAAAACAACTATTTCGAATTTAATGAAGGGAAAGTATTTGTCAACCCTCACCATGCCTATAGTTATGACCTGGATTTGTTTGGATCTGGTTCGTTGTTTCAATTTTTGAACCGGTGTGGAACAGCTATCGGAGAGAAGAAGCTGGCAGAAAGCTTGTTGGTGGCTCAGCCAACAACTGACGCAATTATAAAAAGACAAGAAGCAGTTAAAGAGTTGTCCCAGGATGTTGAATTTCGTCAATGGTTTTGGGCACAGGGTCATTTGTTGCACGACAGTACACTCGAAAATGAAGGTCTGTTTAGTTGGCTGAAGGAACCGGATGTGTTGCTTGGAAAAACTTTGTATAAAGTATTGCTGGTACTTTTTCCAACAATATCATTGGTTCTTATTGGATTCACTATTTATGATTTTTGGTCTTACTTTCCTGTTCTTTTACTTTTTGGGGGAGTACAAAATGCTGTAGTTTCATTTAAATCAAAGGAGGTTACAAAGGCAGAACTTGCTTTATCTCACCACAAAATACTTTTCGATAAGTATGCCCAGTTGATGAATAAAATTGCTGAAGCCAAATTCACCGGTAGTCATTTACTGGAAATTCAGAATGAGGCCAAAGACGCATCTGTTCGTATGAAGAAGTTTTCGCAATTGGTGAATGCGTTTGAAGCAAGAAAAAATGGTATAGCTTCGATGTTTGGCAATAGCCTTTACCTCTACGATCTGCAATGTCTCTACCGGCTCGAAAAGTGGAGGTCAGTGAACAAACTGATGGTAAAAGGTTGGTTAGACAAAATTGCTGAGGTAGATGCGCTTAATTCGTTGAGTACCTTTCATTTCAATAACCCCGACAATTGCTTTCCAGTGCTTCACGATGACCTAAGTATTCAATCCCAGGAAATGGGTCATCCATTGATTGCCTCAAAAAGTCGCGTAAGTAACTCTTTCAAAATTGGTCCGGAGAATATCATGTTGATCACAGGAGCCAACATGGCTGGTAAAAGTACTTTCCTGAGAACAGCAGGAGTGAATTTGATTTTAGCACTCTCAGGATCTTCAGTGTGTGCCAGGTATTTTGCCTGCCCTCTCGTTTCTTTGCACACCAGCATGCGCGCCACTGATTCACTGGTGGATCATCAGTCTTATTTCTATGCTGAGTTAAGCCGACTGAAAGCAATTATGGGAGAGGTGAGGAGTGGTAAACCCATGTTGATTTTACTGGATGAAATTTTACGGGGCACAAACTCAAAAGACAAACGAGAGGGGTCAATCGGTTTGTTAAAACAGTTTGTCTCTCATGATGTGCTTTTAATGCTGGCGTCTCATGATGTTGTATTGGGGGAGTTAGAGAAAAAATTTCCATCGGCCATACGCAATTATTGCTTTGAAAGTGAGATTGAGAACAACGAGCTTACTTTTGATTACACCTTGCACAAAGGCATAGCCAACAAAGCCAATGCTACCTTTCTTATGCAACAGATGGGAATTTTACCAAAGGCATAAGCCTTTTTTAGGCGCTCAGTCCATATTTACTCTCAGCACCAGCCCTGGTGATTTTGTCGGGATATGAATTTTGTTAACTTTAGTTGCAACAAAATCAAACCCTTTCCTCATGAAAGCTCAACTATCACGCAGAGATTGGTTCAAATCTTCCCTCGCTTTGACAGCCGGACTTACCTTAAGCCCAATGTTCGTTGATAAACTTTTTGCCGGTCCGGTAAGTGCAGCAGAAAGACATCAATGGGGAATTAATCCTTATTCGCCTAATGGAAACAACATACGGTTGAACGCGAACGAAAATCCTTATGGACCATCCGACAAAGCCAAAGAAGCCATCATTCAGAATTTAGGTGAGAGCAACAGGTATCCGTTTGTGGCGCAATCGGAGTTGAGGAAAATGATTGCGGACAAAGAAGGGGTGGATGCAGATCATGTTCACCTGGGAGCTGGTTCGGGTGCAATTTTGTGTGAAGCGGGTGTAGCGTATGGATTGAACAATGGAGAGATTTTATCTGGATTTCCAACCTTCACGGAGATGATGGATTATGCTAAGGTATTTAATGCAAAATGGGACAAAGTAAATCTAAACGATAAGTTGGAGTTCGATTATGAAGCCATGGCTTCGAGGATCAATTCAAAAACCAAACTTGTTTTTGTATGCAATCCCAATAACCCGACAGGTACTCTCGTAGATCCTTCTATAGTTTCCCCTTTTTGTCAGGACATGTCAAAGAAAACTTTAGTGTATTCTGATGAGGCGTATCTCGAGTTTTTAGAACCAGAGATGCAAAAGAAAGTAACTAACATAGACTTGGTGAAGAAGGGAATGAATGTAGTGGTGTCCCGTACTTTTTCAAAAATATATGGCCTTGCCGGACTTCGCATAGGATATATTGTGGCTAAACCAGATTTGATCAAAAAAATATCCCAATATCAAATGGGTATCCCTGTCAGTCAACATGCCATTGCAGCAGCAAAGGCCAGTTTGGGTGATACGGAATTTATGAGTTTGAGCAGAAGCAAAAACACGGAAGCCAGAGGACATTTGGAAGGCTACCTAAAGAAAAAGGGTTTTAGCCACGGGAAATCCCATACCAACTTTATGTTTTTCCCCGCACCCATTGATGGAAAAACGATTCTCTCCAGGATGCAACAGAAAAATATTCTGATGCGCATTTGGGATTATCAAGACATGGAATGGTGCCGCGTAAGCATAGGCTCATTGGATGAGATGAAACAATTCACCCAGGCATTCGATGAGGTAATCTCTTGATTAAGCTTTTACTGGTTGCAATTGACTATATATAGAATCCTTTTTGCCAAGTTCTTTTAGGATTCTATAATGTCCAATCATGGCATCCCTGAATCTTCGGTTCGATTTGTAAGGATGACCAAATTCTTCAGCGGTTTGCTTTACTATTGACGACAATTTTTTGTAGTGAACGTGGCATACGTTTGAAAACAAATGATGCTCCACCTGATAGTTCAAGCCGCCTACATACCATGAAAGTATTTTATTGTTTTGTGCAAAGTTGGTAGTAGTATGCAGCTGGTGAATAGCCCAGGTATTATAGATATTGCCTTTTTCGTCAGGGAGTGGGTATTCGGTGCCATCAACGACATGTGCAGGTTGAAATATAACGGCAAGAATAAAACCAGATACATAGTGCATAACGAAAAACCCTAATAGGATTTGCCACCAGGCCAATGGCAACACCAATAATGGAATTCCGATTATGTAAGCATAATAGAATATTTTAGAAAAAATAAGAATGCTCCATTCTTTCCAAATATTGGCTCTTTGCTTCTTTACCATTCCATCCTTTTCATACCTGGCCAGGCGTCCGTAATCTTTAAAAACAATCCAAACGAATGAAAGCAGTCCATAAAAAAGCCAGGCATAGATATATTGAAAACGATGAAAGGGTTTCCAAGTGGTGTGGGGGGAGAAACGAAGTACGCCCCTGGGAGTAATATCTTCATCAATTCCTTCTATATTGGTAAAAGTGTGGTGCAAAACATTGTGTTGCACTTTCCAGTTAAAAGCATTGCCGCCAACAAGGTTCAAGGAATATCCAATTAAATCATTGAGCCATGGTTTTTTTGAATAGGCTCCATGGTTGGCATCATGCATTACTGACATTCCAATTCCTGCAAGTCCTATACCCATAACAGCATTGAGTAAATAAAAACCTAATGTGTTATAATAATTGCTGCTTATGATTAATGCATAGGGGATAAAGTATAGCGCAAACATGACAACGGTTTTGAATACCATTGATGAATTTGCGTTGCGGCTTATATTTCTTGATTTAAAATATTCGTTTACTCTTTGGTTGAGGGTAGTGAAAAAATCATGTTGTTTCGAAACGAACTTGACGGTTTGGCTCATGTGTTCTTCTTAGGGTTTTGGAATTTGTGCTTCACAAAAAAAACAGTAACTATATGAGGCACAACAATTTGTAATTTGCAAAGATACACATTACAAGGCCTAAAAACGCACGTTAGGTCTATGAACTTTTGCCTAAATCAATCTGGAATGAAACTATTTACACCAATGGTTACTCCAGTTCAGCCAAAATGGTTCTTCCTCCTTTGGTGATGTCGCCCACTTTTACTACGATTTTGGTGTCTATAGGCAGGAATACATCTACTCTGGATCCGAATTTGATGAAACCAAACTCCTCACCTTGCTCCAATTGTTGGCCTTCAGTGACATAGCATTTTATTCTTCTGGCTACAGCACCTGCAATTTGCCTAAATAGCACCTCTGTGCCGTTTTTCATTTTGGCCACCACCGTTGTTCTTTCGTTTTCAGTACTCGATTTAGGGTGCCAGGCCACTAAATACTTGCCAGGATGGTATTTATAGTAACTAATGACTCCTTCTACCGGCATGCGATTTACATGAACGTTGACAGGCGACATAAAGATGGAGATTTGTTTTCTGCGCCCTTTGAGGTATTCAGTTTCTTCGGTCTCTTCAATCACCACGACTTTCCCATCTGCGGGAGCCAACACGTGCTTGTCATTTTTTAAAATTTGAAAAATAGGGTTGCGAAAAAACTGTAACACCAGCAAAAAGAGAATCGCGCTCCCTATCAGGATCAAAAGCCGAGCTGTATAGTAATGAGATAAATAATTTGAGGCAGCGATGTTGACTATTCCCAAAAAAACTAATAGAAAAAAAAGTAACGTACGTCCTTCTTTATGAATCGTCATGATAATTGTGCCGCAGTTTTTTGATTGATCAATTTAAGCTATTCTCACACCAAAGAAAATAGCGTAATGGCCAATAGGTTCAGACTTAAAATCCTCCGCGATATTTATAGGTCTTGGCCACTTTATCAATGGCTACCATATAGGCTGCAATTCGCAAAGGCACTTTATATTCTTGTGCAATTTTAAAGACATGATCGAAGGCATCTTTCATGATCCGATCGGATCTTCTGCTGACACGTTCAGCAGTCCATTTGTAGCCCAATCGGTTTTGAACCCATTCAAAGTAAGAAACTGTAACACCTCCAGCGTTGGCCAGGATGTCAGGAGCTACTGTGATTCCCTTTGAATTTATAATACTATCTGCTTTGGAGGAAGTTGGGCCGTTGGCACCTTCTACAATCAATTTCGCCTGAATTTTGTCTGCGTTTCTGCTGGTAATGACATCTTCTGTGGCTGCAGGTACAAGCAGATCCACCGGTAGGGTAAGAATTTCTTCACCAGGGATCGCCTCAGCCCCCTTGAACCCTTGTAATGAGCCTTTATTTTCGTCTCTGTATTTTACTGCATCTTCAATATCAACTCCATTTTCATTGTAATAAGCACCATACAAATCGCTGATCGCAACCACCTTTAAGCCACGTTCTGCCAATAATCTGGCAGCCCAAGAGCCAACATTACCAAAGCCCTGAACTGCGCAGGTAGCGTTGTAAGGATTGATCTTCAATTTTTGCATGGCCGACATTGCAGTCACCATTACCCCGCGGCCAGTGGCCTCTGTTCTTCCCAAAGATCCACCTAGCACGATAGGTTTGCCAGTTACAACAGCATTTACAGTCATTCCCTGTGTACGAGAATACTCGTCCATTAACCAGGCCATTTCTCTGGGGCCGGTACCCATGTCAGGAGCCGGTATATCTTTATCCGGACCGAAAATATCGATCATAGAAAGCGTGTAGGATCTCATTAGACGCTCAATCTCACCCGCTGACATTTCTCTGGGGTTACAACAAACACCTCCTTTGGCTCCTCCGTAAGGGATATCAACTACGGCACATTTCCATGTCATCCAGGCAGCCAAAGCTTTTACCTCATCAAGATTCACGTGTGGATCAAAACGAATACCGCCCTTGGATGGTCCTAATATGGTGGAGTGAATTACCCTATAACCCTCAAAGACTTTAATGCGTCCATCATCCATAGTGATAGGCAGTGAAACAATCGCCTGACGCGCTGGAGATTTGAGTACATTATACACTTCTTCATCCAATCCCAGGATTTGTGATGCGGTTTGAAAGCGGGACATCATCGCTTCAAATGGGTTCTCTTTGTCTAAAAGCGGGGCAGGTTCAATATATGCCATGTGAATTCGTTTTTGTTCTTTGTTTCGAGTCTTAAAACGGATGCAAAGATATAGAAATAAATACATGCAATAATTGAAAAAGCATCAAATGATTCTGACGCTTTGAGCTAACAAAAGTGGGTAAAAATGCCACAGGGAATTACCCTAAATAGAGTGTTTCACGAGCTGTTTGTACGTTCTGATCCAAATCAGAAGATCTCTAAAAAGGCCACAATAAAGGGAGCGGAAATCAATAGCCCATCGAACCGATCCAGAAAGCCACCATGTCCCGGTAAGCTGGCTCCAGAATCTTTAATTTCTATGCTTCGTTTGAGGAGAGATTCTATAAGATCACCATAAATGCCACCAATGATAATAATGATACAGATAATGATCCATTGCCATTGCTCAAGCGACTGAAAATAATGCGCAATGCTAAGTGTGAAAATGACCGCCAATAAGGCTCCACCAAGAGCACCTTCCCAGGACTTCTTTGGTGAGATACGTTCAAATAATTTTCGTTTTCCAAATAGGGTTCCTGCAAAATAGGCACCGGTATCACTTGCCCATAAGATGAAAAGACAGCCAAAAATAATTTCATAATTATAATATCCGTTTTCATAGGCGGCAATATTGAGCAAGGCAAACGGCATGGCAACATAGAATAAGCCAAGAATCATATAGGCGATATTCGTAAACGGTTTTCTCTCAAATTTTTTATACAGCTTAATCATGTACACAAACGACACGATAGGAAATATCAGGAAGTAATAGCGATAAGAAATGTCCCCCTTTTCAATAAAAAAGGACAAAGAAAAAATAAGCATCCCGCACAACGTTCCAAAAGTTTTTTGAGGCACCATCCCATCCAACCCCGACAAGTCGTAAAATTCAATGAGTGTACAAAGGCAGAGTATAAAAAATACTGCGTAGTAGGTCCATTCACTGAACACAACACCAAAGATGATGACGGCTGCACCCAAAAAGGCAGTAATGAGCCGCTGTGTAAGGTTGTTATACTTTTTTAAGGCTGAGGTCACGAAACGAAGCTGTTATTTTCTCTGTGGAATTTTTTTAAGTACAAAAGCAGCCCAAATGTGATAATGGTAAAAAGGCCCACAATAAGGGGTGATGCTGATTTTCCAGACTCAAGATCAATAGAAATGATTTCCAATTGGTATAAATACACCATCAAAATTGAGAAACCATTATTTACAAAATGAGCTAGCATTGGAATTATGATATTACCTGACCAATAATACAGGTATCCGAACATTACACCAAGCAACATCCTTGGAACAAACCCAAAAAACTGAAGGTGTATAGCACTAAATAGGATGGCAGAAATCCAGATGGCGGCATGGATGTTTCCTGTCGCTCTTTGCAATTCAGGCTGCAACATTCCTCTGAACACTAACTCCTCTCCAATCCCGGGCAAAACAGCAATGACAAAAAACGCCAGGGCAAAGTGCCCGAAAGTATCGAACTGAGTAAGGTACGTAGTGAGCTCAGCCGCAATGTCTTCCTTCTCCCGAGCCCAGGATTCAAAGCCTTTGAGAAAATCAGGCATGGATAAATTAGAATTCCATTCAATAAAGAAACTGTTAGGAATCATGAATAGCACCACAACCAATATGGTGGCGAAAACACTTTGTGCGTATACCGTTTTGTTTTGGAAAAGGATGAATGGATTTTTCTTTTCAAATCCTTTAATATAAAGTGCGGGTATCAATATTAATCCAAAAAAAGTAGCGCTTCCCTGCATGATAAAAAAAGGAATCTTTAATTCCGGGTAAGCGGTGGGGTTGGATAGTTTTGATTGAAAGCTTAAAAGGCCACCTTCAATGAAAGGCATGGAAAGAATAAAACCTATAATGGGGCCTATGACTACAAACCCAAGCATTGAAACGATAAAAATGAGAATTACTGAAATCCATGCTGGTCGTTGTTGCTCAAATAGTTCACTGCTCATATCAAATCAAAAGTCTTAAAAATCAGCTAAATTTGCCCCGCCTATAGGTATGTAGGCACGAATATGGCGAAAATTGGCAACATAGCGTTAGGTGACTTTCCACTTCTGCTCGCACCAATGGAGGATGTGAGTGACCCTCCGTTTCGTGCTGTGTGTAAGCAGGGAGGTGCTGACCTCATGTACACTGAGTTTATCTCATCTGAAGGATTGATTCGCGATGCGGCCAAAAGCAGAAAGAAACTGGATATTTTCGAATACGAACGGCCCATTGGCATTCAACTCTTTGGTGGTGATGTGGGTAACATGGTTCAATCAGCCGAAATAGCTACTGCCGCCAATCCTGACCTTATTGATATCAACTATGGATGCCCTGTAAAGGCGGTCGCATGCAGAGGTGCAGGTGCGGCCTTGCTACAGGATATTCCCAAGATGGTAAAAATGACTGAAGAGATAGTGAAGTGTACCCATCTGCCCGTGACAGTAAAAACAAGGCTGGGTTGGGATGATAAAACCAAAAACATAATTGAAGTAGCCGAGCGATTACAAGACATAGGCATTAAGGCTTTAAGTATACATGGTCGCACGCGTGTTCAAATGTATAAGGGCGAAGCGGACTGGACTTTAATAGGTGAAGTAAAAAATAATCCAAGAATGACCATTCCCATCTTTGGCAACGGAGATATTGATTCCCCTGAAAAGGCCTTAGAGTACAAGAACAGATATGGTGTCGATGGCATCATGATTGGGCGTGCATCTATTGGCAATCCCTGGGTATTCTCTCAGATAAAACATTTTGTTAACACAGGAGTGCATCTTGCGTTACCAAATATTGAAGAACGAGTGGCAGTCGTAAAGAGACATCTTGACTTTTCTATTCGATGGAAAGGTGATCGACTTGGGATTTTGGAAATGAGGCGTCACTACTCCAATTACTTCAGGGGGACACCCAACTTTAAGCCCATTCGCGCAAAGCTGGTAGAGTCACTTTCTTTGGATGAAATCTATTCCATTCTGGATGACGTAGCGGTGACATATGCACAGGAACTGGCTGTCGCTTAATGTTTAAAGCGAGTTTCCGTGTTTGAATTCGCTGAGGTATTTCCAATATTTGCGTGCCTTTAGCAAATCATGACAGAACAAAAAGACCTTAGCTCAATTATTCTACTCTGCATATTAGCACTCATTTGGGGCACCTCATTTATTTTGATAAAGAAAGGTTTGGTGGTGTTTTCTGGAGGCGAAGTTGGCGCATTGAGAGTAGCGTTCGCATCCATTTTTGTGTTGCCTATCGCACTCACAAAACTTAAAGGACTTACCTCCTCTGATTATGGAAAGCTATTTCTATCTGGGATGATTGGTATTTTTATTCCTTCATTTCTATTTTCATTTGCTCAAACAAAAATTGATAGTTCCATTGCAGGGGTGATGAATAGCCTTACACCTATTTGGACAATGATCATTGGAGCCATATTGTTTTCACAACGATTCAGAGGATTGGCTATAGTGGGTACCATGATTGGGTTTGGAGGAACTGTAATACTCATCATGGCCAATGCAAATAATTCGTTGGGAAGATTTAGTGGTTATGCATTATTTGTTGTAGCAGCTACTTTTTTATATGGATCGAATTTGAACTTGATCAAGTTTAAAATACCACATCTGCGTTCGCTCACAATCACTACCGTCTCCGTCATGTTGCTTGGTCCGTTTGCATTAATTTATCTTTTGGGTTTTACTGAATTTATTCCCAAGCTTTCGTCAGCGGAAGGTGCATGGAAAGCTTTTGGATTCATTGCTATTTTAGGTTTGATGAGTACAGCCGTAGCCACGGTTATATTTAATAAACTGGTTAAAACCAATTCTCCCTTATTTGCCAGTTCGGTAACTTATTTGATACCCATAGTTGCGGTCATGTGGGGTGTGCTTGATGGAGAGCGCCTTTATTTGGGGCACTATATTGGCATGATTGCCATAATTGGAGGTGTGTACCTGGCCAATCGTAAAAAATAAACCTTTTGGTCTTGAGCCGGGGGTCAGGAATTCAGAATCTGGAGGTTATCCCAGGGCCTCTACAGACTTTATTTCGCCAGGCATCATGTTCTTAAAGAGGTTTTCAATACCTGCCTTTAAGGTAATGGTGGAAGAAGGGCAGCCGCTGCAAGAGCCTTGAAGAGTCACGGTAACCACACCATCTACAAATGAATGGAATGTAATGGCTCCGCCATCCTGCTCCACAGCAGGCTTGATGTATTCGTCAAGAATTGACTTTATTTTCTTTACAGTTTCTGAATCAGTCTCCGTTTCTGTAACTTCTGGAGCTTTACTGTCAAGAATGAGCTTTCCTTCTTCCAGAAATTTTTTAATGTGATTTTTAATGGTGTTCTGCACTTCAATCCATTGCACATCCTCATTTTTGGTTACCGTTACAAAATTGCTCATGTAAAAGACCCTGTTTACATATGGGTATTGAAATAACTCAAGAGCAAGGGGTGCCTCTTTTGCACTCTCTGCATTAGGAAAGTCAAAGCTCATTCCATCGGGTATCAAAACCTCGTTCAACACAAACTTGAGAGAATTAGGGTTAGGGTTTGATTCGAGGTAGATGTGTATATTTTTTGGGCTTGCCTGAAGCATATTATTGTCTTTTAAGAGCCAACAAAAGTAGAGAATTTAAGTTCGTTTCGGGTCATATTTTCGAGCCATTTCAAAGATTTGATGGAAGGAGCTAGTCCAGTTGTATTGCTGGATAACAACTTTTCATATATTGGCAGGTTGGTCTAAAATTGACCACGCCAAAACCAATGTCCCTGACAAAAAAAAACCTTGCCGTTATTATTCTCGGCCTTTTTAGCATAGCTACTGTGCTACATCTTGTAAATTACTATGCCGGTCTATCTATTCCGCCCATGGTGCTTGTGGGTGCCAGGTGGGTAACTGTGGCTTTTGCCATTGTCTATGCCTTGAAGAAGGGATCCCTTACCACCTGGATTTTATTGAGTATGATTATAGGGGTGGAGATCGGCCTCAACTATCCCCACTTCGCTCAAAACCTGCAGGTACTGAGTAAAATCTTTCTCAGCCTGGTGAAAACCATAATTGCTCCCATCCTCTTTTCAACTTTAGTGGTGGGGATTGCGGGTCACTCCAACCTGAAGCAGGTGGGAAGAATGGGGTGGAAGTCCATTTTGTATTTTGAGTTTGTAACAACGCTGGCGTTGGTAATTGGGTTAATTGCCATTAACCTGACACAAGCAGGAGCTGGTATAGAATTGCCTCCAGGATTTAATCAGGAGTTACCAGAAGCGAAGGCACAAACCTGGTCAGAAGTGATTTTACATGTGTTCCCTGAGAATTTTGTAAAGTCGGTATACCATGGAGACGTACTTCCTATTGTAGTGTTTAGTGTAATTTTTGGTATTGCGTTGGCCATGCTTCCTGAGAAAAAGAAAAAGCCCATGTTGGATTTCTCAGAGAGTTTAGCGGAAGCCATGTTCAAGTTCACTAACATTATTATGCACTTTGCTCCATTTGGTGTAGGTGCGGCCATTGCCGTTACAGTAGGGCATCTTGGAATTGACATACTCACCTCCTTACTCAAATTATTATTCACTTTGTATGGTTCGCTATTGGCCTTTATGCTTTTGGTATTGTTGCCTATCGCATATTTTTTGAAGATACCTATTCGCAAATTTATAAGAGCAGTATCGGAGCCCGTTTCCATTGCTTTCGCAACCACCAGTTCGGAATCTGCTTTGCCCAAGGCGATGGAGAATATGGAGAAGCTTGGCGTGCCTCGGAAAATTGTTTCTTTTGTATTACCCACAGGTTATACCTTTAACCTGGACGGTACAACTTTATACTTGTCCTTGGCTGCTGTATTTGTAGCGCAGGCAGCGGGAATTCCTCTTACCATTGGCCAGCAATTATTGATGGGCTTAACTTTGATGCTTACCAGTAAAGGTGTAGCAGGTGTGCCCCGCGCCTCATTGGTTATTTTGTTGGGAACGGCTGCCTCTTTTGGATTACCACTTTGGCCAATTATGGCCATCCTGGGTATCGATGAACTGATGGATATGGCAAGAACTTCCGTAAACGTAACAGGGAACTGTTTAGCCACAGTAGTAATTGCCAAGTGGGAAAAAGAATACGTGGAGCCAGAAGGTGAAATTAACTTTGACTAGTGTCCACCTGACTCGTGTCAATTTCTTTTATTTTACCGAGTTCAGATTCGTCTTTGATGGCACCCTCTGAGCTGGCTATTATAGCAGCAACCGTGCTGTCTCCCGTTACGTTAACGGCTGTGCGCAACATGTCAAGAGGGCGGTCAACAGCGAGAATGAGTGCCAAACCAGCGGGATCCAGACCCACGGCCTCAAGAACAATAATTAACATGATAATACCTGCTCCCGGTACTGCAGCTGCACCAATAGAAGCCAGTACGGCTGTCATTAAAATGGTGAGTTGTTGACCCAGCGAAAGGTCAATGCCAAAAGCCTGTGCGATGAAAACCGCTGAAACGCCCTGATGAATACTGGTGCCATCCATGTTGATGGTGGCCCCCAATGGTAAGACAAAACTGGAAACCTCTTCAGAAACACCGAGGTTTTTTTCCACACAATCCATGGTAACAGGTAAGGTAGCAGCACTGGAGCTGGTAGAAAACCCAAGGATCTGAGCCGGTAAGACGGCTTTCATAAAACGTGAGTACTTCACCTTCGTCATCGATTTAAGCAGCAAAGGATAAGCAACAAATACCATTAAGGCCAATCCGAGTACCACATTTAAGCTGTAGACGCTAAGCGCCTGCAACAACTCTAAATCAATAGTTAAACTGGCAAGTAATGCAAAAACGCCAACTGGAGCGTACCGCATAATAATGTCCACGATGGCCAGAATGACATGGTTTGCCCCATCAAAAAAGTTTTTAACAGGAGCCACTTTTTCCTTGGGAGAGAGAATCATGGCCACCCCAAACAGAATGGCAAAGAAAATCACCTGAAGCATGTTGGTGTTATCAGAAAAGGAGTTGAACAAATTGTCGGGGACAATATCAACTAGTATTTGCAGGGGGCCAGAGTCTTTGGTGCTATGTGCGGTGATAATGCTGGTGTCCAGGTCGGCAGCAAAGGATTCCCTTAGTTGATCCCTTCTTTCTGTTGAAAGATAATGACCGGGGTTAATGATGTTGACAAGGGTAAGGCCGATAGTAACTGCGATTACAGTAGTGCCGATGTACAAGCCAATGGTTTTGCCGCCCATTCTTGAAAGTTTACTAACATCAGACAAATTAGAGACCCCATCAATTAACGAGACTATAATAAGAGGGACTGCAATCAGCTTTAAACAATTAATAAAGATAGTTCCAAATGGTTTTATCCAATCATGTGTGAATTCAACAATTCCAAGTGGCCCCGCAGCTATTCCCCATACCAATCCAATGCCCATTCCAATGAGAATCTTTGCATACAACGGCATCTTCTTTTTCATAACAACATACTTAGGTTAACACAGTAGTTTAAAAATAAGCCTATTGATAAACAATATCGACTTTTATCAAGATTTCCTGAGGTCGGAAGGTACAATTTTTATGGAAGGCTTATGTCTGATGATGCTTCTTCATGTGCTGCACAGAAGCCTTGATAAGCTTTTTGAGGACAGATTTGTCAACATCTTCCCAATTTAGATATGTATAAGCAAGATTTTCCAATCCTGAATTTTCCATTCTTTATGCCACGAAGACACCAAGGCACTAACTTTTGCATTAGCTGTTCATTATTATAATATTATTCTCTTAATTCCACTTTTAATAAGAGGGACGTTGAAATTAATAAGATAACCAAGTCTTAACCCAGTCAATTTAAGGTGGCTTAAAACCTGAGCCTGCCAAACAGGGTTAACTTGATCAACGGCTTTTATCTCAACAACTACTTTATTTTCAATTAGTAAGTCAAGTCGCAGACCTTCATCAAAATGAATTCCAGCGTATTGTATGGGTATATCAACTTGTCTTGACACTAGCATCCCTACTTTCCGCAACTCGTGGGTAAGACACACTTCATAAACTTTTTCAAGTAAGCCTGGACCAAGTTGAGAGTGGACTTGGTATGCTGCATTTACAATAGCTTTTCCAATTTTCTCTTCGTTATCAGACAATTTTTCAAAAGTCATTGAGTCTATCTTTTTACCCTCTAAAGTAGTTAAGAAAATAAAAAAGATGTACTTGATCTTCGTGTCTTTGTGCCTTCGTGGCCAATTAAATTCTAGAAACCTTTCCTCTCAATAAAAAATCAGCAATCACTAATGCAGCCATTGCCTCTACTATAGGCACTGCACGTGGCACAACACATGGGTCATGTCTGCCTTTACCGGATACGGTAGTTTCATTGCCTTGCTTATCAATACTGGCTTGATCTTTCATAATAGTGGCTACAGGTTTAAAGGCCACATTGAAATATATATCTTCGCCATTGGAGATGCCTCCCTGTATGCCTCCTGAGTGGTTGGTTTTGGTTTTTATTTTTCCTCCGTCATTGTAAAACTCATCATTGTGCTCAGAGCCTTTTAACTGAGTACCTTCAAATCCACTTCCATATTCAAACCCTTTTACTGCATTGATACTTAACATGGCTTTCCCCAACTCAGCATGTAACTTATCAAATACAGGCTCTCCTAACCCAACGGGAGTGTTCTTGATTACGCACGTAACAATGCCACCTATGGTATCCTGTTGCTTTCGCACTTTATCAATCAACGCGATCATCTGATCGGCAATGCGGTCATCCGGACATCGCACTATGTTATTTTCGGTGTTGCTCAAGTTGAGCTTTGTATAGTGTGGAGTTTTAATGTCACCCACTTGCGACACATATGCACTGATTTCAATTTTTTCTTTCTGTAACAGGAGTTTTGCAATGGCTCCCGCTGCTACCCTTGCTGCGGTTTCACGAGCAGAACTTCGGCCACCACCCCGATAGTCCCTATTTCCATACTTGGCCTCATACGTATAATCTGCATGAGAAGGGCGGAATGCCTCTGCAATATGTCCATAGTCTTTACTTCTTTGATCCTGATTCTCTATTACGAGGGCTATAGGAGTACCCGTTGACTTGCCTTCAAAAACTCCAGAAAGAATTTTGAATGTGTCACTTTCCTTCCTTTGGGTGGTGATCTTAGATTGACCGGGTTTTCTACGGTCGAGTTCGGATTGGATAAAATTTTCATCAATCGCCAGTCCAGCCGGGCATCCATCTATCACTGCTCCAATCGCAGGACCATGAGACTCGCCAAAAGTTGTTATCTTAAAAAGTGTACCGTAGCTGTTCATTCAAAATTTGATGTTCAAAATTCAATGTTAAATTTTGAATGTGGAATTTAGAATTATTTCTTGAATACGAAGAACGCGGAGGCTCCAAGCATCAGCAAGATAAAAAGATTAGCGCCAATTTTCAGCCAATCATTTTTGATAGAAGAATGGATGGTGTTATCCGCCAGTGTAATGCGATCATAAAAAGATCCGGAATCCTTACTGTCTATGGATATATTCTTTTGGCTTTCGCCAGTTACAGTAATAGAATACCGAGATTTTAATGTATCGTATTTGTTGGATTTTGGGTTGAAAAATACCCAAGAAAAGTAATCGCCTAAATCATAATCTCCAGGCTCTTTGGGAATCATGTAATAGCTAAAAGCCTTTGCCCCGGCCACGCGTCCATTTTCACGCTTAATACTTTGTTTTATATTGGGTTCGTAGAAGTCAAAATTGTTGTCCTTCCTCACCATCGGTTTTTCAATGGAAGAAATATTTCCTTCTCCATAAATATTAAATTCATAGCTGGCACTTTGCCCGGTTTTTAAATTTAATGATCCTAGTTTTTCATCCAGGCGGTAACTACCAACGGCTACAGACTCTTTAAGGGGATGTGGTGGTAATTCTTTCACCTTAATTGTTTTCGGGGAAGAGTAAAAAGTTTTGAAATCTTCCTGTCGATTTTGCCCAAAGAAGGATGGGTTTTTGGCTACTCTGAATTTGATCATCTCTAAACCCACACTTGGGAATACTATGGGTTGCGTATTGAGCGGGTAGAAGGTAGCCTGATATATTTTATACTGCGTGTAGAACTTATTATTTATTTCTATCGTCTCACCCTCAATATTTTCAATGTTGAAGTTTTCTTCCCAGCAATTGGAGGGTCTTAACTTCTTTAGAATGTCAGAGAGCTGTTTTCCAAGGTCATGAAATTGCATAGGTGCTCTGTTGTTATCTGCTACCAGAAACGACAGGGTGGTAGTGAAGCCTTCCCCAACGTAAACTTCATTTTTGTTGGTAGTCAGCGCCAGCAATGCATCTTCTTTGATATCAACAAATTCTGTTTCACCTCGCCCAAAAAAATCATCAAACGGATCTCTCTCAAAGAGACTCCTCACAGGGTCGCGCTGTTGTGCTTGCTTTGGTGATCCGACAGTGATCTTTTTCCCCTGAGAAGAAAGGATCTGATCATTTATGGTCATTTTAAACGGAGGGAGCGTAAATACCCCCTGTTTTGTAGCCATATAGGTCATTACCACACTTTGGGACGAGCTGATCTGTCCATTTACAATACTGGTTTGAGATTGGGTGGAAGTGCCCCTTTTACGGAAACCTTCTATGTCCGGGAAATTATCATAGCTCTTCAGCCGCTCATCATTTACCGTTACGGTAATGGTCCAGGGTTGGTTTTCGGCTATTTCATCAGGGCCTAACTCAATTTGTATTTTTTGCCCAAAAAGGGAGCTAAAAAGCCCCACAAAAGCGATTAAAAAAACGGAAAAAGACAGCTTAAAACACATACAACTTTGAAGCATAATTCTCGTTCTACAAATGAAGGTTGTTCTTTTTTGACTTTAACTGTTTTTGTATATTAACGGTTATTGTGAAAAGAAGACCACGCACAAACTTAAATTTAATTTTGCTGATGAGAAAAATGCTTAATTACGTTAAAACCGTCTTGGCGAGAGTAAGTTTTGATGCAAAACTCTTTGAAAAGGAGTTGAGAAAGGCAATTAAAATGCTAATTGCCGATGAAATTCAGGACCTCAGAAACTGGTGTTATGCCAATTATGAGGATGAACACGGGGCGATTCTCAATCGCTGCTTTGTAATGACCAGTTGACTACACTGATAAACTTTAAAAACCCCGGCATTGTCGGGGTTTATTTTTTATCCCAAATTAAGCGTTAGAAGAATACACATAATGTAAATTAATGACGAACCCTGCCGTTACCGTCAGGATTGTCGATTGAATTCTATTGCATAATTACGGCTTAAGCTTACCGGAGGTAATAAATCGAATATTTCTTTGAAGTCCCTTCAATCCTGTTCTTTTAACAGCTGAATTTTTAAACACACTTTTAAATACTTCTTCTGTGATTTCTTTCCAATCATCACTTTTCATGTTTTCGAGGGTTGGTGAGGGATCAAACCGGGATTCATTGTGTGGTGAAGAAAATCGATTCCAGGGGCACACATCCTGGCAGATGTCGCAACCAAAGATCCAATTTTCAAACTTACCGCTTACGTCATTGGGGATTTCATCCTTCAACTCAATGGTAAAGTAAGAGATGCACTTACTGCCATCCACTACATAGGGTTCGGCAATGGCATCCGTAGGGCAGGCATCCATGCAAGCGGTGCAAGTACCACAATAATCTTTAGTGGGGCTATCGTACTCCAATTCTAAATCAATGATGAGTTCTGCCAAAAAGAAAAAACTCCCGGCACTTCTGTTGAGCAGTAAACTGTTTTTGCCTACCCAGCCGAGTCCGCTTTTTTGTGCCCAGGCTCCTTCCATTACCGGAGCAGAATCGACAAAGGCCCTTCCATTCACCTCACCTATGGTTTCGTTTAAGTGCGAGAGTAATGTTTTTAGTTTGTCTTTAACGACAAAATGGTAGTCCTCACCATAAGCATATTTGGCAATCTTAAAATCAGAATCTTTCCCTAAATCTTTTTTTGGATAGTAATTATAAACAAGACTTACTACTGATTTGGCTCCGGGAACCAATAAGGTGGGGTCGAGTCTTTTATCAAAATAATTTTCGAGGTAGCTCATTTTCCCCTGGTATCCCCGCTTCAACCATTCTTCCAATCGGGGCGCCTCCTGTTCTAAAAACTCAGCCTTTGAAACACCACAAAAAATGAATCCCAGTTCCTTAGCTTTTGATTTTATACTTTGTGTTGCAGCGCGTTTATTCAAGATGAATAAGAATATCTCTGTTGGAAGTCGTAGATTAGATCACTCGAAAATTTATGATACTAAAGGTAGGTGTAATTTTTATTTTATCGTGGGTAAATATACCTGTTGATGATCCCATTGTCTGGAGCAAAGAGAAAAAACTTTCATGGAATGATTTTCATGCAAATGCACCAAAATTAGATTCACATATAGCCCTTTCATGGGTAGAGATTCAGTACGAATCTTCTGTTGGTAAAGCGGGTAAGATGACTATGGAAATCAAGGCTGTTTTTATAAAAGAACAATCATGGGTAAAACAAGACCGTAAAAGTGAAAGTATATTAAAGCACGAACAATATCACTTTAATCTTACTGAAGTGTGGGCCAGAAAACTGAGAAAGGAAATCACTTCAAAAAAGTGGAATACCAAAACCTTTGAGAAAGAATTTAATTCGTTATTCAAGAAACATATGGCGCAAACTTTGAAAGAACAGTTGCGCTATGACAACGAGACCAATCATTCACAAGTGAGTGATAAGCAGACCGAGTGGGAGCAAGCAATCGATAAGGAGTTGATTAGCATGAAAAACTACTCAGGAATTAATGTTCCTTTTTTATTCGAATAAACTACCCGCTTTGCCCGGTCTTGGAATTTTAAGATGCTTATAGGCTAATTCGGTGGCTTCTCTTCCTCTGCTGGTTCTTTTGATGTATCCTTCCTGTATTAAAAAAGGCTCATACACTTCTTCAATGGTTTCGGCTTCATCACCTACAGCAGTAGCAATGGTAGTCAATCCAACAGGGCCGCCTCTAAACTTCTCAATGATAGTAGAGAGAATGCGATTATCCATTTCATCAAGTCCGTTTTCATCAACATCCAATGCATTGAGTGCCATTTGGGCGATAGACATAGTGATCACCCCATCTCCTTTTATTTGTGCAAAATCCCGTGTTCTGCGCAAAAGGTTATTGGCAATACGTGGCGTACCTCTGCTTCTTCTGGCAATTTCATGGGCGGCATCATCCTTCATGGGAGTCTCTAAAATTCCTGCCGATCTTTTTACTATAGTAGTCAGTAATTCAGCATCATAATATTCAAGCCTGGAGTTGATGCCAAATCTTGCCCGCAAAGGCGATGTCAACAAGCCTGCCCTGGTAGTAGCGCCAATTAATGTGAAGGGGTTAAGCCCAATCTGTACAGACCTGGCGTTAGGCCCGGAGTCAAGCATGATATCAATTCGAAAATCCTCCATGGCAGAATAAAGATATTCTTCCACGATGGGATTCAGTCGATGGATCTCGTCAATGAACAAGACATCGTGAGGTTCGAGATTGGTAAGTAAACCTGCGAGGTCTCCCGGTTTGTCCAACACTGGCCCGGAGGTTACTTTGATTCTTGATTCTAATTCGTTGGCGATAATGTGACTCAAAGTGGTTTTGCCCAAACCAGGAGGGCCGTGCAACAACACATGATCCAGGGGTTCACTTCGTTTCTTGGCTGCCTGCACGAAAATTTTGATGTTCTCAACCACCTTGTGCTGTCCGGTGAAGTCAGCAAAAGAGAGTGGGCGGAGGGCTCTTTCGATCTCTTTTTCATCCGGGGTCAAGCCTTGGTCATCCGCACTTAAATAATCTTCGCGCATGGCTCAAAAGTAGTGAAAGTTGATGTCTTTGAGCGTTATGGTCGCTGGTGAATTCTTTTTTAAACATTGTTTTGGGGTCTGCAATCAAAGTATTTCTTCTAATTTGCAGGAATATCAACACCCAAGATGAACAACCGTGTCAAAAATGCCCTCTACTCCATTGCTCTGGTCATTTTGGTTTTTGCCGTGTGGAAATATCGGCAATCCAATTCGGTCAACGAGATTAAAATTGAGGGTAAAACCATGGGAACGGCCTATCATATTACCTATTATGATAAGGAATCCAGAAACTTCAACACTCAAATTGACTCGGTATTGGTTGTGTTCAATCAATCGCTGAGTACGTACATTAAAAACTCAGAGATTTCAAATTTTAATGAAGGAAACTCATTCCGGTTCAACCTACCATTCTTTTTACCTGTACTTGAAAAGTCCAAAGAAGTAGAGAGGTTATCGGATGGTGCTTTCGACCCAACAGTGATGCCATTGGTCAACGCATGGGGCTTTGGCCCTGGTAAAAAACTTAAACCCGACAGCGCCAAAATTGATTCCATCATGGAATTTGTTGGGTTTGAAAAGATTCAATTTAGCAGTGACAGCCTTTGGAAAAAGGATACACGAGTTCAATTAGATTTTAGCGCCATTGCCAAGGGATATGGAGTGGATGTGGTGGCTGGCTATTTGCAGTCTATGGGTGTCACTGATTGGTTTATTGAAATTGGCGGAGAAATCTCAGCCTTTGGAAAAAATCAAAAGCTGGACAAAACCTGGGAAGCAGCAATTTTAGATCCTTCTTCCACTTATGAAAACCTCATTAACAAAGCGTATGTAAAACTGGAAGACAAGGCCATGGCCACTTCTGGTAATTACTTTAATTTTTACGAGGAAAACGGAAAGAAGTATTCGCACACGATAAATCCATCCTCAGGTTATACCATTCAACATGAGTTGTTAAGTGCATCTGTGTTTGCCGATGACTGCATGACCGCAGATGCGTGGGCAACTGCCTTTATGGTAATGGGAAAGGATAAAGCAATCAAAAAATTAGAACAGATAGGGGAACTGGATGCGTTTTTAATCTATTCTACTGAGAACGGTATTGAAACCTTTGTAACGGAAGGGATTAAACCGATGGTTAAAATTAACCCCTAAGGTTATTCGATGAATATGCTCATTCTTTTTCTTGCACCTCTATTAGCGGGCCTTTTAATCTATTTAGTGCCGAAGGCCCGCAATGGCAGTTTTAAACTGGTGTTGGTTTTTGCCGGATCTTACCTGTTTGCTATCACCGTCATCCATATACTGCCCGAATTGTATCGTGAGTATGCTGAGGTGGAATTAATAGGCTTGTTTGTCTTGCTGGGTTTTTTTCTTCAGCAACTGCTTGAGTATTTCACCTCGGGTATAGAGCATGGCCATATCCACACGCACGATCATAAAGGACATGCACATTCCCATAGCCATACAGAAGTTTCAGCTTTGGTGTTGCTATCTGCCTTGTGTGTTCATGCTTTCCTGGAAGGGGGGATGCTGGCGCAGCCTCAGTCTCAAGCTTTTCATTCTGATAATAATGCCATTTTACTGGGGATTGTTTTACATCGTGCTCCGGCAGCCTTTGCGTTGATGGCCGTATTATCAGATCAACTTCATTCAAAACGAAGGGCCATTCCATACCTGTTGGTATTTTCCCTTGCAGCGCCACTAGGTCTTTTTATAAGCGAATATTTTGTTGAAATCAATTTACTAACTGAAACAGGGCTCATATTGCTGTATGCACTGGTGACGGGTAATTTTCTTCATATCTCTACTACCATTGTATTTGAGAGCAGTCCTGAACATCATTTCAATGCAAAAAAACTAGCGGTTGCTATTGTAGGATCACTGGTTGCAGTGGCAGTGGAGTTCCTATTTTAATGAACTCCTTCTTACTTATTTACTCATCTTTTGCATTTGCCTTATAAGGTTAAAGGGTTGAAATTGGATTGAAATGACAGTATATTACTGTTTCACAACGCACCGATATGAATCACGCAATCAAGAATTTCGAAGAGTACGAAAGGATATATAACAAGAGTATTTCAGACCCGGAATCATTTTGGGCAGAAGTGGCAGAGGGTTTTCACTGGCGCAAGAAGTGGGACAAGGTTTTGGAGTGGGATTTTACCAAGCCAGAAGTAAAATGGTTTATTAATGGCAAATTAAATATCACTGAAAATTGCCTTGATCGTCATTTAGAAAAACGAGGCAATCAGACGGCCATCATCTGGGAGCCCAACGATCCGAAAGAGCAAGCGAAGCACATCACCTACAAAGAACTATACGGCAAGGTTTGCCAGGCGGCCAATATGTTAAAGCGCCTCGGAGTGAAAAAGGGAGATCGGGTTTGCATTTATTTACCAATGATTCCCGAGTTGGCTTACGCCATGATGGCTTGTGCAAGAATAGGAGCGGTGCATTCTGTGGTGTTTGCGGGGTTCTCAGCGCGTTCTTTGATTGATCGGATTACTGATGCTGGTTGTAAGATTGTATTGACTGCAGACGGAGGTTATAGAGGAGCAAAAACAATAGATCTCAAAGGGATTATGGATGAAGCTTTGCAGCAATGCTCTGAGGTAGAAAAGGTTGTAGTGGTTGATCATGTACATTCAAATCCTGAAATAAAACAAGGCCGTGATCTTTGGTGGCATGATGAAATAAGTAAAGTGAATGAAGAATGTGAAGCGGAGGAAATGGATGCAGAAGATTTGTTATACATTTTATACACTTCGGGTTCTACTGGTCGGCCAAAGGGTATGGTGCATACCATTGGTGGTTACATGGTCTACACGGATTATACTTTTAGAACCACTTTTCAATATCAGGAAGGACAAGTCTACTGGTGCACAGCGGATATTGGCTGGGTTACGGGTCACTCCTATATTATTTATGGACCACTTTCGGCAGGCGCCACTACGGTCATGTTTGAGGGTGTGCCCTCCTGGCCGGATTGGGGAAGGTTTTGGCAGGTAATAGAAAGACATAGAATAAATATTCTTTACACAGCACCCACGGCCATTCGCGCACTGGCAAAAGCACCTTTACACTTTGTGGAGGCTTACGATCTTTCTTCTTTAAAGGTATTGGGCTCGGTGGGAGAGCCCATCAATGAGGAAGCGTGGCACTGGTACAATAAAAATATTGGAAAAGGGAATTGCCCGATTGTAGATACGTATTGGCAAACAGAGACAGGCGGGGTTATGCTTTCTCCAATCGCTGGTATCACCAAAACGAAACCAGGTTTTGCCACATTCCCTTTACCAGGGGTTCAACCTGTAATTATGAATGATGGCGGGTTGGAGGTAAAAGGGAATAAAGTAGAGGGGCGATTGGCCATTCAATTTCCATGGCCCGCTATGGCCCGAACTATTTATGGGGATCACAAAAGATTCAAAGACACTTACTTCTCAACTTTTCCAGGCAAATATTTTACAGGAGACGGTAGTAAACGAGACGAGGAAGGATATTACCGAATCACAGGAAGGGTAGATGATATCATTATTGTATCGGGACATAATTTAGGGACGGCAGAAGTTGAAAGTGCAATTGACGAACATGTTGAGGTTTGTGAAACTGCCGTGGTGGGTTACCCTCATGATGTGAAGGGACAAGGTATTTATGCTTTTGTTATTTGTTACGAAAAGCCAAAAGAAGAAGAGAAACTGAGGAAGGAAATTATTGACACGGTTTCAAAAATCATCGGCCCGATTGCCAAGCCGGATAAAATTCAATTTGTGAGTGGTTTGCCCAAGACGCGGTCAGGAAAGATTATGCGCAGGATCTTGCGCAAGATTGCGGAAGGGGATACTTCTAATTTAGGAGATGTAACTACGCTACTAGATCCTACGGTGGTGGATGAAATTAAGGAGGGAGCACTTTAAAATAAAAAACCCTGCCTCGACAGTATCCAGGCAGGGTTCAAATCTTGTTTAAGTATTAACTAACTTCCGCAGGCTTCACAATCATCCGGATTGTCCAGCGAACAAGCCATATCTGTGCGCTTTTGATCCAAATCTTCTTTTGAAACATAGGTAACTACAGGTTCTTTAGCGCCTACCTGAGCGGTTGCACCAATTTTGGTGGCCACCTCTTCGGGCTGATCCTTAGTCGTCTTGCGGTCAAGGGTAAACTTGATGGCATCAGCAGCGGCAGTTGAACGCAGGTAGTACATACCTGTCTTCAAACCTTTCTTCCATGCATAAAAGTGCATCGAAGTCAGTTTACCAAAGTTAGGATCAGTGATATGGATGTTCAAACTCTGAGACTGGCAGATGTAAGCCCCGCGATCAGCAGACATATCGATAATCGATTTTTGAGAAATCTCCCAAACTGTTTTGTAAATCTCTTTGATGTGTTGCGGAATTTCAGGAATCGCCTGAATAGAACCATTGGCAGCAATCAACTTCTGACGCATAGCGTCATCCCAAAGGCCAATCTCAATCAAATCTTTCATCAGGTGTTTGTTTACTATAATGAAATCACCAGACAAGGTTCTTCTTGAATAGATGTTTGAAGTATAAGGCTCAAAACACTCGTTGTTGCCAAGAATCTGTGAAGTAGATGCTGTAGGCATAGGTGCCAGAAGCAGCGAATTGCGCACACCATTTTTCTTCACTTCTTTTTTCAGTCCTTCCCAATCCCAACGATTTGAATTTGGCGTAACTCCCCACATATCAAACTGGAAGATTCCTTTTGATACCGGTGAACCTTTGTAGGATTCGTAAGGGCCATGTTGTTTTGAAAGCTCCATAGAAGCTTCCATTGCAGCAAAGTAAATGGTCTCATGAATATCCGTATTCAATCCCCTTGCTTCTTCAGAGTCGAAAGGCATACGAAGAAGGATGAAGGCATCAGCCAAACCTTGTACACCGATACCAATAGGGCGGTGTTTCATGTTGGAATTACGAGCCTCTACTACAGGATAGTAATTGATGTCAATTACTTTATTCAGGTTTTTGGTGATCACTTTGGTGATCTCATAAAGCTTCTGATGATCAAATACACCTTCTTCCGTAACAAACTTAGGAAGTGCGATAGAAGCAAGATTACATACTGCGATCTCATCAGGTGAAGTGTACTCTATTATCTCTGTACACAGGTTGCTCGACTTGATAGTACCCAGGTTCTTCTGGTTGGATTTTTTGTTGGCCGCATCCTTGTAAAGCATGTAGGGTGTACCGGTCTCAATTTGAGCCTCCAATACTTCAAACCATAAATCCTGTGCTTTTACTTGTTTACGGGCTTTGCCCTCTTTTTCATATTTCTCATAGAGGCGTTCAAATTCTTCCCCGTAGCAATCTGCCAATCCGGGGGCTTCGTTTGGACAGAAAAGTGACCACATTTCATTGCTCTCCACACGCTTCATGAACAAATCAGGAATCCACAGTGCTAAGAAAAGGTCACGGGCTCTCATTTCTTCCTTACCGTGGTTTTTCTTCAATTCCAGGAATTCAAACACGTCTGCATGCCAGGGCTCAAGGTACATGGCAAAGCTACCTTTGCGCTTTCCACCACCCTGGTCTACATAGCGGGCAGTCATGTCAAAGTTGCGTAGCATAGGCACGATTCCGTTGGATGTACCGCCTGTTCCTTTGATGTATGATCCTTTTGCGCGAATGTTATGGATGCTTAGCCCAATACCTCCGGCAGATTGTGAGATTTTCGCGCAATTTTTAAGCGTATCATAGATACCATCGATACTGTCATCCTTCATAGAAAGCAGGAAGCAGGATGATAGCTGTGGCTTAGGCGTACCCGCATTGAATAAAGTTGGGGTAGCATGCGTAAACCACTTCTCAGATAATAAGTTATAGGTTTCAATGGCAGCCGGAATATCTTCTGCATGGATTCCTACGGCCACACGCATCAATAAATGCTGTGGACGCTCGACCACCTTACCGTCCATTTTCATGAGGTAAGAGCGTTCCAGTGTTTTAAAGCCAAAGTAGTCGTAGCTGAAGTCACGATCGTATATGATCGCGCCATCCAGTTCTGCGGCATTGGCTTTTATTACTTTCCACGTGTCCTTCGAAATAAGAGGGGCGTTTTGGCCTGTCTTAGGGTCGATGTACTGGTAAAGTCTCTTCATTGTATTGGAAAAAGACTTACTGGTGGTTTTATGCAAATTCGATACAGCTATCCTGGCGGCCAGTTTGGCAAAGTCAGGGTGCTTAGTGGTCATCGTTGCCGCTATTTCTGCGGCAAGATTGTCAAGTTCCTGTGTAGAAACTCCATCGTACAATCCATTGATCACCTTCATGGCCACTTCAACCGGGTTCACAAAGTTGGTTTCCAGACCGTAGCAAAGCTTTTCAATGCGTGCGGTGATCTTGTCGAACTTTACGGACTCTCTGTGTCCGTCACGTTTAACTACGAGCATGTTGGGTTGTTTGGGGGTGAAAAAATAGTTTAAAAAATGTTGTTCAAGATATTAAAAATCCTCGTTCAAAGAAAACTTAGGAGACGAATCTTTTTCAGTACTGTTCATCACTCCGGCTTTCTGATACTCGGCCACTCTTTTTTCAAAGAAATTAGTTTTTCCTCGCAAGGAAATCATCTCCATAAAATCGAATGGGTTGGTTGCATTGTAAACCTTCTTGCCGATCAATTCGTTCAGCAAGCGATCCGCTACAAACTCGATGTACTGTCTCATTTGTTCTGCATTCATGCCGATAAGGTTTACAGGCAGTGCGTCAGTTACAAATTCTTTTTCAATCTCTACTGCATCTTTGATAATTTCCATCACCCTTTCTTCAGACAACTTATTTACCACGTGCTGTGTATAAAGGTGGCAGGCAAAATCGCAGTGCAATCCTTCATCTCGAGAGATTAACTCGTTGGAGAAACTAAGGCCAGGCATCAAGCCTCTTTTCTTTAACCAAAAGATCGAGCAAAATGAGCCTGAGAAGAAAATGCCCTCCACGGCAGCAAAGGCAATAAGTCGCTCTGCAAAATCTCCATTATCTATCCAGCGAAGAGCCCAGTCTGCTTTTTTCTTCACACACTCCATGGTTTCTATGCCATTGAATAGCTTGTCCTTCTCTTTTGGATCCTTTACGTAGGTGTCAATCAGAAGCGAATAGGTCTCAGAATGGATGTTTTCAATGGCGATTTGGAAGCCGTAAAAGAATTTGGCTTCTGTGTATTGCACCTCACCAACGAAGTGCTCAGCCAGGTTTTCGTTAACAATACCATCACTGGCCGCAAAAAAGGCTAATACGTGAGTGATAAAGTGCCTTTCACCATCGTTCAGGTTGGCCCAGTCCTTTAAGTCCTGACTAAGATCAATTTCTTCAGCCGTCCAGAAGCTCGCCTCAGCCTGCTTATAAAATTTCCATATATCATGGTGTTTTATAGGGAATAGTACAAAACGGTTTTTGTTCTCTTTTAAAATAGGCTCTTCGTGTTTGGCGTCATTCATTATACTTATATAGTTAATAGGTTATTATATGTATTTAAATCAAAAAATATCTTGTTGAACAAGAGAATCTAACTTCAGAGGAAAATCTTTGGGTTAGGTTCCTGCAAGGACAAATATTTGAAATGATACATAGAATTCAAAGGGCAACATGATCAATGGAGAATTCATTTGGACAATATTCCTGATAGATATAACCCGAAGGAATTCATTTTCATTCACTTAAACAGTTGAGATGAAGGGAAGGCTTAAGTAAAATAATTTAGAAATATTTTTGCCTTAATTTTTGAATAAGATCAGGTCGTTCTGAGATGATCATTTTTGTGTAAGCCACCCTCGCCAAAAGCAAAATTTTTGCCTATATCGATTATTTATTAAAATTTTAAGGAGTTGTTCAAAACGGCCCAATTTGGTCTTATTGGCCATAAATCTATATTTTAAGATGTTTTTTGTTTTTCAAGGCTTAAAATCTATCTTTGCACTCCATTTTTAAAGCTGAGAATAATGTACGCTATTGTGGATATTGCTGGAAAGCAGTTTAAGGTTGAAAAAGACCAATATATATATGCCCCCAAGATGGAGGGAGAGGCTGGATCTGCTGTGAAGCTGGATAAAGTGCTTCTTATCGATAATGGGGGTAAAGTTGAGGTTGGAGCTCCTGTATTGGCCAATGCCAATGTTTCTGGAAAGATTTTAGAGCATGTAAAGGGCGATAAAGTCATCGTGTTCAAAAAGAAAAGAAGAAAAGGGTATGCTGTAAAAAACGGCCACCGCCAGCAGTACACAAAGTTACTTATTGACAATATTTCAGGTAAATAATACAAGACCATGGCACATAAGAAAGGTGAAGGTAAAGTAAAGAATGGCCGTGAATCGGAAAGTAAACGATTGGGCATAAAGGTCTTCGGAGGCCAAAAAGTAATAGCAGGCAATATTATTGTTCGTCAACGAGGCACTAAGCATCATCCTGGCAATGGAGTAGGCATGGGTAAAGACCATACCCTATTCGCTTTGGCCGATGGAGTAGTAGCCTTCAAGAAAGGTAAGAAAGACAAGTCTTTTGTTTCTGTAGAAGGACAAGCTTAAGACGACTCATAAAGTATAAGTAAAAAGACCTCTTTGGAGGTCTTTTTTGTTTTCATTAAACGCTATCCTCTAAGTTTTTAAGCTGATCAGGTTCAAACCCTCTCTTTATAAAATGATGACTTTCTCATCTGATTCAGATCATAGTTAGATCCCATTATTTACTTATTTATTGTCGTATACTGGAGAAGAAATCATCAGGTTATAATTGTGTTCCTCGTGATTGTGTCCCTTGCAGGTATAAATAATTGATCGGGTGACCATTTTGGGAATTATGCATTAAAACTGCGTAGACTCAACCTCAAAACAGGGTGGGTGAGTTGTTAAACAATTTTTATACTTCAAATTGGGTATAATTACCCCAATAATTCAGACCAATTGTACCCCTTGTTAAGGGATACAAAGAATTTATTTCCGTTATGTTATTTTGCCATTCAACCGTTTGTCAGACCTTCTGAATTGAAATAAATCTATTTGCAGTATTTTATATTTAGGATAAATACCCTAATTTGTGCGATTGTTACCCCAAACATTTCCAAACATGGGGGCAAGTATTTAATATTTTTAACTAAACTAAAACCTATGAAGAAGTTTTTACTATTATGCTTCTCATTCGTTTTTGTACTCAGTGCATGGGCGCAAGAGCGAGTGGTTTCAGGTAAAATTACGGCCGCGGAAGACGGCTCGACATTACCTGGCGTGAACGTAGTTCTGAAAGGAACTACAAATGGAACGGTTACCGATGTAGATGGTAACTACCGATTGAATGTGCCGTCATCAGGCGGAACATTAGTGTTCTCATTTATTGGTCTGCAAACTCAAGAAGTTGCAATTGGAGAACGCTCCATTATTGACCTTCAAATGGGATTGGATGTTCAACAACTTACTGAGGTTATTGTAACCGCTGTAGGTATTGAACGTGAGAAGAAGGCATTAGGTTACTCAGTTGCTTCAGTAGATGCAGCTAACCTTCAGCAGCGCTCAGAGGTTGACCCTCTTCGCGCCCTTCAAGGTAAGATGCCAGGTGTAAACATCACCGGTGGTGGTGGAGGTCCTGGTCAGTCTACTAAGATCAACATCCGTGGTATTTCTTCATTGACTGGTAATACTCAGCCTTTGTTCGTTGTGGACGGTATTCCTTTTGACAACTCAGTTAATTCAAGCACCTCTCAAGGTTCAAATGGTGAAAATCCTGGACAAAACACCATGTTTTCAAATCGTGCATTTGACCTTGATCCCAACAACATCGCCAGCATCTCTATATTAAAGGGAGCAGCGGCAGCAGCGTTGTACGGATCACGTGCCACCAATGGCGTGGTGATTGTAACAACCAAAGCAGCCAGCAAGGGAACCAAGAAAGGAATGGAAATCAACGTGACTTCTAACTACAACGTGGAGGAGATTTCAGGTATTCCTGACTACCAGGATGTGTATACTCAAGGTTCAAACCAGGTGTACAATGGTGGATATATCGGAAACTGGGGATCCCCATTTCCCGATCATGTGGATCGCATTAATGCGCAATACGGAACCAAATACCCAAAATATTATGGGGTATACCCAAATAGCGTTAAGGATCCTGTAACACTAATTGACTCTAACCCGTATCCTGATGGAACAGGTCCTCACCCTTGGGCTAACAGCGGAACCAATGGAGCAAATCTGCCACAATTCAGGGATCCAACAACAGGCTATATACTTCCAGTGCCCATTTTGCCTCATGACATCATTGGAGGCTTTTTTGAGAAAGGACACACGCAAGAGAATTCACTGACCATCTCCAATGGATCAGAGAAAGTAAATTTGAATGCCAGTATTTCCCGTATGGATCAAACTGGTATGATTCCAAATTCAGGAACTAATCGTACCACCATCAGTTTTGGTGGTAATGGTCAATTGGACAATGGTGTGTTCATTTCCGGTAACGTGAATTTTGTAAGGACATCACAATTTGGGCCTCAATCCGGAGCTAGTGCATTTAACGATTACTTCTCAGGAGGAGGCGGATCGATCTATGCTCGTTTATTCTATCTGCCTCGTAACGTGAATTTGAATGAATATCCATTTGAGCATCCCATCACGGGGGACAACCTGTTTTACAGGGCACTTGATAACCCAAGGTGGATTGCTAAATACAATCAATATACTTCTGATATCAATCGTGCCTACGGTTCATTCTCTGCGGGATATGATGTAACAGAATGGTTGAATGTGCTTGTTAAAGGCGGTATCAATACCTACACAGACCTAAGAAGAGACGTAGTGAGAAGTGGAGGTAGCAACGAGCCCTTGGGTCACGTATGGAACGATGACCTGACCAACACAGAGCAAGATTATAATATGCTGGTAACTGTGCAGAAAGATATAAACCAGGATTTGGCTTTCCGCGGAATTGTTGGATACAATATGAATCAGCGTGATTTCAGACGCAACAGGGTAACAGGTACTGGTATAATTTCTGATGGATTGAATACCGGTTTGTATCGTTTGGATGGAACTGTGTCACAGATTGCCACCAGGGATTACACCAGCCAGAGAAGGTTGAACGGTGCCTACACCGATCTTTCTTTGTCTTTCCGTGATTACCTGTTCCTGAACATAGCCGCTCGTAATGACTGGTCATCTACCCTGCCGAAGGATAACAACAACTATTTCTACCCTTCAGCCAGTGTTTCATTTGTGTTATCTGAGGCACTCACAATGCCAGGGTTCATGAACTATGCAAAGGTGCGAGTTGCCGCGTCTAAAGTGGGTAACGATGCTGATCCTTATCTGACCTCAACTAACTACCAGATTGGTGTGCCCTTTACGACTTCAGGTGGAACCAAAGTAAACCGAGCCTCGCTTGCGAATACTTTAGGTAACCCTGCACTAAAGCCTGAATTCACTACAGAGTATGAGGCAGGAGCAGAATTAAAGTTTTTGAACAACAAGGTGGGCTTGGATGTAACTTACTTCCAACGTACATCTACGGATCAAATATTGAGAGCCGCTCTACCTCGTTCTACAGGTTTTACTGAGCAGGTTGTAAACTTTGGCGAGTTGGAAAACAAAGGATGGGAAGTGGGTTTGAACATAACCCCGGTTCAATTGTCTAACGGCTTTACATGGGATACTTACTTTGCTTTCACCAGAATCAAATCGCTGGTAGTGGATGCTGGTCCTACAGGTGAGGTAATTATTGGTGGTCCTGGTACTTCATTAGCCACGATCCACAGAAATGGATTTCCTTATGGACAGATCTTTGGTACCGTTAATGCAAAAACCGATGACGGTCAGTTGTTGATCGACAAAGAAACTGGTCTTCCTTTCGGAACCGGACAATCTGAAATCATTGGAGATCCTAACCCTGACTTCACATTGGGTATCAACAATACTTTCAGCTGGAAGGGCATCACCCTTAGTGCATTGATTGATTGGAAACAAGGTGGAGACTTCTATTCATTTACTGGAGCATCATTGCTACTTCGCGGCCAGTTGAAACAAAGTATCGATCGTGAAGGACTTCGTGTTGTGCCTGGAGTATACGGAAGTAATCAAACCTTCTTACCAGTCACAGATACTGGCGGAAATTTGATTAAGAACACCACAGTGATCTCTGCATTTGATGCACACTTCAGCGATGGTTGGGGAGCATACGGACAAGATGAGGTTAACGTTTACGATGGAACAACAATTAGGCTTCGCGAGATTAGCTTAGGCTACTCGTTGCCAAAGAGTTTGTTGTCAAAAACTCCTTTTGGAAATGTGAAAATCTCAGTAACGGGTCGTAACCTATGGTGGAAAGCGCCAAATGTGTTGGAGGATCTAAATCTTGATCCTGAAGTATTGGCTGGTACATCAGGTAGCAACGTACAAGGATTCGAGTACGGAGCAGCACCTACTACCAGAAGATACGGTGTGAACCTAAATTTGACATTCTGATTTTAACTCAAGAGAATATAATTATGAACAGAATAAAAAAATACGGATCAGGTTTGCTTATAACTGTGTTGATGCTGTTTACAGTGTCATCCTGCGACCTGACCGAATTGGATATCAACAGAGACCCGAATAATCCAGCTCAGGCCTCTTTGTCATTGTTGCTCACAAACGTGGAGTTAAATGCGTCATCTACTTTCGCAGGCAACCTGAACGATGCAACACATGGCTTCGTGGCGATTACTGATTATTTCGATAGTTTCAACATGACGAACTCGTCATGGAATGGAACCTGGAATTATTTGTACTCCAATCCATTGAAGGATTTGGACGGCATCCTCAAAACAACAGCTCAGCAAAGGGCAGACGGGGCAGCCAACCCCTACTATGAGGGAATAGCCAAAGTATTGAAGGCTTACTACTTCAGTTTGATGGTTGACCTTTGGGGAGATGTTCCGTATTCATCAGCTTTCCAGGGAGATGCAAAAACGCAAAACCTGGCACCCGCTTTTGATGGAGGAGCAGCAGTTTACAGCGATTTGCTTACTCTTTTGGATGAGGCATTAGCTCATTTTAATGAGACCAGCCCGGTAAACATTTCAGGAGACCTGATCTACGGTGGAAGTAACACGAACATTAAAAACAAATGGTCGCGGGCGGCCAGATCTCTAAAGTTTAAATTGTTGTTGCAGATGAGTAGAGCGGATGCATCTGTTATCCCGACTCTAACTACAATGGAGGCAGCGAATACAACTCCTGGGGAAGAATTTATATCTTCAGCGAGTGATGACTTCCAGTTTACTTTCTCAACTACCAACAATCCGGATGATCGTCACCCTACCTATTCTGATGGATATGCCGGAGGAACAGCTGCTTATTCTTACTATGGACATCAATTGATGTATGAGATGTTGGTGCCTTTGACATTGGGTGGAACAGTTCCTGGAGACCCCAGAACCTATTTCTACTTCAAGCGTCAGACATCTACAGTACTCAATCCAGATGATCCAACAGACAAGAATACGATGCCTTGTTCGCAGCGTACGGATTGTACTTATGGGTATTTCCCATTGAGTGATTATGTAGCAGGAGGAGTTTATAATAAAACGGCCGCTACATTAACGAACTCACAGAAAACTTTTCTTGCTGGGTACTTTGGCCGTGATCGCTCTGATCCATCAGGTATTCCTAATGACAACCCGATCAGAACTACAGTAGGATTGTATCCTGCTGCAGGTTTGTATGATGATGGTCCGGAAGCAGGTGGAGGAAACAAAGGAAAGGGAGATGGTATTTTCCCAATGATTACTACCTGGATGACAAAGATCCATAGGATTGAAGCGGCATTGGCGTTGGGTGTGGCAACAACAACCACTCCCAGAACGTTGTTTCAAACAGCTATGCAGGAGCAATTTGCTAAGGTAAATAGCTTTGTGAGTAAAGATCCAGGAGCGGTGGCTATTTCCACAGCGAGACGTGATGCGTACATCAATGACCAATTGGCAAAGTATGATGCAGCAGTTTCTAATACGGCAAAATTAAATGTGGTTTTAAAGCAAGCTTGGTTCATGAACTTTGGAAACGGGTTTGAAATTTATAACACGTTTAGAAGAACCGGAATGCCAACTGGATTGCAAACACCATTGCAGCCGCCACGTCAATTTGCGTTGCGTTTGCCATATGCACAGGATGAAATCAACCTCAACACCAATACACCGACAGTTGTTTTTGATTCACCAGCTAATGCGGTATTCTGGGATGTGTTGAAGTTTCAATTTTAAACTTGAAGAAACATGAATAAGATTAAATATTTAGCATTGACATTGGCGGGGATATTTCTCCTGTCCGTGTCGTGTAGTGATGACAAAGAGTTGATTCCGGTATGGGAATCAGGAGTCAATGGCGAGGGAAAGATAGTAAGTACCGCACAGGACTTTAAGCGCGGTGACGCTTCGATCACTTTGGACTTCCAACTGAAATGGATTTCAATTGACCAAAAGGCAACGGTGACCAAGATGGAAGTATTTTTAACGTGGGAGGAGACCTACACAGATGTAGATGGAAACCCTGCCGTGGCTGACCATGGTACTAAACCGCTCATTTCCTATGAAGGAGGAGCTGTGCCGGCTAATCGTACTGCGGCTGAATTTTCATTAACGCAAGCCCAAGTAAAAGCCTTGTATTCTGGTGCCACATTTGACTACAATGATGGAGTTAGTGGCAATGCCATAGATGTGTTTGCCGCACCTTTCAATCCTGCAAGGGATGCTACCAATATCTTTATTGATAAGGATGTATTTACTGTTGTCTGGCACTTTACAACCGATGACGGACGTGTATTTGATTCCTGGTCGCCCAGTGTTTGCACTGAGGTTCCGGGATCAAATTGCGAGGTACAATTTGGTGTAGTATGTGCTGAGGAAATCAGTAATCCAGGAGCCAATGGTGGAAACTGGACTATTGATATGCAGGATACCTACGGTGATGGATGGCAGGGAGGTTACATCAGTGTGAAAATTGATGGGGTTGAGACTAAGGTGTTTATTCCTACTCAATATCTTCCTCCTCCTGAAGGATCTGGTGGAGTACCCATAGGGGCAATGCAAACAGTGATAAATGTACCACCAACGGCAGTTACACTAACCTTTGCATGGAGTGATGATGATTACAACTCAGAATGTGTATTTTCAATTAAGTCACCCAAAGGGAATGTGGTGGCGAACGTAAGTACTCCTTCTGCTGGTCCAATTAAATTAAACCTGTGTCAGGAATAATTAGAGTTTAGAACCAGAACTAAAAAGGCCATCACTTGTGATGGCCTTTTTTTTGTGGTCAATTGACGGAACAGGCTTATAATTATATTATCGCCTAAGGGATTGTATGAAAAAGCATTGGAAAAGAGGACAATAGTTTAAGGCAAATGGTACGTTTGATATCTATGCAGTATTTTTGGGTAACACGGGTAATCAAAGTAAGATTACAGTTGCTCCACAATTAGCAGGAGTAGTGATGAATTAATTTTGAATTACTTTTCAATAAAGGACTGCCTCACAAGGGCAGTCTTTTTTTTTGAACAGAAGGAGCAACAGGGAATAAGACTGACTGTATTTCCTTGAAACATTTTATGCGGTAGGTTTAACTAAGTTAATGTCAATGATCTCAGAATGCATGTTTTTTGCCACCAGGGCAATAAGTCACGAAGAATTTTGGGAGGGAAATATTTTTTAGTGTCCTTGTGCCTTTGTGGCCTATATGATCAATGTTAGGCCAACATCCGCAACAACGTAGCCAGTTTACTTTTTAAGTTTCTTCTGTCTACGATAAAGTCCAGGAATCCATGCTCAAGTACAAACTCTGCACTCTGAAAACCCTTTGGAAGATCTTTCCCAATGGTCTCTCTGATTACACGCGGTCCTGCAAACCCAATTAATGAGTTGGGCTCTGCAATATTAAAATCACCCAACATCGCATAGGATGCTGTAACGCCTCCGGTAGTGGGGTCGGTGAGAAGTGAGATATAAGGGACTTTAGCTTGATCCAATAATGCCAGCTTTGCCGATGTCTTTGCCATTTGCATCAATGAAAGTCCAGCCTCCATCATGCGGGCTCCCCCTGATCTCGAGATCATAAGGAAAGGAGTTTTTGTTTTTATAGAATGGTCGATGGCGCGGGAAATTTTTTCACCTACCACCGATCCCATAGAGCCACCAATAAAACTGAAATCCATACAAGCGATAACAATCTTAATACCGTCCATTTTTCCATAGGCACTTCGCACTGCATCTTTAAGATTTACTTTTGCCTGAGATTCTTTGATGCGTTTTGGGTAAGGTTTGGAGTCAACAAAATTCAGGGGATCAGCAGACTCCATATCGGCATCCAATTCCTTAAATTCATTGTTATCAAAGAGTATCTCAAAGTATTCTTTTGAACCAATGCGCACGTGGTAATCCTCTTCGGGCACCACATAAGCATTGTTTTTCAACTCTCTGGTGTGAACGATTTTCCCTTCCGGAGATTTGAACCAGAGACCATCCGGTACCTCTCGCTTCGCTTCTGTTGGGGTTAATATTCCTTTGTCGGTGCGTTTAAACCAAGCCATAATATTGTTTTAAATGAGTGCTGATTTTTATGTCTAATCAGCAATGTAATTTAGGCTATTGTTACGCCCTTATCCAGATATATGTCCTGGATGGCATTTAATATTCCAACACCATCTTTCATAGGTCTTTGAAAGGCTTTTCTTCCTGAAATCAATCCCATGCCACCTGCTCTTTTATTAATCACAGCGGTTTTTACAGCCTCAGCCATATCACTGGCTCCAGAGGATGCCCCTCCTGAGTTGATCAAACCAGCACGCCCCATATAGCAGTTAGCTACCTGATAGCGACAAAGGTCAATAGGATGGTCAGAGCTTAATTGTGAATACATTTTTTCGTCAAGCTTTCCATAGCTTGATCCACCAGTATTCAATGCCTTATATCCTCCATTGTTTTCAGGTAGCTTTTGTTTGATAATGTCTGCCTGAATGGTTACTCCTAAATGATTTGCCTGACCCGTAAGGTCGGCCGATACATGGTAATCTTTTCCGTCCTTTTTAAAGGCACTATTTCTAAGATAGCACCAAAGAATAGTTGCCATTCCCAGTTCATGCGCTCTTTCAAATGCTGCTGCTACCTCCTGGATTTGCCGGGTCGCGTTTTCAGAGCCAAAATAAATAGTGGCACCCACGGCTACCGCCCCCAGGTTCCATGCCTCTTCAACGGAACCATACATTACCTGGTCAAACTGATTAGGGTAAGTTAAAATTTCATTGTGGTTGATCTTAACTATAAATGGTATTTTGTGCGCATATTTTCTGGAAACCATGGCCAGGTTTCCGAAAGTTGTAGCTACTGCATTGCAACCTCCTTCAATTGCCAGGTTCACTATGTTGTCTGGATCAAAGTAGATTGGATTCTTGGCAAAAGAAGCGCCAGCGCTGTGTTCGATACCTTGGTCGATCGGTAGAATTGAAACATATCCAGTGCCCCCTAATCTGCCATGATTAAATATTGTACTTAAGCTTCTAAGCACTTGTGGGTTTCTGTTGGACTGACTGAAAACCCTATCCACAAAATCAGCTCCTGGTAGGATAAGCTTGTCTTGTGAAATGGTTTTGCTCTTGTGATCCAAAAGGTATTTGGCCTCTTTACCTAGTAGCTTAGAAATGCTTGTTTTTGCCATAATGGAATTAAGATTTGAGGTTCAAATATAGCGCCAAGCCATAACTACTCCAATCAAGTTTATGGCTGGGGTAAAAAAAGAAACCCGCCCTGGTGTCAAGGCGGGCTCTTGGATTAGAATCTTTATGCTTTAGGAGCCTGACTACCGGATAATTTCTCCTTAATTCGGGCAGCCTTACCTTGTCTTCCTTTCATGTAATAAAGCTTGGCCCTACGTACTTTTCCGGATTTGATAAGCTCAATTTTGTCAATGCTTGGGCTTAATAAAGGGAATATACGCTCTACGCCTACTCCGTTAGATATTTTACGGACAGAAAAGGATTCTCCGTTCGTGCTCTTTCCTCTGCGGTACAATACTACACCCTGGAATTGCTGAATACGCTCTTTGGCACCCTCTGTGATTCGAACGTGCACATTGACTGTATCACCAGCCTTGAAATCAACGATATCTGCTCTCTTTGAAGCTAATTCCTGCTCCACTATCTTCATTAAATCAGCCATAGCATGATGGTTTTTTAAAATGGACTGCAAATATAGGATTTAGGAATTACAAAAACTGATAGGATGCAGTTTTTTTGTTTACCTATTCATCTCCTTGAAAAAGGCCTGGTCGCCTTGTTTTGGTTCTTTCCACGGCTTTTTCGTGGCGCCACTTCTCCACCTTCGCATCATGACCGGATAAGAGTATTTCGGGCACATTCCAGCCTTTGTACGAGGCAGGCCTGGTATATACTGGTGGAGCAACCAATCCATCTTGAAATGAGTCGGTCATGGCAGAGCTTTCATCCGATAAAACACCCGGTATTAGCCTTATAATGCTATCTGAAAGCACTGCTGCCGCCAGCTCTCCACCGGAAAGCACATAGTCCCCAATGCTTATCTCTCTTGTGATAAGGTGCTCCCTTACCCGTTCGTCTACGCCCTTGTAGTGGCCACATAGCATGATGAGATTTTGACTGAGGCTGAGGTGGTTGGCTACAGATTGGGTCAAAAGGTCGCCATCAGGGCTCATATAAATGACCTCATCGTATTTGCGTATGCCCTTTAGGTGAGAAATACAGCGATCGATAGGCTCTACCATCATCACCATTCCCGCTCCGCCTCCAAAGGCGTAGTCATCAATTGCCCTGTGCTTGTTTGCAGAGTAATCCCTCAAGTCATGGATATCAATACTTACCAACTGCTTGTCCTGGGCTCTTTTCAAAATCGAATCTGAAAATGGACCTTTCAACAATTTGGGTAAGCAGGTGATGATATCAATATGCATACAGCAAGTTACTAATAGAAGACCTAGATATCCATAAAGCCATTAGGCAGTGCTACCATTACTTTCCTGTCACTTTGGTCGATTTCTTTTATAAAGTAATCACTAATAGGGATTAGGATCTCTTTTTCCTGGAGCGTCACCACTAAAAGTGGATTGAGGGCATGGTTGTTAATAGAAGTTATGGTTCCTAAATTTTCTGAATCAGCGTAAACGCTGAAGCCAATCAAATCATTGGTTTCCAATTTGTCGGATTTTGGTTTTAATGATTTGGGAAGATAAACTGCGCATTTGCCAAGCCGGTCTGCCTGCTCTGGACTATCTACGTCTTCAAGCTTGACAACAGCAATATCTTGTAAAACAGAGATTTGTTCAATGAAAAATGGAACCAATCTGTTGTCAATTTGAACAAAGATTGATTCCAATTTTTTAGGAAGGGCTGACTCTATAAGAATCTTTACGTCACCCTTCAGTCCATGTCTTTTGATCACGTACCCAACCTGGTAGCACGAGTCAATATCCATGTCTTTTAATTATGCTTTTGGCTCCTCACTTTCGGGAGTTGTATCTGCTTTCGGTGCTTCTGTTGTTTCTGCTGCGGGTTCAATAGCCGCTTCTGCCGGGGCTTCCTCTGCTGGTGCAGCTTCAGGTTCTTTCACTACGTTTTTCTTCTTAATGGCTTCAGCCCTGGCTTCTTTTACTTTTGTTTCAGCCTCTTTACGTGCTTTTGCCTGTTCTTGCTTGCTCTGGGCAAGGGTGTCTTTCTTACCCTGAATCTTAGCTTCCTTCGCCTTCATCCATTCTTCCCATTTGGCATCTGCCTGCTCTTGGGTAATGGCACCTTTTACAACTCCAATCTGGAGGTGTTTTTTTAGCATCACTCCCCTATATGATAGCATTGCCTTCACGGTGTCAGTAGGTTGTGCACCATTCATCAACCAGTGAAATGCCCTATCATCCTTCAGCACAATGCTGGCAGGGTTAGTCAAAGGGTTATACGTACCAATTTTTTCAATAAAGCGACCATCACGTGGTGCTCTGGCATCCGCTACGACTACATCGTATAATGCCAGTTTTGTGCGGCCTCTGCGAGCCAATCTAATTTTTACAGCCATTTGCTATTTTATTTTGTGGATCTCGTCCAGTATTTTTTTAGGACTGCAAATGTAGTGTAATTTTTCTATTTGACAATGTTATTGGTTCAGTGAAAACCAGTACTTTGATTTTATATATTTGTTAATGCGGTTATTCAGTTTTTAATACACAGAACGGTTATTTACATTTGTTTACACACCATCAATATTATGGACAAATACTCCTATATATCCAATGCAGACGTTGGATACCTCGATGAACTTTATCAAAACTATAAGCAGGATCCCACTTCTGTAGATGTCTCGTGGCAGAAGTTTTTTGAGGGGTATGACTTCTCTCAACAACGGTATGGGGACAACGGTTCTTCTGCGGTGGTGGCAGACGGACTTACCATTAAAGAAACACAGGTAAGGACATTAATTCATACCTATCGGTCTCGAGCTCATCTTAAGTCGTATACCAACCCGGTTCGACCCAGAAGGGATCATAAAGTGCCATTAGATCATAAATACTATGGTTTGACGGATGCCGATTTAGATGCCGAATTTGATGTGGGTCTGGAGGTGGGTTTAGGAAGAACCACTTTAAGGAAGATCATTGAGAAACTTGAAAAGGTCTATGTAGGCCCGATTGGGTTTGAATATAGTTACATAAGAAATCAAGACATTTTCGACTGGTTTGTTGAGAAGTGTGAAACGGAATATTATTCCTACAATCCAAGCATTGAAGAAAAAAGAGACATTCTCTATAAGCTTAACGAGGCTGTTGTATTCGAAAACTTTCTTCATACCAAATTTCTTGGACAGAAAAGATTTTCATTAGAGGGGGGAGAAAATACCATTCCGGCCTTGCAGACTATAATTAATAAAGCGGCAGAACTTGGTGTCTCAGAGGTGGCGATTGGTATGGCACACAGAGGCCGATTGAATGTTTTATCAAATATTTTGGGTAAAACCTATGAGCAAATATTTAATGAATTTGAAGGAAATGCAGGTTTAGACGGAACAATGGGTGATGGTGATGTTAAATACCATCAGGGCTATGCCGGACACATCGACACACCTTCGAAAAATAAGATGTATGTAAAGTTGACGCCCAATCCTTCTCATCTCGAAGCGGTTGATCCGTTGGTACTTGGCTATACACGGGGCCAGATTGATGATGAATATTCAGGTAACCTAAAAAAGGCAATGGCCATTCTCATTCATGGTGATGCGGCTATTGCTGGACAAGGAATATTGTATGAGATTGTTCAAATGTCAGGCCTACCCGGCTATAGTACTGGTGGCACTGTTCACTTTGTTATTAACAATCAGATCGGGTTCACTACTGATTATGATGATGCCCGCACCTCTATTTACTGTACAGATCTGGCGAAAATTATTGATGCACCAGTACTTCACGTAAATGGTGATGACGCAGAAGCAGTAACTTTCTGCAGCAAGCTGGCGGTAGAGTACAGGCAAAAGTTTGGTAAGGACATATTTATAGACATGGTCTGCTATCGCAGACATGGGCACAATGAAAGTGACGAGCCTAAGTTTACACAGCCGAAACTGTATAACCTTATCGCCAAGCACCCCAACCCAAGAGAGATATATTCTAAAAACCTCGTAGAAGGAGGTAGTGTTGATGCCAAGTTGGCAAGTGAAATGGACAATAAGTTTAGAAGTCAACTGCAAGACAGGCTAAACGAGGTGAAACAAAACAAGCTTCCTTATAAGGTTCAAAAAATTGAAGAGGAGTGGCACAAGCTCAGAAAGTCTACCCCGGAAGATTTTGATTCATCACCAGCCACAGCTATCAAGCAGGCTGTAATAGATAAGGTGGGAAAAGCTTTGATTACGTTGCCCGAGGGATTCAAACCAATCAAGCAGATCGAAAAATTGTTGAAAGATCGAAAAGCTGCATTTTTCGAGAATAAGGAACTGGGTTGGGCTGAGGCCGAATTGTTGGCTTATGGATCTCTTTTATTGGAAAAAAGATTTGTCCGTTTTTCAGGGCAAGATGTAAAAAGAGGTACGTTCTCTCATCGTCATGCCTATGTAACGGATGTAACAGACAACCAGGATTATTGTAACCTTGATCATATTGAAGAAGGTCAGAAAAAGCTTCAAATTTTTAATTCATTGCTCTCTGAATTTGGGGTTCTTGGATTTGAATACGGATATGCGATGTCTTCGCCAAATGCATTGGTACTTTGGGAAGCTCAATTTGGTGACTTTGTTAATGGGGCACAGGTAATGATCGACCAGTTTATTGCGAGTGCCGAATCGAAATGGCAACGCATGAATGGATTGGTAATGCTATTACCCCACGGATATGAAGGGCAAGGGCCTGAACACTCCAGCGCTAAACCAGAGCGCTTTCTTCAGCTGGCTGCGGAATACAATATGGTCATCACTAACCCGACCACAGCAGCAAATTTTTTCCATTTGTTGAGAAGGCAAGTGACCTGGGAATTTAGAAAACCATGTATTGTGTTTTCTCCAAAATCTTTGCTTCGCCATCCTGCTGTAGCTTCACCTGTCAGTGAGTTTACGAAGGGAGGGTTTAAAGAAGTTATAGACGATCCTTCAAATCCTAAGTCAGCAAAAAAGTTGATATTTTGTAGTGGTAAAATTTATTATGATTTGTCAGAAGCAAGGCAGAAGAAAAAGATAAAGGATATTGCCATTGTTCGCATTGAACAATTGTATCCATTTCCGGAAAAGCAAATCAACGCATTGCTGAAGAAATACAAAGGCGCCAGGGTGGCGTGGGTACAGGAAGAACCTTCAAATATGGGTTGTCAGAGTTTTATTATTCGCATGATGCCCAATCAGAAATTTGAATTTGTATCAAGGAAGGCGAGTGCATCTCCAGCTACGGGTTACTCTAAAGTACACAAAGTGGAGCAGGAAAAACTTGTTAACCAGGCCCTGGAAATTAAAGCTTTAAAAAATTAACAAACCATTATGTCTGAAAAAGTCAAAGTCCCCACTGTAGGGGAGTCAATCACCGAAGTAACCATAGCAACATGGCTTAAAAAGGATGGCGATCAGGTTGCCATGGACGAGGTAATAGCAGAGTTAGAATCTGATAAAGCCACTTTTGAATTGCCCGCTCCAAAAGCAGGAATCCTAAAAATTGTAAAACAAGAAGGAGAAACAGTGCCTGTTGGTGAGGTGATTTGTGAGATTGACACTGATGCTGCAAGTAAAACAACAACTCCGAAGGAAGAGCCTAAATCAAAAGCTTCGAAAGAAGAGTCGAAACCAACACCATCCGCTTCCAGCGGACCAAAGGCCACCGGTGAAGTAAAAGAAATGAAGGTGCCGGCTGTTGGAGAGTCAATCACCGAAGTGACAATTTCTACCTGGTTGAAAAAAGAAGGTGATTTTGTGGCACTTGATGAAGTGATTGCAGAGGTAGAATCTGATAAAGCCACTTTTGAACTACCAGCAGAAGCACAAGGTATTTTAAAAATAGTGGCACAGGAAGGCACAACATTGCCAATTGGTGGTTTGATATGTAAAATTGAAGTGGCAGAAGGCACTCCTGAGGCTACTACATCGAGGCCCACGGAAACGGCACCTTCGCAAAGCGCACCTTCAGGGGATAAATCTTATGCGGCTGGCCATCCCTCTTCGGCAGCGGGGAAAATTTTGTCTGAAAAGGGAATTTCTCCAGATCAGGTTTCGGGCACAGGTGTTGGCGGTAGAATTACCAAGGAGGATGCTGTGAATGCACAGGCTGGTCAGCAAAAAGCAGAATCTGCTGCACCTGCACCTACACCAAGCGGAACACGCGAGGAAACGAGAGAGAAGATGTCTTCCATACGCAGAACCATTGCGAGGCGTTTGGTGACGGTGAAAAATGAAACGGCTATGCTCACTACTTTCAATGAGGTAGACATGAAGCCGGTGATGGATCTGCGCTCCAGGTACAAAGATAAATTCAAAGAGAAGTATGATGTAGGCCTGGGCTTTATGAGTTTCTTCACTAAAGCGGTATGTGTGGCCTTACAGGAATTCCCGGCAGTAAATGCGTATATCGATGGTGACGATGCAGTGTATCACAATTATTGTGATATTTCAATTGCAGTGTCTACACCTCGTGGTTTGGTAGTTCCGGTTATTCGAAGTGCTGAATTAATGAGCATGGCAGAAATAGAAAAAGAGGTGATGCGATTGGCTCTTCGTGGTCGCGATGGAAAGCTTTCTATTGAGGAAATGACAGGAGGCACCTTCTCTATAACCAATGGTGGTGTGTTTGGGTCGATGTTGTCAACACCCATATTAAATCCTCCACAATCAGCAATTTTGGGTATGCACAATATCGTGCAGCGCCCTGTAGCAATTGAGGGTGAAGTAGTGATTCGTCCTATTATGTACCTGGCACTTTCTTATGATCACCGCATTGTGGATGGAAAAGAGGCTGTGAGCTTTTTGGTAAAAATAAAAGAGATGTTGGAAGATCCTGGACGCTTAATTTTGGGAGTTTAATAACTATTGACAGAATAATTTTTCACAGAAAGAACAAAGAAATATTATGCAATACAACGTTACGATAATAGGATCAGGGCCTGGTGGGTATGTGGCAGCCATTCGCTGCGCACAATTAGGTTTTAAAACAGCAATCATTGAAAAATATGATGTCCTGGGAGGTACTTGTCTGAATGTTGGTTGTATTCCATCAAAAGCTTTGTTAGACTCATCTGAACATTTCATTAATGCAAAGGAGAATTTCAAAGAACACGGTATCGATATCACTGCACCAAAGGTGAATATCAAGCAGATGATCACGCGCAAGGCAGATGTAGTGAAGCAGAATGTGGCCGGGATTGCTTATCTGATGAAAAAGAATAAAATCGATGTGCATACAGGTGTCGGTTCTTTTGTAGATAAAAACACAATTAAGATTACAGGAAAAGAGGGGAAAGAATCAACGGTTACCACAGAGAAGGTAATCATAGCAACTGGATCAAAACCTACACCATTACCATTTGCTTCATTTGATAAAAAGAGAATTATTTCCAGCACGGAAGCACTTGAACTGAAAGAAGTGCCCAAACATTTAATTGTTGTAGGGGGAGGCGTAATTGGTATGGAGTTAGGCTCAGTATATGCTCGCCTTGGATCAAAAGTTACAGTAGTTGAATTTCTTGATAGCCTTATTCCTACCATGGATGGCACAATGGGCAAAGAGTTACTAAAGGTGACAAAGAAACTGGGAATGCAATTTTACCTGGGTCATAAAGTGACATCCATAGAAAACAAGGGTAAAGAAGTGGTGTTGAAAGCGGAGGATAAATCAGGTAAGTCTATTGAATTAAAAGGTGATTATTGTCTGGTAAGTATTGGAAGACGACCCTATACTGAAGGCTTGGGATTGGATAAAGTTGGAATTGAGTTGGATAAAGGGAAGATACCTGTTGATGATCATTTGAAAACCAAAGCGGATAATATTTATGCAATTGGTGATGTAGTGCGGGGTGCTATGTTGGCGCACAAAGCAGAGGAAGAGGGTGTGATGGTGGCGGAACAAATGGCAGGGCAGAAGCCGCATATTAATTATTTATTGATTCCAGGTGTAGTATACACATGGCCAGAGGTGGCCAGTGTAGGGTATACAGAGGAGCAATTGAAAGAAAGTGGTAAAGCATATAAGACCGGATCATTTCCCTACAAAGCATTAGGCAGGGCAAGGGCCAGTATGGATGTAGACGGTCTGGTGAAGATTTTGGCAGACAAACAAACAGATGAAATCCTAGGTGTACATATTATAGGCGCACGAGCAGCAGATATGATCGCTGCAGGAGTGACAGCTATGGAGTTCCGGGCATCTGCAGAGGATGTTGCCCGAATGTCACATGCACACCCTACGTACATGGAAGCGGTGAAGGAGGCGTGCCTTGCTGCAACGGCCAACAGGCCTATTCATATGTAAGCTTTCTTTCGTAGGGAGTAGTTAAGGCCATAACGAATGGCTAATGAGATTACTACAGGAATTAAAAAGACGTTCAGCTGCTGAGGTAAAAACACCCAAGTGATAAGTAGGAGTAGGGTGATTCCGGTGAGGAATCTAAAATACTTCTTAAGTATTTCCTTTTGTTTTCCAAAGAGCAAGAATGCTGCAATGAGATTGGTGGGAAATGCCCATAATAAATTGAAGTTGTTTGCTGCGGCTTTGTGATCAGTCGCTACCCACAAGATAAAGAGCAAACACCCTATTGTTCCTGTTATAAAAAGCAATGCAAAGTCAACCCACCTGGATACTTTCTTCTTCTTAAAATCAAAAAAGGAAACGGCTACCACCACCACAAGCAAAGCCCCAAATACTGTCCAGGGATGGGGAACACTATCGAAAGCCATCGGTTTACCAGGTGGATCAGAAATGACAGTTTCTTTCACCAGCGGCTTTGAACCGTTGTCGGTGATAATGGTTGCGTGATTAAACGATGATTCGATATAATCCGGCAAAAACATGTAGTCATACGGAGTGGCTTTTTTATCCATGGGCAAACCAAGACAAATGTCAATACCCAAATCTCCCCAGGGTTGTTCTTTGAGGTACAGGTCTGTAAGATCACGAATGGTGTAGTCTGTGGTAATATATGAGTCGTCAAATTTTATATTATCACCCAGCACGTTCACAAAAACATCTCTGATTATTGTTGCACAGTTGTTGTAAAAATAATCGTAGAGATACTCCTGGTTTTCTGGTTGTGCATTCTGTTGTAAAAAATCAAAAAGCTGTTGCTTTTGCTGTTGATTGAGATCAATGATTTGCTCATGAACCCATCTGTTATAATAGAGATAGTAATACCGAAAGTCCGGATAGGATTGTACTGACAATTTATAAAGCAGGCGTCCGCGGGTAAAGTTGAGATAGAAATTGGGTTGGTTGAAATTGAAAGTGCCATAGTTATAAGCATAATCAATTCTGTTGACTGGATCGTACACCCTGATGGCGCTATGTCCAAATGCAGAGTATAGCTCGCCTTGAAATGGAGCGCATGTGATGACTCCAATATGGGCTCTTTCGGACAGTTGAATTTGCTGCCCTAACAGTTGGATAGAGAATAGAAGCGAGAAAAGGACAAGAATAATTCTCATGGGCTAAATAATGGGTGGAAAGATAAAACAATCGCTTTGTAAAAGGTAATTTTGGAATGGCCATGAATAGAAATATAACGGATGGATTGAACTTTGTATCGAAGCTTACTCTGGCCAGAGTTTGGAATTCGGGGAAAGTGCTTTCCAGTTATTTTTACTCCAGGCTTTCTGGCAAGGCCACTATGCCTGCATTGCCTATTAGTATATCCATTGAACCTACAACCTCCTGTAATCTGAGGTGCCCGGAATGTCCGAGTGGACTGCGATCATTCACCCGACCTACCGGGATGTTAAAACAGGATTTATATGAAAAGATAATGGATGAACTCGCGCCAACTTTATCCTATCTGATATTCTATTTTCAAGGAGAACCCTATTTGCATCCACAGTTGTTGGAAATGATAAGCTATGCTTCTCGCAAAAAAATTTATACAGCCACTTCAACCAATGCGCATTACCTCAATGACGAGATGGCAAAAAAAACGGTCGAGTCCGGCCTGGACAGGATGATCATTTCAATCGATGGTGTAGATCAGGAAACCTATTCTTCCTACCGCGTAGGGGGAAAACTTTCCAAAGTGATTGAGGGAACACAAAATATTATCAAATGGAAGCGAGAATTAAAATCGAAAACGCCACATGTTATCTTTCAATTTCTCGTTGTACGCCCTAATGAATCCCAGATTGATCAGGTATACAAACTGGCGGATGAATTGGGAGTAGATGAGGTAGCGCTGAAAACCGCCCAAATTTATGATTATAAGAATGGTTCAGGTTTAATTCCCATCAACGAGAAATACTCGCGTTATAAAAAAAAGAGCGATGGTTCTTACGACATCAAAAACAGCTTACTCAACCATTGTTGGAAAATGTGGCACAGTTGTGTGATCACGTGGGATGGCAAAGTTGTGCCTTGCTGTTTTGACAAAGATGCTCATTTTGTTTTAGGAGATTTAAATGAAAAATCTTTTAAAGAGATATGGAATCAAAAAAAATATCAAAACTTCAGAAACTCTTTGCTGAGATCGCGCGAGGAAATAGAAATTTGTAAAAACTGTACGGAAGGGACGAAAGTTTGGGCCTAGGTTGTAGGCTTCTTTTCAGCCATTGCTTTCTGAATGGCCTTGACATCAAGGGCACCACACGAGCCACAGCCAGACTTACAATCTGTGGATGTAAATGATTTGAAAATCATCCAGCCTAAATAAGTTACCGCTCCAATTGCGAGTAAGCCGATTAAAATGTACTGAACCATATCACAAATTTAAACAATTCTGTTTAGTAACCCCAGTGCTTTTTGATTACCTCTACCATCTCAGGCTGGATCGCTCCGGCTGCACAGATCTCTCCACCGTATAAAAAGTCATTACCTCCTTTGAAGTCAGTTACTTTTCCTCCAGCTCTTTCCACAATTAAACTGCCAGCAGCCACATCCCAGGGATTGAGGTTGTATTCAAAAAAACCATCCATACGCCCGCACGCTACATATGCCAAATCTGTTGCAGCACTTCCTAGTCTACGTACACCATGAGTTACTTCAAGAAATGTTTTGATGATTTCGAGATATTCTTCCCTTTTATCGAAATGATAATAGGGAAACCCCGTGGCTAAAAGGCTTTCATTCAAATATTTGGTGTCTGAGATAGTAATTTCTACACCATTGCAGGAGGCAGGGCCATCTTCAGTGGCCGAGAAACATTCCATTTTAGACACCTCATGCACCACACCCAGTACAATTTTATTTTTATGAGCCAATCCTATGCTTACAGCAAAAGGAGGCAGCCCATGGGTAAAGTTGGTAGTGCCATCTAAAGGGTCTATGATCCAACGATATTCCGTTGATCCTTCTAATGAAGTTCCTTCTTCTGCTAAGAATCCAGAGCCTGGTAAAATCACTTTTAGGGCCTTTACCAGTCTTTTCTCCGCTTCCTTATCGACATACGAAACCAGATTGTTGGGTGTGTTTTTATGTTCAATTTTATTTTTATCAAAATTTCCAGCCTCTTTGCCAATAAAATGAGCCACCTCACTGCTGAGTTCAATTACATCCATCTCCATTTGGGCCAGATCAATCATTTCTTAGTAGTTTTTCTTTTGACTAAGGTAAACAATAGAATTAACACAGAAACCCAGGATGTAGTTCTTGGAATGAATTCTCCCCTTAAAGCATAGTCACTATTTACATCTGGCAGTGGGGAATAAAGTTGCATCATCTGTTCTCTTGTGATTGCATCAGCAGATAGCGTATAGGAATAAACAATCGGCCCTACAACAGAGATGGCAAACATCACCACAAAGATCCAATTCACTTTTTTTTCGGTAAGCACTGCCTGATAAAGGAGTGTGTTGGAAATAAGCACCCAAAGAGATGTGCCAAGGTATCCTGTATTCGTATTCCAGGCTGTCCATTCTGGTTTTAAAAGGAATAAATCCGCAAGGAAATTAACTGGAAATGGAGACCATTTTAATAGAACATATTCAACTGTTAGCCAAAAAACAGAAAGTGTAATGATGCTGACTCCAGGGCCAAGGCTTTTTCTAACAAAAGTGTAGCCCAAGAATGACATCGTGAAAAGGATGGCTTGTACCAAAATGGAAACCAACAGATTGGGTGAAAAAAGACTTCCAGCAAAGAAGGAGACGGATAACCCAAGCAGTACGAGTTCCAAAGAACTCCACATGGATTTTTCCTTACGATTGTTGGCGGCAATTGCAATAAATGGAGCAAAACCGATAAATGCTAATAATGGAAATGAAGGCATCAGCCAGGCCAGGCTGAATAATAGGGTGCCTCCTGCGAAAAGATAAGAGGTTCCGATGCTATTCTTTTTTGCCATCAATCACGATCACAATTTCTCCCTTTACTTTATGCTCATTAAAATAAGCTGCCACTTCTTTGATAGTCCCTGTAATGGTTTCTTCATGTATTTTGGTAAGCTCCCTTGAAACTGAAATTTTCCTTTCTTCATCAAAAAGCTCTAACATCAGGTTCAGTGTTTTTTCAAGCCGATGCGGAGACTCATATACAATTACTGTACGCTCTTCTTCCGCAAGCTTTTTCAAAAGCGTCTGCTTTCCTTTTTTATGAGGCAAGAATCCCTCAAATACAAAGCGATCTGTAGGGAAGCCAGACTTGACAAGTGCAGGGACAAAAGCCGTTGCGCCAGGCAAACATTCCAGCTTTATGCCCGCTTGAAGGCAAGCTCTGGTTAATAAAAAACCGGGATCAGCAATACCGGGAGTACCAGCATCGCTTATCAGAGCCATGGTCTCTCCGGCTTTCATTTTCTCTACCAGTCCGGTTAATTTTTTGTGCTCATTGAAAATATGAAAACTGATTAAAGGTTTTTGTATATCGTAGTGCTTGAGCAGGATACCTGATTTGCGGGTATCCTCTGCCAGAATGGTATCAACTTGTTTTAATATTTCCAGCGATCTTAAAGTAATATCACCCAGGTTTCCAATTGGAGTAGGGACGAGATAAAGGGAAGTTTTATCCAAACTCACTTTGTTAATTTATCAATGGCCTCAGCCAACTGGCGATCTTTTTCTGTTACAATATTTCCCGCATCATGGGTGTTGAGTTCGATGGTGACCCTGTTGTAAGCATTGGACCAGTTGGGGTGGTGATTCATTTTTTCAGCCAGTATGGCCACTCGGGTCATAAAGGCAAAGGCTTCGCTAAAATCTTTGAATTGAAATGTTCTCTTAAGCTTATGGTTCTCTTCTATCCACATGGCTCGCCTTGTTTGGTTGACTATAAAGTTACTATTAAAGAGGCAATCTTTGGGAGCCTAAAGGGCAATAATACCTTCAATGCCGGAGGCACTCTGATAGACTTCAATTACCGCTTCGGTAGAGGGCATCATAGTTTGCACAGTGAAGCTGGTATAGTTGCCATTTTTTGAGGCCCTTTCACTGGGAGTGTGCATGGGAAACATTTTTCGCACCTCCTCTTCCTTTCCTTTAGGAACAATAAACTTGAAAGTGTATAGAGAGGGCCAGGCGTAATGGTTGTCTAATTTATCCCGGAATGAATTGAGCCAGTTTTGGTCTATCATAAAATAAAAAAAGACTCCATTCGAATTACGAATGGAGCCTCATGTTGTGTTTTTTGTTAATAAAATAAGTAACGCTTGTCTTCGATATTGGCACCGTTCTTAAGGGCTTCTGTAATATTGAACCCAGCTTGACTATTAAGCGTTTGGAGTCTTTGATTCTTAAACATTGTATAGTCTCCAAGTTCAGGAGCAATGGTTTTATTATTATTTTCAATGATCAGCACTCCATTTTGGCCTATAATAGGCTCAGAGCGTTTTCCTGATTCCAAAGCAAATGCTGTTCCTACAGCAACAGGGTCAATACCTACTCCTGGAAGGGAATTTGAATTCAGTTTTAGATCACTTGACGAATTGACAGTAGCATCTTCTCCATAGGCAGTAGCTATTTCATCAATTGTGCCTGACAAACTCTTAAGTTTTTCTGCAATTTTTTGCCCTTTTAATTTATTTTTAACCAAAGGAGTGATTTCTTCTTTTACATCCTCGAATGCCCTGTAACCTTCTTCTGTTTCCTTGGTCATTACAGCTACCACATAGCTGGTTTGTACATCGAATACATCTGAAACCTTACCTTTGCTGGCATCACGGAAAAGCCAAAGAACGATCTGACGAGCATCATCCAGTGTATTTATTCTGCTTGCGTTGGTGCTCACATCCTCTGCGTTATAGACAGTCAATTTCTCTTCCTCTGCCTTTTTAGTAAACTCATTTAAACTTGAAACACTGCTGGCAAACAAATCTGCTTTCCTATATGCTTCATTTTGTGTTTCATCACTAGGTGTAATTTCGCGTCCTATGATGGCCACTGTGTAAGAGGTATTGTCTTTTACGCTTGTCACATCAATGATGTGGTAGCCAAATTCAGTTTCCACAAGATTGTTTAATAGTCCAGTAGTTTTGGCATTGAACACTGCAGTTTCAAAAGGTTTTACCATTTGGCCGGACGTAAAGTATCCAAGGTCACCTCCATTTGAAGCAGTGCCATCGGTACCAAATTCACCTGCTTTTTGTGCAAAATTTGCACCCGCCTTCAGGTCGTTCAATATGCCTTGTGCCTTTTCACGGGCTGCGCGTTTCGCAGCAGGTGTCTCATCATCCCATCGGATAAGGATATGGCTGGCACGTGCGTTATAAACAGTATCTCTGTTTTTTGAAACTAACTTTGCCACTTTGTAACGGTCGCCATCTAACAGGGGGCCAATTACGGTGCCATTAGACATGGTGCCAATTTGGTTGCTAAGAAAGTTGGGTAACTCATCTGGCGTATACGTAGCAAAGGAATCATCATAGTCAGAATTAATGGCTGCAAATACCGAGTCTTCCTCGGTCGTTTTGAAGTCTGCAACAATTTTGGTTAACTCGTCCCGTATGTCAGCAGAATCGATCGCTGATGGCGTAAGAGGAAATGAGACATAGCTTAGGCTACGTGCTTTCTCCGCCTTGTATTTTTCTTTGTTTTTGTTGTAGTAGTCCCTTAAATCTGCATCTGAAGCCGTCACCAGCGAATCGCTCATGGTATAGAAAGGAACATATACATACTTTACTTCACACACGTCATTTTGCAAATGATACTCTCTTTCAGACTCGGCTTGTGTAACGTAGTTTGTCTTTACGATGAGGTTCTCAAACTTTATGCGCTCTCTTGCAGGCACCAGATCAGCTCTGAAAACATTCCAGCGTACCCTAGGCTCTGAATTGACTGGTTGATTATCCAATGACTGGAGGTAAGATATAAGGCTATTTCTATCAAAATTCCCAGCTGAGTCAGTGAAGGATAATTTGATGTTTTCATCTACATTTTTTCCCTGAATAATATCCCACTCTTCATCGCTGGTTACTTTTACACCCACATTTTCGTATTGCGGTGTAATGGCATAGCGGGCGATAAGAAGATCCCAGGCCTGTTGACGCAATGTTGGTCGCTCAAGTTCTCCAGGTTGACGGCCAAAATTTAGGATATAGTTGTTTTCCCGTGATTGGACTGCTGCCTGAAATTCTTCCAGGGAGATAGATTTCCCACCTATTTCACCTACTACATTGTCATTTCCTGAGAAAACAGAAGTGGGTCCACTTCCAAATAAGTCATTAAGAACAAATGCAGCGATTGCTACGGTAATAAATCCTACGACCACCTTGGTCATTTTGTTCCTCAAAGTTCCGATCAGCGCCATACCGCGTGTTTAATTAGAGTTAGCCTAAGTTAATTTTTAAAGACCGCAAATTTAAGTCCTATTATCAATTCAGCAAAGGGGTAAATCACTAATTAAGGAATTAATTTTGCTGATTATCAGGCAATTAAATGACCCAACCTGGGCTAAGTAGATTAGGGCTGTGCACCATTTTTTTCTATAATCAGCTTTACGATGTCGATGCGATTATCTTCTGTGGATTGAATGATGAAAACATAGGGTGGAATGGGGATGGCATCTCCTTCTTCCGGGAAATCTTCAGTATATGAAAGGATCATGCCGCCAAGGGTTTCATAATCGCCCTCCGGTAAATTCCATTCATATATGTCGTTGAGATAGTCAATTTCGAGCCTGGCACTTAAAAGGAAGGTTTTCTCATCCAATTGCTGTTCAACAAGGTCGTCTTCATCATGCTCATCTTCAATTTCGCCAAAGATTTCTTCAATGATGTCCTCCATACTCACTATACCTGAAGTTCCTCCGAACTCGTCTACTACTACTGCAAGGCTTTTTCTGTCCTTAATAAATTGGATCATTAGCTCATTTACCATCATCGCTTCGGGTACAATATTGATGGGTGTGAGGATTTCGTTGATTGTTTTTGGTTTGGTGAAAAGGGCAGAAGAGTGACAATAGCCAATTACGTCATCAATAGTATCCTTATAGATGATGATTTTGGAGTGCCCACTTTCAATAAAAGCTTCTTTCAGTTTATCCAGACCTTCATCCGAACCGATCCCGATGATCTCTGTACGCGGAATCATACACTCTCTTACTTTAACCGTTTTGAACTCCAGGGCGTTGTGAAATATTTTTTTATCCAATTCAATTTCCTCATTCTCATGCTTTACATTTTGCATGTTAACGAGGTAATGGTTCATGTCGGTAAGCCCAAAGGCAGGCTTTTCTTCAGAATATTCGAGCCTTAGCACATGAACAATAACAAGCTTGGACAGATAAACAATGGAAAAAGTAATGGGTGAGAGGATGTAAAACATGATGCGGAAAGGGATTGCCAGGGTGGCTAACATCAGGTTAGGATTAATCAGAAACAGACTCTTTGGAAGAAACTCGGCTGTAAAAAGTATAATTAAGGTGGAGATTACTGTTTGAACCAAAAGCACGTAAAGGTCGCCCTTAAATGCTTCCGGTAAGATAGAGACGAGCCAGGGCTCAATCATTTGTGTGATGAGAATTCCAAAAAGGACTAAAGCGAGTGTGTTTCCGATCAGTGTTGTACCGATAAACCAGGATGGTTTTTTGACGAATTTGGACATAATTCGCCCCCAAAGAACCCCTTGTTTTCCCTGTAATTCTATTTGTAATTTGTTGGCAGAAAAGAAAGCGATTTCAATTCCGGAAAAGAAAAAAGAGAAAATGAGTGAAATGAGAATAGGGGTGAATAGCGCTGTATTCATCTATGTTGATCGTTTTCTCATAGAAAAGATAAAGAATAGGATCATTGAAAGCATAATCGCCCAGTAAGCCTGGCCAAGACCTACAGTCATCACTTCGTAAGCCCCTATTATGATAAAGACCACCGCAAGGGAAAGCAAAAGCATGTCGACCAGTTTCATGGATTCACAAAGATAAGCATAATGGATGATTGGCAATTATCACTCAACAACCTCAAATTCCCCTTCAGGGTTTTTAATCGTATAGTCGGAGAGGTCCTGGGCAGCCTCTAAACCGGTACCATAGATCACTTCATTTTCCAGTTTTATGGTTACGAATTTTTCTGTGAAAATGCGTTTGGTATCCTGCTTCCAGAAGAGTTCTTCTGTGTTCAGTTGTTCTTTTTTTTGAATGTTAATGATTTCCACCTTGCCTCGACCTCTCCATTTGTCCTCATCACTGAAATAATAGGCACTGTTGGCGCGTAACGTAGAAGTAATCTTCCCTGTTTCGTCAAAAAACTCAAGGTATATGCCTTCGGGGAACTCCCTGTCTCCACTTTCGAATTCAAAGACCTTTTGAGCGATCATTTTTACCTTAATCAGATCTTTTTCTGCATAGTACATTTCTACGTTTTCAGCCTCACTGAGCGGGCCATGGTATTCAACAGGTTGAGAGGTTTCGGTGGGAGTGCATGAAAGCAGAATGATACAGCAAAGTACTGTTGTGCCTATGGGTTGAATTATTTTCTCAAACACCTGTGTTGCCATCTTTGAAAAACAAAAAGGCTGGCTAAAAGCCAGCCTTTTGCATTGTGATAATTTTTCTAATCTCTCGTATCTATTGTTACAGTCTCTCCTATCCAGCAGCTCACCCTCATGGTGTCACCTACTTTCCAGTTGAAAAGAAATATCTCTTCTTTTGAAGGAAACTGTGATTTTGCCTGGCTCATTTTCTGACCGGCTCCGGCTCTTGCATACATGTTGTATGCCGCAATGTATACCAGTCTGTCTTCGGCCATATTTGCTCCCTTCTTGCAATCGTTGAAGCTGCCGTAGTAGAGGTCACCAATTTTTTCATAGCCCTCTTTGTTACCAGCTTCTGCAGCTTTGCGGTAGTATTCGCGGGCTGCATTCTTGCTGTTTTTCTTTGCCTGGATACTGCCAAGGTATAAATACATGTCTCCTTTATCTTCAGGTGTAGTAGCCAATTCCAAAGCTTCCTGCAAGAAGGCTTCTGCTTTGTCAAGGTTATCATTACCCATATGTTTTAAGCCCATATTCTTAGCCAATCCGAAATCCGGTTCGGTCTTGTTAATATGCTCACCTACTTCAAGCCACAATGGATCATCAGTACATTTACCCTGAAGCATAAACCCAAAGATCTTCTTGGCCAGGGCAATGTCATTAGGTGTTTTTCTGTACTTGGGCTCAAGATTGTTCTTCACAAAGTCACAATCCACTTTTACCATTCCTATCAATAAATCATCAATTACACTTATGTATTCTTTGATTTTGGCAACATCTTTAGTTTTGCCAGCTGCCTCATCCTCCTTGATTTTGGCATTGGCTATAGATATGATTTTATCATAGCGTTCAAGAATTTGCTCGTCAGAAAGGTTTTTGAGCAAGACGTAGTTTGCCTGAACTGTTGTCATGTAGGCGACCAGGTTACCATCAGACATTTTAGTTCCACTGATTTCGGCTACACGGTCAAACAACTCAAGCAGTTCTACTGATTTATCTTTGTTTGTTACATTGTATTTATAGGCATAATATGCTTTTCTGTTCAAGACGTTTACTTCGTCACCACAGTATTTGATGCGCAAGTCATACATCATCAACATAGAGTCGACCAATTGTTGTTTTCTTGCTGGATCTTTTTCTTTCTCAGCAAGATTATCATAGATGTCAGCTCCATCGATGTACAATTTTACATGCCAATCAGGAGCATTTTTTAGCATCCATGTAAATGGCTTAGCTGCCGCACGGTATTGCCCTTGTTTCATGGCGTCACCATAAAGGGCCACCTTTTCTTCAGCCATACTTTTGTCTTCAGGCCATTTGAACTCACGACATTGAGCTATTGAATCAAAGTTCAATGCAACAAGCATTATCATTAAAGCACCAGTTACTATTGTTTTCATTGTTTTCATTTCTAGTCAAATCTTCTTTTTATAAACCACTGGTCGTTGAAAGTAACGCCAAAATATAACTTAAAGTAATTTTCTTCAATAGTGTTTGTTTGTAAATCACCCCTCTTGCCCACTTTTATCGCCAAATCCAAGCTCGAAATCCTACTTACAGGAAGAGTTAGTCCAAAATTAATGCCAAAATCCTTTAAGGCATTGCCATTGATCAAATAAGGGGCTTCACTAAGGCTAATGCCTGTTTGGTAGGTCATACGTTTCAGATAGTTGGTCAGGGAACCGGCATCTGGGGTTATCTTTCCACCAAGGGCCAGTTGCCAACCAGATTGACCTGCTGTTGAGGATCCTCCAAAGGATTTGAATTTAGTATAATCCATGTATGTAAAATCTGCCCCTACTAACCATTGCAACTCTTTGCCAAATGAGATACCGCCACCAATTGACTGAGGAAGGGTAGTGGTGCCAGGGATATTGTTTACAATGGTTGCAGAATCTAAAATCCCACTGACATTTCTACGCTCCAAACGTTCATAAAACTTCGTATTGATATCTGCATTGAAATCATAAACTAATCCCAAATTCAGGCTATAGTCTTTTCTTCCTATTGAGTCTTTGTTAAAAGATACCCCTCCTGAAAAACCAAATCCATTAAAAGATTGCCGGTCGTAAATATTTGTTGCGTATTGAACCAATTGACTAGATTCCGAAAGAGTTGATGCGTGCTGATTAACGATCGCACTAAAATAATATGTTCCCTTGAGACCAATAGAAATATTAGGATGGAGTCTGACTCCATTTGACCAGTATAGTTGATTGATGCCACCACTACCACTTTCAACCACATTTACCATTTCTGTACTGTTGGCGATTTCACTTTGATAGTTGAGCCGATAGTTAACAGATGAGTATGGCATAAGGCCAACGCCCATTCCCCATTTATTCCTTTTTATAGGAAAGCCCATTGCCAAGTAATTAAGATTACCACTGCCTGACTTTTCGGAGGCATTAACTCCCTTTGCCGTTCTTTGCTCTCCAATAAACCCTGCTTCAAAAACGGTGATGGTATTAAATACCAGTAATGCAGGATTTATGTTATTCAAGTGCCAGTATTCGGGGTTACTCATACCCAGCCCTGCCATGCCCTGGTTATGGGTAAGTCCATTGCCAAAAGTTTCTCCAATTCCAAATGATGAAAATGGTGTTTTGGCTGCCTGACCAATTGACTCCAATGGGCTGAATGCAATCAGTAGAATTATTGAGGCGTACTTACAAATTGACATTATGAAGCAAAATCTTGTTCAATCCGCTCAAGACGAGATTGGGGGCTACAAATATGGGGTGTTTCAACTTGTTTTCAAAAAGAGGAGCATCGCCCCCACACAAAATCACTCCCATTGTGGGGTATTTTTTTTGATATCTATCAATTATTCCTTCCAGCTCAGCCAGCACTCCATTTACAACGCCACTCTGCATACACGATTCTGTACTATTTCCTACCAAGGGAGGATTATCAACGAAATTAACTAACGGAAGGCGAGCCGTGAAAGTATGCATGGCCTCGAATCTCATTTTTACTCCGGGAGATATCGCACCTCCATAATAATTGGCTAGGTCATCTACAAATTCATAATTGATGCAAGTGCCGAGGTCAATAGCCAGGCGATGCCCGCCTGGTATTATGTCGAGGGTGCCACAGGCAGCAGCAATTCTGTCTAACCCTAATGTTAGTGGTGTACTGTATTTTACAGCAATGGGGAATGGGGTAGATTGACTCATGAAAATTTTCTTTCCATTGCTGTTTATTTTATCCATCAAATTATCTGTTGATCTGGCAACAGAACTGACAATGGCATTTTCAAACTCATTCTTATCTAACCATTCGTTAAAAGTATTACTGTCTTCAAAAGAAAGAGTTTGAATCAGGTTTGTCTGTTCAAAGACACCTGCTTTAATTCTGGTGTTACCGTGGTCAATTGCCAGATTCATAAAAATGTTTTTGCAAATGATTACTTTAGCACATTACAACATGGGCAAAAGTATGAAAATCAAGTACATGTTGATCATATAGCAGAGCAAAGAAAAGGTTGTAAAATGAATTCAAACACAAAGATTGCCAGGTACAAGGTAATAGGGTTGATGTCGGGGACTTCGCTGGATGGATTAGATATTGTTTGTTGTGAGTTTACTTTAAATAATAATAAATGGCACTTCAAATTAAAGGCCAATGAGACATTAAAGTACTCAGACAAATGGAAAATACAACTGGCTAATGCCCATCTCCTCGAAGGAAGTGCTTTGCAGCTATTAGATATTGATTTTGGTTTTTTTATAGGGAAAGCCTGTAATAAGTTTATTGAGAAGAATAAACTGAGAGGCATTCAGTTTATTGCATCTCATGGACATACCATTTTTCATCAACCCAAAAAGAAATTTACTTTCCAAATGGGTAATGGAAACGCGATTCATCAGATAACAAATCTTCCTGTTGTCAATGATTTCCGTTCTCTCGATGTGCTGAAAGGAGGTGAAGGGGCTCCTCTCGTTCCCATCGGGGATCATTTGCTCTTTTCTCAATTTGATGTGTGCTTAAACCTGGGTGGAATTGCTAACCTCTCAAGAGTGGAGAAAGGGAAAAGAGTTGCGTTTGACATTTGTTTTGCCAACATGGGATTGAATTACCTGGCCGAAAAAACGAATAAGGCTTATGATAAGGACGGTAAAGAAGCGGCAAAAGGTGAGGTGAATATTAAAATGTTCAATCAGCTAAAGAAGCAGTACTTACAATGGAAGAAGAGCAGGCCGTCTCTCGGACGCGAAGGTTTTGAAAAATCCATTCGCCCTATCCTTAATAATGATACTATTTTATTACGAGACAGACTTCGAACAATGGTAGAGTCTATTAGTCATGAGATAGTGGAGAGCCTTCCTCAAGAATCAAATCTTAAGTTGCTGGCAACAGGAGGGGGTGCAATGAATTTGTTTTTGATAAAATGCATTCAGGAGAAGTTAGGGAATAAGGCACAGGTAATTACTCCAGATGCTGCAACCGTAAATTATAAAGAGGCCATAGTGTTTGCGTTGCTTGGCGTCCTGCGCATCCGAAATGAAGTAAACGTGTTGAAAACTGTGACAGGCGCGCCCACTGATTCTAGCGCTGGTGTTATGATTGGATTTTAGTGGTGGGTTGAGAATTACTTTTAAATTTGCCGCAACTCGAAATTATAGCTATGAAAGAACTTCTGAAGAAATTTGAAAACAAGAGACCTGAAATTGTTTTTGAATGGAAAGATTCTGAAACAGATGCAGAGGGCTGGGTAGTGATTAATTCCTTGCGTGGAGGGGCTGCGGGGGGAGGAACCCGCATGCGAGTAGGACTGGATAAAAGAGAAGTAGAGTCGCTTGCAAAGACAATGGAAGTGAAGTTCACCGTTTCGGGCCCGCCAATTGGTGGCGCTAAGTCAGGAATAAATTTTGATCCGAATGACCCTCGTAAGGCAGAGGTTTTGCACCGGTGGTATGCAGCGGTGATGCCTTTATTGAAATATTATTACGGAACGGGAGGTGATTTAAATGTGGATGAAGCACACGAAGTAATTCCTATCACAGAAGACGTTGGAATTTGGCATCCACAAGAAGGCGTATTCACCGGGCACTATAAACCCTCTGAACCTCAGAAAGTAAATCGCATTGGTCAGCTTCGCCAGGGAGTAGTGAAGATTATTGAAGACGAGCGCTTTACTCCTTCATTAGAAAAAAAATATACAATTGCAGATATGTGTACCGGCTACGGTGTGGCGCAAGCTGTGCGTCATTACTATGAGTTATGGCACAATGGGGTCAAGGGGAAACGTGTGGTGTTGCAAGGCTGGGGTAACGTGGGTGCAGCGGCAGGTTTTTATCTTTCGCAAATGGGGATGAAAGTAGTGGGAATAATTTGTAGGGAGGGAGGGCTGATCAATCAGGCTGGATTTAGCCAACAAGAGATTGAACAGCTAGTGCTTGATCGTAACAGAAATAAATTAGTTTCTCCTGATTTGTTACCCTTCGAGATTGCCAATGAAAAGATCTGGGACCTGGAGTTTGAGGTATTCATTCCTGCGGCTGCCTCTCGGCTGGTTACAAAAGATCAGGTTGATAGAATGATTGCCTCCAAACTGGAAGTGTTTTCCTGCGGGGCTAATGTGCCTTTTGCCGATCCAGAAATATTCTTTGGCCCTACCGGTTTATACGCAGATCAGAAATTCTCCGTTCTACCGGATTTTATTGCTAATTGTGGGATGGCGCGTGTTTTTGCCTATTTCATGGAGCACGAAGTGAATATGAAGGATGAAGATATTTTTAATGATATCTCAAAAACGATTAAACGTGCACTTGAGAAAACTAAGAAAGTTAATCCCGGTACAACAGGGATAGCACAATCTTCATTTGAAATTGCTTTAAATCAATTGGTATAAATTGATCTGTTAGAGTAGGGGAGGTACTCCCTTAGCTGTGTTCATCCTATCAGGCCAAAATCCAGTTTTGTTTCAGAAATTTGCTATCAAACCGGGTATAAATTTGGAGCCACTTCGGATTTGAATCTTTCCTTACAGATTGGTAAATAATTCTTAAATTTCGTTTTACCTATTGGGATTATGGTAATACAAATAATTCTGCTGTTAGCCGGTTTCGTTATTTTAGTCAAGGGTGCTGATTTTCTTGTTGGCGGCTCGTCCTCAATTGCGAAAAAATTCAATATTTCTAATTTAGCAATAGGCTTAACCGTGGTGGCGTTAGGTACCTCCACGCCAGAGTTAATTGTCAGCGTTATTTCTGCCATCAATGGCAAAAGTGATGCAGCCTTTGGCAATATTATTGGGAGCAATAATTTTAACCTTCTTTTTATTTTAGGTGTCTCTGGATTAATCTATCCATTAGTTGTACAAAGAAATACCATCAAATACGAAGTGCCTATTTCTTTGATAGCTGCTTCTGTCATGCTTTTATTGGTAAATGATCAATTCTTCACAAAAGGTGCCAGCATGGAACTTTCGCGTGGTGAAAGCATGATCTTACTGATAGGCTTTGGCTTGTTCCTATTATATGTTTATCGAAGCATGTCTGGTGCAACAGATCTAGACGAGGGTGGGAAAATAAAAATTTACAGCACCTGGATATCAATTGGATTGGTAATTGCAGGCTTGGCCATGCTAGTGGGAGGTGGTAAACTGGTAGTAGATAATGCCATAGCCATTGCACACCATGCAGGATTGAGTGAAAGAATAATTGGGTTAACGATATTGGCAGCAGGCACATCGTTACCAGAGCTGGCCACTTCGGCAGTAGCTGCTTATCGCAAGAACACAGATATTGCCATTGGTAATGTGGTAGGGTCAAATATTTTTAATGTATTATTTATACTTGGAACAACAGGACTTATTCACCCCGTTAGTTATAACAAAGCATTGAATTTTGATGTCTACATTCTAATGGCCTCTACAGTCCTGTTGATGGTATTTATGTTCACCTTGGGAAGACGTCAACTCGATCGATGGGAGGCGTTTATACTTCTTGCAGGATATGTCACTTATACCATTTTCCTTATAGGAACAGAAAACACCTAGTTTGTTGTGAAGAATCACCAGCCAATAATCATGTAAATGAGAGTACCTTATCTATGATAAAGCAACCAA
>DDUM01000020.1:0-82787 GCA_002344795.1 Flammeovirgaceae bacterium UBA2338 | reverse complement strand
GTATACTAGAAAAGCCAGGTGGTTGCCTGGCTTTTCTAACTCGCAGAATAAATCTTAGTGGTGGACTGCGAAGTAAGGATATAACATAAGGTAAGCGGCAGCTCCGGCAAAGTATCCTAACAAAGCCAATACGGATATTTTCTTGAGGTACCAGATAAAATCAATTTTTTCCATTCCCATTACAGCCACCCCGGCTGCTGATCCTATGATGAGTACGCTACCACCTGTACCTGCACAATATGCGAGATACTCCCATATCATGTGGTCTACATGATAGATCTCCATACTATACATACCCATGCTGGCAGCTACTAATGGCACATTGTCCACAATGGATGACAGGAGACCAATTAATGTAATAATAATTCTATTATCACCGAATGTTCTGTCCAGATAGGAAGCAAACTCACCTAAAGTTCCCATTGATTGAAGGGATGCCACCGCAAGAAGTATCCCCAAGAAAAACAGAACACTGGGGACATCAATTCGGGTGAGTGCGCCTGCTGCCGTATAAGGTCGCTTATCAGCTTCATCCATGTCGGGGTTGATCAGCTCTGAAACAACCCAAAGCACACCTAAAGCTAAAAGCATTCCCAGATAGGGTGGCAAGTGTGTTATGGTTTTAAAGATGGGAACGGAGATTAAACCACCTACCCCAACAAATAACATTGTCATCGATCCTCGGATGGGTTTACCTGAATGGTTTCCGTGTCCAGCTTGTGTACTGTGGCTGCTCTCAGTATGTTCTCCCAAATCACCCTTAAGAGTAAATTGTAAATAAAGCAGAGGAACAATCATACAAATCATACTAGGAATAAACAGCGTGGCAATAATATTTCCAGCTGTGATTTGTCCACCAATCCACAACATGGTAGTCGTTACATCTCCTATGGGTGACCAGGCACCACCGGCATTAGCAGAAACCACGATCATGCCTGCGAAGAACAAACGCATCTGTTTGTTAGGCACCAGCTTTCTGATTAATGAAACCATTACGATAGAGGTGGTAAGATTATCAAGAATTGCGGATAAGAAAAAAGTGACACCACAAATGATCCACAGCAATTTTTTAGAATTTCTTGTATTAATGCGATCTGTTACAAATCGGAATCCCTGGTAAGCGTCTACTAATTCTACGATGGTCATCGCCCCCATAAGGAAGAAGAGGATAGCTGATATTTCACCCAGATGTTCGGTCAATTGCTCACCAATGTGGTGGACTTCTCCAGGTGAGGAGAGTGCATATAGCGTCCAGCATAAAACACCCGTTAATAAAGCCGATGCTGTTTTGTTAACCTTAATAGGATGCTCAAGAGCAATGGCTAGGTATCCTATTGTAAATAGAATGACAATGATTATTTCCATGATCGGTACGTGGTCTTGGGTAAATTATGCTGTTATTTGATAATCAAATTAAAGATTTTAGTACTGTCAAATCAAAATATTATTATATCAAATAGTGAATATTTTTTTACGATACCTTCCTGGCTATCGGAGGCTCCTTAGTAGGTTTTGGATAAAGTTTCTGTAAAAGTGATAGGCCGAGTCGCCTAAAGTAGCTTATAACAAATAATTTAATTAACTATATAGAAATAAGAATTAACTAGCCCGTATTGATATGGATATGCAAATAATTATTTTGGTTTTGTTTATCGGTGGTTATCTAGCCATTACTCTTGAGCACACATTCAAGATAGATAAATTGATTCCAGCTCTGGGTATGATGGCCTTGTTGTGGGCTATTATCGCCTTAAATCATATGGATGTTTTTAATGTTAACTCCGTATTAAAACAACTGGAACCCACCCACCTCGAAGAAATTTTGTTACATCATCTTGGCAAGACTTCAGAAATTTTAATCTTCCTGATTGGGGCAATGACTATTGTTGAAATCATAGATTACTTTGATGGATTTGCCACTATTAAAAGATTTATTCGAACTAAAAGCAAGGTTCGATTACTTTGGATTTTTAGTATTCTGGCTTTTATCCTTTCTGCTATTATTGATAACCTGACTGCTACCATTGTCTTAATTACCATTTTGCAGAAAGTAGTTAGGGATAAGGAAACACGCTTGTGGTTTGCAGGTCTTATCGTTATCACGGCCAATGCTGGTGGAGCATGGTCTCCAATAGGGGATGTTACCACCACTATGCTATGGATAGCTAATAAAGTTACTGCCTGGCAATTGGTGGAGCATACATTGATACCATCAATAGTATGTATGGTAGTTCCTGTTCTTATAGCATCAAAGTTTAAGGTATTCTCTGGGGAAATTGATACAGAATTTGAAGAAGAAGAGCCACCTTCAAAATTCGGGGCTACAATGTTGTACCTGGGATTAGGGGCCATCATATTTGTTCCAATTTTTAAAACGGTGACTCATCTTCCTCCATACATTGGGATGATGCTGTCTTTGGCATTTGTCGCCACGTTTGCTGAAGTTTTCAGTAATCGTTTGTTTGATCTGTCTCATGTAGGTGAAGAAGCAGAGGCTAGTGATGCTGCTGCCCATCATAGTCCCGTGCACAAGTCGCTTGGCAAGGTAGAGATGCCCAGTATTTTATTCTTTTTGGGAATTTTGATGGCCGTTGCGGCACTGGAATCATTAGGCATGTTATTCAATTTTGCTATTGATCTGGATCACGCCATACCGAACAGAGATATTGTTGTAGGAATATTGGGGGTAGGGTCAGCTATAATTGACAATGTGCCATTGGTAGCTGCAAGCATTGGAATGTTTTCAGAACCAATTGATCACCCGTTGTGGCATTTTATCGCTTACTCCGCAGGTACCGGAGGCAGTATACTCGTTATTGGTTCAGCTGCGGGTGTAGTTGCCATGGGTATGGAAAAAATTAACTTCTTCTGGTATCTTAAGAAAATTGGTTTCCTTGCTTTTTTAGGTTTTGTATCTGGAGGTATTGTTTTTATATTAATCCGCGACTTTATACTCAACGTAGCGTAATACTCAATTGGTTTACCCTGGGTTTGACAACGCTCGTCTGGTATAGGTAATGCAACGCAAGAGGCATCTTCTTTTAAAAAAAGAAGATGCCTCTTTTTTTTTATATAAATTACCGTCTTTTTAATCGTGTGAATCGAACAACCCTTTATTCAATAGGTTGAGTGCTTTTTCTTTGTATGGAGTTTCAATCAGTAGTGAGATGTTGTTCTTACTACCCCCTACAGAAACCATTCTGATTGGAGTCGTTCCCAATGAATTGAAGATCAGTTTAAGCACTCCGTTTTTTTCGGCTATCCTGTTTCCGACAATACAAATAATAGTTTGGTTATGATCCACCTCGATGGTACCACACTTCATGAGCTCCTCACTGATTTCATTTAGAGCACTATTGTCATCAATAGTAACTGACACAGCAATCTCGGAGGTAGAGATCATATCTATTGATGTTTGATGGTTTTCAAACACCTCAAAAATTTTTCTTAAAAAGCCATGAGCCAAAAGCATTCTGGAAGACTTGATTTTAATGGCTGTTATCCCATCTTTGGCAGCAATGGCCTTTATTTTACCTTTTTCGCTGTTGTCGCTGATAATGGTACCTGGTGCTTCTTTATCCATTGTGTTCTTGAGTCGCACTGGTATGCTGAATTTTTGTGCCGGTACAATAGTGGATGGATGAAGGATTTTAGCTCCAAAATAGGCAAGCTCTGAGGCTTCATCAAAAGTTAATTCAGCAATCGGGAATGTGTTTTTAACGATTCTCGGATCGTTATTGTGCATTCCATCAATATCCGTCCATATTTGAATTTCATCCGCACTTACTGCAGCACCAATAAGAGAGGCGGTGTAATCGCTACCTCCACGCCTTAAGTTGTCAATTTCATTTTTGTAATTGCGACAGATATATCCTTGCGTAATTAATACTTCATATTTCTCAAGAGATTTAATCAATGGACGAAGACGTTCGCTGATTTTTTCAAGTTCAGGCTCATTATTTTCATCAATAGACATAAAGTGCAGCGCGGGCAACATTTGAGACTTTAACCCTCTTTCATGAAGATGCGCATGAAAAAATTCTGTTGAAATGAGTTCGCCTTGTGCAAGTAACTCTCTTCTTGTGCGGTCATCAAATTTGCCTGCGGCAAATAAACGAATCAGGCTAAAGTGTCTGCTGATGATCTCCTTGCCAAGTGTTTGATAGTTTGTCGTTTTGAATATTTTCTTTGAAAAATTATTATAAAAATCTTCAAGCGAATTGACTAAAATGTTGGCCTGCTCTGTATCACCACTCTTCATTGCGTTTGTGATATCCATCAAAGTATTTGTGGTGCCCGACACGGCAGATAAAACGATGATTTTCCTTCCTTCAACGGATGTCACCAGATTGGCAACATTTTCCATACGTTCTGGGGTGCCTACTGAAGTACCTCCAAATTTTAAAACAAGCATTAGTCTATTATTAAATGGAGGGCAAAGGTAAAAATGTTTGACCATTTGCGTGCAACCCTCGATGGTTGGAGGAACGAATAAAATAAGCTTGGGTCAGCTATAAGGGAGCTTCGGATTTTTATAGCGGCTAAACGATGGGTGTATGTTATTTATGATGGATTGAGCTGTTCAAAATCCACCTCAATGGAAGCTTCTTCACCAGCATTTACTTTGATGTTATTGTGTCTGCCCATTACTTCCAATATTTTTCCGTCTTCTTTATGTTTTACAAAGACCAAATCATAATTCCCGTTCTCCAGAAAACCAAGAGTAAAGATTTTTGCTTTTACAGCGGTTGAGGTGATTGCCTGAGCAAAGACTATTTTTCCAGAACCCTCAATGGTTTCATTGTTCGAAAACACCCCGGCCCTATAAGCATAGGCTACCACCCGGTCAGGAATGGAGCTACTTGAAACGGAAGCTTTTATATGTCCAGCATTTTTTGTTTCGATAAACCGCACAACGGGATCAAGAATGAACTCTCCGGCATCATTGATATGTATGGATTTGCGCAAATCAAAATCAAGAGTTATATCTGTTAACCCTCTGGAGTGAACTCCCATGCTTTTTTCTAAAATAACCTCTGGTGCTTTTCCTTCGGGCATATAAATGGACGCAGAGGTTCCATTTTTAAAAACGACATTTGATTGCGGGCTAATGATTAAGCTGCTATTTCTGTTCGCCATGTTTAAGGTTAACTTTATAGAAGAGAACTCGCCAGGCGTTACATATTGATCGATGAGAAGGATAGATCTTCCGCCAGTATAAGCCAGGAGGTTTACACCTATTGGTTGTTCAAAATTTTTAAATGCTTTCCAGTTTCCATTTTGAAACCCCTCTACGTTTGTGATAGTTAGATTTACGGCCTTTACCCGATCAGCATCAATAGGAGCATCGGTGATTGATATTTTAAGAGTGCCCTTTAAGCCACCCTCTTCACCACAACCAAGTGTTACCAAGGCCACAACCAACCCGACAAATATCATTTTAATCTTTTCCATCACCCATCTATAGATGAAGAGGGCGCTGGGTAACCATAATTATGGCCTCATATCGCTGAATGGGGGAAATTGGCTTTAAAATGACAAAGAGGCTGTCTCAAAAGTGGCACGTTTTGTTGAGCAATAGCGAAACATCCCATAATTTGGAATTCAAACTATAGAGATTCTTCGCTTTCGCTCAGAAAAACGAAACTTTTGAGACAGCCTCTTTGGTTATTTATTCAGTACGGTGATATTGACTTATTTCTTGTCTTTATCGTCTACTTCTTCATATTCTACATCAGACACATTTTCTGCTGTTTCGCCTGAAGTTCCATTAGCACCAGTAGCTCCTGCATCAGGTCCTGGTTGTGCGCCACCGGCTGCACCTGCGGCATACATCTCTTGAGATGCTGCTTCCCAGGCTGTATTCAATGCTGCCAATGCACCATCAATAGCGGCTGCATCCTGTGATTTATGGGCTTCTTTTAATTTCTCAAGGGCACCATTGATCGCAGTTTTATTACCATCAGAAAGTTTGTCACCAAATTCTTTCAACTGCTTTTCAGTTTGGAAGATTAATGAATCTGCCTGATTGATTTTTTCTATGCGCTCTTTTTCCGCCTTATCAGTTTCAGCATTTGCCTGAGCTTCTTCCTTCATTTTCTTAATCTCCTCTTCAGTGAGTCCGGAAGACGCTTCAATTCTGATCTTCTGCTCTTTGCCAGTTCCTTTGTCCTTGGCAGACACGTTTAGGATACCGTTGGCATCAATATCAAAAGTCACTTCTATCTGAGGTACCCCTCGCGGTGCTGGTGGGATTCCATCCAGGTGGAATCTGCCAATGGTGCGATTGTCTTTCGCCATCGGGCGCTCACCTTGCAATACGTGAATCTCCACAGAGGGCTGACTGTCAGATGCAGTAGAAAATACTTCTGATTTTTTAGAAGGAATAGTTGTGTTGGACTCAATCAACTTGGTCATCACACCACCCATTGTTTCAATACCCAATGAAAGCGGAGTAACATCCAGTAGCAACACATCCTTTACTTCTCCAGTCAGTACACCACCTTGTATGGCTGCACCTATTGCGACCACTTCATCAGGGTTTACACCCTTCGATGGCTTCCTGCCAAAAAACTTCTCTACCTCTTCCTGTATGCGCGGAATACGTGTTGATCCACCCACTAATATTACCTCATCTATATCCGATGTGCTCATGCCGGCATCTTTCATTGCCTTTTTACAAGGTTCTAATGTTCTGCGTACCAGATCATCTACCAATTGCTCAAACTTGGCTCTTGTTAATTTCTTTACAAGGTGCTTGGGCACTCCGTCTACTGAAGTAACATAAGGAAGGTTGATTTCACTTTCCTGAGAGCTTGATAATTCAATCTTTGCCTTTTCAGCAGCTTCCTTCAGGCGTTGCAATGCCATCGGATCTTTGCGAAGGTCAATATTCTCTTCTGCCTTAAACTCGTCTGCCAGCCAATTAATAACTTTTTGGTCGAAGTCGTCACCACCTAAGTGTACATCACCGTTGGTTGATTTTACTTCAAAGACACCATCGCCTAGCTCAAGAATAGAAACATCGAAGGTACCACCACCCAGGTCGTACACAGCAATTTTCATGTCTTTGTTTTTCTTGTCCATACCGTAGGCAAGGGCCGCAGCGGTAGGCTCGTTAATGATTCTCTTTACATCAAGGCCTGCAATTTGCCCTGCCTCTTTTGTAGCCTGACGTTCTGCATCGTTGAAGTAAGCAGGAACGGTAATCACGGCCTCATTTACAGTTGTACCCAAGTAGTCCTCTGCGGTGCTCTTCATTTTCTGAAGAATCATAGCAGAAATCTCCTGAGGTGTATAATGGCGATCTCCAATCTTTACGCGGATGGTGTCGTTATTTCCTTTTTCAACGGTGTATGAAACCATCTTCTTTTCACCAGATACTTCATCGAATTTTTTACCCATGAAGCGTTTGATGGAGGAAACAGTATTGCCAGGGTTGGTGATGGCCTGTCTTTTTGCGGGGTCGCCTACTTTTCGCTCACCTTTTCCGTCATCCAAAAAACCTACGATAGAAGGGGTGGTTCTGCGGCCTTCGCTGTTGGCGATAACTACAGGCTCATTTCCCTCCATTACAGATACGCAGGAGTTGGTTGTTCCTAAGTCTATTCCTATAATTTTTCCCATGATATGATCAGTTTATTCATTTCAAACTATTAAGTATGAACCAATTATCAATGGTTGTGCCAAGGGGGTATTTTGACCAAAAGGTGACACATTGACAGAGAGATTTGGTATCAGATTCATATATTTTGACCATTTTGTCCACCTATGGGCGCCCTGTATCATGCCTCTGACAGGTCAGGCTATCCAGGGCGTGGCCCTCATTCTTCGGGCTGCTGCGCACCCTTCCTATCCTTGCCGCAGTGTACTCCTCCATTCTTGAGTGAGGTTCCTACTCTTCTACGGCAAACCAGACGAACTGTATAGATTTTCTTACTTTTGCGCCTGCCTGCCGCAGGACATGGCCTCCTTTTATTATTTATGACACTCGAACAAGAAATATCTAAACGAAGAACTTTCGGCATCATCAGTCACCCCGATGCCGGAAAAACTACCCTGACGGAGAAACTTCTTCTCTTTGGAGGGGCTATACAGAAGGCTGGGGCTGTAAAATCAAGCAAAATAAAAGACCACGCCCGCAGTGACTGGATGGAGATAGAAAAGCAAAGGGGTATTTCAGTGGCTACTTCCGTAATGGGTTTCAATTATGAAGGGATAAAGATCAACCTTCTGGATACTCCTGGTCACCAGGATTTTGCTGAGGATACCTATCGAACGCTGACAGCTGTAGATAGTGTGATCATGGTGATCGACTGTGTGAAAGGGGTGGAGATGCAAACGGAAAAGTTGATGGAGGTGTGCAGGATGCGCAATACTCCGGTGATTTGCTTTATTAATAAGCTGGATCGCGAAGGGCAGGATCCGTTTGATCTTCTCGATGAAATTGAAGAAAAACTCAGCATCAAAGTAAGGCCATTAAGTTGGCCTATCAGTATGGGTAAAACTTTTAAGGGGGTTTATTCACTCTATGAGAAAAGCCTGAAGCTTTTTACTCCTAGCAAAACGAAAGTGGAGGAGGCGATAGAAATTGATGATATCAACGATCCGGCAATTGATGGCTATGTAGGAGAAAATAACGCAAGGCAATTGCGTGCGGATGTTGAATTGATAGAGGGTGTTTATTCAGATTTTGATATCAATGAGTACCGATCAGGCGAGGTAGCACCAGTATTCTTTGGGAGTGCGGTAAACAACTTTGGGGTAAAAGAATTGCTGGATACTTTTATTAAGATCGCACCCAATCCGATGCCCAGAGAAACGACTGTAAGAGAGGTTGCTCCGGAGGAAAAGAAATTCACGGGATTTATATTTAAGATTCATGCCAACATGGATCCAAAGCACAGAAACAGAATTGCGTTTTTGAGGGTATGCTCTGGAAAATTTGAGAGGGGTGCCAATTATCTTCATGTAAGGCAGGACAAGAATATCCGGTTTTCCAATGCTACCGCTTTTATGGCGCAGGATAGGGAGACTGTAGAAGAGGCGTGGCCGGGGGATATTGTTGGTTTATATGATACGGGTAACCTTAAGATAGGAGATACATTGACAGAAGGAGAAAAGTTAATGTATACAGGTATCCCTAGTTTCTCTCCGGAAATTTTTAAGGAGGTGATCAACAAAGACGCTATGAAAACCAAACAACTGGAGAAAGGACTGCTCCAATTAATGGAAGAAGGGGTTGCGCAGTTGTTCAGTTATCAGTTGGGGAATAGGAAAGTGATAGGTACGGTGGGAGTGCTTCAATTTGAAGTCATTCAGTTCAGGTTAAAGAACGAATACAATGCCACCGTTGAGTTTGCTCCACAAAATATTTATAAAGCGTGTTGGATAAGTAGTAAGGATCCTCAGAAGATGGAAGAGTTTCTACAGTCAAAGCAGCGACACATTGCACGTGACAAAGATGATAGATTGGTTTTTATGGCCGAATCAAAAGCCTGGCTACAAATGGTTCAGGACAATTTTCCGGAAATCAATTTTCACTTCACTTCTGAGTTCAAAGAAAACGAAAATGCAGTATCCTAATTACAGGAACCGCTGAACATGTCTGGAGCCAATCATATCGAAGTTTTATTTGAGGACAACCATTTGCTTGTGATCAATAAGCCCACGGGTATTTTGGTACAAGGAGATGCTACCGGAGATGAACCTTTGGTGGAGCTAGGTAAAAAATATATCAAGGAAAAGTACAATAAACCCGGAGCGGTATTTCTGGGTGTAGTCCACCGGCTCGATCGTCCAGTAAGTGGTGTAGTCGTGTTTGCGCGCACTTCAAAAGCCTTGGCCAGGATGAATGCCCTTTTCAAGGACAGGAAAACCAAAAAAACATACTGGGCGATAGTTGGTCACAAGCCGCCCTCCAATTCAGGTCGTCTGGTACATTGGCTGATAAAGGATGAAAAAAGGAACAAGACCACCGCCTATGATAAAGAACATGGAGAGGGGAAGCGGTCAGAATTGGATTACAAAGTAATTGACCGGCAAGGTTCCTATTATCTGATTCAGGTTAACCCTATAACGGGTAGAGGGCACCAGATTCGGGTGCAGTTGGCAAGCATGGGGTGCTCTATCGTAGGCGACTTAAAATATGGTTCACCATCCCCCAATGATGATGGCAGCATTTGTTTGCACGCCAGAATGCTGGAGTTTGTCCATCCGGTTACCAAAGAAACGCTAAGGATTGAAGCGGCAATTCCGGAAATTGGTGCCTGGAATATGTTTTGTTAATCTCATTCCTTTTGCGGCTATAAATCTTTGTTGGCTTTCCATAACTTGGCCACTACACATTTAAATAGATTAAAAGTGGACTGGATACATAAGCTTAAAGACCGGTGGAAAGTGGAGAGTGCATTACAGGTAATCATTATTTTGGTGGTTTTTGCCTGTACCGGATTTACTGTATTATTTATTAAAGAGCCCGTACTCCAATTTTTTGGTGTGGAGGGTGAAATGCCAATATGGGTTTCGGTGCTCTATTATATACTGATTTTACCTGTCTACAATATTTTACTTCTATTCTATGGGATAATTTTCGGGCAATTCCGCTTCTTTTGGTCTTTTGAAAAGCGGTTCTTTCATCGGGTATTATCTATATTTAGGAAAACAAAACCTTAACAAGTAATGCTATGAAATCAAAACTGTATTATCTGCTGGCCATAGTTCTTCTTGCATCATGCTCTGCTCCAAAGTATGCCTACCATTTTGATCAATATGATTACAACTCAGGTAAGAAATCAGAAAGTACAGTAGCCATTCATTTAGAAAAGGAAGTAGCGCCCGTTGATGCGGAACAGCTTCTCGCCAGTAAAGAAAATACATTTTTGGTTGCAGAAACCCCAAAGGGTAACAGTGCTGAAGTGATGGCAGTAAATTCCATGGAGGTGAGAAAGACCTATGCTCAGATGTCTAAATCTGAACGGAAGGAACTGAGGGCAGATATAAAAAAGTATATAAAAGATAAAAAGGAGAGTGTTAAAGCAGCGAAAAAAGCCAATGCTATGGACAACGACTTGAGACTTGCCGCCATTTTTGGGGCGATAGGTTTTGTAGCTTTAATCATTAGTGGTGACGTGTTTTATATTTTAGGGGGTATTGCGATGATTATCGGAGTTGTATTCTTTGTGAAGTGGCTGGTGAGGCAGTAGAGAAAAAATCTTCTAAAAAAGAAAGACCTCTATTGGTAAACTCCAACGGGTAGCTTAAAATTAAGAACAAAAAAAAGAGGCTCTTGAGCCTCTTTTTTTATTAATTAACAATCAAAATTATTCAGCTAATCCGTCAGCAAGGAGAATCACTTTGTTATTCATTACTTCCACAACGCCCCCGGTTATTTTAAGGTTGTTGGTAGCCTCTTTTGATTTATAAACTACTTCTCCTTCTTTTAATAAGCTTACCAGAGGAGCGTGACCATTCAAAATCTGAAATGATCCGTCTAAACCTGGGAATGTAGCGATATGCACTTCCCCATTGAATACTTTTTGTTCTGGTGTAATTATTTCTAAGTGCATACTTCTTATGCTTTAGCTTCTGCTATCAGGCGCTCTCCTTTTTCAGCTGCATCCTCTATTGTTCCTACAAGATTGAAGGCAGCTTCAGGGTATTGGTCCATTTCACCATCCAAGATCATGTTGAACCCTTTGATGGTATCTTTGATGTCTACCAACACACCTTTCAATCCTGTAAACGCTTCCGCTACGTGGAAAGGTTGTGATAAGAAGCGCTGTACCCTTCTGGCGCGGTGAACAACCAATTTATCTTCGTCAGACAGTTCGTCCATACCCAGGATGGCAATAATATCTTGTAGTTCTTTGTAGCGCTGCAATGTTTCTTTCACACGTTGCGCACAGTTGTAGTGTTCCTCACCCACGATGTCTGCACGAAGAATCCTTGAAGTAGAGTCCAAAGGATCCACTGCAGGGTAAATACCCAATTCAGCAATCTTACGGGACAATACGGTGGTAGCATCCAAGTGAGAGAAGGTAGTTGCTGGAGCAGGGTCAGTCAAGTCATCCGCAGGTACATAAACGGCCTGAACGGATGTAATGGAGCCGTGTTTGGTAGAAGTAATACGTTCCTGCATGGCACCCATTTCTGTTGCCAGCGTAGGCTGGTAACCCACAGCAGATGGCATACGACCCAAAAGAGCAGATACCTCAGAACCAGCCTGAGTAAAGCGGAAGATATTATCAATAAAGAAAAGGATATCCTTCCCTTTTCCGGTTCCGTCACCATCACGGAAATACTCTGCCACAGTCAAACCGGACAAGGCCACACGGGCACGTGCTCCGGGAGGCTCATTCATCTGACCGAATACGAAGGTTGCTTTAGAGTCTCTTAATTTTTCAATGTTTACCTTAGAAAGATCCCAACCGCCTGCATGCAATGATTTTACAAATTCTTCACCGTAGTTGATAATGCCTGCTTCGATCATCTCACGCAAAAGGTCATTACCTTCACGTGTACGCTCACCCACACCTGCAAATACTGAAAGACCTGAGTATGCTTTCGCGATGTTGTTGATCAATTCTTGAATCAATACCGTCTTACCCACACCGGCACCACCGAAAAGACCAATCTTACCACCTTTTACATAAGGTTCGATAAGGTCAATTACCTTGATACCTGTATAGAGTACCTCAGAAGAGACAGATAAGTTTTCATATAGGGGAGCTGCGCGGTGAATTGGCAGTGAATTTGTAGTCTTTGGTTTTGGAATACCGTCAATTACTTCACCGATCACGTTAAAAAGCCTTCCTTTAATCTCTTCGCCAATTGGCATTTGAATAGGAGAGCCACTATCTGTAACCACTGCACCACGCACCAGCCCCTCAGTTCCATCCATAGCCACGGTTCTTACTCTGTCTTCTCCCAGATGCTGCTGAACTTCCAGCACGATTCTGGTGCCATCAGTTTTAGTCACTTCAAGGGCGTCAAGAATATTGGGTAGTTGAGAGTCATCTCCATCAAAAGCTACGTCCACCACAGGTCCGATTACTTGAGTAATTCTTCCGGTATTTGCCATCGGTATTAGTTTATTATAGGGTGTTAAAATCCGACCGCAAAAGTAGTAGTTTCAGCCTCAAAGGCAAAAAAACTCATGCTGAAAGATGGCTTATTTACAGGATATTGAAGGCTATTTGAGTTATGCGCTGATTAGCTCAATTCTGAAGGTTGTGCCCTGGCCTTCATCGGACGTTTTTACAAATATTTTACCCCCGTGGTACAGCTCTACAATCCTTTTGGCCAGTGTGAGTCCTAGTCCCCATCCTCTTTTTTTAGTAGTAAAACCTGCTTTAAACACATTGGCAATGTTTCCTTTGGGAATGCCCTTGCCTGTATCCGAAATATCGATAAATACTTTCCCATCACTGCCTCTTAAAATTTTTATGGCTATAGTGCCAGAACTCCCGATGGCATCTACGGCATTTTTGCAAAGATTTTCAATAACCCACTCTAAAAGAGGAGCATGTGCTCGCGCAATGATCGATTCGGACAGGGTGTAGAGTTCAATTTTAATCTTAGAGGATACACGCGGCTCCAGGTAACTTACCACATTGGAGATTAGACTGTAGATGTTTTCATCTTTCAGCGTTGGCGCGGAGCCAATACTTGAAAACCTTTCCGTAACCATGGTGAGTTTTCTAATGTCTTTATCCAGCTCATCTACAATACCTTTATTCTTAATCTCGGGGTCATCTCTGAGCACTTCAATCCATGCCATCAATGAAGAAAGGGGAGTGCCCAATTGGTGTGCCGTTTCCTTTGCAAGCCCTACCCATACTCTGTTTTGTTCTGCTGCTTTGGAATAGTTAAATGCTAAATAGGAGATAAATCCAAATATGGCAATGACGGAAAGTTGAATGTAGGGATAAGCCACCAACTGGGTGAGTAAGAATGAATTTTTATAGTAGACATACTGCCTTCCAAAAATCTCACCTGTATTTGGATCCTTGAGTACGATATCAATTGGAGGATAGGTGGCCTTCATTTCCTTTAGCTCCTGTTCTAATACTTCATTTTTCTTTTTAGGAGACCAGGACGGGTCAAGGTCTAAGTTTCCGGAATAGACAAACTCCCCTTCTTCATTCACCAAAATGGTGGGAATGCTGTTGTTTTTATAAATGATCTCTTCTGTAATAAAGAGTATATTGTTTTCAGCGTCATTGAGTGTATACTCCAAAGCACGAGCATACAACCTGACTTGTCGCGTTTCCCTTTCTTTGAGTTGATCAACTAAAATGTTGGTGTAGTAGATGGAACCAATGCTAATAATAGTAGATACAGCAAGAATAATCCATTTCAAGGTGGTGTTGTCCTGGTAAAACTCCATGGGTGACGATGTGCTCTTGCGCGTCATAACTAATGAAGTTAAGAAAAAAAGGTGTAAGTGACTAAGCGTGGATGAGGAGAGATGGCGTTACTTTATCATTAATGCAAATAAGGAGATTAACTCTTCATCATAAACCATTTGACCAACACCTTGTAGCTTACTTTGGACCCATGCATTAATATTCCTATACGGTAAATACGGGAAGCCACCCAGGTGGTGAATACAAAGCCTCCGATGAGGCAAACAATTGAAGCTACCAGTTGAATGGGAGGTACGCCAAACCCAATTCTCCCCATCATTGCAATAGGCGAGGTGAATGGGATGATCGAGAGCCAAATACTTATCGTGCTGTGCGGATTGTCCAGTATAAAAGTGAAAAGCGCAAAATAAGAAATGAGCATAGGGATGGTGATCGGAAAAATGAATTGTTGCGCTTCTGCAGGGCTATCTACTGCGGATCCCACAGCAGCGAAGAGCGCACCATATAAAAGATAACCACCCAGAAAATAAAATATAAAACTAGACACGATGAAGAAAACAGGCATTTCATTTACTGTTTGCATCACATCCATAAAGTCAGAGTTATATCCGGGTTGTGTGGCCATTTGATCCATCATTTCCTGCTGTGGCATATCAAATCCGAAGTAGCCAAGTACAATTGAGGAGACAGAAGTAATCAGTACTATCCATATTAGAAATTGCAACAACCCGACAGATGCCAATCCCAATATTTTTCCCAACATCAATTGAAAGGGGCGCACCGAAGAAACAATTACTTCTACCACTTTGCTGGTCTTTTCTTCGATTACGCCCTGCATGATCTGAGCGCCATAAACAAAAATGAAAATATAGATAAGAATACCTCCAATCATACCAATCCCGAAGAGTACTTTGGAATCACTGGATTTCTCCTGGCCTGATTTGCTAAGGTTTATTGATCGTATTGAAATGTCGGTTTTTAGGCTGTCAAGTATGCGTTGATCAATATTGAATTTGATCATTTTGGCTTCTTTGATCTGTGATTCAATTTTTGATTCGAGGTCGTTTATATCATTGGGGCTCGGATTTATTTTTGTGTAAAGTGTAACACCCGATGGATGGGACAAATTGATTTTGGGTATATGAAGCAATCCAAAATCGTCACTGTTGCTAAAGGCCGTTTTTGCATCCTCGATATTTCCATTAAATCGCTTTAGCTCAAACCTTTTAATGTCCTCAGGGTTAAAGAGACCACTTTCGTCTACAAAGTGAATGACTTCACTATTGGCACCTTCCTCTTGCTCCTTGGCTGCATAAACCATAATAGCAATTATAGTGGGGAATATGAGCGGCAATAAAATAGTAGCGATCAGAAACGATTTTTTCTGGACACGATTTAAAAACTCCCGTTGGATAATTAGAAATATTTTATTCATCGCTTCCTCCGTTTACCAGTTGAATAAATATTTCGTTCATGGAGGGTATCTTTTCCTTGAACCCGTGAATTTCTGTTGCTCCTACAAGATCCTGAATGAGTTGGTTGGCGTTTCTGCTGGACTTAATTCTTATCTGAGTCTCCAGATAACCATCATCAAGGTTGCGGTGGCTGATGTGTTTATAGTGTTCGCCCTCCAGCGAGAAGTCTCCTTTATGCTCTACAATGAATGTGTTGGTTCTATACTTTGCTTTTACTTCCTTTTTAGCACCTTCCAGTATTTTTTTTGATTTGTTGATAAGGGCAATGTGATCACAAAGTTCTTCCACAGTCTCCATTCTGTGTGTAGAAAAAATAATGGTACTTCCCTTTTCTCTTAATTCAAGAATTTCATCTCTTATCAGGTTGGCATTAACGGGATCAAACCCCGAAAAAGGTTCGTCCAGGATGATGAGTTTAGGCTCGTGAAGAACTGTACTGATGAATTGAATTTTTTGGGCCATGCCCTTGGAGAGATCTTCAATCTTTTTATCCCACCAATCCTTAATTTCAAATTTTTCTATCCAATGCTTTATTCTCACCAGCGCATCACTTTTACTGAGCCCCCTTAGTCGTGCGAGATAGATCAGTTGCTCACCCACTTTTAATTTTTTGTAGAGCCCGCGCTCTTCAGGGAGGTATCCAATCAATGCAATGTGGTGCGGTGATAGTTTTTCGCCATTTACCAGAATGGTTCCTTCGTTGGCATCGATGATTTGATTGATGATTCTGATCAATGTGGTTTTACCTGCACCATTGGGACCTAGCAGACCATAGATACTTTGATCGGGCACAGAAAGACTTACATTATCTAACGCAGTATGGTTAGCGTATCGTTTGGTTACATTTTCAACTACGAGTTGGTTCACAGGCTTAGGTCAAAGTCCATCTAAAGGATAGGGATCAAAAATAGTGATAGAATTATCAGTAGAAGCTGAAATTACCAAAAAAAATAGGCTTATTCCGATTTGTCTTTAAAGACAATCTTTCCCAAAGAGACATCCAAATCGAATGTGAGGGTATTTTTTCCACCTTCAGTATAAGCACTGTTGACAAAGGTATTTTCACTTACCCGTTTGAGACTTTTACAAAGCTCGAGGCTACACAGCCACGAATTGTTGATTTTTACCATTACAGGGGTGTCAGCGCCTGGAAGAAGAACAACAAGATTGCCCGCACCAATGCTTCCCTTCACATGGTTGCTATTGGTAGGTGTGTCGCTATAATCGAGCATAATGTTTCCAAAACCCACGTTTGCCATTACCACACTCGATCTGGCAAGATTGAGTTGCCTGGCAGTTAACGATCCCATGTCCACTTTTACGAAAAAAGTATCCATTTTGATTTTGTTCTCTGCACCAGATCCATAGAAAACATTTACATCTGCACTGCCTGTTTTAATTTTTAATTGTTGGATTGATAGGCCTGAGAGATCAATATTGGCATTGCCCAGTCCATAATCCAGCTCAAGGGAATAGGGTTTATTCTCGGTGAGGTATACTTTCCAGAATTTTTCTGAAGGACGTTCTTCCCGGCCTAAAACCTGATAGGAGATTTTTTGACCGACTCCTCTATTGCCTTCTTGCTCCAGTGACAGGCTCACCATGGCGGTATTTCCCTGAATATCATTACGAAAGGCATGACCATAGTCACCCAGGTCCTGATTGCTATAAATATTAAGCAGATCGGAATTTTGGCTTGGCCGAATAAAGCAGTTACCCGTTTTGGTACTTAGTTTAAGCTCAACTTTCTCCACAATTTCCCTGTCTTCAACAGAAAACTGCTTCTTGATTTGACCAAAACTGTTACTTACGACTGCACTGCCAACAGAAGCTATCAAAAAATACTTCCACATAGTTTAAGTTTACGGAACTATCTCCTTTCAAGTTTCACGGCATTTTAGATGTGAAACCTGAGAAAAAATAACCTATAGAACAGAGTATACGGAAGAAGTGGTGTTAAGGTTAGCAATATTTACGAAAAGTACTCCTTCATTCTCTCAAAGAAGCCTTTATCGCTGCTATCGGCCTGAGGCTGAAAATGAGGAGATTCGCGAAGGCTCTCCAGTTTTTCTTTTTCTTCCGCGTTGAGCTTTTTAGGCACCCACACGTTGATATAGATCAGTTGGTCGCCAGTACCATAGCCATTGATGTCTTTTACCCCTTTTCCCCTTAGTCTGAGCATTTTGCCACTTTGGGTACCGGGTTCAATCTTTATGCGAACCTTTCCGCCAATAGATGGGATTTCTACCGAGGTGCCCAGCGCTGCATCTACAAAGTTGAGATAGAGATCATAGATCACATTGTTGCCATCACGCTTTAGCACCTTATTCTCTTGCTCTTCTACCAGAATGAGCAGATCTCCTGCCGGGCCACCACCAGGAGCATCATTTCCTTTGCCAGACATAGAAAGCTGCATTCCTTCACTTACTCCGGCAGGGATTTTTATGGTGATCAGTTCTTCCTTGGATTGAAGGCCTGAGCTATCAATTCCCGGAGGTCTTTTGTCTACCAATTGTCCTGCACCACCACAACTAGGACAGGCTGATGTAGAGACCATCTGCCCAAGCATGGTGTTAACTACTTTGCGTACCTGGCCTGAACCTCCGCAAGTTTGACAATTTTTGAAAGTGACACCATCGGCTTTCACCAAACGGTGTACTTTAATTTTTTTCTCTACTCCGTTGGCTATCTCTTCTAACGAAAGCTTGAGTTTTATTCGAAGATTAGAACCCTTGCGCTGGCGTGAGCGAGAGCTACCCCCTCCAAAGAAACTATCAAATGGACTACCGCCCCCTCCACCAAAGATGTCTCCAAATTGGCTGAAGATATCGTCCATGTTCATCTCACTGCCCTGGAAGCCACCTCTGCCAGGACGGGAATGACCAAACCTATCGTACTGAGCACGCTTGTCAGCATCTCGCAATACCTCATAGGCTTCAGCTGCCTCTTTAAACTTTTCTTCTGAAACTTTATCGTTTGGATTCTTATCCGGGTGAAATTGAATGGCCACTTTGCGGTAAGCCTTTTTGATTTCATCAGCAGAAGCACTCTTGCTTACACCAAGTATTTCGTAGTAATCTCGTTTTGTTGACATTGGTGGTGTTTTGGGTTAGTTGCCGATTACTACCTTGGCGTAACGAATTACCTTTTCATTTAATAAGTAGCCTTTTTCGATAACGTCTACAATTTTTCCTTTCATACTTTCTTCTGTCGTTGGAGCTTGGGTAATGGCTTCGTGGAGATCAGAATCAAAATCGGAACCAGCTCCCATCTCCATCTCCTTGACTCCATACTGATCCAATACTTTCACCAATTTATTCTTTATCAATAGAAACCCCTCGGCTCCCACTTTTTCTGTTTTAGTACTTGCCTTTTCCGCTCTGTCGAAATCGTCAAGAATAGGGAGCAATGCTACAATAAGCTCCTCGTTGGCATTTTGGATGAGGTCGAGTTTCTCTTTGGAAGTTCTTCTTCTATGATTGTCAAATTCGGCATAGAGACGCACATATTTGTCCTTTGCTTCTGACAAATCGTCCTGAAGTTTCTTGAAAGGATCATTCAATTCCTCCTCCTTTTCTACTTCTGATTGCCCAGAATTGACATTTTTATTCTCTGAAGATGTGGATTCCTGCATTAATTCTTCTTTTTTTTCAATTTGCTCTTCTGATTGTGTGTGTTTTTCCATATGCTGATTGCTTCAAACCAGGCAAAAGGGCAACTTCTTTGCCAATAATCATAATTGTGTCATTCTGACACATGGGAAAAGCTTTCACTGTAGGTTCTTCCAGATCATGTCTTTCAACTCCGTGATTCCCTGATTGGTGAGTGCACTGATAAAAACTGTAGGTAGTTCGGTTGGGATTTCTTTTGCTATAGCTTCCCGGAGTTCGTCATCGAGCAAATCTGATTTTGAAACAGCCAGTATTCTCTTCTTGTCGAGTAGTTCGGGGTTGTATTTTTTTACTTCATTCAACAGGATGGCATATTCTTTTTTGATATCGTTAGCGTCTGCGGGTACCATAAAGAGCAACAACGAGTTTCGTTCAATGTGTTTTAAAAACCGGATTCCCAATCCGCGACCTTCCGATGCCCCCTCGATAATTCCGGGAATGTCGGCCATGACAAATGATTTATTATTGCGATACGCAACCACTCCCAAATTGGGGGTGAGTGTGGTAAATGGGTAATCAGCAATTTTAGGTTTAGCAGCTGAAACCACGGAGAGCAAAGTGGATTTTCCTGCATTGGGAAAACCAACTAGACCAACGTCTGCCAGTATTTTCAACTCTAGAATAATCCACTCTTCAATTCCAGGCTCACCCGGCTGCGCATGGGTAGGTGCCTGGTTGGTGGAAGTTGCAAAATAAGCATTGCCTTTCCCGCCTCTTCCCCCGGGCGTTAATATTACTTCCTGTCCGTCTTCATTGATCTCAAATAGGAACTCATCAGTCTCCGCTCTTTTGGCTACAGTGCCCAGCGGAACTTCAATGATTTCATCTTTGCCATCTGCGCCTGTTCGGTTTTGTTCTTCCCCACCGTTGCCATCAGCAGCGATTACATGTTTTCTGAACTTTAAGTGCAGCAACGTCCAGAGTTGTGCATTACCACGCAGAATAATATGCCCTCCTCTTCCGCCATTGCCTCCATCTGGTCCGCCTTTATTGGTCAATTTGTCGCGATGAAAATGTAAAAACCCAGCGCCTCCTTTTCCGGATCGGGAATTGAATTTGATATAGTCAATAAAGTTGGGTGAGGCCACGATGGTGTGTTGAGTGCAGTAGTTTATTTTTTGTCGATCACTGATGTGATTTTATTGAAAATACTATCAATGTCTCCAACGCCACTGATGGTATTCAATCTCCCTTGCTTTTCATAAAAGGGGAGTACGTGAATGGTTTTGCTAAAATATTCGGTGATCCGTTTATTGAGCTTATCCTCCTCGTCATCCGCTCTGTTTTCGATTGACCTTCTTTTTTCAATTCGCTCACGCAACTCTTTTTCATCAACATCAAGTGCAATAATAAAATGAATGGCCGTGTTGTTGTTGGCCATGAACTTATCGAGGGCTTCTGCCTGAGCTACAGTACGAGGAAAACCATCAAAAAGAAAACCATTGGCATCCGGATTTTCATCCAACTTTTCTTTAAGCATGGATATGGTGATCTCATCAGGCACCAAGGCTCCACTATTCATTATCTCTTTCACTTTTTTACCAAGCGGAGTATCATTTTTTGTGTGCCACCTAAACATATCTCCTGTAGAAATGTGAATGAAACCATATTTTTTAATCAGCTTTTCGCTTTGTGTTCCTTTGCCTGCTCCTGGAGGGCCAAAAAGTACAATATTGATCATCTAAAAATTTTAAATGTTTGAATGTTATTATAAGTAATTATAAGGGGGACGAATATAAAGATTCAGTATTCTAATTACTAATCTATCAACTGGGGTGCTGGCCTATGCGCTTGTAAATGTCCTGTAGATTTCTGCCCCATCCATCATAGTCGAGTCCATAGCCCAAGATAAACTCCTCTTCAATTTCAAACCCGATGTACCTGGGTTGTACGGCATGTTCTCGTGCTTTGGTCTTTCGAAATAACGTAACAATTTCTACCGATTTGGTGCCAAGACTTTGTAGCTCATCCACCACTTTGGTCAGAGTCATCCCTGTGTCCATTACATCTTCCACCAAAATCAAATCCTGATTGAATAAGCTTTCCTGCAAGCCGATGAGTGTTTTTAACTGACCAGAGCTTGCTGCGCCTTGCATAGAACTGTGTTTTACAAACGATACCCTGCAGGGTGTTTTAATATTGCGCGTGAGATCAGCCGCAAACATAAATGAGCCATTTAATATAGGAAGAAAGAGAGGGCTCTTGCCCTTGTAGTCTTCATCAATTTGCCTGGCAAGCTGCGCTACCTTTTCGGCTATCTTTTCGCTTGAAAGGAACTTACGAAACTCAATGTCTTTAATTTTCATCCAACCCTCACAGATGATTGTAATTGCAAAATTATGTTTTTTCCTCAAGACCTGCCCAAAAAGAAAAACAGGAAGTTACACACTGTAAAAATTACAGTTCTTTCATAAGGTATTGATATAGCTTTATCATGGCTGAAATATCACTTTTATGCACCTTTTCGTGAGGTGAGTGAGGATCTTGAGAAGGGGCACCAACAAAGCACCAATCAAATGGAACAGGGGAGCGTTGCAGTTCTCCGCCATCGCTTGATCCTGAACCTTCCACCTCCAGTTGGTATTCAACTTTACTTTTTTTAGCCAACGCAATAATATGATCGACATAGGATCTGCGCGGAATATTTTTATCCCGCATTGAAATGGCCACACCTTTTCCAAGCTCTACTCCATCAGTTGCCCATGTGATATCGGATATTAACGCTTGTCTCACTCCCCAAGCATTGAACAGGTGATTGGCTAAATATCCTACAGCACCTCCACCGTGCTCTTCCCAACAACTGAAAACAATTACACCATCTTTTAATTTCTCAGCTACCTTAAGTGCACTGTAAATACCAAGTCGATTATCCAAATAAGGTGATTGAACAAAGACCTTAGTGTTTCTAAAATTGGGCTTATAAGTAAGGCTTGTTCCTCTGTCAATAGCTCTTCCAAACTTGTAAAAAACACGTTGGTCTTTGTCGTACTCCAATTCACATTCTATCTCACCTTTGCTGTCTCTGCCTACGAGTTGAGTGCCAGATTCTGCATCGGGGCTTCCGATGGGTAACAATTGATTGAAGTACCTCACGCTGAATCCAATGGAATCCATATGGGCAAAAATGGCTGTTCTGGGTTTCCCAAACTTGAGCATAAAGCAATCTTGAAATTCTTCTCCTTCAATTATTTCAGGCTTGGTTTTCCACTTTTTAGCATTCTGTTTGATGTATTGCAACAAATGCGTTTTCATGGGCGCTTCAAACCCAGAGGGTGCATGGATCTGACATAATTCTTTCAGCATATTCATAAAAGCAAGGGGTATAAAATTGAAAGTAATGAATAGTAAACCGGCCTTCACCGATTCATTTAACAACTTTATTCTAAATTTTCATTAGAAAAAAGATTTTTATGTGCTGCTTTTCGTTTTAGAAGTAAATCAAATTTTTAAAAAAACATCTTGGTCCACTGGCTGGCGTGGATCAAATCAGAAATTGAATAAAAACTTTTTGCCGATCCTGATGACAGATGCCGTAGATTTGAAGTTTGGCGAATAATTGTAGTGATCTATGTTGGAGGAATTGTTAAAGGCGATACCGGTTTTACTTTCGAGTATGGTGAAATTTGTTTTAGGGCCTATTGGTGGTTTTGCAGCAGGCCTTAATCCTGTTACAACTGTTTTAGCTACTGTTATTGGTTCTATGGCCACTGTTTTTGCCTTTACTTTTTTTGGAGAATGGTTAAGATCCAGAGTGCTAAACCGATTTGGAGGTAAGAAAAAAAAATTTACAACGAACAGTCGCAAATTTGTGACCATTTGGAAAAAATATGGAATAGTGGGTGTGGCAGCCCTCATGCCTATTCTGCTTACACCTATTGGAGGAACAATATTGGCTGTGGGCTTTGGGGCGCCACGCAGTAAAATTATTTTTTATATGTTCATCAGCGCTTCCGCATGGGCCATCATTTTCACTTTTGCCATTTATGAATTTGGTAAGGCTGTACTCCCGGATTTCGTGAAACCTTAGGATTCAGTTTCGTCTGGCAAAATTTCGATATCACTAATCAAAACTCTTTTGGAAATGGCCTGTCCTGTTTTGGTTGCTGCCAGTCCACCTAAGGCGGTTTCCTTATAACGCGTTTCCATGCTGGATCCGATTTCACCCATCGCTTCAACTACTTCGTCCACAGGAATAACACTGCTTACATTAGCCAATCCGATTTGCGCAGAACTGTTCGCGATAGCTGCAGCACTTGCATTGCGCACTACACAAGGAATTTCAACGAGCCCTGCAACTGGGTCACAAACCAAGCCAAGCATACACTGAATGGTAATGGCCACTGCATTAAAAATCTGGTTTGTATTGCCATCCAGACAATAGACGATGGCACCTGCCCCCATGGCAGCAGCCGTTCCAGTTTCAGCCTGGCAACCACCGACCGCACCAGAAATGGAAGCTTTTTGTTCCATTATCAATGCAATACCCGCGGCCAGTAACATGGCTTCCAAAATCTTTTTATCTGGGATATCATGAATCTCTTGTACCGTGTATAAAACACCTGGCATGATGCCGCTTGCTCCTGCTGTTGGGGCTGCTACAATTCTGCCCATACAGGAGTTCACTTCTTTGGCTGCCAAAGCCCGAGAAATCAAATTTTGAAATTCTTTGGAGAGTACAGTCACTTTGTGATTGTATACTTTTTTTGCGCCATTGTTGATCATGCCCGATCGGGAAATCATGTCCTCTTCCAGCCCGGTGCGCACGGCATCTTTCATCACGTCCCATGCTTGTCCCAGGCCATCCCATATTTTTTCTTCTGTTCTTCCTTTTTGTTTAATTTCATAATCTATTACTGCCTGCACCAACGACACATTATTAGTGTCACAGTATTTTTTCCACCCCTCAAATGAATCAAATAAAAAGCCCATGATTGTATTAATTAATAATCAAAGTTGATGTTTTTAATACTGGTATTCAAGTGGATACGATGAAACTCAGAGGCATATCGGTGCTTTCGTTGTATGCTTAAAGGTAAAATCAACTATCTTGAAACACCTATTTTAACAAATGACATGGTTATGAAAAAAATATTCTTCACTTCTCTGGTATCTCTGATTTCTTTGCTGGCTGTTGGCCAGAATAAAGACGAAGTACAGATAAAGAAAATATTTGATACTGCCCTTAGCCACGGGCAATCTTATGAGATGCTGGAATATCTGGCTACACAAATTGGGCCCAGGCTTTCTGGCTCTCCGGGTGCCGCAGCTGCCGTAGAGTGGAGCCGTGAGGTGATGACCGCCTATGGTTTTGATTCCGTATGGTTACAACCCGTTATGGTACCGCATTGGGTGCGCGGTAAAAAAGAAGTGGGGAGAATTGTAAATTCTAAAAAACAGGGAAACATAGATGTGAACATTTGTGCATTAGGTGGTAGCGTGGGTACAGGTGATGGTGGAATCAGTGCACAAATTGTGGAGGTGAAAAACTTTGAAGAATTAAAGCAGCTTGGAACAAAGAATGTGCAGGGCAAGATTGTGTACTTCAGCCGCCCTATGGACCCTACTCTCATAGATACATTTGAGGCATATGGTGGTGCTTCCAACCAAAGAGGATCAGGAGCCGCTGAGGCTGCCAAATATGGAGCGGTAGCAGCAATAGTCCGTTCTATGGGATCGAATATTGAAGAGTATCCACACACCGGAGGTATGCGCTATGCGGATGGAGTGCCTAGAATTCCTGGTGTAGCGATTAGTACAGCCCATGGCGATTTGCTGAGTTCACTCCTGAAGGAGGATAAGGAGTTACGACTTTATATTGAAACACACAGCCAGATATTGGAAGATGTTCCTTCTTTTAATGTAGTGGGTGAGTTAAAAGGAACTGAGCATCCCGATGAAATAATTGTAGTGGGTGGTCATTTGGATTCCTGGGATTTGGCACAAGGGGCACATGATGACGGAGCAGGATGTGTGCAGAGCATAGAAGTATTAAGGATTTTTAAAGAGATAGGGTACAAGCCCAAGCGCTCCATTCGTGCTGTGATGTTTATGAATGAGGAGAATGGGTTGCGTGGGGGAACAAAGTATGCAGAATTGGCGAAAGCCAATAAGGAAAAACACATCGGTGCCATTGAATCTGACCGCGGAGGGTTTACGCCAAGGGGGTTTACGATGTCGGCAACAGATAAAGTAAAAATGAAAGTAAGGAGTTGGGCACCCATGCTTACTCCCTACGGGCTTACAGATTTTAGCAAGGAAGGTGGAGGTGCTGATATTGGTCCTTTAGGCCCGCAGGGGGTGGCTTTGTTTGGCTTCTTACCGGATTCACAACGGTATTTCAATTATCATCATACGGAAGAAGACACTTTTGATAAGGTGGATAAGCGTGAGTTGGAATTAGGTGCAGCTTCCATGGCAGCGCTTACTTATTTAATTGATCAGGATGGATTGAGGTAAATTAATGAGTTGACTAAAACAAAAAAGCCCTGAATCACTTCAGGGCTTTTGCTTTTAATTATTTGTTTGGATTAACTCGCATACTCTTCAATAGGTAAGCAGCTACACACCAAATTGCGATCTCCGTAGGCGTTATCTACACGGCTAACGGCAGGCCAGAATTTGGCATCCCTTACAAATGGTAATGGATAAGCTGCTTTCTGGCGACTGTAAGGTCTGTCCCAATTGTCGGCTGTGATTACCCCAGCAGTGTGTGGGGCGCGTGTGAGTACGTTATTTTCTTTATCTGCTTTTCCTTCTTCTACCTCACGTACTTCTTGTCTGATTTCAATTAACGCATCTATAAAGCGATCCAATTCTTCTTTGGGTTCGCTTTCTGTTGGCTCTATCATCAGCGTACCTGCTACAGGGAAAGAAACGGTAGGCGCATGGAAACCATAATCCATCAGTCGTTTCGCAATGTCCTCTACTTCAATTCCTGCTTTCTTAAAATCACGACAGTCTACAATCATTTCGTGTGCACAACGTCCGTTTGCGCCCGTGTACAAAATCTTATAGTGTTCGCTTAGCCGTTCTTTGATGTAGTTGGCATTTAATATGGCCATCTTGGTAGCGTTGGTCAAACCTTCAGCACCCATCATGGCGATATAGCCATAAGAAATGGCCAAAATACTGGAGCTTCCCCAGGGGGCTGCTGAGATGGCTGAAATGGCTTTATCTCCACCTGTCTTTACTACAGCATGACCCGGCAGGAATGGTTTCAGCTTGTCATTACAACAAATCGGGCCCACACCAGGTCCACCACCACCATGAGGGATACAAAATGTTTTGTGAAGATTGAGATGACAAACGTCAGCACCAATATTAGCAGGTGAAGTGAGTCCTACCTTGGCATTCATATTCGCCCCATCCATATATACCATGCCGCCATTTTTGTGAATGGTTTCACAGATTTCAACAATGGATTCTTCAAACACACCATGCGTAGATGGATAAGTCACCATTATGCAAGCAAGATTGTCTTTATGTTGCTCCGCTTTTGCTTTAAGGTCGGCCACATCTATTTTTCCTTCAGCATCAGACTTCACCACCACTACCTTCATACCCGCCATCACTGCACTGGCAGGATTAGTACCATGTGCTGACGCTGGAATGAGTGCTATATTTCTGTGACCCTCATTGTTGTTTAAATGATAAGCGCGAATTACCATCAGTCCTGCATACTCACCTTGCGCACCACTGTTAGGCTGAAGCGATACACCGGTAAAACCAGTGATCTCCATCAACCAGTCTTCAAGGTTTTTAATCATAGTTTGATATCCTTGCGTTTGATTTGCAGGGGCAAAGGGGTGCATGTTACCCAACTCTGGCCAGGTAACAGGAATCATTTCTGTTGTCGCATTCAGTTTCATGGTGCACGAGCCCAAAGAAATCATAGAATGAACCATAGAAAGATCCTTGTTCTCCAGTTTTTTGATGTAACGCAACATTTGATGCTCCGACCTATTGGAGTTGAAAATAGGATGCGTCATATATTCTGATGTTCTTACCAGAGTGGAAGGCCAGCTAACAGGCTGCTCTTCAATTTTTACCGAGGCTTTTTTGTTTAATGCATTGGCAAAAATGGAAACAATCTGCTCTATGTCCTTACCAGAAGTTGTTTCATCTATTGATATTCCTACATGGTTACCCTCAAAGTATCTGAAATTAACTTCTTGCTTAATGGCTTCTGTTTCAATTGCTTTTTTGTCTGCTACTTCAATTTTAAGTGTATCAAAGTAGTGTTCGTTCACTTGCTTAAGCCCAACGGATTTAAGCCCAACCTCTAACGACTTGGCTAAACCATGAATACGCAATGCAATTTTCTTTAAGCCATCAGGTCCGTGATATACAGCATACATCCCTGCCATTACGGACAACAATACTTGCGCAGTACATATATTGGAAGTTGCCTTTTCTCTACGAATATGTTGTTCGCGGGTTTGTAAGGCCATGCGATATCCCGGTTTGCCTTCGGCATCAATAGAGGCACCGATGATTCTGCCTGGTATCATTCGCTTGTACTCGTCCTTCGTTGCAAAAAATCCTGCATGGGGTCCGCCAAAGCCCATCGGCACTCCAAACCGTTGGCTGGAACCCACCACAATATCAGCACCCATCTCACCGGGTGATTTTAGTAGTGCTAAACTCATTAAATCTGTACCCATCACTACCGCTATTTCATTTTCCTTAGCAGCTGCGATAAATGCACTGTGGTCTGCAATGGCTCCGTTGTTATTGGGATACTGAATGTATACGGCAAATAAATTGGTGTCCGTAATGTCAAGCTTACTGAGGTCACCAATTTCCAATTCTATGCCCAATGGAGCAGATCTGGTTTTAAGGACATCTATTGTCTGTGGGAATGTATTGGCGTCTACAAAAAACCGGGTTGCCTCTGTTTTTGCTCCTTTTCTGGAGGCATAAAATAAGTGCATGGCTTCTGCAGCTGCGGTTCCTTCATCTAATAATGAAGCGTTGGCAATTTCCATTCCTGTAAGGTCGATGACCATGGTCTGAAAATTGATCAGTGCCTCTAATCGTCCTTGTGCAATTTCAGCTTGATAAGGTGTGTAGGCAGTATACCATCCCGGATTCTCCAAAACGTTCCGGAGGATGACACTAGGGGTTATGGTGTTATAATAACCCGTTCCCTGGTATGATTTATAAATCTTATTCTTTGAAAAGATGGACTTGAATTCATTCAAAAACTCGAATTCAGACTGTGCGGATGGAAGATTGAGGTTTTTTTTCAATCGAATGTTGGCAGGAATGGTTTGGTCGATGAGTTCGTCCACCGACTTGGCTTTGACTACTTTCAGCATCTCATCGATTTGCTTCTGATCTGGTGCGTTGTGTCTGGACTCAAATTTTTCTAAATAATGAGGAAGTGTGTTCATATATCTTTTCGAATAAGTGACTAATGATACTGTCTATGAGACAATTATTTTTTTAAAAGCGTTCGAATTGAGAAAAGAAGAAATTTCCTTCAATTTCTGCGTTTTCATCCGAATCCGATCCGTGGATGGCATTGGCATCAATTGACTTGGCAAACAATGCACGGATGGTTCCTGCTTCTGCTTTTTGTGGGTCTGTAGCACCAATCAATTTTCTGAAATCTTCTATCGCATTGTCTTTTTCTAAGATCATAGGAACGATTGCGCCAGACGACATGTATTTGCAAAGATCAGCGTAAAAAGGTCTTTCTTTATGAACTGCATAAAAACTGCCTGCTAATTCTGGTGTCAGGTGTGTTTTTTTCATGGCCACCACTCTGAATCCGGCCTCCTGAATCATTTTGATAATTGCTCCTGTATTCCCTGCTCCTACTGCGTCAGGTTTGATCATGGTAAAAGTTCTGTTCCCTGCCATTTTGTTTAGTTTTTCCTGGATTTGTTGATTACGAATTTGATCCTGCTTGTGCAGGCAGGCGCAAAAATAGTGATTAGAATTCGGGAAGCCAGTACCAAAAATCAAAGAAACTGCGCGTATAACACTAAAATAGGGCCTGGCATTCTATCGCCCGATGTCTTGCGTCTCCATTAAGCTAAAATTAGCAGTTTGTATTCCTGTCATTTATACTCATTTTTGCCCCTTCCATGAAAAATCTAGAAGGATTCAAGACCCTTATTAGCGAGCCAAAAAACGTGGTAATCGTTACCCATTTTAAGCCAGATGCCGATGCATTGGGCTCGTCTCTGGGTTTAGCAGGGTTTTTGAAGAAAAAGGGACATGCCGTACAGGTGATCACGCCAAGTGATTACCCCAGTTTTCTGGCCTGGATGCCAGGGAATGAGGAGGTACTCGCCATTGAAAAAAACAATCCTGCGGTGGAGGAAAAGGCTCGGAATTATTTTTCTAATGCCGAGATTATCTTTTGCCTTGATTTTTCAAACCTGAATCGAGTTAATACTTTGGGAGATATGGTAAGAAAGGCTAAGGCTACAAAAGTGTTGGTAGACCATCACCTGGAGCCTGAGCGCTTTGCTGATTTTGAACATTGGGATGCTAAAGCGGCATCAACAGCTGGTTTGATTTTCGATCTCATTGATATGTTGGGTGAAAAGTCAATTATTGATAAAAACATAGCCAACTGCCTTTATGCAGGATTGCTTACTGATACGGGCGGATTCAGACATTCCAATACCACACAGAAAGAATTTTTAATTGCTTCCGAATTGGTAGGTGCCGGAGCCAACCCATCATGGGTTTCTAAAAAGATATACGATACCAATACCCTTGCAAGAATGAAGCTGACTGGCTATGTGCTCAGCCAAAAATTGATCGTACTCCCAGAATACAATACCGTATATATTTGTTTGGATACAGACGAACTGAAACAATTTGATACGAAGACAGGTGATACCGAAGGGCTCGTAAACTATGGGCTTTCGATTGAAGGCATCCGGCTTTCCGTTTTAATGTACGATAGAAAGGAAGAGATTAAGCTTTCCTTCAGGTCACTGGGTAGCTTCCCTGCTAACGAAATCGCAAGGAAATATTTTGATGGAGGAGGTCACCGGAATGCAGCTGGGGGTTCGTCAAAACTTTCTTTGGATGAAACCTTAAAAAAGGTTTTGTCCATATTGCCCGATTACAAATCTCAACTGGAATTGGACGACTAACCATCGAACATAGTTTAACTACACATTTTTAAAAGACATTTAAATTGTAAAATAAAGTAACGTATGAAAATAAATAATTTTTTAATTGGTCTGTTGTTGATAAGTGCAGCGTGCTCTACCAATACAAAGGAAACCCCAAAAGGTCATAAATATACCATGGTGAAAGAAGGAGAAGGAGAAGTAGGGAAGGCAGGGGAGTTTCTTGTGATCAACATGATGATAAAAGATGCTAAGGACTCTGTATGGAATGACACGAGAGAACAAAAAATCCCTATGATTTTACCAATTAGTGAGCCCAATCCAGCGGATGAAGGAATTGAAGAAGTGTTTGCAATGCTCAAAAAGGGAGACAGCATCCTTTTTCCAATCAAAGCAAAAACCTTATTTGAGAAGCAAGGAGGAAGAGTGCCCAACAATGTGGATTCCACGAGCATTTTTACGTTCTATTTAGGCGTGAAGGACATTTTGAATGAAACGCAGGTGCAGGCGTTGGAGCAAGAAATTATGGGCAAACTTACTTCAGAGCAATTAGCCATAGACATTGCGTTAATTGATGGTTACCTGGCTGAAAGCAATACCGAAGTGCAAACTACAGACTCTGGCTTGCGCTATATGTTTACCAAAAAAGGCAACGGAGCCAATGCCGCCCCGGGAAATGAAGTTTCAATTCACTACGCAGGGTATTTGCTTGACGGTACATTGTTCGATAGTAGTATTGAATCAATCGCTAAAGCCAATAACAAGTATACTCCAGGGAGACCCTATGAACCACTTACATTACAGGCAGGAAGTGGACAGGTGATTCCAGGATGGGAAGAAGCGATTCTTCTGATGAACAAAGGATCAAAGATGAGAGTTTGGATTCCATCCACTTTGGCATACGGACCGAGACAAAGAAGTGAGGAGATTAAACCCAACTCGATACTTGTCTTTGATATGGAAATGATTGACATCAAATAAAAATTAAATAATGAGAATTGTGAAGGGAGCTATAATACTCATAGCATTGGTTATTGCTTCTTGTGATAGCGGAGAGGATTGCACAAAAGTAGTACAGCAGTCTGAATTGGATGCGGTGGATGCTTCCCGGCTTGCCATTGACAACAAGATTATCGATGACTATATTATTGCTAACGACATCGCAAATACTTTGGGGCCTATACAAGAGGTAAATGGAATTAGGTATGTTATCACTAAAGAAGGTAGTGGAGTTACGCCCTGTTTGGAGAATGATGTAGTGGTTACCTATAAAGGTAGGTTGCTAAGTAATGGCACAACATTCGATTTAAATCTATCAGGTGTTTCGTTTCCTCTTAATCAGTTGATTTTAGGTTGGAGGCTTACATTTCCAACCTTCACCAAAGGAACGAGTGTGACACTTTTTGTTCCATCTGGCTATGGCTATGGCCCCGGTGGTTTTCCACCACGCATTCCAGAAAACGCCAATCTTGTATTCGAGGTTGACCTTGTTAATGTTAGGTAGTTATTGAATCGGTGTAAATGGAATTATGTTTTGCCACAAACAATCAGCATAAACTGGATGAAGTAAGCCAATTGTTAGGAGATTCATTTAAGGTGGTGAGCCTGGAGGCGATTGGTTGTACAGAAGAACTTCCCGAAGAACAGGATACACTGGAGGGTAATTCTTTGCAAAAGGCAAAATATGTAAGTGACAAATTCAACATCAATTGTTTTGCGGATGACACGGGCCTGGAGGTGGAGGCACTTGGTGGTGAACCAGGGGTTCACTCGGCTCGTTATGCCGGGGAACAGCGAAACAACGAGGACAATATAAGCTTGCTCCTGGAAAAACTGAGCAATCAATCCAACCGAAGTGCAAGGTTCAGAACTGTCATCACTTTGATATTGGGCAATCAAATCCATCAGTTTGAAGGAATCGTCAACGGTGAGATATTAAAAAGTAGGAGAGGTGAGAAAGGCTTTGGGTATGATCCCCTGTTTTTACCGGAAGGCATGAACAGATCTATGGCTGAGCTTACCTCCTCTGAAAAGAATGCTATCAGCCATCGTGGAGACGCCATTCGGAAACTGGTAGCTTTTTTAAAGCAACACTGATGGAAACTTTTACTATTGGTATTACCGGTGGCAGCGGGTCTGGCAAAACACGTTTCATAAAAAGCCTGGCTACTCATTTTACATCAGATGAATTATGCCTTGTTTCAATGGATCATTACTATAGACCCCTTGATCAGCAGTTGCTTGATAAAAAAGGTGTTGAAAATTTCGATTTACCCCAGTCCATTGACTGCCATGCATTGAGGGATGATATCATCAAATTGAAGCAGGGCAAGCTGGTGATCAAGGAGGAGTATACTTTTAATAATCCCGAAGCTAAACCCATTCAATTGACATTTAAACCAGCGCCCATCCTGCTGATAGAGGGGCTTTTTGTCCAATACTTTGAAGAAATTGAGCAGGAGCTGGATTTGAGAATTTTTATTGAAGCCAAAGACCATATAAAATTAGGCCGTAGAATAAGGCGGGATAGGGAAGAGCGGGGGTATGATGTGGATGACGTTTTGTACAGGTATGAACACCACACCATGCCCGTATATGATGAGTTGATTGAACCTTTAAAACACAATGCGGACCTCATAATACCCAACAATAATGATTTTAAAGCCGCTGTTGATGTGCTGGTAAGCTTTATTAAGCTTAAGATAAGTGGTATTGCAAATTGACTGCGATTCTATACTTTTGTACCCCTTATGCAAAACAGATCTTTTTTCAGGATAATTATGATAGCGGTGGGCATTATGGCCACGTTTGCCATTGTATTGTCCCGGACGATTCCGGAGCCATCTCCTGAAAAAGCGAAAACAGAGCAAACCAATCAGGACAAAGATGTAAAAATACTTCCAGCTCCATCTGATGTGGTTCCTGGTGGTATAGTTAAGGTAAATGATGCAGACAGGTCCTTATTGGAAATTTTTATTAACGAAGACCCTAAAATCTTAGCGGTTGAATGCGATGATCGTATTTTATCCGAGTACTTTAGTATACTCTTCAGGGCTATCATTTCGCCCAACGCCCCATAAATCAAACCTCTCTGCTGGCATAGGTCAGCCATCTCTTGATTTACAATACTGAACATTTCATTTTTTAAATTTTATATACAATGCGTAACAAAGGAGTAGTAGTAGTCCTTACTATAATTATCACCGCGCTGTGTCTTTATTATCTGTCGTTTACCTTCGTGTCGAGGAAAGTGCAGAATGATGCAATCGCGTATGCCACCAACCCGAATGGTTCTGTGGATTTATCCAGAAAGCAATCCTACATGGACTCTTTGTGGAGTAAACCCGTGTACAATCTTTTTGGAGTAGAGTACACTTTCAAAGAAGTAAAAGAGAATGAACTAAATCTTGGCCTTGACTTGCAGGGCGGGATGCACGTAACGCTTGAAATTTCTCCGATTGATATTATAAAAGGGTTGAGTGGCAACAATCAAGATCCTGCATTTGTTGAGGCTCTTAACCGTGCATCAGAAATGCAAAAATCCAGTCAGGAGAGGTTTAGCACGTTGTTCTTTAATGCTTATAAAGAAGCTAATCCGAATCAAAATCTGGCACATTTATTTGCATCAGCGGCCAATAAGGATCGTGTGAGCCTGTCGGATGACGATACCAAAGTGATGCAGTTTATCAATTTGGAAATCGAGAGTGCTATTGATCGTTCGTTTACTATTCTTAAAACTCGTATCGATCAATTCGGTACCTCTCAGCCTAATATTCAAAGACTTCAGGGAACCGGAAGAATTCAAATTGAAATTCCGGGTGCTGACAACCCTGCCAGGGTAAGAAAACTATTACAAGGTGTGGCTCAACTTGAGTTTTGGGAAATCATCGAATATAATGATGAGCAATTGAACCAGTCACTGTTTGCCATTAATGAGAAATTGGTAAAAGAACAAAATACTAATAAGGCACTTGCGCCCGCTGATACTAAAGAGAATCTTCAGGATGCATTGGCGGACACAGGGGACAGTACAAAGTCATTATTGGAAGAGCAGCTGAGCCAGGTACAGGATAGTGCAAGCAATCCATTGGATTCAATTACAAACTCCAACCTGTCGCCTCTTTTTGCATTGAGCAACCCTGGTATTCCTTTTTTGTATGATGTAAAGGATACAGCAACGATTAACCGTATTCTTGCGCGTCCTGATATCAGGGCTTTACTGCCCCGCAATATTGATTACCGTTGGGATGTGAAAGCAGAGCCGGAAATTACTCCTAATGTTGATGACCTTCGTCTGAATTTTGTGAATGTTTCAAGAAATGGAAAACCATTATTGACTGGTGAAGTAATCAATGATGCCCGACTTGACTATGACCAATTTGCAAGACCTGCTGTAAGTATGACAATGAATGCGGTTGGTTCACGTGCGTGGTCTAAGATTACAGCGGCTGCGGCTGCTAAATCACCTCCAGGAAGAATTGCCATTGTATTGGATGACTATGTGTACACTGCGCCCACTGTTCAGGGTGAAATTCCAAATGGAAATTCTCAGATAACTGGAAGCTTTACATTGGAGGAGGCGAAAGATCTTGCAAACGTATTGAAGGCAGGATCGTTGCCAGCGCCTACACGCATTGTGGAGGAAGCGATCATTGGGCCTACTTTGGGTCAGGTGGCCCAGAGTCAGGGCATAATTTCTATGGCTTCAGGATTAGTCATTGTGGCCTTGTTTATGATTTCGTATTACTCTAAAGGAGGTTGGGTTGCCAACCTCGCTTTGTTGTTCAATATCTTTTTCATTCTGGGGATTTTGGCCCAATTAAATGCTGCTCTTACACTTCCGGGTATCGCGGGTATTGTACTTACCATGGGGATGGCGGTAGATGCCAACGTGCTTATATATGAACGGATTAAGGAAGAGCTAAAGATGGGCAGTATGCTCAAAGAAGCCATTAAGAAAGGTTACAGCAGGGCTTTCGATGCCATTTTTGACTCGAACGTGACCACTTTACTTACAGCAATTTTTCTTTTTGTATTCGGTCAGGGGCCGCTTAAGGGTTTTGCAATAGTATTGATGATTGGTATTGCTACCTCTTTTTTCTCTGCTGTTTATATCTCAAGAGTAATAGTAGAGTGGATGACCCGAAAGGGAGACCAGTCCAAAGTTTCGTTTGATTCTTTTCTGGCTAGAGGGGTGCATGATCGTAAGTACTTCAATTTTATTGGATACAGAAGATTGGCTTATACCATTACCGGTTCTATCACCGTGATTGGATTTATCCTTATTGGGTTTAATGGTTTGAACCTTGGTGTTGATTTTCAAGGAGGACGGTCTTATGTAGTTGCCTTTAGTTCTCCGGTTGTTGCTACAGATATGAAAATAATGCTTACAGAAGAGTTTGAGGGAGATGGAACGGAGGTGAAGACCTATGGAAGCAGTAACGTGGTAAAGGTGACTACTTCATATTTGGTGGAAGATGAATCCAGCGAAGCCGATGTAAAAGTTAAAGATGCTTTGATAGATGGGTTGGAAAAATTCACCGGACTGAAATTTGTGGAAAATGATGCGCGCATTGATGACACTCATTTCTCAATTTTATCATCCTCAAAAGTGGGTGCTACAATAGCCGATGATATCAAGAGTTCTGCGTTTGAAGCAGGCCTTTATTCACTGGTCGCCATCTTCTTGTTTATCCTGATTCGATTTAAAAAGTGGCAGTTCAGTATGGGGGCGATTGTGGCTACGGCTCATGACGCACTTTTTGTGGTTGCCATTTTTGGAATAGCGGGAGCCTTTGGATTCTCACTTGAAATCGATCAGGTATTTATTGCTGCTCTTTTGTCGGTCATCGGATATTCGATCAATGATACGGTGATCATTTATGATAGGATCCGGGAATATATTGGTCTTGGTACGTCACACGACAGGCTTAAAGTGTTTAATGATGCAATCAATAGTACGCTGAGCAGAACTTTGATTACATCCGGTACTACTATGATCGTGGTATTGGTATTGTTATTCTTTGGGGGTGAAGTGCTTAGAGGATTCGCTTTCGCTTTATTTGTAGGTATTCTGGTAGGAACTTTCTCTTCTATTTTCATTGCAGCTTCGGTCGTGTATGATCTGGATAAGAAACATACGGTGATTCCGGGTGCTGCTTGAGAAGTTTAAAACAATAGATTAAATGAGAATGAGGCTGTCTCAAAAGTGACACGTTTTGTTGAGCAAAAAGCGAAACATCCCTTAATTGTTAATTCAAACTATAGAGATTCTTCGCTTTGGCTCAGAAAAACGACATTCTTTAACTTTTGAGGTAGCCTCATTTTTTTATATTAATTCCCTATTCTTGGTTATTGTTAGCGGCTTCCACACGAATGCCCACTGCAAGCATCCCTTTCAGGGTATCCAGTCGATTGAATTGTTCAAGGGTGATGGTGTACTTGCCCGGCTTATCAAAATGATAATTGGCAACAATGGGAAAACGATGGTCAAATAAATCACCAATACTGCTGTTTCCAAATGGTTCACCACTCTTTTGGTCGAACAGATAAGCAGAAAGAAGCTCTTTACGAAGTTGGGTGTTGGTCGAATCTACTAAAGAATAATTAACAAAAATCCTTGAGAACGGAAAATCCAATGAGTTGCGAACGGTATAGTAGAGGTTGTAGTTCTGAGTGTGATCTTTTATTTCAAAGTCAAAGTGAGGCTGATCTTGCACCAACCATGCTTTATCCGGAAAGTCAACCTGTTGTTCGAAAATACGTGACGTGTCGCAGGAAAATAAAATCAGCAGTGGCATAAATACTAAGAATCGTCTCATTCCTTTTTTTTATTTGAAGGATTGTTTCTTGGTCTTGGTTTTCTTTTTTTCCTTTTCTTCTTTTTGTTCCTGGAACTGAATTTCTTATCCATATTTTCCAGGTCACTGTTGAGAGAGGATATAGGAATTTTTTCAGCTGCAGCGTTTTCTTCAAGGCTGGCCGGTTTTTTTCCTTCCTTGTTCATTCTGAGAATTTCATTTACCCTATCTACATTGATAGGAAACCACGTATTCTCTCTATTGTAGCCAAACCACATTATCCTTCTAAAAATATCGGTCTTTTGAAGGACGGCTTCTCCCTGCTCAGTTTTTAAGGGGATTTCGACTTTTGGAATGTCCTTCAGGGCATCCATGTAAGTTTCCAATTCGTAATTGAGGCAACACTTTAATCGTCCGCATTGCCCCGACAACTTACTGGGATTTAGGGAAAGGTTTTGGTAGCGCGCTGCGCTTGTGGCCACATTCTTAAATTCGCTCAGCCAGGTAGAGCAACATAATTCTCGTCCACAGACACCGATTCCTCCTAGCCTTCCTGCTTCTTGCCTGAGACTAATTTGGCGCATCTCTACTCTGATCCTAAACTCTGTCGCAAGCACTTTAATCAACTCCCTAAAGTCTACACGATCCTCAGCTGAGTAGAAGAAGGTTGCTTTGGTATTGTCAGCCTGATATTCAATGTCAGATAATTTCATGTTCAATTTCATCTGACGGATGATCTCCCGGGTGCGGTAGAGGGTAGGATACTCTCTCTTCTTCACCTCTTCATATTTTTCAAGATCTTTTTGGTGGGCAATTCTGTAGACCTTTTTAATAGCCTTGTCATTGGGGATTTTCTTTTTCTGCATCTGCAAGCGGACCAGCTCACCTTGCATGGAAACATGCCCTAAATGGTGACCGTTGGGTACTTCTACAATTACTGCATCGCCAGTGGTCAAGTCAAGGCGGTCTGTGTTTCTAAAAAAATCCTTTTCACCCCCCTTAAATCGTACCTCCACAACATCCATTTGGTCGTTGGTAGGCATACCCATGTTCGACAGCCAGTCAAAGACATTCATTTTGTTGCAGCCGCCTGTTTGGCATGCACCATTATTATTACAACCGCCAACCTTACCGTCCTTCTCTGTTCCACATGCACAACCCATAATTATATTTTTATGAAAGTGAGCCAGCCCACTTATTCAAATCATTACCAATATCTTTCCTGAAATATAATCCATCCCATCGGATACTCGAAACAGCGCTATAGGCCTTTGCAGAGGCGTCAACTAAAGAGGTTCCGATTCCCGTTACAGCAAGTACTCTTCCCCCATTGGTTACTACCTCATTTCCATTGTTTTTTGTACCTGCGTGGAATACTATCCCATCCTTTACTTTACTTAGTCCATCAATCACTTTTCCTTTTTCATAACTTTCGGGATAGCCCTTGGCCACCATTACTACAGTCATTGCTACCTCGTTTTTCTGAGGTACTGGTCCTGAGGTGAGTTCACCTTTAGCAGTAGCTACTAATAGTTCTACGAAGTCAGTATCTATTCTGGGTAATACTACCTGTGTTTCCGGGTCTCCCATACGCGCATTGTATTCTATTACAAACGGCTCTCCATTGATGTTCATCAGTCCAATAAAAACAAAGCCCTTATAAGGGATATTCTCTTTGCCTAGACCTGCGATAGTAGGCTTAATCACTTTTTCTTCCACCTTTTTCATAAAGGCAGCATCTGCAAAAACAACGGGGGAAACTGCGCCCATACCTCCGGTGTTAGGTCCGGTATCGTTATCTCCTATTCTTTTGTAATCTTTTGCTTCAGGAAGAATGGCATAGTTCTTTCCATCGGTCATTACAAACACGGAAAGTTCTATTCCATCCAAAAATTCTTCGATGAGCACTTTGGTGCTGGCCTCTCCAAATTTTTTATCCTCCAGCATTTCCCGAATGGTATTTTTAGCTTCTGCTACTGTTGGACTAATAACTACCCCCTTGCCTGCGGCCAACCCATCGGCCTTTAAAACAATCGGGGGTTTGAGATTGTCAATATAGCTATATGCTTCGTTCAATTGGCTGGCCACAAAGGTTTTTGCTTTTCCAGTGGGAATGCCATTCCTAACCATGAATTGTTTTGAAAAATCCTTGCTGCCTTCCAGCCTTGCTCCACTTTTTCCGGGACCCACCATAAGGATTTTATTTAAAGAGGGGTCTGCCTCAAAGTAATCGCGGATTCCATTTACAAGAGCGCCCTCAGGGCCTACCACAATGAGATCTATATTTTTATCCCTGGCAAACTGTCCAAGCTGATCAAAGTCCTCCACACCGATGGGTACGTTTTGAGCAACGGTAGCACTGCCTGCATTACCTGGTGCCACGTACAAATCATCACAATGCCTGCTTTGTTTTATTTTCCATGCCAGCGCATGCTCTCGTCCGCCACTGCCAATTATCAATATGTTCATTTCAGTGTAGCCTAAAAGTAAAAACCTCAAAGATAGGTTCTTTGAGGTAATTTAGAATGTAATCACTTGAAAATCAGTTGGCGTACTCCGACAGGAACTTAATGCGCATCAGTCGAATCTCTTCCTCTGAATAGTCTGCCATGTCATCATCTTGCAACGCTTCATCCAGGCTGTCTGTTTCTGAATTGAGAAAATACTCAAAAATTTCTTCTTGCTTACTTTCATCCAGCATGTCGTCAATGTAGTAGTCGAGATTCAGCTTTGTGCCAGAATAACAAATATTTTCAATCTCGGTGAGTAACTCTTCAAAAGTTATTCCTTTAGAGTCAGCAATCTCTTCCAGGTCGACTTTGCGATCAACCTGTTGGATAATGAATATTTTGATTTTGGATTTATTGACAGAGGACTTAACAACAACATCTGCCGCAGTTTCAATTTCGTTTTCCTCTACATAATCTTTAATAAGTTCAAGAAAGCTTTTGCCAAATTTCTGCACCTTGCCCATTCCCACTCCGTTGACAGACGCTAATTCTTCTTTTGAAGTAGGATAGGTAGTGGCCATTTCTTCCAAAGAAGGATCCTGAAAAATGACATATGGCGGTAAGTCTTTTTCTTTGGCAATTTGTTTTCTTTCCGCCTTAAGCAATTCAAAGAGCTTTACATCGTATGCTTTCGAATGGATCGGAGCTCTTTCTATTGATTCTTCCTCCTCACCCTCAGAAGTATAGTCATGGTCTCTGGCCAGTTCTATGGTCTCAGGTTTTTTCAAAAACTTAACACCCTTTTCTTTAATCTTAAGTACACCTACACTATCAATGTCTTTTTCCAGGTATTGATAAATAAGTGTTTGTCGTATAACCGATTTCCAGAAGTCAGGACCTTCATCAGCTCCTTTGCCATATACAGGAAGTTTTTCGTGGCCATAGCTCTTTACATATTCGTCATCCACACCCCGTATCACATTTACAAGGTGGCTTAGGCCAAAACGTTCGTTTGTTTCTTTGACTGCCTGCAAAACAAGCTTTACGGATTCTGTACCATCGAAACGTTCCCGTGGATGAACACAATTATCGCAAGCTCCACAGTTCTCTACTTTAAACTCTTCACCAAAGTAATGAAGCAGTTGTTTTCTTCTACAAATAGGAGACTCTGCATAGAACTCCATTTCTTGTAACAGAATGCGAGAATTTTCTCTTTCCTGAACCGGTTTGTCTTTGTTGAACTTTTCGAGTTTACTCAGGTCATTGTGGCTATAGAACATGAGGCATATGCCTTCTAGTCCATCTCTACCCGCTCTACCTGTTTCCTGATAATATCCCTCTAGCGACTTTGGTACATCGTAGTGAATAACAAACCTTACGTCTGGTTTATCGATACCCATACCAAAGGCGATTGTAGCAACAACAATATCAACCTCTTCGTTAAGGAAGTTGTCTTGATTTCTTACTCGTACATCAGGGTCTAGTCCAGCGTGATAAGGTGCAGCATTAAACCCGTTCACGTTAAGAAGTTGTGCGATCTCTTCAACTTTTTTCCTGCTGAGGCAATAGATGATTCCTGACTTGCCTTTATTTTCTTTCAGAAACTTGATGAGTTGTTTTTTTGTTTCCTTTTTAGGGCGAACCTCATAGTATAGGTTCTTTCTATTGAATGAGGATAGAAAAATATCGGCATCCTCCATTTGTAAATTTTTCTGGATGTCGATTTGAACTTTTGGTGTGGCGGTAGCCGTCAATGCAATTACCGGCATATTGCCAAGTTGGGCAATCATGGTTTTTATTTTCCTATACTCCGGTCTGAAATCATGACCCCACTCAGAAATACAATGCGCCTCATCAATAGCAACGAATGATACGTTGGCTTTGAGTAAAAACTCAATGTACTCTTCTTTGTTCAACGACTCAGGCGCTACATAGAGCAGTTTTACATCGCCATTGATACAATCTTTCTTAAGTCTAGTGATCTCAGACTTGCTAAGTGTAGAATTTAAAAAACGAGCATTTATTCCGTAGGCGTTAAGCTGATCGACCTGATTTTTCATCAAGGCGATGAGTGGCGAAATGACAACAGCCATGCCGTCTTTAATCATTGCTGGCAGCTGGTAACAAAGCGACTTGCCTGCACCAGTTGGCATGATTACAAAGGTATTCTTTCCTTCAAGGATGTTTTTGATAACAACTTCCTGATTCCCTCTGAATGTAGTGTATCCAAATAATTCTTTGAGTTTCTCTCGTAAAGTATCTTTCTCTTCTGCGACAATCATAAATAACAAAACATAATAACGAATGAAATACTTATCTTTGCATCCGTGGTTTTCTAACTAGGTAAGAGCATTGAATTTAACAAAAAATATTAAGAAAGTAGCCATCGAGGTATTATTAAATGAGGCTCGGGCTATCGAAAAACTAGCCCAATTTATTGATGATGATTTTGAGGCTTGCGTCAAAGAAATCATCCAATCTAAGGGGCGAGTGGTCATAACGGGTATTGGTAAAAGTGCCATAATAGCAAACAAAATTGTGGCAACACTCAACTCAACAGGTACACCTTCACTTTTTATGCATGCTGCTGACGCCATTCATGGCGATCTGGGCATGATTCAAGATAATGATATCGTAATCTGTTTATCGAAAAGTGGTAATACACCTGAAATTAAGATGTTAGTGCCACTTTTGAAACGAAGAGGATTTAAACTTGTTGCATTGGTAAGCAATATTGACTCTTATTTGGCACAACAAGCCGATTATATATTGAATGCGACCATTGGTGAAGAAGCTTGCCCTAATAACCTGGCTCCAACCACCAGTACTACAGCACATCTTGCGATGGGTGATGCCCTTGCGGTTTGCTTGCTTAACCTCAGAAATTTTTCGAGTGAAGACTTTGCGCAATTTCATCCGGGAGGTGCCCTGGGAAAACAACTTTATCTGCGGGTAGATGATGTGATGGAAGGCAAGGAAATTCCTATGGTGGAGGAAAACACCCCATTAAAAGAGGTGATTCTGGAGATTTCTTCTAAAAGGCTGGGTGCAGCGGCAGTGGTAGATCAAAGTAGATCTTTATTGGGGATTATTACTGATGGAGACTTGAGAAGGATGTTACAGAGGGACATCCGGATTGATAGCGCTAAGGCTTCTGACGTTTTATCCCGAAACCCAAAAACCATTGCTTCGGGTGAGCTGGCAGTAAAAGCGCTTCAAATAATGCAGCAAAATAGCATTACCCAATTGGTGGTAATTAAGGAGGGTAAAGTTCATGGCTTTATCCATTTACATGACCTTTTAAAAGAGGGGATTGTTTAAATTCTATTTGATTTCTGATTCCAATATGTTAGATAATGGATAAAAAACTTTTTGTAGTGCTGATGGCAGGAGGTATTGGTACTAGGTTTTGGCCTTACAGTCGCAATGCAAAACCCAAACAATTTTTAGATGTATTGGGTACTGGTAAAACTTTGATTCAATCTACTTACGAACGATTTCTGCCACTTTGCCCAAAAGAGAATATTTTTGTTGTAACAAATGAAGACTTAGCGGACATCACCAAAGAACAATTGGGTGTAGGTGATGCTCAGGTGTTGGTAGAGCCCATGAGAAAGAATACGGCTCCTTGTATAGCGTATGCAAGCTACCGTATAGCTATAAACACACCCGATGCAGTGGTGGTGGTCAGTCCGGCTGATCATCTTATACTCAATGAAATAGCTTTTCAGGAAACGATCAATAAATCTGTTGCGTATGCTAAGGATCAGGATAAGCTTATAACAATGGGCATCAAGCCTGTCCGGCCGGAGACAGGATACGGTTACATACAATACTTAAATAGCGGGAACCCTATCAAGAAGGTGAAGACGTTTACGGAAAAGCCCGAACTGGCCCTTGCAAAGAAGTTTATTGAAAGTGGCGACTTTGTATGGAATTCAGGAATTTTCGTTTGGGGAGTGAAGGCAATAATAGCGGCCATGGAAAAACACCAACCTGAGATAGCCGAAGTGTTTGAAGAGGCTTCAACCAAATTTTATACAGATCAGGAAAAACGGGCTATCAAAACAGCTTACGTTCAGAGTAAGAATATATCCATCGATTATGGTGTTATGGAAAAAGCCGACAATGTGTATGTTTGGCTCAGTGATTTTGCGTGGTCTGATCTTGGCTCATGGAGTTCAATGCATGAACTCAACAAGAAAGACGAAAACAAGAATGTAATTGACGCCAATGCGATGGTGTATGAAACGCGAAACTCTGTAGTTAAGGGATCAAAAGATAAGTTGATTGTGGTGCAGGGTTTGGATGGTTACCTGGTTGGAGAGTTTGACAATGTTATTATTGTTTGCCAGAAAGATCAGGAAGACTTGTTTAGAAGATTTGTTAACGATCTCAAGGCAAAGCCCAACGGCAATGACTATTTGTAATTCTTTTGCCGGATCACTTCATACAGCGCAATTCCTGCAGATACAGAAACATTTAAAGAACCTATATTCCCATACATTGGAATTTTAACAAGATGATCAACCTCCCTGAGGAGCATGGGTGTAATGCCATCCTCTTCTGAGCCAAGCAACAATGCGATGGGCGATTTCATATCCACTTCATACAGGGCTTGAGAACCCTTTTCCGTACAAGCCAAAATTTGAATACCGTTTTCTTTCAAAGTCTGAATAGTCTTTTTAAGGTCACGAACTCTACAAATGGGTAAATAGCTCAATGCCCCAGCTGAGGTTTTCATGGCATCTGCGGTAAGGGGTGCATTACCTTTGTCAGGGATGATCACACCAGTAAGACCTGCACACTCAGCAGTTCGTACAATGGCACCAAAATTTCTTACATCGGTTATTCTATCCAGAATGAGAAAAAAAGGCTCCTTCCCATTGGCATAGGCATGATCTATAAGATCTTCAACAACCGCATATTTTATTGCCGAAAGCAAACAGATGACTCCCTGGTGGTTTTTGGTAGAGAGTTTGTTCAGTTTTTGTTGAGGTGTAAACGATAAGGGCACATCGTGTTCTTTCGCTACTACAATTAGCTCTTTTATCAGATCATTGTTCAGGCCTGCCTGAATAAAAATTTTTTCGATTTCCCGGCCAGCCCTCACGGCTTCCATTACGGCACGGGTGCCAAAGATCATTTCTGCTTTCTTCATTGGCCGGCAAGTTCCAAAAAGGACAGGTTAAAACAAATAATCCTTTGCGAGTAGATCTAAAACCTGCTTTTTCTCCACAGGTCGATGGTGTTGTACCATAATTCAGTAAACCGATTATCTCTCATCAGGGTGTAGTAGTGAGGGGAGTAGATGCTGCCCATCTTAATAAAGACAAATTTTGTTCTGGAGTCCTTGTAATACCATATTTCAGTTTGGCTGGTCTTGCGGATTTCATCCGGTAATCCAAAAATTATAAACGTCATCCCCTGATCCGTTTTCCATCCTTCCTTAAAGGAAGTAAAGTATTTATTGGCAAGCTCTACCCTCGTGTAATAGCTTTTCATAAAGCGTTTGGCCCTGTCCCTGTCTCTTGTGATGCCAATGACAGTTTTATCAAAAACCACCTTATCGCCATTGGACTGTTGCAGTTGTGTAAATTCATCCTGGGTGGTCACAAACACAAGAGGGTCAACAAGGTCTTGAATACGCGTATACCTTGGGTAGGTTGATGTGTGTACCCGAAAAGAAAATCCTTCAGCAGAGGCAGTATCCGATTGAACCAAATACAATCCTTCCTTTGAAAAAGATAAACTTTGTCCGTTGGAGATAGAGAAGCTGGAGTCGGGCAGTAAAACAGGATCAGCCCCGGCCGTATTTTTTGAAAAAGGAGGAAAGGCAGAACTAAAATTTTGGCTGTAACGAAAAACGGAAAGATTACTTGCTGCGGAAGGACCCTGAACGGAATACGCTTTCCCCATCTCTAAATAAGAATCTAATACAACTTGGTCTCCATTTTTTATAAACCCGTTTACCGGATAGTTTTTCTCAATCAGAAATGGATAAGACCAGGTGTTGGAAGAAGTCACTTTGGTTATTGTTAATAACAACATCCATGGGTCATCCTTTAAGTCGACTGCCAATGTACCCATCTTTACAGATCCGGGGGAAAGTAACAATGAATCTGACCTCATGACCTTGCCTTTTCTTTGTGAGTAGGAATCTCTTTCTTCCCATTGCATCTGGTACATTTCAGGAGACGAGCCCTTGGCGGTAATAGCCAGTGAATAGTGGATAGTCATCTGCCCATCTTCCTTCACCATTCTCCAATCTAAATCAATGTCGTCTGTGGGGTTATAGAGGTGATTAAGATTTTCATTGGCAAGGGACTGAGCTCCTGCAATGAAATTGATAAAGAGAAGAAAAAAAGCGAAGCTAAATTTCATGTTAATGATTTGTTCGAATTTAAAATTACAACGATAAATCTAATGGATTGACTTAATTTTGATCATAAATAGTCTAAATGAGCAAGGTATTTACCACAGAGATTACATCGGATCAACTCCCATCAGACAATCCGCTTCATCAACGATTATTGAAGGCATATGTTGCGGTTGAGGATTACATAATGGGTGATGTGCTTGAAGTAGGGTGTGGAGAAGGAAGAGGGGTGGAGCGGGTGATGAAGAAAGCGAAAAGCTATACTGCAATTGATAAAATTGAAGAGATAATTGACAAGCTGAAAATAAAATATCCTGAGGGTAGGTTCTTAAACGGTAACATACCGCCCTTTGAGGGGTTGGAAAGCAATAGCTACGATACAGTAATAAGTTTTCAGGTGATTGAGCACATTCAGGACGATGAATTTTTTCTGAAAGAAATAAACAGAGTATTGAAGCCGGGAGGGAAAGCCTACCTCACTACGCCCAACAGGATAATGTCTCTTACCCGCAATCCCTGGCACATTCGGGAATATACGGCAGATGAGTTGTTGCAGTTAGCTCAAAAATGTTTTACCAAGGCCAGAATGAAGGGGATTTCCGGAGACGAAAAAGTGATGGCCTATTATGAGAGGAATAAAAAATCTGTCGAAAAAATTGCCCGACTTGACTTTTTGAATCTTCAAAATCGGCTGCCAGCCGGGCTTTATAAAATTCCATATGAACTCTTGAACCGCTGGAACAGGAACAAATTAAAAGATGCCGATGATGAGCTGGTGGCTTCTATTACCCATGAAAACTACCCCGTCACGGATGAAGCCAGTACGGCTTTGGATTTGTTTCTCTTTGTGGAGAAATAAGCTTTGGCTCACAAATGGCACAGATAATTAATTTATAATCCATCACATCATAGTTTTCCGTGGGCATCTGTGCCCTCTGCGAGATTTTAAACATTAATAATCCTGCGGTACGGTATCGTTGATTTGAAGATCGCGCACATGGCGGTCGTACATTTCTTCAAACTTGGTAGCTAATTCACTTTCTCCATTTTCGAGAAGGGTGCTTTGCAACTCGCCTATGATATAGATGTTTTTCCTCAACTCGATGGTAAGACCAACACCTTTTCTGATCAGGTAGGCCGCCATTTCATCAGCACGCTCCCCGATGATATTTGCAATCTCCAGGGCTTTTTCTTTTTCACCCACCTGGAACAACAAATTCACTGTTTCAGCTGCCGTGTGATCATACGGAACTGCCACATCAGCCATTTTCTCAATGCTGAACAGCAGTGTTTTTCTCGCCTTTTCCAGGTCACCCTTATCAATAAGTGCTTGTGCAACTGAGTTGAAGGCACTGCGGTGATTCAAAACAAAATTCCTGTAATCTTCAGAGTAGTAAATCGTAGGATCATCCAATCCGCGATACGAACATTTATTGATCAGGTTATCGTAACTCAAATCTGCATTTACAAACTCTTTTTTTGGATTTGGATTTCGCATAGGGAGGATTCGGCTTGTGTTCCCCTCCTGAATGGCATAAGGACTGAGGTCTACTTTAAATTGTGAAAGAGAAGTGTGGTTGACGTAAATTGGTCTTTCCCAGTCATTGGTTGCCAACATATCAAGCATGGCCAAATCCTTTTTCTCCAGTCCTCCTCCAATAAGTCTCAATTGCATTTGATCAACTACCAGGCTGTCCATTCCCTCAGGTATGATACCGGATGCCAATACTTTGGCCTTATCTACATTTAGGGTAAGTATTTTACTTGGAACTATATTTCTGTCATCACTGCGCAATTGCGGGTGGTTCTTGCTCAGCAAATCCAGATATTGTTTAAGATCAATTGAATTGAGCTTGAGGTCCATGAATGGTAGATAATCATTGGGGCCACCCTGACGATAATCATTGAGGCTGAGCGTATATTTCAAAGGCTCACTGTCATTCATTTTACGCATCGATTGCTCGATGTACCAATCGGTATTAAAATAGCTCAGTACGATTACGCGCATGTCCGTTCTAAAACCCTCAACTTCCTGTGCATACCAAAGCATGAAGGTGTCGTTGTCACCTCCTGTGTAGAGGATGGCATCATCGGTACATGATGCAAGATAATTCTTACCAGAATCAACAGAGAAGAAACGGTTGGATCTGTTATGATCATCCCAACCTTCGGCTGCCATAATTATAGGGGCAGAGGCGCCAATGAGAATAGCAGCAATAGCCGCTGCTCTTATGTTTTTAATATACCTGCCCAATGTTTCGCCAATGGCGATTACGGAAAATCCAATCCAGAAGGCAAACGCATAAGTAGAGCCTGCATAGATGTAATCCCGCTCTCGCGGTTCTACCGGAGGCGAATTGAGATAAACGACAATGGCGACACCCAGCATGACGAACAGAAGTCCTACTACAGCAAAATTCTTTGTGTCCCTGGAAAATTGAAAGAACATCCCAATCAGCCCCAGCACAAAGGGGATCATAAAGAAATTATTTCGGCCACCATTTTCCGCTAATGCTGTGGGTACTTTTTCAAACCAACCATTGGGACCAAGCCAATCGGCTCCTTGTTCATCACTTTCTCTTCCGGCATAGTTCCACATGAAATAACGCATGAACATATACCCTATTTGATGCTTGAACATGAAATAGATATTTTGTGTGAAGCTGGGCCGTTGCCCTTCTTTTAAGCCCATAATATTTTTGTATGAGTCGGCATAATCAGAGCTCCAGGCACGAGGAAAGAAAGTCTCGTAATCGTATACATACTCAAATTTTCTGTCTGCAATTTCATACTTGTCTTTTCCTTTCCTATAAACGGGAGCACCATATTTTATGTCGATAGGTTGAGAAGTAAACGTTGGCCCAAACATAAGTGGACGACTTCCATATTGTTCGCGCTTCAGATAACTCACAAAACTCATTACATCGCGCGGAGCATTTTCATTGATCGGAGGGTTGAAGTTGGATCGGATGACGATAGTAGCATACGAGCAATAACCAATCAATATAAAAGTAGTAGAAAGCAAAAAGGTATTAAGAAGAGGCTTGTTGTTGATTTGGCTATGACGAATTCCGAATACAAGACTTCCGATTATTATTAAAGTGAATACAATGACGCCAGATCCAAAAGGCAACCCAAGTGTATTCACAAAGAATACTTCAAAGTTCCCTGCAAGCGTGGGCAGACCGGGTACGATAAAATCGTTAATAAAAATGATGATGGCAAAACTCAAGACCAAAGCCCCGGCAATACCCCAGCGAGATGGTTTGTATTTTTTGAAATAGTAAATCAATCCCAGGGCCGGAATGGTAACCAGGTTAAGCATGTGAACACCGATGGAGAGACCCATCATGTAGGCAATCAAAATAAGCCACCTGTTGGCTTTGCTCTCATCTTCAATCACATCCCATTTCAGAATGCCCCATACCACAAAAGCGGTAAAAAAGGATGACATGGCATATACCTCAGCTTCTACAGCTGAAAACCAGAACGAGTCGGAGAAAGTATAAGCGAGTGCGCCAATAAACCCTGCACCCATCAAAAGAAGAGTTTTGGGTGAAGTAGATGAATCAGATTTGTCGATTTTGACCATCTTTCTGCCAAAGAGTGTAATGGACCAGAATAAAAATAAAATGGTAAAAGCGGCAGATAACACACTCATGAAGTTGATCCAAAAGGCTACTTTGTAGACATCGCCCAGTGCCAGAAAGGAGAAAAGGCGCCCTAAAAGCAAGAAAAGCGGAGCCCCGGGAGGGTGAGGAACCTCCAATTTGTAAGCAACAGCAATGAATTCTCCCACATCCCAATAACTGGCCGTTTCTTCAAAAGTGAGCCAATAAGTGATTAATGCTATCCCAAATGTGATCCAGCCTACAATGTTATTCGTTCTTTGAAAATTCATGTCGTGTTGTCAAAAATCCATTCGAAGTGGCGAAAATAAGGAATATTGTTCACAGTCTTTTGAGCCCATTTTGTGGTTTATGTAGCTTGACGTCAATAACCGAAAAAAGTCCAACGACTTTTTTTGCGTTCAGCGCTGACGATTGAAAATGGATGCTACTAACAGTTTCAATGGGGTGAATTTGACCCATTTTCAATGTCAGTCAATGACGCTTCGGTCATGATCCTGATTCGTAGCATCAGGAGGTAGCGATTCCTGAAAGTTCTTACTATTTTGTCAGGAATCGCCACATCCAGGGAAAAATTGTCATTCTCAATTACGATTTTAGGGTAAATTACCCTTTAGTACGAGAAAAATATGATGTCTGTTCCCTTCTGCTCTCTTAAATACGCTCATGATCAGATCAAATATGAGGCTGAGAAGGCTATGGAAGGCGTGTATCGGAGAGGTCAGTTCATTTTAGGGACTGAATTGGAGGCGTTCGAGAAGGAGTATGCTATCTATTGTGGCACCCGATATTGTGTAGGTGTGGCCAGCGGATTGGATGCGCTCTACCTTTCATTGCACCTTTTGGGAATTGGACCTGGAGACGAAGTTATTGTTCCTGCTCATACCTACATCGCCAGTTGGCTGGCCATCACACGAACAGGCGCAAAGGTGGTTCCTGTAGATGCTGATCCTGCTAATATGCTGATGAACACATCACTCGTGAAGAAGGCCATAACGGAGAAAACAAAAGCCATAATGCCAGTGCACCTTTATGGTGCAGCGTGTGATATGTCTCAGCTGATGGAGATAGCGAAGAAAAATAATCTTTATATCGTTGAAGACAATGCGCAGGGCCATGGGGCTACATGGAAAGAACAAAAAACAGGAAGTTTTGGAGAATGCAATGCCACCAGTTTTTATCCTACAAAAAATTTGGGTGCACTGGGAGATGGGGGTGCCATCACCACGGATAGTAAAGAACTGGCAGAAAGCGCTATCAGTTTGAGAAATTATGGTTCTACCGACCGGTTTACCAATCCGGTTTTGGGAATCAATTCGAGATTGGATGAATTGCAGGCGGCAGTATTACGCGTAAAACTGAAATATCTTGATGAGTGGAATGGACTAAGGAGGGCAGTGGCCCAAACTTATTTAACGCAATTAAAAGGAGTGGGCGATATCATACTCCCAACAGCGAGTTATGCCAGTGTCTACCATTTGTTTGTCATTCGTACGCAATATCGGGAAGAGTTGAGGTCGTTTCTATTTCAAAAAGGAATAGGCACAACGGTTCATTATCCCATCCCGCCCCATTTGCAAGGGGCTTACAGTTCAATGCGTTTTAAGAAAGAAGATTTTCCTGTGAGTGAAAAATTAGCCGAAACAGTATTGAGTTTGCCCATGTGGCCTGGTTTGGACGATGGACAGGTGGAATGGGTAGTAAGGCAGGTGAAAGAGTTCTTTGAAGGAAAATAGTTAATTATAAACTATTGAATAGAACACCAGCCATAGCAGGAATAGAAGAACATACGAGGAGGCTACAATAAATACTGCCGTGGTTCTATTTTTTTTGGCGAATGCCTGTACACCGTACACAAGTGCAACCCAGTAAACGACTTCGAATAGATTTAAAGCCTTTAAAGGATAAACGAACCTTTTTTGAAGTTGCTCTACATCAAACAGGTTGATGGCTGCCAGTGGATAGAAGTTGAGGACGGTGTTATAATTGGGGTCAGTATCAATAAACATAAACCAAATGATCTTAATGAGTTCTGGGATAATGAAAATGAACTCAGAGATAAGCACAATGGACCAGCAATTGCTGTAGGTGACCTTGTAACCAAACATGAAGCACCCCACCCAGATAACAAAAGAAATGATGGTGAATTTCCATAGATAAACCAGGGGAATGGTGAGGTATTGTATGGTTGTAAAAATTTGGAGAAAACTACCTTCCGGTCGATCCTGCAGAAATTCAAATACGGCAGTTTCACTTTCAATAAAGGTTTTTTTTGTAAACAAGAGGAGAAAAGTGAGTAGGCAAAGGAGAAGGAAAGCCAACCGTTTGTCAGTTTCGTATAACGAATTGGGCTCTACAGTCGTTTTCATGAATGGTTTTTACTGTTTAGGCGTTATATTTTGTTTATCCCAAAATTGCATTAGGAATGACAATTTTGCCCTCACGGGGTGACGATTCCTGACGATTTCCGTCAGGAATATCAGGATTAACCCTGATATTGAAAATGAAACCAAAACTTACTTCAAAAAATATCTCCAGGTGTTTCATTTTCAATCATCAGCTTAGTGCAAAAAAGTCTAACTTTTTTGGGTTTATTTGAGGCCGTTTTTAAGTGTTCAAAGCTATAGTGAGTAATCTTAAAATATATATTCTTCTGTTATTTCTTTTTGTCGGGGTAGCTGTTTGCGCTCAGGAGAAAAAGGACACCACACTAATCCTTATTAATGATATACGTGTTCAGATAGAGGCTACAGAAGCACTCAACGATTTGTATAATTTTAAGTTTGAGAAAGCAGAGCAGCAGTTCAGATGGTTTAAGCAGAAATATGCATGGCATCCACTCCCGTATTTTTTGATGGGTCTAAGCGAGTGGTGGAAGATTATGCCCAACACCAAAAACAGAGCCCATGATGAGAAATTTTTAGCGTATATGGACAGTACCATATGGGTAGCGGAAAACCTTCATAAAGCATCACCAGAGTATCGAATAGAAGCGGCCTTTTTTCTTTCTGCAGCCTACGGTTTTAAGGGACGATTATATGCTGATGAGGAGCGAAAGGATTGGCGAAAAGCCGCTGTCGCGGGAAAAACTGCCCTTAATTATTTAGAGGAAAGTAAGGAGAAGCAGGACCTGAGCGTGGAGTTATTGTTCGGAGATGCCTTATACAATTACTTTTCAATTTGGGTGCCGGAGAATTACCCTGCACTAAAACCTTTGTTGTGGTTCTTTAAGAAAGGGGATAAACAATTGGGATTGGATCAGTTGACGGAAGTGTCTTACAATGCTTTCTATACCCGAACGGAAGCGATGGTATGGCTGATGCGGATATTGAATAGTTACGAAAATAAGCCTACGAGGGCATTTCAGTTAGCTGAGTACCTCCATCAAACCTATCCTGACAATCCTTACTTTCATCGCTATTATGCCCGTATGCTTTATGGAAGGGGCGGCTTTTCTCCAGAGATGGAATTTCAGAGCAAACAAATCATCCAACGCATTGATAGCGGCATGGTAGGGTATGAGGCCACCAGCGGGAGGTATGCGGCATTTTTTCTTGGTCAGATGTACGAGCGCAGGCAGCAACTGGATGAGGCTAAAAGGTATTACGAGATGGTGGTAAAATATGCTGTGGAAATAGACGCTACTGATTCAGGGTATTATCTTTTTTCGCTGATAGCATTGGGAGAGATCAGTCAAAAGCAAGGCGATAAGGAGGCTGCAAAGAATTACTTTGAAGAGGTGAAAAAGAAGTCCAATCGTAAAAACGAAGCCTGGAAGGATGCAAAAAAGCGACTAAAGGCGTTGGAGAAAGAGGATTGAGTATCTTTAAATCTGAAAATTTAAGACTTGGAACTCCGAGATCTCATAGTTACACCCATCATTATTTTTCTTGTATATGCAGGGGCCTACTGGATTCGCCCTCGGGTAACGGATTCAGTCAACAGAAGGTATTTTATTCCTGCTTTGACGGTAAGGATTATAGGGGCATTGGCAGTAGGGTTTTTGTATCAGTTTTATTATGATGGGGGAGATACGTTTAATTATCATACACATGGGAGTAGGATTGTGTGGGAGGCACTAACGGACTCACCAATCACTGGGCTAAAATTGATTTTTTCTAAAGGTGAGTTAACAGGGGAGACTTTCAAATATGCTTCGAGAATTGTCTTCTATTCTGATCCAAGTTCATTTTTTGTTGTACGGATTGCTTCTGTCTTTGACATTATAACTTTTTCAAGCTATGCCACAACTGCTGTGCTATTCTCTGTTCTTAGCTTCGCTGGGATGTGGGCGCTTTTCATTACTTTTTATAACCAATATCTACATCTACACGCTCCAATTGCCTTCGCAACTTTGTTCATCCCGTCCGTAGTATTTTGGGGCTCAGGTATTATGAAAGATACTGTTACACTTTCAGCATTAGGTTTTTTGACTTATTCTGTTTATAAATTGTTTATTAAAAAGCAGTATTCCTTAAGTAATGTTTTGCTTTTGTTTTTTTCAGCAATGATAATTTTTTCAATTAAGAAATATATTTTATTGTGCTTTCTTCCAGCAGTACTACTTTGGGTTTATGCTAGCAGAATAAAAAGGATTAAATATGCTGTTCTTCGGTTTCTCATAACCCCGGTTATGCTTTTTGTCCTCGTTTTGTCCTCTTACTACTCGGTAGTATTGGTAGGCGAAAATGATTCGAGATATGCTGTTGACAGGATTGCGAAAACAGCACAAATAACAGCATACGATATTGGTTTTTATACAGGAAAAGATGCAGGCAGCGGATATAATCTTGGGGAATTGGACGGAACTTTTGAAGGAATGATCAGACTATTGCCAGCAGCCATTAATGTATCGCTTTTCAGGCCCTATCTATGGGAGATTAGAAATCCATTAATGTTTTTGTCGGCATTAGAAAGTGCTGCTCTTTTTTTAATAACCCTTTATCTCTTATTTCGATTGCGTTTTAAAATTTTAAAGGGTGTTTTTAATCCTTCCATACTTTTTTGTTTAGCTTTCAGCTTAACATTTGCATTTGCTGTTGGTGTATCAACTTTTAACTTTGGCACCCTCACCCGTTATAAAATTCCTTTATTGCCTTTCTACGTGCTGAGTATTTTTTTGATGCTAGATTATTCAAACAAGGAAAGAAAATTAGATGTGTTGGAAGAAACAGAGTAGTGGTTAATTACAAATTGTTTTCCTGCTTTTCCCAATTTTGATCTCAATTCTGAGCTTTCAATTAATAATGATAAAAAATTTACCCACTCATTATTTGCAGATGCAAGGAATCCGTTTTCATTATGTTTGATTATTGTAGTATTTACTCCAATGGGAGATGCAACAGCTGGAATGCCCATGGCCATATATTGAAGCGCTTTAAACCCACACTTACCCTTTGTCCACTCATCATTAGGAAGAGGCATAATGCCAATATCAATTTTGGCTAGATCAGAAAGCTCAGATTCTTTTCTCCATGGCAAGAACTCAATTCTTTTCAATTTTATCGTTGGTGCTTTGTTGGCGATTATCAAAAATTTTACGTTTTCATATTTCTCTTCAATGCATTGCAGGGCATCTTCAATTTCCTGCAAATACTTTAACGTTGAATGGGATCCTGTCCATCCAACGAAAATCTCTTTGGGAGAAACTTTGTCTCGTACGGATATTTGATTCAGTGAATTTGTTGCTATCGTAGTGGGATTTAAGGTAACGTTATTATTGTGCTGCCTGGCAAACTTGTACAAGTATTCATTGCCTGCACTTACCTTATAACTCCACCTGCATATTTTGGAAATTTTGTTGCGCCATTTAAGATATTGAAGAAGTTTAGATTCAGAGGAGTTGTCTGTGATCCAGATGGCGTCATCAAAATCGTAAATTATTTTTTTCATTAACCATTTTGCCACAATGAATTCGAAGAAGGGTGGCCCTAATGGTGTGGCTTCTCTATAAATGAAGATGAACCCAGTATTTTTAAGCTTGAAAAGCAAGTAGATTCTTTTCAAGAATCCAGTTGTAATTCCTCTAATTTTTTGAAGTAACTTATTAGACTCATAGAATGAGGAGTAAGCTTTTTCGTTGAGAAATGAATGAATCTCGATTACAAATCCTCTTTGTTTGAGTGTGGTTAAATATTGCTCGTAGCGGAATCGTTGTCCTGGCGCCTGATCAAAAGGATAAGGAACAATAAACACTAATTTGTTACCGGTGTTTTTGTGAGATGCCATGCCAGTAAGGTGGATAATCAGTGGATTTGATATTAATAAAACTATTTTGCTGGGCTAGGGTAGTAACTATTTCCAATGCTATGAATTACTGATTTTTTTGAATTGATCATACATATTCAATAAATAGTTGTATAAGGGTGCCTCTCATTCATTTCGTCTTTATGGCGAGGAAACTGTTATTGAGTATTGTGGTGATCATAAAACGTGCTAAAGATACGATAAGGATATTTATTTTTAGCGAAGTTTGAAGGTTGGAAATAAGCCAACTATTTTGTTTTCTGAGTATTTTATGTTGACAAAAGCTATCCGGTATGTAATCAGTTTAAAGAAAAGGTTTCTTTCAGAGGGATCTTTCGGGCATAACCTTGCGATCACTTTTTCTGGCAATGTACTTGCTCAAATGATTGGTTTTGCCTTTACCCCATTCATAGCCAGAATATATGGGCCTGAAGCATACGGAGTATTTGCCTTATTTATCGCTGTGATAAATAATATTTCTCCGTTATCTACGCTGCAATTTCCCTCTGGGTATGTTGCTGCTGAAAATGATAAGGAGTTTGTAAGGCTGTTGCAGATTACTTTATTGGTTCTTCTTATGGGTACACTTTTCGTTTTTGGAGGCATATATATATTTAAATATGAATTAATGAGCGCCTTCACCCTTACTGAGTTAAGTGCTTATTTGATTTGGATTCCAATCTATTATTTTTTAATGGGGATTGATAATATCCTTCTTGGTTGGAATATCCGGTTAAAAGAGTTTAAAAGAGGTGCTGTTGCTAAAATTTTTTCTACCTCGCTGAGCAAGGGAGTTGCAATTTTATATGGAGTTCTGGCTGAGCCGGCAGCATTAGGAATTATTATTGGTAACCTACTCAGTTATCCATTTGAGAGTATTGTGAAGTTTGGCCCCACAATAAAAAGGAAGATAACACAGATTTTTAAGGATATTAATTGGTTAGAATTAAAATCAACCTTTTTAAAATATAAAACATACCCTACATACTTAACTACCGGTATAGTTGTGTCCAATCTCAGCAATCAATTACCGATATATTTTCTTTCAATATGGTTTGATCAAGGTATTGTGGGGTTATTCGCATTGGCAAATAGTATGGTTAATTTACCACTTTCACTTATTATCAATTCCTCAACAACAGTCTTTCTTCAAAAGGCCGCTGAAACGATACAAAACTCAGGGGAAAAGCTTAAGTCACTGGTCGTTTCATTATATCAGAAATTATTGTTGCTAAGCTTTGTGCCACTTGTTGTTCTTGCATTGACAAGTGAGTGGCTGTTTAGGTTAATTTTTGGGACAGAATGGGAGCAATCTGGTGTTTTTGCTTCAATTTTATGTATGGGGGCTATATTTACTGTCCCTGGCTCTCCTCTATCTGTTTTATTTAGATTAATGAATAAAGAGTGGGTTGTTTTTATAACCAATATATTCTTTGTGGGAATTAAGTTTTTTGGATTGTGGATTGGTCTTTACTACGGTAGCATAAAGTTTTCTGTAATTGGGTTTAGCCTTGCTACTTTCTTAACTAATTTGGTCACTTTATTTATTATTTTTAGAATGGTAAAGATCTCAGCATTGATTTTATTTAGAGACGCTGTGATAGTGGGTGCAGTTATGGCCCTTATATTTTTTTTAAATATTTGAAATTACTCTGGTTTTGATACATCGCAAGAAGATTAAGGAAGGTATATACAATTTGCTCACGCTTTGGAAATTGCAACTAAAAAAAAAAATTAGAGGTTTTTATTCAGATCAGCATCAATTGACTTCAACCACAGCGGTTAATAGATACCCTGAGCTCTTTGCAGAAGTGCAGAAAATTTTCCTAAGTAGTAGAAATAATGTAGAACCATTAATTTTATCTTTTGGTTGTTCGACAGGAGAGGAGTGTTTCTCGTTGCGAGAATATTTTAAAGACGCGAAGATAATTGGAGTTGATATAAATAATAGAAACCTTAGAAAGGCAAGCAGAAAAAACAATGATGCCAGAATAAAGTTTCTTTTTAGTTCTACTGAAAATATTGAAAAGGAAGGTAAGTATGATTTGATATTTTGTCTTTCTGTATTATGCAGATGGGAGGATACCAAAAATGTGACTAACTGTGAAAGGATTTATCCTTTTCAAAAATTTGAAGCATCGGTTAAGGAATTATCGAATCAATTACTAGAGGGAGGTTTGTTAGTAATTTATAACAGTAATTTTAGATTTGAGGACACAACTATTTTTGGTGACTACGAAATTGTGAAAACGCCTTCTGTCGAGGATAGTGGGTTTGTCAATAAGTTTGATGCTAATAACAATTTATTAACAGATATACATACTACTTGTATTTACAGAAAAATAATCTGATGAACATATTGGTAGTAAGCATTTCTGCGCCTCCAAAAAATTCTCCAGAAAGTTTGCAAACTGGACGATATCTACTTGAGTTATCTAAAATTTATGATACGAGTTTGTTAACCACCATTCCAGCTCCTGGCTGGGCACCAGCTGAGGAGAAACTCAAAACATATTTAAACTTTGTGGATCAGGTTTTGGTTTTGCCCACTCTGCCAGGTTTATTGTTAGGGGGAATTAAGAGAATTGCCCCAAAGCTTATGGTGCCTGATGAGCAGTTTATTTTTCATTGGCTGTCGGCTTTTGTGAAGTTGAAGAAGATTCCTGATTTGTTATTCTCAAGGTCTACCCCATTTAGTTCTGCAGTAATGGCCTATAAATTAAAGCGCAAATTCAGTATCCCTTGGGTAATGCATCTAAGTGATACGTGGGTAGATAATCCATTTTATAGGTCAATTTCAGGAAAATCAAGATTGGATTCATATTGGGAGTATAAGTGTTTTAGACTGGCGGATGTAGTTACAGTTACTTCTGAATTGACATTGCGATTTTATGCATCAAAATACCCGCAGTATTCAAGAAAATTACGTCAACTACCTAATGTAATAGAATCTTCAAGCATTAATAAAAATGAAGTTTCAGTTGAGGGAAAGATTAGATTTGTTTTTACGGGTAGGCTTTATGGTTCAAGATCCCCAGAAGCACTTCTCAATGCCATACAAACATCATTGGAATTGCGACCTGAATTTAAAGAAGTATCCGAATTTATTTTTGCCGGATTTTTTGATCCACAGTACGAGGAACAGTTCAATAAGTTAGACCTGAAAAATGTTAAGAATATTGGTCATGTTTCTCAGGAAGAATCGATAAAACTTCAGAGAAGCGCCCATATCTTAATGTTGATTGACTCACTTGAGGATGATGATCGACATGACCTTTTTTTTCCTTCAAAGGTTTTAGAGTATATAGCTGCTAGGAGGAGGGTATTAGCCATTACTCGCAGTACTAGCACTGTTAATAGTATTATTGGAAAGGAGTTGGGAGATTGTTTTTCAGCTGAAATGCTGGGAGATTTACCTCAATTTATAATTCATTGTATCGAGAAATTTAAAGGGGGAGATGTATCCTATTTTTCCTGTAGAGGAGACTTTACGGAGTATACAGTTGAAAATCAGACTAAGAAATTGGTAAAAATTTTTGAAGAATTAATAAGTAGGTAGTTTGAAAATAGTGCTGCAAGGATATTACGGATGGGGAAATCTTGGCGATGATATATTGATGCTGACAGCATTATATCTTACACGAAAAGAATTTCCAAATGCTGAAATTTTTATTTGTACAGAGAGTAAGCAACCTAATTACATAAAAAAATATATAGGAGAACTTCCTATTGTTTCTTCATCTAGTAGCTTGAATGTTGATTTAATTATTCATGGTGGAGGAGGGGTTTACTTTGATTTTCAAAACGGTAACGCTAAGCACTGGTTTATTAACCGTATTATTAGAATTATTGGATTTAAGAGATTTAGAAAAATATACAATGAATTTAAGTTATGGAGAGGTAAAGGAAGCGTTGTGGCAACCTTGAGAGTTGGTCTCGGTATTGGGGTAGGAACATTTACGACTTCTTCAAAGAAATTTTACTCCTCGATTATTACACTTTCCGATTTTTCTTTACTTTTTGTTCGTGATGATGCGAGTTATAAACTAGCTAAAAAGTACGGATTCAAATACCCTATACTCAAATCAACTGATATTGCTTTTTGTACAAACGGTTGGCTAAAATTATTAAAATTAACTCCTGTTAAAAAGGGGAATAAAGTGGGATTTATTTTACGTGACTGGGCAATCGACAATCATTTGCATATCCATAGTGCGCTGAGGGTAGCTGAACGATTAAAAGCAGCTGGGTTGGAGATAGAATTTTATTCTTTCTATTCAAATCAAGATGAGTGGTACATTGAGAATGTTAAATCTCTATACCCCATCTTTATTTGGAATCCTTCTCAGGAAAAACTATGTGACTATTTGCAAAATCTTATGTCTGTATCTTGCATTATATCAAGCCGTGCCCATGGTGCAATTGTTGCTGCAAGCTTAGGGATCCCAGGAATATGTCTAGAAATTGAGCCGAAACTAAGGGCAATTGCTGCGATGCTACTGAACTCTTCTGCATTAATTGAAAAGCCTTTTAACGTAGATGTGATTGTAAATGAGGCATTGAGGAGAATTCATAAATCAGATGATTATATTACTGCTGTCAAAAAGGATGTTGCTGAAAATAAAAAGGTGTTGAATGCTAGTTTCAGTCATTTTCAATCATTCTTTTACTCTAAAGTTTATCAATGAAAAGCATAGTAATTATTGCGGGTACTAGACCTGAAGTGATTAAATTATTTCCTGTTTATGCTGAGCTCAAGAAAATAAGAACATTCAAGGTGCGATGGGTTTCTACTGGACAGCACAAAGAGATGTTGTCACCTTTGTATGAATTATTTTCGTTTATACCGGATGTAGATCTGGGAGTAATGACTTCAAATCAAGATCTTTCCTCTCTTACATCAATGGTTTTACGGAAATGCTCAGAATACTTTCAGGAGATTAACCCTGATTGTGTAATTGTTCAAGGAGATACTTCTTCGGCTATGGCAGCATCAATGGCTGCATTCTACCAGCAAATACCAGTAGCTCATGTTGAAGCTGGGTTGCGATCTTATAATATTAATTCACCTTTTCCTGAAGAGGTAAATAGAAGGATAATCAGCGCCATTGCTACCTTAAATTTTGCCCCTACAGAGTTATCTGCTAAGGCTTTAATTAAAGAGAAATTAACAGGAAGAATACTTATTTCAGGCAATACTGTAATTGATACGCTTTTCTTGACACGGAAGAAAGTTATGAAGAAAGTCAAGAATTATTACGAATTATTCGATAAACAATTGACAGGCTATGAAGGAATGGTTTTAATCACTGGTCACCGTAGGGAGAATTATATTGTTGATGGTTTTTATACTATATGTAATGCAGTCAGGAGATTAGCAGAAAATTTTCCTAACTATTCCTTTGTTTATCCGGTTCATTTAAATCCTAATGTGCAAAAAATAGTGTATGGAATTCTTAACGAAACACCTAATATATTTCTAATTGATCCAGTGCCTTATGATCAGATGGTGTTCTTAATGATGAGTTGTAAATTCATACTTACAGATTCTGGTGGAGTCCAGGAAGAAGCTCCTTCGTTAGGTAAGCCTGTATTGATTATGCGTACAACCACGGAACGACCTGAGGGAGTAAAGGAAGGTTGTGCCAAACTTGTTGGAGTAAACGAAGAAAGTATCTATAAACACGCGGTTAAACTCTTAAATAACTCATTTGTATACGTATCAATGTCTACCAAGCGCAATCCTTATGGTGGTGGAAAAAGCGCAAAATTTATTACCCTTCATATCAAGGATTATCTAAATGAATAATGAAACTTCTATTCTTCTGATCATTCCAAATCTTGATTTTGGGGGCGCGCAAGAATCGTTTTCAAAACTAAGTACTTCACTCAGCAAACGATATAAGATTATCAATGTAGTGTTTAATGCCAATGGGATGGCAAATTATAATCTAGGTGGTGATTTAATTAGTTTAAGTATTCCTCAATCAAGAACATGGATCGGAAAATTATTTCGATTCTTTCAGAGAGTTAAAAAACTGAAGAAAATAAAAAATGAATTTAACATCTCGATATCAATAAGTTTTTTAGAGGGGGCTGATTATGTTAATGTCCTCTCAAGAAGTGGAGAAAAATTAATTCTTAGTGTGAGGGGGTCTAAAAGATTTGACCAGAATATTAAGGGTATTGTTGGATTTTGTCGACATAAAATATTTATACCCTATTTTTACAATCGAGCAGATTTGATTGTGACGTTATCTCAAGGGGTGCAAGGAGAATTAAGAACATTTTATGGTATTAGAAGAAGTATTCTGGTTTTGTATAACGGATTTAACATGAAAGGTATTAACTCAAAGAGTAAAGAACAGCTTAGTGAGATTGAACACAATATTTTTACTTCGCCAGTAATTATAAGTCATGGAAGGTTTGCGATTGAAAAGGGTTTCAATTATTTGATAGAAATATTTTCACATTTTGAGGGACACAATGATTATCGACTTTTACTTATTGGTGATGGATCAGAAAGAGAGAGTCTTGTGGCTCAATGCAAAAAAATGAAAATGGACTATTGCGATTTGAGTGTTAGGTTTGAGCCAAATTGTAAGATTTATTTTCTTGGATATACGCAAAATCCTTTCAAGTATTTGGCTAATGCATATTGTTTTGTGTCTACTTCCCTACATGAAGGTTTTGGGAATTCAATAGTTGAAGCCATGGCATGTGGGCTCCCGATATTGGCAGCTGATAGCCCATATGGAGCAAGGGAAATATTAGTAAAAGATTTTGATCATCACGGAGAAATTACTTACCCATATTTTGGTGATTTTGGACTGCTATTACCTGACTTAAATAATATGGAGGGCAGAAAATTTTGGAGTAACAATCTTGAAAAAATATTGTCAAAAAATCTTGATAAATACCGAAAGCTGTCAATTAGACGGGCAACTGATTTTGATGAATTAATAAATTTTGAAGGTTGGATTTCAGCCGTAGAGGCACTTACAAAAAAAAATGTTGAGAATATTGATAGTTGACAATTCGCTTGCTTTAACCGGAGCGTTTAAATCTATAGCAGAAGTTACATCCAAAATAGACTCGGCTAAGTTTTATTTTGCGATTCCATCAAAGTCTGCAATGATTTTAGACTTAAGGAAAAGGGAAATGGATGTTATCTCTCTAAATTTTATTGAAATTAGCAGGAGTGTTTCGGCTATTTTGTATTTCCCTTTTTTGATTTGGAACTCAATTCGCCTACTACGATATATTAAAAAAAATTGTATTGAAATTGTACATGTAAATGATATGTACAATATGTGCGGGGTGGCAGTTAAACTAATAAGGCCTAAAACTAAAGTAGTGTATCATGTCAGGCTGATGCCTGATTCATATATTCGATCTTTGTATCATTTTTTTGTATACCTGATAAGAAAATATTCTGATCGGGTAATATCTGTTTCTGAGGCTGTTAAATCAAAACTTGAAAAATTGGGACTTGCTTCAATCCTAATTTATGATTCCATAAAAATCTCGGAAAAACACGATGTTAAGAACTTTACTCAAGGCGTCAAATTGTTGTATTTGGCCAATTTTACTAAAGGCAAGGGACATGAGTATGCGATAAGGGCTTTTTCGATCGCCAAGAGGCAAGTTCCAAATTTACATTTGGTAATTGCTGGTGGAGATTTGGGGTTAGGAAGAAACAAACTTTATAAAAGAGACTTGCAGAGGGAGGTTGTTAGGCTTGGATTAACCAATTGTATAGTATTTCGTGGTTTTATCGATGATACTGAGCGAATTATTAAGGAAGCGGACATTTTCTTAAATTTTTCTGAGTCTGAATCTTTTTCAATCACTTGTCTGGAGGCAGTGACCTATGGAGTTCCGCTGATTGTAACCGACTGCGGAGGACCATCAGAAATATTTGAAAATGAAGTATCAGGTTTACTTGTTCCAAACAAAGGGGTCGAAGAAATGGCAGCAGCAATTGTTCGACTCTCGCAAAATAAAAATCTCAGAGAGGACTTTTCTCGAGAGGGAAAGAGATATGTAGCTGCTAAATTTGGACAATTGAAAAGTGCAGAAGCACTTAGTTCAGTATATATTAGCCTTTGAAAGTAATAGCCAATGATGTTTAGGTTACGTATGTTTCTTCAACCCCATTAATTACTAATAATTCGTATGATGCGTAATTTGGTAGTTATAGTTGGGGTTTTAGCGGGGATTAATGGATTGGCTCAATGTCCGATTACCGATTTTTCTATAGATCCTACAGGTTGTCTCGATCAGAGTTTATCTGTTGTCAATAATACTACTGGGGCTGATTCTTATGAATGGGATTTTTGTAGTGGGGATTTGAGTCTAACTCCTAATTCTGATGTTGCTGCCAACAGTAGTTTGCTTTTTAGAACAAGAGCCATTAGAGTAATAAGGAGTGGTGGCAACTGGTATGGGTTTACAATAGATCAGGCGAATAGCCCCTATAGGTTAATTAGGTTTGATTTTGGGAATGATCTCTTAAGTGCTCCAATAATTACAGATTTAGGAAATCCGATGAGCGCTTTAAATGGCTCGTATGATTTTCAGTTTTATGAAGAATCTGGTAATTGGTTTGCTTTAGTGGCGAATTCTGGAGGCAATAATATCCTTAGGCTCAACTTTGGTTCAAATATTAAATCCGTTCCTACAGTTCAAAATCTTGGCACTTTTGGTTTATTAACTACCCCGAATGGAATTGAGATTGTAGAAGATGAAGGTTCACTCTCTGTTTTTGTTACAAATAGTGGTGTCTCTGAAATTACCAGATTGGATTTTGGTTCTTCAATAGTAAATGTGCCTACCGCATCCTCCTTTTCAGTTCCCGGTGGTGCTACACTTCGAGGCATTTCGATTATTAAAGAGTGTAATAGATGGTTTGGTTTGGTGGCATCTTATGGAAACAGTAAGGTTTTGTGGTTAGATTTTGATAATGGATTGAATCAAACACCTCAGTCAGGTGAAATTACTTTTTTTACATCATATAACTTCCCTGCAAGCATTTCTTTAATTGAAGATGGCGGAGAATTCTACTCATTTATTCAGTCCGCTTTGGGACCGTTGTACAAGTTATCTTTTGGAGCAAGTGTAATTGACAAGAATGGAACAGGTGTAAATCTTGGTAATTATGGAGTTACACAAAATTTTGCGACTGAATGGGTGAAGGACATCTCTAACTGGTATGGCTTTTCAATAGACCTTGGAAACAGGAAGCTAATTAGATACACGTTTCCAACTACTTGTGAAGCTAGTCAGTCGATCTATCAAGGGGCCTTTCCCCCTCAAATAAAATATACAACTTCAGGGGTTAAAAAAATAAGTCTTAAAGCAAAAACAGTTTCAGGGAATTCCAAATCAATAACTAAATCTATTACCATCTCAGCACTTCCCGCCCCCGACATCTCCTTCAACTCTCAAAATATCTGCGCCAACAACGATGTCATCTTTACCTCAGAAAACATTTCCGGAGACATCACAGACTACAATTGGGACTTTGACGACACCAACACTTCTATGGCTCAAGATCCTGTTCATCAGTTTGCCGTTGCAGGAGATTTTGAAGTGAAACTGCAGGTGACTGCATCCAATGGTTGCAATAACCTGGCGAGGGAAACAGTGACCATATATAATGAGCCTGTCGCGGATTTTGATTTACCCTCAGCGTCTCCCATTTGCACCAACCAAGATTATCTTTTTAACAATACCACTTCTTTTGATGTGGGATCTAACCCCTCCTGGCAGTGGGAAATAAATGGTACGCCTTCATCTATAGTCGAGGATCTGACCTATGAGATTCCTACGGCTACAATGCAGAGCATTAAACTGATAGCTTCTATTCCGGGATGTTCAAGTGAAATAACGAAAACAATCAACACCGTTGAGGACGGACCACTCGCTGACTTCTCTTTTATAAATGATTGTGAAGACAAGTCCATTACTTTTACGAATACCACCGTTGGAACAGTTACCGGTTATTCGTGGGGTTTTGGTGATGGAAATACTTCAGGGTTAACTGATGGAACAAACACATTTGATGATTTTGGTACTTATGATGTAACTCTTGAGGCCACTAACGCTGCCGGGTGTATCAATACCTCCGTTCAAGAGATTACTATCTACTCAAAACCCCAACCGGATTTTTCACTTGATTTACCCCCATTCTCTTGTAATGGTTCTCCTTCTCAGTTTAATGATCTTACACCTAATCCTACAGATAGTAACCTTGACAGTTGGGCCTGGAGCTTCGGTGACGCACAAAGTGGAACTGCGATATCAAGGAATCCCCAATACACCTATACGGATGCAGCGCAATACAATGTCAATTTAGATGTGACTACCAATTTTGGGTGTACGGCCTTTGTTCAAAAAATGGTGACGATATCCCAAACTCCTGATGCGAGTTTTAGTTTCAATGCAGCATGCATTAATCAGGCAACATCTTTCACTCCGCTGTCAACATCTGGTATAGACTCATGGCAGTGGAAAATTGGAACAAGTACTTACAATCAGCAGAATCCAACCCATGTGTTCAGCAACTCGTCTACTTACAATGTGCAATTGACGGCCAATGGAACAAATGGGTGTATTGGAGTGGCATCCCAAACTGTCAATGTACCGGTGCCAAGTACGGTTGACTTTGGTTTTGAAAATAATTGTACCGGTCAGGAGACGCAATTTACTGACCTTACTATTTCGGGAACAGACCCTGTGATTTCTCGTCTGTGGCAATTTGGTTCAATTGGCTCTGCAACAGGGGCTACGCCATCGTTTACATTTCCATCAGCAGGCGCCTATCCAACAAAATTAACGGTGACGAACGAATCCGGATGTAGTTATTCAACCACCAAAATTGTAAATATTGCTCAATCTCCCGTTGCTACTTTTACTGCAACGCCTCAGACTGGCACGCCTCCATTGACCGTTCAGCTTAGCAATACTTCTGCTAGTTCTATTTCACAGTTGTGGTCTGTTAATGATTCAAATAATTCTTCGAGTACAGAGAAAACAGCTTCTTTTACGTTTGACAAGTTGGGCGAATATGTTGTTGATCTTACGGTTGAAGATGAATCAGGGTGTACCACGGTGAGCAGTAAAATCATTTCGGTTATAATTCCTGCACTTGATATTGAGCTTACCCATCTTTCTGTAATGCCCACCGCAACTGGGGAGTCGAATATTCTGTTATCACTTACCAACAAGAGTAACTTCCCTGTGAATAACATAAAGGCCGTTATTGATATTTCAGGAGAAGCGCTAATAAGTGAGACCATCACTGCAACCATTCAACCGAATGAAGTTTATTCTCAGATATTGTCGGTTGGGATAATTGGTTCTAAAAATGGGGCAACTTATTTGTGTGTCGAACTTGTGGTAGATGGAGATGCCAATATCCAAAACAATAAAAAATGCTTAAACAATGATGCCGGCACAGTTGTAATGGCACCTTATCCGAATCCGGTATCCGAAAATCTTATTCTAGAATGGATTTCGGCAGCTGCCAGCAGTGCTGAAATCCACATTTTTGACCCCACCGGAAGGAAAGTTTATAAGGACGAGTTTTTTGATTTGGAGCCAGGATTAAATCAAACTTCCATATCAGTAAGTTTGCTGAATCCGGGCATGTACTATGTATTTTTCGTGTCAGAGGGAATTCAGAGGAGCTTCCCCTTTGTAATCAGAAGGTAATAGAGACAAAATATCCATATCCGGTCAAAAAGAATCCTCTTATTCTTCCTACTTTTATCTTTCCTTAAATCAATTGAGATTTGGGGTCTAAAACTTTAAAAAATGAAGATGAAATTGGATGTTACTGATCGTAAGATTTTGAAAATTTTACAGACTGATTCCAATATTACCAATGCTCAGCTGTCACAGGAAATAGGGCTTTCCCCTGCACCTACTTTGGAAAGGGTAAAGAAGCTTGAAAACAATAAAATTATCAAGAGCTATCATGCTGCGGTTGATAAGGAAAAAGTAGGCCTGGGAGTGAGTACATTTGTTATGGTTACCCTCAAAGGCCACAACAAAGAAAATATTCTAAAATTTGTGGAAGCCATAAAAAACATTGAGGAGGTGATAGAATGTCACCACCTTACGGGTCAGGCTGACTTTATTCTCAAAGTGGTCAGCAGCGACATACCCTCTTACCAGACACTCATGTTGGAAAAAGTATCTAACTTTGAGATGGTAGATACTATGCAATCCATGGTGATATTGTCTACCTTCAAGGACACTAAAGTGGTTCCCATCCCATGACTGAAGTAGAGAAAAGTCTGGTGCTCACCAAATCCGAGGTGGAGCAAAAAATCAGAAGAATTGCCTTTGAGATTTATGAAGACAATTTTAAGGAAAAAAGCATTGTGTTGGCTGGCATAGATGGACAAGGCTATACTTTCGCAAAATTGATAAGTGAAGAATTAGAATCCATCTCTCCAATTGTGGTTAAAATTGTTAAAGTAAGCCTTGATAAATTGGCGCCTCAGCAAAGTGAAGTGAAGGTGGACTGCGAAGAAAAGGATTTTCGTAAGAAATGTATTGTAATAGTTGATGATGTTTTAAACACAGGAAAGACCATTGCTTTTGGCATGAAGCCGTTTCTTAATGTGGAGGTAAAAAAAATTGAAGTCGCTGTTTTAGTCAACCGCAGTCACACACTCTTTCCTATCTTACCAACCTACACCGGTTTTGAATTGTCAACCACCCTCAACGAAAGAGTAGAGGTGGTGTTGGGGAAAAAGGCAGCGGTCTATTTACACTAAAATTATTAATTCCTAAAAATCTTTATTGTGTCAATTCACAAACAGGAAATAAAAAAAATTACTACTCACCAGCTTCAGGAGATGAAGGCCCGGGGTGAAAAAATTGCCATGTTGACAGCGTATGATTATAGTATGGCTAAAATCATTGATGGTGCCGGAATTGATGTCATTCTGGTAGGTGATTCTGCATCTAATGTAATGGCGGGCAACGAAACTACATTGCCAATTACGTTGGACCAAATGATATATCATGCTACTTCAGTAGTGAAAGCTGTTAACAGGGCATTGATAGTGGTAGATATTCCTTTCGGTTATTATCAGGGGAGCTCGGGTGAAGCGTTGCGATCTTCCATTAGAATTATGAAAGAAAGCGGTGCACATGCTGTGAAGTTAGAGGGAGGCAAGGAAATAAAAGATTCCGTGCTTCGTATTTTAAGTGCGGGTGTTCCGGTGATGGGACACTTGGGACTTACTCCCCAGTCAATTTATAAGTTTGGAACTTATTCCGTACGTGCCAAAGAAGAGGAGGAAGCGGCCAAGCTGGTAGAAGATGCCAAGCTTTTAGAAAAGTGCGGATGCTTTGCCATTGTGCTAGAAAAAATACCCGCTACGTTGGCTAAAAAAGTTTCAGAATCCATTCAAATACCAACTATAGGAATTGGGGCAGGCCCGGATGTAGATGGGCAGGTGCTGGTGATGCAGGATATGCTGGGCATTACGATGGAATTTAAGCCGCGCTTCTTACGCAGATATGCCGATTTACAAACTGTCATTAATAAAGCAGTCAACGATTATGTGGCTGATGTGAAAGCCAGGGCGTTTCCGAGTGATAAAGAGAAGTATTAATTTTAGAGTGAGTCTTTAGTCCATAGTACTTTGTCATTTTTACCCTTTTACCTCCTAATCTCTTTGATTTTGACAGGTGTGAAGATGCAAAATCAAATCTGGCTCCTTTAGGGCTGGAGTAAAAACCAAGATTTATGTTTTTTAACATACTAAGTAGGAATAATCCCAAGCCATGAAGACTAAAGACTAATTACCAAAGACTATTTACTAACTGCCACATATTTTGATCTTGGAATTTTCCGCCTCCCCATCACTGAACCAGACTACTCCGTATTGACCATAGATACCGATCCCTATTCCCTTCCATTCCAGCTTGCTCCAGGTTCCTGAGTTAATGAGTAGCGGATTATGTCCCGGACTCTTTTTCCAACCTTCAATTCCTTCTTCGGCATTTGCACCTCCTGAGCTGTAATAGGCGATTTCAAATCCATTTCCCTCGTACCCAGAAATTTCTTTGGGCTTGTCCCACATACAACTGGCCTGAGCATGGTCTGAGGTATAGCAGCAACTGCTCCAATCGCCCTTATCCGACCAGCTGTGTGGATTACACTCACCCCGACTGGCATAGTCATAATTTTCCATTAAATCCCTCACGTGGGTCTGTGCTACTTTGGTGAGTTTTGCCGAGTAGGGGATTGGCTTGAGTTTTTTCGATTTGCGATAATCCATAATGAGATCAAAAAGCTTACTTTCTTCCTGCGACAGACAAACCTCCTCTTCTGCCGCTTTGGGAGTTTCAGTGAAAGATGTTAGGAAAAAGAACCCACAAATGATAAAGAATAGTCTCATACGAATTTGAATTTACTTTTTTCTAACGATTAACATGCCAGATTGGTGCCTGTCGCTACTTTATTAGACGATTTTTTATAATTTCGCCCTGCCTGTCGAAGCTCGGATGTCAGATGGCTATCTCTATGAAGGTAGATCTGCCTGCTTCGCAATGGCACCTGGGTTACATCTTCACGAATCATTTTTTAAAATAATTGATCACAGTCTAACACAAGTATAAAATGAGCGCAAAAATTACGATCAGCAACGGCAAATTAAATGTTTCAGACAACCCTATTGTCCCCTTTATAGAGGGTGATGGTATCGGTGTAGACATATGGCCTGCGGCAAGGCAGGTGCTCGATTCAGCAGTGGAGAAGGCGTATGGTGGAAAGAAGAAAATTGAATGGAAGGAAGTATTGGCAGGGGAGAAGTCATTTAACAAAACAGGAAGTTGGTTGCCTGAAGAAACTTTGGATGCATTCAAAGATTTACTGGTAGGAATTAAAGGGCCTCTTACAACACCTGTAGGTGGGGGTATGCGCTCTTTGAACGTAGCCCTTCGTCAGGAATTGGATTTGTATGCGTGTGTGCGACCAGTAAGGTGGTTTACCGGAGTTCCATCTCCGGTGAAAGAACCGCAAAAAACGAACATGGTTATTTTCAGAGAGAACACTGAAGATATTTATGCGGGTATTGAGTTTCAGGAAGGAACAGAAGACAACACAAAATTTTTGAAGTTATTCCAGGATAATTTTGGGAAGCGATTTGAGAAAATCAGATTTCCTAAATCGACAGGAATTGGTATTAAGCCTGTTTCTAAAGAAGGAACAGAAAGGCTTGTGCGCTCTGCCATTGAATATGCAATTGCCAACAAGAAATCAAGTGTAACATTAGTACACAAGGGCAACATCATGAAATTCACTGAAGGTGCTTTCCGGGATTGGGGATATGCTTTGGCGAAAAATGAATTTGGTGCAACGCTTTTGGATGGTGGCCCATGGATGGAGATCAATAAGGATGGTCGTAAACTAGTAATCAATGATGTGATTGCCGATGCGTTCCTTCAGCAGATACTTTTGCGTCCTGATGAATACTCTGTTGTGGCTACATTGAATTTGAATGGGGATTATATCTCTGATGCGTTAGCGGCTATCGTAGGCGGAATAGGGATTGCTCCAGGTGCAAACATCAATTACATAACAGGTCATGCGATTTTTGAGGCCACGCATGGTACAGCTCCAAAGTATGCCGGTCAGGATAAAGTGAATCCGGGCTCGGTAATTTTATCAGGAGTGATGATGCTGGAATATATGGGCTGGCAGGAAGCGGCTGATTTGATTGTAAAAGGGCTAGAAGCATCTATTGCTGCCCAACGAGTGACATACGATTTCCACCGTCAAATGGAAGGAGCAACTTTGTTGAAGTGCTCTGAGTTTGGAAAAGAGATTGTGAAGAACATGTAATTCAGATTCTTAAATTGAAAATAAAAACCCCGGCTTTGCTGGGGTTTTTTGTTTCAGATATCCCTAATTTCCACCTTTAAATTAATTCAAGTGATACGACTTTTATTTGCTGTTTTTGTTCTTGGGAACTTTGTTGATGCGATTGCACAAAAAAGAGTAAGAGACTACGGAATTGAGATGGGGGTATTGCAACCGGGCGCTCACAACGCCATCACCGATGTGAAGGGAGTTTTGGTGGGGCACCTGACTTTGATGGAAGGAGAGAAAGTTAGGACAGGAGTGACGGCCATCGTTCCACACGATAAAAATATTTTTCAAAATAAAGTACCGGGAGCCATTTATGTAGGTAATGGATTTGGCAAACTCGCGGGCTCCACACAAGTGGAAGAATTAGGGAACATAGAAACGCCCATCATTCTCACCAACACCTTAAGCGTTGCGCAGGGACTGGAGGGGCTAATCGATTATACGCTGTCTTTTGAGGAGAACAAAGAAGTAAGATCTGTAAATGGTATAGTGGGAGAAACCAACGATAGTGGACTAAACGACATTCAAGGACGCCATGTAAAAAAAGAACATGTTTTGGAAGCAATCAAAAATGCAAAGAGTGGAAAAGTGGTAGAAGGATCTGTAGGTGCCGGAACAGGTACTATTTGCTTTGGGTTCAAAGGTGGGATAGGCACTTCTTCGAGGGTGTTGCCCAAAGAATTGGGTGGTTACACAGTAGGCGTTTTAACGCAAACCAACTTTGGCGGTGTGCTGCAAATTGATGGCGTACCGGTAGGGGAAGAGTTAGGTCAATATGCCTATAAGAAATCAATTGAAGGATCTGTGGATGGCTCTTGTATGATGGTAGTGGCCACGGATGCTCCATTGGATGCAAGAAATTTAGAACGCCTTGCCAAACGCGCCATTATGGGCCTGGCCAAAACAGGAGGAATTGCCTCTAATGGAAGTGGAGATTATGTAATAGCTTTTTCAACCAATGAATCGATCAGAGTTCCTTACCAGTCTGAGCCAATAAAAGCTTACACCTATCTCAACAACGATTATATGAGTCCTTTGTTTATGGCCACCATTGAGGCTACAGAGGAGGCAATTATTAATTCTTTGTTTGCAGCAAAGGAGGTTGGCAAATTGAGAAATGGGGATGAGGTAAAGTCACTACCTGTTGAAAAGGTGATGGAGTTGATGAAGAAGTATAATCGGATTCGATAAGAACCTTAACCGATTACGTATTTGTCCATTGGCAAAAGCATTGCAGGCATATCTGCGATGCGATGTCTCCTTTGAATTACCACAAATAAATAAATCACATTCTGAGTTTACGATTCACTTCTTTAGAAGCCCTGAAAATTCAGGGGATACCCATGCCTATTTTTTTTATTACCTCCTCCAGGCGGACAATGGCCTGTTAATATTGCCAGGCTGATAAAATGTTTATAAAAAAAATCGGGTAATTCACAAAAGAATTAGGGCTGCCGGAGAATACAGCATTTTATCTCAAAACTTATTTAACTAAACTTCTGCTAATAAAAAGCGCGAAATGGTTCTAAAAAGAACTTGTCAGGAAATATTGGAGAGACTTAGCGATTTGAATGAGATATTTAATCAACTGGGCTATATGAAAGCAAAATATATAATTTTTTAGCATTGAATACTACTTTACAACCAGATGCTCCTTTTAGCTGTAACTACTCACCCCAAATTCCAGAGTTACTGCTTAAGCTTAATTGCTCAATTGTTATCAGTACATATCAAGCTGGAAAATTGGTGATGATTAGTCCTAAGGACGAAAACAGCCTAATTACCTTACCAAGATCTTTTGATAAGCCAATGGGTTTTGATGTACATGATGATAAACTCATTCTTGCCTGTAAGGATGAAGTTATTGTATTCGAAAATTCTCAGGATTTGGCTACGCATTATCCTAACAAAATGCACACCTATGACAGCCTCTTTCTGCCTAGAATGACCTACTATACAGGGCATGTTGATATGCATGATATTTCCTTTGGCAACAAAGGCATTTGGGCGGTAAATACATCTTTTTCTTGTGTATGCTTAATTAACGGGAATCATAATTTTATTCCTAAATGGAAACCCAAATTTATTAGCGAGTTGGTTTCCGAAGACAGGTGTCATCTCAATGGTTTAGTAATGCAAGATGGAAATCCCTTATATGTTACAGCATTGGGTACATCAGATACTCCACAAGGTTGGAGAGATTCTATAATGGAGGGGGGAGTGCTCATTGATTTAAGTACTGACGAAAATATCTTTGAAGGTTTGCCAATGCCTCATTCACCTATTTTCTATAAAGGTGAACTCTATGTCCTGCTTTCGGCTACAGGGCAATTGGTTAGGCTTGATGTTAAAAACAAAAAAATTGAAGTTATACAAGATTTGGAGGGTTTTTGTAGAGGCCTTGATATTATTGGTGATTATGCCTTCATCGGTATGTCAAAATTGCGTGAAACCTCTTCTACATTCGCTAAACTAGCCTTCACAGAAACAGCCGACAAAGCAGGTATTAAGATTGTTCATATCCCCACCAAGGCAATGGTTGGAGAAATTGAATATAAGACAAGTGTAGACGAAATCTATGAAGTAAAAACATTACAAGAAAGCATAAGGCCAAATATCCTAAATACAATTAACCCTATTCATAAGTATTCATTATCCATTCCGGGGAAAACCTTCTGGGGCAACCCGAATGATAAAACTTTTTCAAATCGATAATAGCATGAGATATCAAAAAGCAATATTCAACGTGATGTTAAGGCGGTACAATAAGTATTGCCGTAAACTCCAACGCTTAGAAGTTACCGGTCGCAATGATCACCGCCAAAGTGTATTGCGTAGGCACATAGAGCGATTGTATTCCAGGTTAGGTAATGCTTATCTCAGTATTAAGCGTGCGACAGCTGTTGGAGCGGTTGTGGCTATGGTGGCCTTTACCTCATCGGTGGCAGAGGCACAAGTTTCTTTTGGTCCTCGGCAAACAAGCCCGTTTTCACTTCCTTATGTTGGACAATATCTAAAACCGGCACTTGAAGATTTAGATAATGATGGTGATTTAGATCTCATGGTGGGATCTAGTGGAAAGTTTTATTATTTTGAAAATACAGGAAACTCAACTAGTCCTAATTTCCCTGCATCACTAACAAATCCGTTTTCATTAATAACTTCACCGGGTTACGATAATAATTTAGGCTTTGCTGACCTGGATAATGATGGTGATCTGGATATGATGACAGGTCAATTAAATGCATTTCAATATTATGAAAATATTGGTACCGCATCGGCTCCTGATTTTGCCCCTATCCAAACAAACCCTTTTTCATTAGGGGGAACTTCAATCTATAATTATAGTATGGAGTTTGCAGATTTGGATAACGATGGAGACCTTGACCTTATGGCTCAAAATACATTTTTTCATTATTATGAGAACACTGGTACATCCTCCTCTCCAAATTTTGCTACAGTTCTAACAAGTCCATTTTCATTAGGAGCTGTGAATAGTCCTAATAGTTTATCGGCAGTTGATTTAGATAATGATGGTGATTTGGATATTATGTCATCACATTACTCTGGCACTTTTGTTTATTATGAGAATACCGGTACATCCTCCACTCCAAATTTTGCTGCATTTCAATTTGATCCATTTTCATTATCAGGTTATGACTACCAAGAGAATTATGCCTTTGGTGACTTAGATAACGATGGTGATTTAGACATTATATCAGGAAATTATTCTGGAGTATTTAGTTATTATGAGAATACTACACCATTTCCTGATGTAACTCCTCCCGTTCCAGACATCCTACCAAGTCTACCTGACGTAAATGCTGAATGTTCCGCAACTCCGTCAGCGCCTACCGCTACTGATGATGTTGATGGTGCTTTAAGTGGAACCGCTAGTACCTCATTTCCCATAACTACGCAAGGAACAACGGTTATAACCTGGACATATGAAGATGCTGCTGGCAATAAATCAACCCAAAATCAAAATGTAAATATTGTTGACATAACCAAACCAACCCCAGACCTGGGAACATTGCCGGATATAAATGCCCAGTGTTCTGTTGCCAGCTTAACCCCACCAATAGCAACTGATAATTGTTCCGGTGCTGTTACGGTTACAAATGATGCCACTTTGCCCATCACCACACCTGGAACCACAGTTGTAATATGGACGTATGATGACGGTAACGGTAACATGAACACCCAAAATCAGAATGTAATTATTACTCCGGTTGCTGATGTACCTGGTAGTGGCATCGATTCAAACTGCGATGGACAATATACATGGTATGTAGATGCGGATGGTGATACTTATGGATCATCCACCACAGTAGCCTCGACTAATACGAGTCCTGGAGCAGGAGAATCAGCGAATGATTTAGATTTTGATGATACAGATACAAATAAATTTCCCGGTGCACCTTGCAATGATGGAAGTGCTTGTACCCATGGTGATGTTTATGATTCTAACGGGAACTGCGTACCTGGTTCTCCCATAATTTGCGATGATGGCAACCCCAATACGATTGATTACTGTGATCCAGTCACCGGATGTGTAAACATACTCGATACAGATAGCGATGGAATACCCGATGCCTCTGACAATTGTCCTGCCGTAGCCAACCCTGGTCAGACTGACACAGATGGCGATGGTGTAGGAGATGCATGTGATTGCCCTCCTGGATTTGAAGGTGATGGAGTAACATGTGTAGATATTGATGAATGTGCTCTTGGACTAAGTAACTGCTCGCCAAATGCAACTTGTGAAAATACAGCTGGCTCCTATACCTGTGCCTGCAACGCAGGGTTTCAAGGCGATGGAGTAACATGCGTTGCTGTTTGCGGAGATGCAGATAGCGATGGTTACTGTGCTGATGTAGATTGTAATGACTCGGATGCAAATATTAATCCAGGTGCCACAGATGTAGCTGGTTCTGGTATTGACGCAAACTGTGATGGGCAATACCTATGGTACATAGATAGTGACGGTGATGGCTATGGCTCAACGGCTACAGTTTCTTCCACTAACACAAGTCCAGGAGTTGGTGAATCCGCTACTGGAGATGATTGTGATGACCTGGTAGCAACAACAAATCCAGCAGGTACGGATGTAGCCGGCACAGGGATAGATGCGAACTGTGATGGTAATTATTTATGGTTTGTTGATGCGGACGGAGACACTTATGGCTCAATCGCTACAGTTTCCTCCACCAACGCAAGCCCTGGAGCAGGTGAATCTGCTACTAATGATGATTGTGATGATGCCAGTGCCTCAATTAACCCAGGGGCAGTTGATGTTGCAGGCTCAGGCATAGATTCAAACTGTGATGGTAATTATTTATGGTTTGTTGATGCGGACGGAGACACTTATGGCTCAATCGCTACAGTTTCCTCCACCAACGCAAGCCCTGGAGCAGGTGAATATGCCACAGCAGATGATTGCGATGACGCCAGTGCCTCGATTAACCCAGGGGCAGTTGATGTTGCAGGCTCAGGCATAGATTCAAACTGTGATGGCAACTACTTATGGTATGTTGATGCGGATGGAGACACTTACGGTTCAACCGCTACAGTTTCTTCCACCAACGCAAGTCCAGGAGCAGGTGAATCTGTCACAGCAGATGATTGCGATGACGCCAGTGCCTCGATTAACCCAGGGGCAGTTGATGTTGCAGGCTCAGGCATAGATTCAAACTGTGATGGCAACTACTTATGGTATGTGGATGCAGATGGAGATAACCATGGTTCAGTGTTCACTATCATATCCTCCAACTCAACTCCAGGTGTTGGAGAATCAACAACCAATGATGATTGTAATGATGGGGATGCCGATGTATACCCCGGGGCACCTTCACTGCCAGATGGTAAAGACAATGACTGTGATGGCAACGTTGACAAAGTAGATCAAACCATCAGCTTTAACCAGCCGATTGATCATACTTTAGGTGACGGATCGTTTGCGCTAAATGCATCCAGTAGCTCAGGGCTAGACGTTACGTTCTCCTCCACCTCAGATAAAGTTCAAATCAATTCCAACCTGGTAACATTGGTGAGTGCAGGCAGGGTGAATATTTCTGCCAATCAACCGGGCAACGATAGTTATAATCCGGCTGATGAAGTAACTCAAAGTTTTTGTGTCAACCCTATGAAGCCAACCATATCGATCACAGGTAGAAACACAGCAGCGCCTACCCTTACTTCCAGCAGTGCAGAGGGCAACCAATGGTTTTTAAATGGAAGTGCTATTACAGGAGCAATAGATCAATCGTTTAATATCACTGGGCAAGGTCAATATGCTGTTCAGATAAGCGCAGATGATTGCGTAAGCGAGTTATCGGAGGTTAAGGTATTTATAATTACCGGGGATACGGATCAAGACAACGGCAATGATAACCTACTGGTATATCCCAACCCGGTGCGCGACCGCTTGTTTGTAAGTATTCAAGGCTTTTCAAAATCTGCATCTATTGAGATGGGTATTTACGACCAAAGTGGAAGGTTGCTCTTGATTAGGCAAGTACGTTCAGGAGATGTAGAGGAAGTGGATGTTCAGCAGTATGCAACTGGTAAATATTTATTAAAAGTTGCACAGGGTAAAAGAATTGTAAACCGTCAGTTTATAAAAGAATAGATTTATGAAAACGCAAAAGCATTTACATTATTTATTGTTAGGAATCGCTTTCCTGTTGATACCAATGATCGACTCCTGTAAATCAGAAACTGAACTAACGGCTCAAGAGCAAGTCACCGCCCAATTGATAGCAGGCGGTGATTCCTGGGGAATGGAGAGTGTAACTATAGACGATGTAGACGAAAGCGGATCATTTAGTGATTTGTCGATTAAGTTTGGCGCAACCTCTTTTACAACAACAAATGGTGGATTAGTATGGCCATCAACAGGTACATGGGCATTTACCACAGCAGAGGCAACTTCATTCACAAGAGATGATGGGGTAGAGGTACTAATCGAAAGTATTGTTGCTGATGAACTGGCAATTTCATTGGAATGGGATAAGACTACCCTGGATACAGAAGGTGGTCGGGTATTGTCAAGAAAAGGAAAACACAAGTTCAGGTTTAGAAGGATAAGATAAGGTTGAAAGATCAAATGAAACTTACCATTACTACACCGGAGCTACAAATCCTCAAACTAGCCTCGGCAAGGTAAATCTATAGATAGCTACCGCGCATATCAACGCGGCTGATATTGTTTTTTTTGTAGCCAAGTATTATCAAGGCTGAAAGGACACCTTATAAATAAGGCTTCGTTTATATCTGAATGGAATAAGGAGATAAACACAATAAGTTTGAAAAATGATTGCCTGATTCTGCTTGAGACTACCATCATCTGTATCTACGGCTTATTTGTTGTTGTATTTCTGAGGGTTCTTATTTTAAAAATTCGTATTAAATGGTAACTTGGTAAGGTTCGATTAATTAACAGACATGGATTTTTCTCAATTAATATGGGAATCCTATTTAACTATTTCAAGGTTTGTGGCTCAATATTACTTAATAGGGTATTTCTAGCCATTGTCAGTTCAATACTCTATATTTTGACCCTCGGTGGCAATGAGGCCTATTGTCAAATTCAAAAAAAAGATAGCCTCGTTAAAGCCCTTCAAACAGCCAATAGCCCCAATGACAGTATTGAGTTGCTTATTGCCCTTTCTGATTGGTACATCAGGGTAGACTTCAGGCGAGCCGTTGAATATGCTAATCAAGCAGTCGAAATTGGAAGCTCAGTTGGAGGCAAGAGTAAGGATGCGGATGCAAGGAGTCACCGGGCTTTGGTTCATTGGTACAATGGGGAGTATTCTAATTCAATAAAGCTAAACAATGAATCAATTAGCCTTCGAAAGCAAACCGGTGATAGGTTAGGTATTGCGAACAACTATCAAAAGATTGCACTTTGCTACTATTATCAAGCTGACTATCTCGATGCAATAAAATTTCATCAGTTGTCATATGAGATATTTAAGAGGTATGGAACAGAACGTCAAATAGCATCTTCATTGAATCAAATTGCGCTTGTGTATAATAAAATGGGAGACTACGGAAAGGCGGCTACTTATTTATATGATTTTGCAAAGATTAGACAATCATTTGAAGGATACCAGGGACGTACCTACAACCTGCTTCAATCCACTCCATTTTTTAGGTCGAAAGAGTATTTTCAAGTGGAATTGGAACTCCAATTAAAAGCAATCGAGAAACTTTTAATCAATGGAAAAGAAATCGATGTCCTTTTTACCTATTTAAACATCGCTGATTCTTACAGAGAGTTGGGGGACTATGAAAAGGTATTACTTTTTTTAAAAAAAGCTAACGCCTATTATGAAAGATTTGAATGGATGCCTAATTTTTATGGCCTTGGCAATGCATATCTAAAACTAAACATGGTAGATTCGGCAATCTACCAATTCGTACAAGGAATTAGAGTAGCCGAAGAAAAGGGAACCCAGATTACTTTGTTGGCCTTACACACAGGGCTTGGTGAAAGTTTGGAAAAAAAAGGTGATTACGAAAATGCATTGAGAGAATTGAAAATTGGTTTGAAGATGACCTCAGACATGGGCAATAAGCTTGATGTGGTACTCACGCAATTGAAAATGGTTGAAGTCTACATGAAGACTAGGAATTGGAACAAGGCATTGGATTATTGCGAAACGAGTTTGAGGTTGGCCTATCAAATTAACTCAAGGAAACAACTCAAGGATGCACTGAATTTAAAATCTGAGATAATGCGTTCACTTGGCAACTACAGTGAAGCGCTTGGTCTTTTTGAAAAAGCCAAACGGATCTCCGACTCACTTACAGCTGGCGAAGCTGATTTTCAGTTTGCTAAAATGCAGGTTCAATTTGAGCTAGATAAGAAAACTAAGGACATTGAAATTCTTGAACAGGAAAAGGAACTTCATGAAGCCTCCATAAAGAATAAGGATCAGTTAATAATTGGATTTGTCGTAGTTCTATTCTTATTGATGCTCCTTGCCTTCTCGACCTACTTACGCTATCGCCAAAAAATCAGGGCCAACAAGATTCTGGTAGAGCAGAAACATAAAATTGAAATGCTTCTCAGCGAGGTGCATCATCGGGTGAAGAACAATTTGCAGATCATATCAAGTTTGTTAAGCATTCAATCTGATCAGGTAATGGATGTGAATGCGCGTATGGCTGTATTAGAGGGACAAAGCAGGGTGCAGGCCATGGGACTCATCCATGAAAATATTTACCGATCAGAGAATTTTGCATTCATCCAAATGGATGAATACATCCGAATGATGAGCGAAAAACTAGTTGAGTCATTTGGATTTACAGATAATGAACTGAAAGTCAATATTAGCGCGAAAGAAATCTCTGTGGACGTTGATACAGCCATTCACATTGGATTGATAATTAATGAATTGGTGACGAACAGCTTGAAGCATGCATTCAAAAATATTTCTGATCCTGTAATTTGGATAAGCCTATATATAGAAGAAGGAAACCTGCTGGCCTTGGATGTACGCGACAACGGAGGAGGATTTTTAACCACATCAAATCAAGGTTCATTTGGCCTCAAACTTGTTCGCGAGTTGGCCCAACAAATGGGGGGTACCATAGAGTTCATTCAAAATAATGGCCTGGTGGTTTCGGTTAGACTCACGAAATTCAAAATTGCTGCATAATGAATAAAGTTCAAGTGCTTATAGTTGAAGATGAATTCATTGTTGCGGAAGACATCAGGCGGAACCTGATTAAACTGGGCTACGCAGTAAATGAAATGGCCAAAAGCGGGGAGGAAGCACTGGAGTTGTTGAAAAAAAATGTGCCAGACATTGTGTTACTAGATATTAATCTGGGAAGTGGGATGAGCGGAATTGAAACGGCAATAGCCATTCGAAAAATTGTGCATATCCCCATCATTTATGTCACGGCACATTCCGATGCAAAAACATTTGAAAGCGCAAGAGAGACTGCGCCCGATGCTTATATCATCAAGCCATTTAATTTTAGCAATCTTCATTCTGCGATGGAGTTGGCTATTTACAACTACGCAAGAATGGCTCTGATGAACGCTGATGAATTGGTGGGTAAAGATACCCAAGACAAGAAAAAGCCAGACCAGTACCTGTTCAATGGATCAATTTTTATCAAAATCGGGAAGGGATTTGATAAGGTAAAATTCAAAGATGTATGCTATATCAAAGCGGAGGGGAGTTACTGTCGGCTATTTACGGAGGAGCGAGAATTTACTTTGGCCTTGAATCTTCACACGGTGCTGGACCGACTCAATCGTCCTGAATTCCTTCGGGTGCATCGGAGTTATGTGGTGCATTTAAATAATATTGATAAAATTGAAGAAAATGGGGTATGGGTTAAAGGAGTATTTGTTCCTACCAGTAAAAAAAGGCATGACGAATTATTAAGGAAATTAGGGTCATTGTAATTTTTCTTCTAGCCAGTTGCTCTCATTATCAACTATAATTTTTGCACAATAATTTCTCTTTGATGTGTCAGATCCGCCTGGTTTTGGAAACAACGAGTAGGCGCCAAAGTAAAGTAATAGTAGACCTCCTTACCAAAAAAATATCAGAAAAAAAAATGATGTTGCTATTTTGAAATAAATATAAAGTCACTTTCATCCTGATCATCACCAAAATTTCCAAATCGGGGTGTGGTACGAAGTCTTTCCATAAATGTTTTTAATTCACTTAAGGTGAGTACTCTATCTTCTCCCCCATTAGACTTCAGAGCTTCAAGAAATGAAACTGTAAAAGGAGAATGT
>DDUM01000094.1 GCA_002344795.1 Flammeovirgaceae bacterium UBA2338 | reverse complement strand
GACAGTACAGAAAACAAACAGACATGTCATTTCTCAGACTTAATGCGACTGATGCGTACTAAACGCGACTCATGACCTAAGTATTCGCGACTGAAATGCAAAAACCTTAAATCTGGCTTAAATTCGAAGTTTTCCTACCTTATGGATTTTTCTGATACTACTTCGATAGGTTAAAGAGATCACTGTTCTAGGATTTAGATAGAGGTTTACAAAAAGCTACGATTAGAAATAAATTAGTAACAACTGGATTCAGGGCTCTCTATTATATAGATGTAACTCGACAGTTGAAGGAATAGACACCTAGTAATATGAGAAAGTAGTCATCTTTTTTATCCTGGCTTACATCATTAGTTGGATTATCTGGTTGCCTTTGTATGGTCATTATTTAGGATTGTCACAATTACCCATTTTACCTTTTCACTATGCACTTGGGGGATTGGGGCCTCTTCTTGCTGCTTTTATTTCTTCATTTTTCTTTCATGGTTGGGAGGGTGTCGTTGAACTGGGGAAAACGTGCCTTCAAACTCGGCCATTCCCCTATCTGGCCATTGTCCTTGTTCAGTCCATTTATAGTGATTCTTTTAGCCAGTATATTAAGCTACTTTTCTGGCCGTCCGACAATGGAGCTATCCGGTATACTCATTAATAAGGAGTTTCGGAATTCGGATTTTTCACCATTTTCCTTTACAACCTCATTTTTTTGTTTTGGGGAAGAAGTAGGGTGGCGGGGATTTGTGCTTCCGTATTTTCAAACGAAATTCAATGCGCTGACCTCGGCTATAATAATTAGTTAATTTTGGCTCTAGAAAAATACGATCTCGAAAAAGAGAGAGTAAATCACTAACTTTATTTTAATTCTTTCCCGAATGTCGGGGGACAGTAATTCGGGATGAAGATGAAAAAGAAAGGGAGGTTCGCCTCCCCTTTTTTATGGCTTTGGTCTGTTGGAATGGATTTCGATACCGACAAATCGGGGCTTTTTAGCAAACCATAAAAAATTCCTTAGGCGGAAAATAAATTTTACAAGACGGTGGTTGAAATATGGTTAGCCTACAAAATTCTCAATGAAAATCGTCTGCATTAGCGATACGCACACAAAACATCAGGAAGTTATCCTACCAAAGGGCGACTTATTGATTCATGCGGGGGATGTATCGTGGGTAGGTTCAGAACTACAGCTCATCGACTTTTTCAAATGGTTCGATAAACAGGACTTTAAACACAAGATTTTCATTGCCGGGAATCATGATCTGATGTTCGAACGGAACCCTAAACAGGCACAATCCCTGATACCTAAAAGTATTATCTATTTGGAAGAGTCCAGTGTCACAATCGAAGGAATAAAAATCTACGGCACACCGATAACTCCATACTTCTTCAATTGGGCCTTTAACCGATATCCAGGTCAGGACATTGAACAACATACCCAAAAGATTCCGAATGATACCGATATACTAATCACACATGGCCCTCCTTATGGCATACTTGATGCTAATGTGAAAGGAGAACATTGTGGGTGCCCATCGCTATTATCAAAAATTCAAGAAGTAAAGCCAAAACTATTGATATGCGGTCATATCCACGAAGGTTATGGAAGATTGCAAAAAGAGGAATCACTGTATATAAATGCCAGCTTGCTTAACCATAGATACGAGTATAAGAATTCACCGGTGGTCGTGGAGTTATAATTGAATATGCTGCAATCAATACCTCAACGAGGAATTTAGCGCTACTCCACTTTATCTTTTCCTGCGATTTATGCTTTTTAAGAGTCACATACTCCACTCCAATCCGTATATTATATTCAACCTATCTGTATAAGGACTCATAATTATGAGGATAGAACAGATTGTTCACTTACCTTATTAATTGACTGACATCTGGTTTTTTCTTCAGAAAAGCAAGGTCGCTTGATTGAAAACCCACCTTTACGCTCCAAGGGCTCTGGTAAAGGGCACTATTCCTTGTATGAAGAAAATTATATCCAACTATGACAGTCATGTCTACCTTCTGGTGCACTAAAAATTTGCGCCCAACACCAACAATTAAGGATTTATCGGTAACTCTACCACTTTGTGTCTCAGAACTGGATGATCTGGCTGTATTTACGGAGTACTCCACATTAGCAAAAAAATTCCGGATGACCGCGTACCTTGCAAACACTCCATAACTCATAACATCTGGAGAAATTTGCAGTAATGAATCGTTGAAGCTTTGGCGATAGGTTCCTCCCACACCCATTACAAAATTTGAATTAAACTTGTAACCTAACAGTGGTGAAAAGTCGATAGCAAGCGGTTCGAGGCTTAAAACCTGAAAATTAGTTCCTACTAATAACCGCTCTCGGAATGGTCGCCCTTTCAAAGATATTCTCTTTACTGCACTCGTGAGGTCATTGGAGTTAGGAACAATGGCATATTTCTTCATTAGAACATCCATCCGGTTTTTTGCAGCCTGAAATAATTCCTGATTTTCACTCAAATATTCGGCAGCTAAATCTTCCGCTTTTCTTTTCAACTGATCCTTTACAAAGGCTGAATCCGCTAACTGATCAACTTTCGCTTTATATTCATTATCCCAGGGATCATAATTTTTAAATTGATGAATCTGTGCCCCAAGCTCATTGACTTGTGAAAGCTGACTGAACTCACTTTGGGCGTTCTGAATAAGTTGATCACTCACATCTTTAAGCAAGGAATCATTTTTAGCTGTGGCTAAATACTTATTATGAATAGGTTCGACTGTTTGACCATATTCTGAGTTCTTAGCTTCATTTTTTATGCGGAAGATTGCCAGATCACGAATAGAATCTAATTGCATTAAATCATACTGATCCAGATGCTCCGAAAGCATCAACGTATCAGGTTTTAGTCGAGAAGTATCGTAATTTTCCTTTAATGCAAAAAGGCTATCAGATTTATTTTTCCAGTACCTCTCAGCCTCTTTTAATTGGCGTAAACTGTCCTTGCTGTAAAGCCTTTTGTACTGCTTGATTTTATCTCGCGCTGAACCGGCATTTTCTATTTTCTGAATATGCTTGACCGAAAGAATCTGGTTATATGACTGAGCACTGGAAATATTGAATGTGAATGTAAAGATCACCACCACTGCGAAAAATAGAGATGCAGGAAAGAACTGCCCTAGTCTTGATTCTTTTCCAACTTTCATTACTTTATTGCATCGCTAATCAGTACCAACCTCCAATTCAAACCTCCATCATGAGTAACCTGTAAAACACCTTTAGCCATGGCAATTCCATGTTGTTCATCAAAAAAGGAGATACTTTCTCCATAGAAGTCTTTTTCAATGAGTTGCCAGCTATTGCCTCCGTTTGTTGATTTTGCCAGTTTGCTTACCCAACCGAATGATAAATTCTCCTGTTGGCCGATTACCGCATAAATAGTGTTTCCATTGATCACTTCAATATCCTGAATTTGACCCTGAAGAGGCAGAACTGACTGATCCCACTCATTGTCATTTTCTAGAACATAAACATTATCATTGTCTATAGCAACAACCAGGTCATCAGACGATTTGATGGTTGAAATGATCCCATTACTTGTTATCAAAGATGGGTCGCTCCATGTTATCCCATCTGTGGAGCTAAAAACATAGGACTCAGTTGTGGATGCACTCCTGGCAAGAAGGTAAAATTTGTTATCGCTAACGAAAACTTTAACGGGGATAAGTTCTGTTTCAATTTCGGCAAGTATATCTACCTCATTATCTATAAAAGAACATACCTTTACTATACCCTCTCTATGTGCTGTGAATATCATAGTCCATAAAGCAAGAACTGTCGGAGGCTGGATCATGAAAAACTCAAGGGACTCATGCTTCACCTTTAAATTATAAATTCCAATTTCCTCAGCCTCCGAGGCAGTGGTTGTGCCTAAAGATAGTTTCCAAGAAAGTGGACTTGCATAGTATAATGTCCATGCATTGCCGCCATCGAAAAACACCGTTTCGCCAAAGCACGGCACACCATTTTCATAGTCACCAAATACATTGTATCGATATGATTGGAAGTCGTCTTCAGTAAATAGACCATACCTACCGGTAAAGATCACAGAAGTATTTTCTCCCACCATTCTGCCCCAAACATCCTGACAGTATCCATCACTAAGGAAAGGGTTCGCAGAAAACTTAGGTTCGTAACGGTCTATCAACAAACCATCTGTTGAGCAGCTTGTAACCAACAAAATAATAACAAAGAGTAAATGTTGGGTCCTCATAATTTCATTGTAATGGCAATCATAATATTATCAAAACTCATGCGATTAGAAGGAAAATCCATAATACTTCCATATAAGGGCGAATTGATATTATATGCAGCAAAAAATTGCTTTGCTTCATCACTAAGGGATACCATGGGACGGTGAATATTATACACCAACCTAATACTAGCGTTTTCAGAAACAGGAACCGATAAGCCTGTTAGGAGATACCCACCCTTGCTGGTGAGAACTGGAGTTGTTTCGCGATCGCTGTTCGCTTGCCCGCTGGATACAAGAAAATCTTGACCCCATAAGTACCCAACACCCAACAAAGGTTGAAGCCTAACCTTCCCGATGGTTAAATCCTTATATGTAACACCCAGCACCGGGCCGTATAGAATAAGGTAATCCGTTACATTATCATTGTATTTATTCATAAAACCATTTACCACAACCGAGGCTCCAATATCGATCTTATCAATTAAAGTAAGGTTCAAACCAGGCTCTAAAGATAACCCAGCCTGATAACCCGCAGATAAATCTTCACTTGTAGGGATCACAAGACCAATAGTTACTCCGGTAGATAAATCGCTCTGAGCCAATAATGATAGATTTAAGAAAAAAGTAAAAAAGAAAATTAATAATTTCACTGACTTAACTTTTATGCTTTAAATCAAAAACTGTGTCAAAAAAAAGAAAGCCCGTTTTCATTATTTTAGTTGTCAAGCCGTGCATCCCACAATTTTTCTTTATACCAATTTCTTTCTTTAAACCAAATCGCTGATGAGTCTGGCTTTATATTTGTCTTGTAAAAAAGATATTCTGTATTATAATCAGCAAATCCCATTTTACTATAATTACGCCTTGACTTAAAACACCACTTACAAGTAGATTTGGTTAAGATGAATTTTGAATCGTTAATTATTCTCCCTGTAAATTCTATACTATTGTTTGGAAAGAGTGCTCCGGGATTAATATCAAAAACTTGAATTAAAATTCTATCCTTACGGATAAAGAAATGTCCAGGACTATTTCCAACTGCATTCATTCGTAAATTATGTAAATAATTTTCTGGATCAATCCAAAACTTATCATCAGGAACATTACTTACATTTAAACCAAACACAGAATGAGTGCTGCCATCTGAATAGAGATAGAAAAGTATAGGCGCATTTTCAATCTTACTTTTAAAATCAAGAACAAAATAAATCCCATCAAGTCTTAGTTTAGCACTTTCAAAATTAAAGGGTTCATTCATATATGCATTAAAATTCCTATGATTAACCATATTGCATGAGCCCATTAACGAGAGTCCGCAAATTAGAAAAATCTTACTCGTAATGACTTTTTTTAATGCCATAGTGAGAATGGATCAAACGTTCTTGATGAAAAGTATAATTTTGGCGAGACACCATAACCAGATGGGAAGTATGGTGTGGACTTAGTAATATATCTATGAACAAAATTCTGAGTCGCATCTTGCACAAATGGTGCATCAATTCCAATTCTATATGAAATACCATTATATCGATATCCAATATACAACGAACTACTTAGTCTAATTCCATCAGCCCAACTTCCCTGATCCTTTCCGGCTAATTTTCCCTTTTTAGGCGTGTGGGGACCCCACATCTCAGAGTCCTTCCCATACTCTTTAATTTTTGGATCATTAGTATAAACATTAAACCCTAATGAATAATCACCATATCCGATTTCTGCTGCTGCTGTCCGATATTTATCTCCACCTACCCATGCATCATTTGTCATAGTAAAACTAAACTTACTCTTTTTAAAGCCGACTAACCAATTATTTTGAGTATCACGCCCCCTAAAGTGTGTGATACCAATGGATCCGCCAATCTTATTTTTTTCATCATAATAACTAATTAATCCGCCTATTCGATTCTCAAATTTTCCTCCATATAGTTTAGTTCCAGCAAAGGAAGCCCCAAAAGACCAATAGCCTTTACTATAACTGGCATTTAGACTTGCTCCAAAACCTGAAGTTCCTAAAACCGGAGATATGCTCAGCGAAAATCCGTTGTTCTCATATAGGGAGATTGAAGGTGTATTTGCCGCAATTGTCATTGCTAATAGCGGATTCGAACTTCCAATAAAGCTAAGCCCACTCAAAGCTCCTGTTAATGCACCGATTAGCACATTACCTCCAGTTCGATGAGCTTCATGAGCCCCAATTAATGCACCTAAAAAAATTGCCTGAACAAATCTTCCGTCAGGATCTATAGTCTGAACAGGGTTATTTCCCATTGCTAAATAGGGGCTCATAAACTGACTAGCAGGATCTGCAGAATTCCATCTACCTAATAATGGGTCATAATTACCTCTTCCTTCAAACCTATTCCAACCCGTTAACCCATTGTATTCCGCAAACTCCCCTTGATACAAGTAACTATTCAGTGGCCTACTTATATCCACATAATGTGTCCCATCCAGAACCGCTCCAAAAGGATCATAGTCTATGCTTTCCACTACCCGCAGACTATAAGTACTCTTTTCATGGAAGATAGTGAAGTCATCAAAAAACACGCTCGTAGCTGAGTTCACATTGCTTTCGTTAACCACGTAGGTGTACAGGAAGCCATTGACCGGCACGTTAACTTCAAGTTTCAGCGGCACATGACCCAATGCAGCTTCGAGTGGAACGGAGAAATAACCGAATTGCTGGTAGACATAACTGTTGTTAAAAATAATGTAGTACAGGTATGCTTTAGGTACGTTGGTAGTGGTGGGTATCAGCGCAGAAGTGCCGGGCAGGTTATTGTTCAGTGCCTGGTAAGCCGTTTGTGTTTCTCCGGCATTAACAATGCCAAACGCACCAGTAACGGCAGTAACCAGGTTATTGATAATGGTATTGTTACCTGCCGTGGATGTGGTGTAGCGAGTAAAAACTTCAAGGGTAACTTTGTCGCCCGCATTTACCTGCAACATTTTAGCAGGACCAATAGCTTTGCCTAAATAACCATTGGTAAGGGCTGATCGGTCTGGTGTTGGAATATCGAGCGTTTTTGCAGTATGATTGTAAAGCGGGTCCTGATATCGTGAGGATGGAATATTTCTAAAATCAAATTCCTCTGTGGAGGCATTACCTGCCTCCATGGTGGCTTTGTAGATATCGGTATTTCGCAAATAACCATAAACAACACGCGTATTGCCCAGATGGTCTGTTAGGAAATATTCATAGTCATATGTACTATTCTGTTTAACCGCACGGCCTTTTGCAGTGAAGATTAAGGTTAATGCATTATCGAAGTATTGTATACCAGCTACATAGTCTACCTGGCGCACTATCGTGCTTCCTTTTTTTAATACCTTTTTCACAGCATATCCGGTGGCATCATATGTGTACTCAAGTTTCCATCCGTCATAAAACTCTATGTATTCAGGCAGGTTGAGATAATTGTATCTCACCTCAATCATTTCCTTGTTCAGGTCTGATACCAGGTTTCCGGCAGGGTCGTAGTCATATTCAGTAGGGATCCCTATCGTACCATTTTTAAAACCGAATGATGGATTGCCGGCATCTTCAACATTGGTTAATTTATTCCCGTTGTTTCCATAACCGTAGGTAAGTTGATCGAGTGTAATGCGGGTATTGTTCGCCTTGGCATACCTGTTCAGGGTTTGAATATTCCCGTTCTTATCATAGGTAAGGTTAGTCAGGTCGTAGAAACCAGGCTCTGCGGTCCAACTGCTTCCGCTTTTTGCCGCATACAACGATTGGTTTAACTGGTTCACATCGGGCGTGTAGTAATGCCCGTATATTCTTTCCTGTGGCGGGTCCTTTTTGTTATCAGTCTTCCATTTAATGGCACTGATCAGCCCATTATATCGTGGGTTGGTATTAACACTATTAACCGTTTGTGTTTCCTCATGATAAACGATCTGCATTCCAAACAGGTCATTGGTATCATCATTGTTTACGCCATCATTGGTAAGGGTTGAATTATTAATGTGTGTTAACCAGCCACGAATGTTATACCGGTAGTCGGTAGATTGTAGAAAATTAACTTCATCAGTGGAGTGCGTGTTTACTTCAACCAACTGGCCCAGTTCATTGTAATTATTGGCTGCCAATAATATGCGCGTGCCGCTATCAATGGTATGGTAATGCTTTGTTAGCCTGCCACCATGATCATACTCGTATTCTTCGAGGATTGTGGCCGAGCCCAGTGTGGAACTATGTACCCGCTTTGTTTTTAGTACCCAACCCGGAAAGTTGTATTCCGAAAAGATTCTGTCAACACCACCAAGATGGTGTTCCTGAACAGATTGAATCGGTCTGTAATTCTTATCAAAGTACACTACTGCATTGAGCCATTTATTTTGTCCAAGCAATTTTGTCTTGGAACCGGTCGAAAGCCCTTTTACAGATGTAAACTGTGCTTCAGGAAATGTCCCATCAGACTGAAAAGAAAAACTATTTCCTTCTGCATCCCATCCTGAATTACCTAGAAAACTGTAATCATCATAGTAGGCAATGGTAAGGAGGTTAGACTCGGTAATAGTTGGAAACGAATTAGTTAGTGTGTAACCTATTGCACTTGTATTCCTGTCTTCGTGATGAGCACCTGTAACCGCAGTGACCATTTGTTCGAAGGTGTTGTTATTGGTGATGACCCCGGTCATCACCACCCGATTCAATGCATCATATTTTACAAAATTCCATTCCTTTGGGTTTTTAGCACGTTGGTTACCGTCCTGGCTGAGTACCATTCGATCCCATTGGTCGTAGATGTAATATTGCCAAGCCGTTCCAGGCCTTTTCTCTTTTACGAGTCTGCCCCTGGCATCATATATATATTGAAATGCCCACTTATCAATAAAAGTCTGATCCGGGTTAAGGTTACCAGATGCCTCAGGTGGGATTGTAAACCGCAACCTGCCAAATTGATCATAAACGTAATATGTAGTTAGCTCTGGAGAGCTGTGAACAGTTGTCTGAACCGTGTTTCCGCGAAAATCCGTCATCGAAGAGGATTCTGAGCCTTCTTCATCCGAGGTTTTTGAAATAGCAATGGTGCCATCAGGATAATTTGTACTGGAAAACGGTAAACCTGTTGTTGGACTAATTTGCCATCTTTTCACGGGATTGGTGGCTGAATTTACAAAAAAGCTGGAGCCTGCTTTATGTTGAGTAGTATACCAAGAATTTCCAGGTCCGTATGCTTCCTTAACTCTCCCAAGCGGAGATTTTTCGATTACAGTATGCTCAGAGAATGGACGACTATCGGTTGCTACTTTAGGTGTATTGGTATAAAATGATTGTTGGTCATTAACCACATTGGGTGCTACAGATCCATTATTAGTTGCTGTAGTGGGGTATGGTAAATAACTTTTTGTTTGCCAGCCGTCTGTATTATATACATTAAATGCAATAGCATCAGTCAACTCCGGAGTTGCTTTAACAGCCACGGTTTGTAATATTCTTCCAACTTCATCCAGGTACTGATAGTTGGTTTGCTTTTGGTCTATGGTGAAGTTAGAAAAAACTGCATCCGAAGTTGTTGCAAAAAGAGCCCGTTCAACACGGATGAGATTTTTATCTAAGCTTAGTATTTGATTTCCATAGTTTTCATGCCTGCAATAAAATTCGCCATTTTGCTGGGCACTAACTGAAAATCCAGGTAGCAGTCGCACTCCTTCAGTAAAAAGGTATGATTTTCCAACATAAGCTGAGGGTTCAACATATGGTATTACCTCAGCACTCTGAGCTAAAACGGATCTAATCCCTAAGATCCAGATGGTTAGTAATGTTAGCTTTCTCATTTCAATATTGGGGACAAAATGGATCACTCGCGTAAACAAATAAATAGATGTACTCATCAAATGTATTTCCGCAATAGTTTGTCATGGTACATTTGACTAAATAAGTGCCGGTAATGCCGCCATGATAAAACCCAGGAGGTGTATAGACAACCGGACCAGATCCCAAGGACCACCACCAACTGCTTCCGGGTGCCTGGTACTCCCAGCTAAAAGATTGAACATCGCCAGTTGCAGACGCCTGAAGTTCTGTGGCATATCCCCACCAAATATCCGAGCAGTTATCAATTGAGGTTTCGCCATTTGGAATAATAGTAAGATTCGAAGCTTGATTGAAGATAGTCACCACAGAAGAGGTCTCAAGTGAGTAGTACTCCGGGTTTTCCTTGCGAACCTTTACAGTGTAATTCCCCGCACTCTGATATACTTTCCCCACGCTGCTATTTGTTGTGCTCGTGCTTGTGCCGTCACCAAAATCCCAATGGTAAGTTGTTTGACCATACGATGTATTTTCAGGTGATGAAAGAGTCGTTTCAATTCCAACCATTCTACACCCATAATTGAAAATGCTTGAATTCGAAAGTTGTTCAGGTTGATTTTTATAGTGATAACGGTATCGTTCAATAATGTTGTTTTCATTATCACGGATACGCAGTAATTGACCGTATTGATTATCAAATTCATATTTGGTCAATCTATCATTCATATCTTTCGACTGAGTTAATCCGTAAATCGAATTGTACTGATATTCAGTTTTTTGTTGATTAGTGCCCGGGTTTACGGTTACAGATGATAATAAGGTATTATTAAGCCATTGGAAGGATGAGGTTAAACCATCACTTTTCTGTACAGTACTTAATGTTGAAGTTGACTCATTGTAATTGTAACTTTCCAATGGCCTGTACCGGTCGTCAAAAGAGAAAACAGTTTTATTGCTTGTCAATGATGCTTCCGGATTTAGATTTTGAATGGGCGCATCGATAACTAAGGAGTAAACAGAATTTAATGCTGGAGTTCCAAGTATGGTATTTTTATGAAACGTCTTTAGGCTTGCGCCAGTGATCTTAAAAGAAGATTCCCCATAATCCTTAAACCACGAGACCTGTTCAATCGGAGTAATAATTTTTTGTTGAACCAATGTTCTGATACCGTCAGCTAATGGCTGAGGGCCGGGATTTTGAGATCCTGTTCCAGCAACATCTGTCGGATACCTATATGTTACTTTCTCTTCTGGTCCGTTGCCGACTTGTCTGGTAATGGAAGAAGGGAATGTTTTATGAACTGGGTGATATGTGTATGTTGTCTTGTCCGCTAACGAAGTTGTATAGCCATTTTGATCATATAAATAACTGATGCTTTCAGTAAGTTTAACTATTTGAGACTTTACCTTATAGTCACCAACATAAAAACCAAAATCTCCGGGTACTGTCCTATAAACTTCAACGGCCATGTTCCAAACTGTTGAGATAATAGGGCCCGGTTCAAAAGTAAATTCTTGTATACTTAAAGTATTACCATCTGAGTCTTTAATGGTGACAGACTTAGGTAAACCCCTAAGCCAGGCATTTGAACTATAGGGTGTAAAAGGTGAGCTATCAACATTTGTAGCACCATAATATGTGAACCCATATGCTGGCGTTCCGCGATACCTACCTACAGTTGGTATCGAATCAGGGTAATCAGAAAAATTATAAAATGATCTTATGACTTTTGATCCATCAAGTTTAGTTTCAGTAACAGTGCTATAAGCACGATTTACTCCATTTAAATCAAAAATACCATTGTATGAATTGGAGGATCTGATAAGTTTATTTGAGTTTTCAACATCATAATAGTGATAAACAGGAGTTCTGTAGGTTTCACCCTGATAGGTAAATGTTGACCTTGAAACAAGTGATGATCCAATAAAGGAAGAAATGCTCGTTATTATCGCTCCTGCATCAACCGAATATGCCAGCACAATTCGCTGACCGCTATGTGTTTGAATTTCCTTTAGTATTGCTGCTAGTGTATTCGAGTTGGGGGCCTTACTCCTCCCGTTTGTACAAATACCACTAACGATAGAAGCAGCATCATCAGAATAACCAAAACCACCGCTTGCTCCAATATTTTCATCATACGTGCTATTAACATTGAAATATCCGAAATGATCAGTATAAAAACTCTTCGGGCCTGGTAAAGCGACAGTTTCTTCATACAAAAAGGAGTTAGTGGTTACTTTGTTTGTAATGCCTTCTTTAAGTGCCATAAGTTTCAGACCCCTACATACCCCAAAACCCAGATATTGATTAAAGCATCCATGTTCAAGCTCAAATCTTTTCTTTATACTGGATGATTGATCTCTAAATGACACCGAAGTTAAGCGTAAAGCACCTTGTAAGTCTTGCCTATTGTTGTCATAAAAAAAGTTACAGGAAGCTATTTCAGTCGAAATAGAAGAAATGTACTTAGGATTGATCGAGGTAATTCTGGTATCTACCCTGGTGTGAGGTATGTTAGAAGCCTGGCACTCTAGAACCCTTACACCTGGTAAATAATTAGTCGTATTGCTTCCGGAAGTATAATTAAATGTAGCAATCTGAATACCACTTGGCGAGACTATTTTGTTTAGATACCAGGTGGAAATATACGTGTACTTGTCAGTGAACGTATTTGTGGATATACTTCCCACAGAATAAGTAGTTTCTTCACGACTCGCTGAAGTCTCTCCAAAAAAGTATGTGAAACCTTGAGTATCCGTTATTTTCCAATATCCAATGCTCGCGCTACCAACACCAGGCTGAATCACAATATCCTGGTAAGGCATTGTCTGAGGTTGGCCTGCATCATCGATAAACAGTTTACCATTCCCTGCGGGATGGTTAAAATAAAAGATGTCTCGTTCTGAATCACAATGCTCAAAGTGACTATACCATATAGATTCCCTTGTAATTTTTCCAGTTCCATCAACACTGCAATTTGGCTTAGCGCCATCCGGAATACCTCTTACAACCCTTGTAACTGCGAAGGTATTGGCATTTAAACTCCATCCTAACCCAACAGAAGAAGATATATCCTGTACCTTTATCCCGGTCGTTCTGTAATCAAATGATACAGGGATGGAAATGTCTCTTCCTGCAACCGCGTAAAGCGGTATAGAAATATTGGCAGTTCCTGTATAATGATTCATATCGAGAGCAGCAGCCGACAAGGCTCCCGAAACGTTTGGAGAAGGATATATGTGGGATCGTTCTAGTTGAGCTTGAGCAGTGTAGTTTAGGAAACAAACCAGATATAGCGTAATTAGAATAAATTTCGTTGTTGCTTTCATGCTCAAACTCATTGTTTAGTTTCTAGTAACTCGATTCTCAGTCTAAGCAACTCATTTGTCTCATTTAATTTAATAATATACAAGGTTAACTCTTCAATTTTTTTAAGTAGAAGGGCATTCATCTCACCCACTCCAATACCATTTTCTTCAACCTCCTTTGCAGATGGTATTTCCGGTAAATGCTTATGTTGTTTAATAAAAGCTCGAAGTTCATCAAGGCTTAACAGTTTGTAATCGGGCTCAAAAACATAGTCAGGCCAGTTGGATTGTAATTTTACAACAACCTCTTCGGCAATGATCTTTCCTGCAACTGCCAGTTTATAACCACTTGGTAATGTCGATCCGCCAATGTTCAGCGCTCCACTTGTACTGATTGTACCTGAGGCATTAATGCTGCCCCCAACATTGAGTGTATAACTTCCTGGTAGCGCATTTATCCCAACTCTTCGTAGACTAAAATCTCCAAAAATTAAAGGGGTACCTGTGTTTGTGTTATCTATATAAAGCTTGTTTGAGCCAGTTTCAAAGTATCCGGCATTTGTACCGATAAATATATTCCCGGTTCCGGAAACATTGGAGTATCCAGCGTATGCACCAATAAATGTATTACTACCACCTGTTGTTGTACTATACCCTGATCTGGCTCCGAAAAATGCATTGCTTCCTGCAGAACTATTAACTCTACCTGCCAAATTTCCAACGAAGGCATTGTAACTACCCGTCACAACATCACCTGCTTGCTTCCCGACAGAAACATTGAAAGACCCATTACTACCAGCTGAGGTTCCTAACGACACGTTATCAGTTCCTGAATTTCCAGCCCCAGAAGGAGCTGAATAATTTTGCGCAACGCTGAATGTTACCATGCAGCTAAAAAGAATGACAAGGGTTGAGCCTGCTAATCGCGGATACTTTTTGAAGCGAGATTTCATGGGGGGATGGATTAAGTAAAACATGGTGAAAATTTCATGCTTTTTCCGAATACCATGCTTTTCAAAATGAAACAGTTTATTGCCTCAATTTTTTGTAGTAGAAATACGACATGACCCTCGATTCCAAATTGATTTCGAAGAATTAAATTTGGCTTTTGTAATAATTGGAACAAATCTTACATCTTTGTTACCTTGGTATTAAAAATAAAGGCAAAACTTAACGTCCCCCGTATATGCCTGCCCGTATTACTATTCTCGTTGCCGATGACCATGCGCTGGTCAGAAAAGGCATCATTACTTTTTTGAAAATCACCAAGGTTGCTTCCAAGGTTTACGAGGCATCGAATGGTGTCGAAGTGATTAACCTGGCAAAAAAGTGCCCGATTGATTTGTTTCTCCTTGACATTTCAATGCCAGAACTTAACGGCTATGAAACAGCCAAAATTCTTTTAGAACAAGATGAGAATACCCGGATTATTGCAAACACCATGTTTGATGGTCATGCCCTGGTGAATGGCCTTGTTCAGCTTGGTGTGAAGGGATTTGTTACTAAAGGTGACGATCCTGAGATACTAGTCAAGGCCATTCAGGCAGTAATGAAGGGGAGAAGCTATATCTGCCCAAAAATGCGCGAGTATATCGATGCTAAAAAGGAAGTGTCTTTCGGCCTCGATTTTTCGGAGACTGAGTTAAGACTGGTTGA
>DDUM01000053.1:839-69210 GCA_002344795.1 Flammeovirgaceae bacterium UBA2338 | reverse complement strand
ATAATTACTATCCATTCGGTTTAACTTTCAACTCTTACAGTAGGGAGAATAGCGTTGAAAATAAGTACTTGTACAACGGCAAAGAACTACAAGACGAACTTGATCTTGGATGGATGGATTATGGGGCAAGGATGTATATGCCAGAGATTGGAAGATGGGGGGCGGTTGATCCATTGGCTAGTAAATATTACAAATTCTCCCCATTTACATATACAGCCAATAACCCAATTGTTCTAATTGATCCAAATGGTCAGGTAATTGATTACTCTCAACTAAGTAAGGAGGATCGAAAGGAGTTTAAACAAATGTTTAAGGAGTTAAAAGGTTCTGGACAGACAGGCAAGGCGATTGTGAAATTTCTCAAGAGTAAGGATGCAGGCCGAGTAGTTGTAAAAGGAAATAAAGAGGAAGGAGCGCTGGGTACTTTTACATCAAATTCCAGAAGCACAATACCTAAATTTGGCCCTGATGGGAATGAAATCTCAGGTGAAAAAGAAGTAAGAATAAATCATCCTGAAATTAGTAACGACTTTTCTGATGCGACAGAAATTGGTGGTGTTTTAAATATTGATTTAAAAGGGATAAATGAAATAAGGGAAAACCCATTTGATACGTTCGTAGAAGAGGCAACTCATGCAGCATTATTTGGTGCTGAGGCCACAGCAAATGGCTCAAATTTAAATGTGGATTTACCTGGTGGTAATGATGAATTTACTGCGAAAGCTATTGTTGGCCAAATAGAAAATGAATCTGGAAGAAAGATTAGTGCCTACAGTAATGATTCAAAGGCTAGAGCATTTGGAGTTCAGGCGTTTAGATCTAAAAGTGCTGCTGGATTTTATCCAGCAGCTTTAAGTTGGCAAAAAGATCAAACTGGAATATATAGACGCAGAAGACTTACAGATAAGGTTCCTTCTTTTTTAAAGCAATTATTAAAGAACTAAATATGAATAATATTATTAGTCTGTTATTGTTACTATGTTTAATTAATGGCTGTAGTCAAGAACAATACATCTATGAGGGAAAAAAAATTATCGTTTACAGAAATATTGATAAAGGTATTGAAAGTAATGTTGTTGAAGGGTTAGACTTGTCTAGTAGGGAGTTAGTTAGATTTCCAATAGAAAAAAATAAACTGGATCACTTGGTGTACTTAAATCTCAATGATAATAATTTGGTGAAACTGGACTCAAATGTATGCAATCTGTCGAATTTGAAAGTTTTACTTTTAAGTAGAAATAAGTCTATAGAGCTACCTGATTGCTTTTTTGGAATGAGTCAATTAGAGGTTTTATCAATTATTGGATGTGATATCCAAATAAGTAAAGCTTTTATTACGCTTAAGAATTTGAAAAAATTGGTAATTGCTGGAAATAAATTCGATGAGAAAGATGTTGTTTTTTTAAAGCAAAACTTACCTAATTGCAATATTATTACTTCCGTTGATTAGTTCGAAAATTCATTTTAATTCTCTGCAGAGTGTCCTAAGCTGTCCTGAGTTTGCAACTCAGGACATATAATTCTATGTTAAGAATATATCTATGTACCTAGTCTAGTTTGCAACCTGATTCATTTTTTCTAATTAGCCTTTTTGCTATCATTACATCATGTCTGATGGAGGCTACAAAATAAGGAACAAAGAAGGCATTCATTTTATAACCTTTGCCGTAGTGGAGTGGGTAGATGTATTTACTCGTAAAGAATATAAAGACATTCTTATTGAAAGTTTAAAGCATTGCCAGAAGTCAAGAGGACTTGTGGTCTATAGCTGGTGTGTAATGAGTAACCATGTTCATTTAATTGTTTCAGCTAAGAATAATGATACAAGTGAAATACTAAGAGATTTCAAAAAGTTTACTTCCAAAGAAATAATTAGAGCTATTTCGAATCATCCAGGTGAAAGCCGTAAAGAATGGATGCTGGAAATATTCAGAAAAGCAGGAGCACAAAATAGCCGAAATAAAACATACCAGTTTTGGAGGCAGGATAATCAGCCTAAAGAGTTGTTTGGTTCCGAATTCACGAACCAAAAATTGGAGTATATTCATAATAATCCGGTCGAAGCCGGAGTGGTTGAAAAAGCAGAAGAGTACCTGTACAGCAGTGCAAGAGATTATTATGAAGGCAAGCGTGTTGGTTTGTTAGAGATTGAGTTTTTGGAGTGAATGAGTCCTGAGTTGCAAACTCAGGACAGCGTGAGAAATAGGGTCCCGAAGCGGAGGAGTATGATTTATCCAGTACAAGCTATGATGAATTGGAAGATATCGACCTGACCGGAAAATTGAGTAAAGATGTGTAAGCCGCAGCGTCCTCTTCGAGAGACACTGCGGAGAATTAAAAAGAAGATTAGGCCAGTAGGAGACAAAATGCACTTTAATCTAGTTCCATACCAAAAAACTAACCACCAATAACTAGTACTGAATCTAGGGGAATACCCCTATTGTAGATCAATATTGCCCCATGTACCTTAGTAAGGTGAAGGTTCGTCTGTCAAGCAAAATACCCGATTTTCAAGGAGCCGGTAGCGCCAGGGTCAAAGGGCTATATTGGCTCCTGAGCCTTCTCAGTATCCTTATTTTTTCTATCCAATCCCAGGCCCAGACGGACACAACCACCCTCAAAATCGATGATCAAATATTAGAAACGGAAGTAAAACTGGATTCCTTAAACAACCGCCTGGATAGCCTTATTTCAGATAAGGAGGCAAGGCTAGACTCCGTTCAAAGTAAAGTGGAGGGTGTACTCAGTAGTACTGAAAAACTATCCAACAAAATCAATCATCTCACCGATTCGCTTAGCCCCAATGAGCATAAGTATACGGGTAAGCTAGACTCACTAAGAAATAAATTAACACTCCAAATTGACAGTCTTAACCGAATTGGTCAACCCATAGACAAATACACGCGGAAGTTGGATAGCCTTCAACAAATGGGGCCGTTTAAAGAAATCAATAAAGTGGAAAGTAAGGTGGCTGGTCTGCAACAAAAGATCATGGAGCCGGGAAACAAAGTGGGACAGGCCATCAATGAAAAACTTAACCTCATGAACAAGGAAGGGGGGAGTGGAGCCAATCTTCCCAGTCAGGTAAGTATTCCAGGAATTGCGAATCCGGAATTAAATACGCCAGGTATTCCAGGTGTATCCGTGCCAGATGTTCCGAATGGTGGTATAAATGATCCTATGGGAAATATGAATATGCCCGGTACTGATGTAGGAAGTATTGGAGGCGTAGCCGATCCTTTGAAAGATGTCGGATCATTACCACAAACAGAATTAGGCAACCTTACCAACATAGACGAATTGAACAAGGTAAAACAATCAATGGGTGAGGTTGGCAATGTTACAGGAGAGATGAAAACATACGGTGATGAAGTGAAGAACATTAAGGAGGGCGGTATTGGCAATATGGAGGCTGCGCCTAAGGCCTTGGAAGGAAAAGTTGGAGAGTTGGATCAGGTTCAGGGTATGCAACAGGAAATGGGATCAATTGATGAAATGAAAGAGATAATTGAAAGTGGCAATGATCCTGAAGCAATGAAAAAGATGGCAGTTGAAAAAGCGAAGAAACGCGCTGTGGATCATTTTGCTAGTCAGACCGAACAGCTAAAGGCAGCTATGCAGCAGGTGGCATCAATAAAACAAAAGTACGGGAGTGTGAAGAGTATTAAAGACCTAAAAAAGCACCCACCCAATCCCATGAAAGACAAACCATTGATCGAGCGCCTGGTGCCGGGATTGATATTGCAAATACAAACTTCGGATCATTGGCTCATCGATTTCAATCCGGTGTTGGGCTATCGTATTGGAGGTAGAGTAAATGCCGGGTTGGGTTGGAACTACCGCTGGTCCGTGGGCAAAGGGTTTAAAACATTTCACGAGGAACGCATCTACGGTCCTAGGGTATATGGAGAGTATAAATTTGCCAAAGGATTTGCTGTGCGCGCGGACATAGAGAAAATGAATGCCTTCGTACCACCACTTGGTTTAGTAACTCCTGCAACCGAGGGAGCTCGTGCTTGGGTATGGAGTGCTTTTGTTGGTTTGAAAAAAGAGTATCAATTCATGAAAAAGGTGAAAGGTAATTTCCAGTTCCTCTACAATATTTATGATGACCATGACAACAGCCCTTATGCAGACCGCTTGATCGTACGAACAGGCTTTGAGTTCCCACAAAAGAAAAAAGACAAGAAAAAAACTAAAGAGTAAACATTATGAAAACTTTATTAGGGTTTGCGTTTCTACTAATTACATCAATTTCCTATTCCCAAAATTGGATTGACGCGAGTAAAACTGCGGCTTCACAAGAAGCTGGATTCCGCATACTAAATAGCGGGAGTGTACAATACTATTTATATTCCGACAATAATACCCATGACTTTAATATTCAGTCCACTGCAGTTAGTGGTGAAGGGGATGCAACACCAAGACTTCGGCTGCCATTTGCCTCACCCAATATTTATTTAGGGCTTTCAGGAGGGAATGTGGGAATCGGCACTACTTCCCCTGGAGCTAAGCTGGACATAGCTGCCAACAATGGCTATGAGCTAAAGTTCAGTGGTGACAATGGTAATATATGGGGAACCAATAGTTTGTACTTCCTGGCAAATGATGACATCTATTTAGGCTCCGGTGGTGTTGATGCCCAGGTTGCACTTAAAAGTGGGAATTTTGGAATTGGAAACTCAAACCCATCAGCAAAGTTGCATATCTCAAATGGTGATGTGCTTCTTCAAAATAGTAGCAGCGGCTATCCTTCATTATACCTTAAGGATGTAGCCGGCTCAAATGTTTTAAAGTTTGATTACAATAGCTTGATTCATTCTGGTGGAGTTTTTTACATTAGATCGGGTGGATCAAGTAATTTGATTATCAACGATGGTAGTAATGGCGGTAATGTGGGTATTGGAACACAAACCCCTGATGCCAAACTTTCTGTTAATGGCGCTGTGCATGCCAAAGAAGTAAAAGTAGACCTTACCGGCTGGCCGGATTACGTTTTTGCTAATGACTACAATCTTCAACCCTTAAAAGAGGTAAAGCACTTCATTGAACAAAACCAACACCTTCCCGAAATGCCATCGGCCATAGAAGTGGAAGCCAATGGGGTGATGTTAGGAGAGATGAATAAGCTATTACTAAAGAAAGTGGAGGAACTCACCCTTCACCTCATCCGCCAACAGGAAGAGATCGATGCTTTGAAAAAACTCATTAAGTAATAAATACTTTAAAATCGCTTGAGTCTTTTAAAATAGCTTCGGTCAATTGCCTTTTGTGCATACATCATAGTTGTCCGCATATCTGCATGACGAAGCGTTTTTTGTACTAACTCAAGAGGAATTCGTTTCTCATACATGAGTTGACCAGCCGTGTGCCTGAGGCTATGAGGAGTAAATTTACCTTTTACTCTTAGCCTTTTAAAGTAGCTATTAATAAGCAGGTCCAAATTTGCTCGGTCCAAATCAGGAAACAACCTTCCTCTCTTAACTTTTACTTTTTTCAAATACTTAGTGATTTCTCTCTTACAGACTGAAGATAGTTTAATAGTGTCTTTCGATTTTTCACTTTTACCTTTTCCCCAAATGGCGATTTTACCTTGTGACATCTTAACGTCACCAACATTGAGTCTTAATACTTCAATAGACCTTAGGCCATTCCAAGCCATTAATGAAAGGATGGAACGATCTCGGGGTTCTTTTGCAAGCTTGAGTAATCTGTCCCTTTGCTTAGATGTAAGACTATCCTTGTGATAAGTCGTGGTTAAACTTCTTGGTAGTACTACTTTCAAATTGATAATCTCCCTTAACGATTGATTACTTATCCTTTTTAGACCCCGTTTAATCATCTTTTCCTCCCTAGACAGATCGGAAGTAATAGCAGTATGATAGGAGAGGGCCCATTCACAAAAAGCCTTCAAAACAGACTTATAAAGCCTTTTAGTGTAGTCAGACAATGCAGGGGAGAGGATGTATTTAGCACCTGTTCTCTTATTAATTCGACTGATGTCATCCTTTATGGATAAAAAGTAGCCATTAAGGATGGTCGCATAAATGGACATACTACCACTAGATCGAAGCCTATCCTGAGCTGAAGCCAGGAAGATTTTTACGTACAGATTTGAGACAGGAAGCTTAGGCTCGTTTAGATCATTTATCAAGAATGAAAAATTCTTTGATTCCACGAACCTAAGAAATCTGTTAAGGATAGAACGGAGGGAGGCATTTCTTTCATAGATATAGTCGGCTAATTGAGACTGTACATTCCCATTTTCCTCATAAGTTTTAAGGAACGATTTGGCATTGGTAAGATAGGCACCGCTAACCTGATACTTCCTTTTTATCCAATACTCGTAATCTATAAGTACTTGTGATGCCCTTGGTATTGATTTGGATATCTCCCTATCTACTTTAACAATTTTGCTCATAAAATCTAACATGTTGAGAGGAGGGTTTTACAAAAAATGAATTACTAAATATTATAAATGTACATTTATTTATAAGTAAATAAATTATATTTTTTGTCAAGCACAATAAGAAGTCAATCCTAGAAAATGAATACAGTGTTTAAAATTTAAATTATAGGCTGAAAAGTGAAAAGGCCCAAATCAATAATATTTAGGTCAGATATCAATTTTGAAAATTAGAAATAAGGTTATATTTTTATATAACCCCATATACAATCTATTCCATATGGAAAAGAAACTTAGATCAATTGAGGTCAACATGGGAATCCCAGATATTAAATTTGGATCAAAGGGGTTCTTTCATAGTTGGTGCCGCGAACCCTTCTATAATACCGAAGGAAGTCATTACCTGACCAAAACGTATGCCCTGGTTGAGTTTATGGATGGGAGTATTAAACTGCTAGAGCCGGAGGCAATTCGATTTATTGAACCCTATACACCTAAGAAAACTAAGTAAGACCATTAAGCAATTTTTCAATAGGTACCTTTAGAACAATTGAAATCCTATAGACAGTATACAAATTAGGTACCTTTTTTCCAGTTTCAATATCTGACAGCGCATTTCTACTAAAAGAGTTTTCCAAAGCTTCAAAATGCTTTAGACTTATTTTGCGTGATTCTCTTATTTCCCTAACGCGTTTACCAAATAATTTCGCGAAACTCTGCCTTGATCTGATTGCCATTCAAATCAAAAGAAGTAATTAAAGTAATTCGTAGGGTTCAACAATTATGTAACCCATCCTAGAGATGCCCGGATTAAGGAGTTTCGATGAAGAATAATTGTCTATTGTAAATACAAAATGGAACTCATTTACTGATTAACTCGGCATGAGTGACCTTCAATAGGGAAACAAGTGTATTTTTTATTTTTGTCTGTTCGTTCTCAGGAATATTAAGAATCCCGCGAAGAATTGATTCCAGTTCAGGATCCTCAGGAAATTTGACTTCACCCAATAGGAAGCCAACAGAAGTATTAAGAATTTTAGCCAGTTTCAGGGCTACTTCGATCGATGGCTTCACCTCATCTCTTTCATATCGACTGATCATTTTATTTGAAGTATTAAGCTGTTCAGCAAGATCGTTTTGAGATAGACCAATATGCAAGCGAGCGTTTCTTAACCTTTTGCCAAAAGAATCTGTATTTTTTATTGATTTCACTATTTCACAGGAGTTTCTTGTCCAAAATTACCCAGAATAAAATAGTTGAAATAAATTAAATATTAGACAGATATGTCTATATTTACACTTATATGTACATAATAATTGAGTGTTTCGCACCTATTTTACGAGTTGGAATTTGTTAAAAGTACTAATTTCTTCGATTTAATAACTCATTTGATGTAATCATTATGACGAAAGGGGGACAATTCATTGGAGTTGATTTGAACTTTATAGCTAATAGAACAACCATCCAGATGTTTTGCTAAACAACTAGAGTAGGTGTCTCGATTTTTCAAACTACTGCTATGCAGATGATACTATTCAAAAAAAAGTCCAATAAGAACTCCTTACTTAATAGTAGAGGTAGTTTCGAATTAAAATTTGAGCATATTCCATGGTTTGGTCAATCAAGACCCGCTTTTCATATAAATAAACTCTATTCATTCTTTTGAGGTATGGAAAAGATTTTATCCAAAATTGTGTCAAGGAATCAGAAGAAAATTGATGGGATACATTACATTTCTACGCTCCTCTACTTCGTATTAACTGATTCCAAAGACACTAGTTTCTTCATTAAAAGAAATTTTGATGGAGTTGAGTTTATTGAGATTGATTCGATTCCGAAGCCAATAAGGACTAATTTCTATCTGGAATCTATTAAGGTGTTCCATAGTAACTTTGAGAGAGAAAATCAAGTTCAACAATCCCAGAAAAATCCTTTGAATCCATCTGAGATAGAGAATAACCCCATTTCAAATAGTGTGAGACATGCAGAGTTTGATATGCACAAGGCACTTGCTAGGAGTCCAGATTACGAGATCGAATTCATCGATTATTTTACTGATCAAGAGATTATTGCAATTAAAGCCACAACATTATCAATTATTAGACAAATGCAGGGAACCAAAATGGAGTTACCATATCTACGAGCAGTATTTGTTGAACTCATTAAACGTAAGGTGAAATCAGAATTGCCGCTCACTGCATTCGCGGAGTTTTCCAAAAAGGTTCAGTGGTTCGTAAGAGTTGGTCCAAAGAGAGGACTCATTGATCAGAATCAAAATCCTAATATTTAATCTAATGGTCTTATATTCAAAAATTGAACAAGCTCTAGCCCCAAAACTATTCAAATTCAAGCAGGGTAACTTGTACTACAATTCAAATTTACCAATGTTATTGAAGGGGAGGGGTGAACTGGACAATTTAGCAACTTGTAGTTTTATTCCTTTGAGCTCCTCTCCAATAGTTATAAAAAAAATATTCACTCCTGATGTATGTAGAGCTATTGACACATTTATCCAGTGTTCTAACTATGAATCGGCGGTTTTAAACTTAACCTTTGAGTCTTACTTTTTAACTCGATTGAAAATCCTATTTCTCGGAAAAAATTATTATACACCAGAAGATTATCGCTATTATCAATCGATCTATGCTCAATTTGATTATTTAAGCTCAGACAAAGTGGTGGATTTGGCGAAATTACATTCTTTGCTGATACTTATTTGGCAGTTCATGCATGATAAATCAAAGTTGAAATTCATTTTTGATCACCTTAAAAAGAACACATACGGTGTTGATATTCCTCTTACTAGTTTTGATTCATTCCATAGGTATTTAAGACGCAAAAGGAGTAAGGGACTACCTGCTGCGTTAACTCATGGACTATACGGCAGACCTTCTAACAATCATGAGATCACACCTTTCATGAAGAAAGTCTTGGTTTACCTAGCTACAATGATACCAACCAGGGCGCATGTTTACTCCATTAAAGAAGATTTGGATTATTTAATTCAAAGTGTACCTTCTGTTAAAGAAGTTGGAATATATTCTTTATCAGAATCCAAAATATCATCCTTTCTTAAGGAACCAGAAGCTGGTAACCTAATTCGGTTTGCAAAGGACGATCCAATTGAATTTAGAAGAGAGGTGATTGGTGTAATGCGATTTACAAGAGCCTCAGCGCCATTGGTAAGAATTTATATTGATGGCTACAATTTCCAAGTTCAATACAAAAATGGAAAAATACCTGACAGGTTAACTGGCGTTTTCATTTCTGACGACTTTAGTAATTACATTGTTTCACATGTGATAGGCGACTCTGAAAATTATGATTTGGTTATGGCCGCTCTAAGGTTATTTTTTGAAAAAACAAAGGGTGAGTTGCCCAGAGAAATTGTGGTAGATAAGTACACATATAGGATTATCAGCAAGAATAAATCCTTGATAGAGTTGCTTAAGCGCTATGGGATAGAAAAAGGTAAAGGCCTTATTGTTTCGTCAAACCCTAATGCTAAGGCGATGTTGGAAAGGTTTTTTGGGACTTTCCAGCAAAGGTTTATGCCCTCATCAATTCACTATATCGGCCCGTCTATCAAGTCAAAACAAACTCATTCCCATCCTTTCAGAGATTTTAGGGTTCATCTGCAGAAGAATTTGCCGGAACGTTTTGATCTGATCTTAGAACTCAATAAGCTAATTAAAGTTCATTTTAATAAAGAATACATCTCTCCTAGACAGTCAATTCTGGCTACTCCAGAAAACAGATTTAAGGAATGGGATTCAAATCCTCTTGCAAAGATCGACATGAAACTTATTATACCTATACTTTTCTTTGAACTGCACAGCATCACAGTTAAAGCCGGGGCTGTATTGATTAGGAGAGGGAATGATTTTCTTCTTTACTACTTACGTGACTTTGATTTTATTAATAAGTACAATGGAAAAAAAGTAGATGGTTATATTGACACTAAAGAAGGAGCACAAAAAATTCATTTATATGAAGAAAATAGTAATGTGTTTATCGCAGAAATAAACCAATTCAGACTCATTCCAATTGCAGCCTTTGATAGGACGGAAGATGATAAATTTATCTTGACTAAGTTTTCGAAAGAGAGCATGGAACTATTGCTATTATTTGAGGAAGAACTTATTAAGTGCGAAGAGACAGTTCGGACAGCATTAAATGGGATTGATATAAGGAACTTGACTAACCTTGCAAGAAGAAAAAAGGAACAGAGTTTAGAACAGGATTTGGCAGATCAAGTCGGAATATCTAGCCCTAAAAAGGATCCTATTCTGTTCCATGCTAATAAATCTAGAAGAAACAGGAGAGGGGTTAATGCTCTCGAAGAACTAGGAATAGATATTGTAGGCGATACTTTTTGAAATATGCATATAGATTCATTCCGTACTGAAAATCAAATAAAATTTGAGAAGGCGTTTTTACATGCAACGCGAGAGCATTGCGTGGTAGCTGTTATAGATCACTCTGGCACAGGTTTTAAATATGCACTAAATCGTTTTAAATTTTATCATTCTGATGTGAGGGTCGCAGCTGTAAAGATATCCAAAGGAGTCAAAAATCGTGAGATCGGAATTGATCTTATGAAAGGGATAATGACAATCCGCTTTAGCAATTTCAAGTATAATAAAGTATCGATTGTTGATTTAATTCGAGTTCTTGGGAACAGAGTTAGACGTGACTTGTTGGGAAAAAAAATTCTCATCGTAATTGAAGGTGTACACAATTTAAGAGAAGTAAAACTGATAGAATTCTTCAGGGCAATTAGAGGGATAAATTTTCCATGTGGAGTCGTTCTCAGAATTCATAACAGCTATCTGATAAAAGTCAAAAAGTGGGGTGATGATGCGTATAAAGAATTGGAAAAATTCACTGAGTTACGGCAAATTACAACTGAAAATAGTACTGAAGACATCGCTAAACTTTGCCACCTACATGGTTTGTCAAATGGGCTAATTGTCAATGAAATCTGTCATAAAACAACAAGTTTCTCAACAGCTATGATGTATGTCAAGCGATGTAAAGACTATAAAATAATGAATCTACAACTTGATCTATTTACTCCAAACAGGATTCGCTTCTAAAACTTCCCACCTGATATCAAAAATAAATTCCATTGTTCTTTTAAATGTAATGTAGCCAGAATTGGTAATCCATGGCCAGTTCAGGGCTATTATAAAGCTTCACTAATTGTTTTAGCACTGCTAGGTTTGTCTGGACAATTCAACAGGACCAATTAAAATGCAGATTACGTACGAGGGAAGTAGTTCAGAATTCAATTTAACATAATATAAATTATATAACTCTTAAGGGTTTTGCGGTCTGGGCCCTCAAGGACCAGATTAACATAAAATCAGATATATCATGCGTGTAAGCCTGTGCCCTGGCAAAGTGATATATCGTTAACGATTTTATGTTAAAGCAAAACCCGGTTCGGTTAAGATCTTGGCGAAAGCAAAACCCCGCCATTATATAATTTGACGTTATATTAAATAGCCCCGCCCGGCTTTTACGCCAGTCGGACGGGCGCTCAAGGCCGCCTGCCTGCCAACAACTTGCCAGCAGGCCATTGCCAGGCTTTAACTTGAGAAAACATCATGTATACTTGATTGCCGTGTCATGTAAGATTTTATCATCCAATCCGTTGATCGTGGGGTTATACACCAGCCCACAAACAAAAAACCCTGACATCTTACAACATCAGGGTTTTAAGGGATTGCTACGTGTGTCATCTTACTCGTTTTTTAGTGAAACTTAATGCTGACAATTGAGCGGCTTCGCTGCTTCGGGTACCAAACTCTGCGCGCAGGTAACTTTTTACCGCGTTGGCATTGCTTAGCAAAGAAGCAGGTCCTTTGTAAAACAACGTATCGCGATGGATGCGTGCGTGGGTCAGTGCAACCTTGGCACGGGACCAGCTTTCGTTGAGCGCTTTCAGCTGTGCTGCTTTCTCCAGCAAGGCTGGTGGTTGCAGTTGGGCAGAGGCGGTCTTATACTCTGGCACTTCCTCGTTGATCAACTGAGCCAACCGCATGAAGTTATGGGCTTTCGCTACATAGCTTTGCTGCGTGATGGAACGGGTGATCATGGGTTGCGCTTCGTTGTCCTCACTGGGTACGGGTAGCCTGTCCCGGTTGTACTTCAACTGCCCGTTGATCAGGCGGGTGTAGAAGCGGGCGGTGGCAAGCGTTGCCACAGGCACCTGTGAGGCCTTCATCGTACTGACGATTTTGGTCACCAGCTTTTGAAGGTCATCGAACGCTTTGGTCCGTTCGTTGGTAATGCCGCTCAAGGCATTCCTTTTACGTGAAACATCTTGCAATGAACTTTGTGCTTCGGTGAGCAAGGCTCTCATTGCTTTAAGCTGGAGGGTCTGGCGACCGGGGTTATATTTACCTCCGAACCCGGTGCAGACGTCTACTAACCTGGAGTAGCTTGCTGCATTTTTTATATTGCTCATACTATTACTACGTAAAAACCCTATTAGAAAGTTTCACGATTACGGAAAAAACTTATAAAATATTTCAATTATTTTTCAACAGGCAAAATAATCGATGGTTGGAGGCACGATGCCTGCCGCCCTCACTCCCCCGGGTAATCAAATCCCTACCTGACCACACCCAGACCTCGCCCAAACCAGAACATGCCCTACCCTTCCACAGGCCATCGGCACCAGGGTGAGTGGTGCGTGGTCTCCACCTGAAGTACATGGCCTAACTACCCGAACCCTGTGTCCTGGCAATAGTAAAAGTGGGACTGCCAGGATGAAGTGAATGGGGTGACAATAGTAAAACCCGGCCTGACAACCTGAAGTGTATGGCGTGCCTACCCGAACCCTGTGCCCTGGCAACAGTAAAAGTGGGACTGACAGGATGAAGTGAATGAGGTGACAATAGTAAAACCCGGCCTGACAACCTGAAGTACATGTCCTGTCTACCCTAACCGTGTGTCCTATCAATAGTAAAAGTGGGGCTGACAGGGTGAAGTGAATGGGGTGACAATAGTAATATCTGGCCTGACAACCTGAAGTACATGGCCTAACTACCCGAACCCTGTGACCTACCAGCAGTAAAAGTGGGACTGACAGGATGAAGTGAATGAGGTGACAATAGTAATATCTGGCCTGACAACCTGAAGTGTATGGCCTTGCTACCCTAACCGTGTGGTCCAATGGAAGGTTCGGGCGTTTCGGTCGCTACTCTACGCGCACTTAAGCAAGATAAAAAGGTTACACAGTAGCGAAATCAAATCGAATCTTCTCAATTGATTCTTTCCAATCTATAGGTTTCTTTACCAAAAGCTCAGTATAAGGATTTTGAATAATTATGGGTTGATATTCCTGATTACCCATTTTACCGCGATCCACCAGGTAAATAAAGTAGTTACTTTTCTTAATCCTTGCAATTTCCATTTCATTACGTGTCCAATAGAAATAAGGTTCTCCTTGGTAAGATTTAACCTCAATAAATCTGTCATATTGAATGGAGTTTTCACTGTTAAAACTAGCAATATCATACCCCTCTGCAACTGAATATTCGGCAACCCAATCTATTTCTTTGCTGTTATTAAGTCTACTTATTTCAAACTGCAAAACGAACTTTTCAGCCTCTTCTCCATTAATCTGCTTTTGCGCTAGAGACTTCATTAACTCCTCTGCTCCTATTTTTCGTTTTCTAATTTCAGGCAAAACTACTTTATCAAAAAGTTTTTTATACCGCCCATTTATGATATATCTATTAAATTCCTTTGTGGGATGTGACTGAATTACATTAAAATCAATTAGTAATTGTTTAAATGCTGAATATTTTAAAGGAAAAGCTGAATTTTCAATTTGAAGTGAATGGTAAATTATATCCCATGAAATGAATTCAGAACAAAATATCTTATGAAAAATAATGTCATTACTCAACCATAGAATTAATCTTTCAATAAATCGATCTGACATTAAATTCTGGTTCATTAAGAATTTTTTAAACTCCTCGTCAACAGAAACAAACTTGTTATAGTCAAGTTTTACAATTCTCAAGTGATTTAATAATGGTAGACATCCATCAAATAAGTTACGCCCTTCGATAATTCTGTTATGAAAATATTTTGCTACATCACTAGAAAGCCAATTTCTACTTTGAGAATCATTTAAAGTATTAAGTAGCTCGAAATGAAACTTTGGCGTTCCCAAATTTTCAAATTGACTAAGTTCGCTGAGCATAATCAAGAATCAAAGCCTTAATTAAATCAGTTTCATCACCATCGTTGACCTGGTTAAATAATGGAATCTCTTCATTTATAATTGCTTCCATCCGTTGGATTTTTAATTTCAACCTTTCATCTATAACCGTGTCAATTGAGTTGCTAGAAATTATGTAGTAATAGGTTGTTATCTGCCCAATCGGCAGACCTACTCTGTGAATCCGATCTTTTGATTGTATGAAGTTTGAGCAGTTATAGTCCCGTTCCAGATATATCGCATTGTGGCACCCCCGATGGAGTGAAATTGATTCAGCAACTGCAAATGGATTCGCAATTATGACTGAGAATTCATTTTTCTTTGGGTCATTAAATTCCCTAATTATTTCCTCCCTCACGCTTTGATCAGTTTCACCAATCAATAGTCTAGACTCTATGTGATTTTTACTCAAATATGTCTGGAGATCCTTGGCATTTCGGATAAAAATAGTCCAAATAATAACTTTTTCGTTCCTAGATAAAATATCCGATATAACTAAATCCTTTGTTTGAATAAATTTTTGAGGAGTCTCTAATGATTCATAGTTGCAGACTTTGCTAAAGAATTCAGAATCATTAATAAATTCATCCGAGTCTTCAGTAAATGACGAATTCGGATCAACCTCACCTAGTTCCGGATTATTTAAAAGTGCTTCGATTAGGGGTTTTGCAAGTAAACTTGGGTTTGTTGAGGCTTGGCGCAATCTGATAAGTTTGGCTTTATTCAAAACATCCTTTATAGAACCGTTGGTATTTGTTTTAAAGTGAGCAACGTATTTCGACTCAATGAAATCATAAATTTCTCTTTGATGAGAATTCATTTCAACTAGAATTACTTTCTCCTTTATTGGAGGAAGGTTCAAATCACTTTTCTTTATTCGAATAAAGAATGGAGATATGTTTTCGGTGAATAATTTAACCCTTTCACTTTCTGGATCACCTTTAGCTGTCAATTCGCATAAATTGGCATAGTGAAATCCAAGAATAGACTTGAATTTGAACGGATAAATAAACTGGTACAAGTTATAAAGATCCTCATATCCATTTGGAACTGGGGTTCCAGTTAATACTATTCTGGATTTTGCCTCCTTGGAAATTTCAACTACGCTCCTTCCCCATACCCCATCAGGATTCTTAATTCGATGTGCCTCATCAACAACTACCATCACCTTATTTGATTTTAAAAAATCAATGATTTGTTGTTGAAGGTTATTGACCCCTCCGTGATAAATAAGGGTCAATTCAGCTGGATTAGAAGAATATAAGTGCTCTTCTTTTCTTTCTCGTGAAAGGGCTAAATTGCCTGAAAGACGTTGACTTTTAATTTTTTTACCGAAACACTCTTCAAACTCATTCTCCCATGGAGCAAATGATGAAAGTGGTCCAATCACTAGGAGACGATCCACTCGTTTTGGATCATCACTTGGTAAACTTTTTAAATAAGAATAGGCACCATAAACAATTGAGGTCTTACCTGCGCCTGGTACAGCGAAATTGCACGCGTTTTGAGCGAAGGCCATATGGAACGCAGAAAGTAGCTGTAAGGGGTAGAGCTTCCGTCTCAAATCTCTCTTAAGTGTTGATTCGAATTGTTCAAAATCCTTTATCAACTTTGGATATTTATCAAATTCATTATTTCGTATAGCAACGGCTTTGTTCGAAAATTCCTCAAAGAGCTCATCCTCTCTATGAAAAGTTTCAACCTCTGAAATTAACTTTTCAGATAAATGAATATCAACCTTAAATCTCTCAAATGTTTTTTGAATATTTTGAAGAGTTGTTGCTTGATTATTTTTTTTATAAGGCACCAAAATTTCAGTATTTCCCTTAAGGCAACCCATTCTATTTAAAGAAAGCATTAACCTTCGATTAGTAAAAATTTGTTCTAGATTACCTTTTATTGAAAAGAAAAGATTGGAATTCTCTTTGTCTCCTTGAAGATCAATTTTAATTATTTCATTAGGCATTTTTATTGATCTTGTATCCTAACTGTTGAATTTTCTTTGTTTTGGCTTTTACCTCTTGAATCTCATCCTCGGGAATGCTATCAACATCTATTTCTTCAAGAAGTTTGATAATATGGCCCAATAACCTAGATGGTGATTTTTCAGTCAGGCTTCTAAGTACTTTATCTCCTAATTTGCTCAGAAGATTTTGGGCTTCGGCTTTGCCGAAATTTTTACTGTTAACATTTATTGAATCTAGCGAGTCAATTGCTTTGTTAAGTAGCTTGACCGGCTCATCCTGAGCTTGTCTATTTCTTAGACGTTGGTAGTGGATATCTACGTTGTCTACTAAACCGTCACCAATTGATTCATTGAAGTCATTGTCTCTTCCATTCAGATGTCTTTCAATATTGCTTGTATTTAAATCAATTGGACTTTCAGCATGCCCTTCGATTAAACTTAAATGCCCTTGAAGAAAACTTTCCCATATAGCCTTATTTCCAAAAAAATGATTAGGCCTTTGACCTCTTCCTAAATATCTAAATTTCTCGTTTTTTAATTTTATCCTAATTAGATCGAATGCTGTTGACTTTAAATCATCAACGTCATTGTCAGTATATCCGTCAAAGGGCTTGACTGAGCTCTCTCCATAAAAGCTATTTAGCCAACTTGTTAAATCTCTAAACTGTTCTTCTTTATCATCAAGCGCTGTATAAATACCATTGTACTCCATATAATCGAGGTATTCCTCCATTATATTCATTACTTCTAGAGTGTACCTAATATCATTTTCACTATTTATGGTTTTATAATTACCTACCCACTCGTATATTTTTTCTATTGCCTCCTTGTCTATACTTACTCCATTTCGAATATCTGCAGATGTGGGGAATCTATTTTGGCCACTCAATTGTTGATACAATCTCTGTATTTTTAAGTATATCTCAGTCGGGTTGTAGTCTAACTTCCTTTCTTCTCCAAGTTGATATTTTGTTTCAAACTTTTCAATTGCAATCGGATCACCTTCAAACTCAATAGGCAAAATTACCGCCTTGAAGTAGTCATATTTTTTTATTTTACTTAACAACATTGCCCTCCTATTACCATCAATAATAATTCCATCTTTGGTAATGATCCCCACTTTTTCTTGTCCATACTTTTCCAAACTTGCTAAGGTCTCCTCATTTTTCTTAGGTTTTGAATCCCATAGTAGTTTTTCAATTTGCTCTCTTCCCTCTTTTGATTCTGCATCAATTCGAATCTTTTGACGCTCGATTGATTTCGTTCGACTCAGAATTCTTCCATTATATTTATTATACACCAAGTATTCAAGAGGTATTTTGAATACGTCCATTGGTTCAAGCTCATCATCCCAGGGAATTTCAATCTTACCCATAGGTTCATGCACTTTGGTCCATTCTTGTATTTTCTTGATTCTAGCCTCTTTATTCATCGGCAGGTTCGTTAGTTATAGTTGCGATTTTATTTACGGCATACAATGCCATAACCTGTTTTACAGGTACAGTGGATTTCTGATCAAATATTATCAATCTATCTTGTTCAAAATTAGGATTTTTTAATTTGAAACAATTTATGATTTTCCCAACTTCTTCGATAAGAGCTGTAGGTTCAATGAATTGATCCTCAGATTTTTGAAATTCGTACATTCTTTGTAAGGTTTTAGAATTTGCAATTTTTTCTAAGAAACCATTGTTAATAATTTCCAAGAACTCTTGACCTTCTTCAAATTTTTGCAATATTGGCTCGACACATTCATAGAACCCGTCTTCATAGTTGATAGAGGGATAACCATCTCCATTACCATATTGAACTGAAGTCATCCATTTTCTAGATGGTTTTGAATTTGTTACATCATAATTGGATAATGTGACGGTTATATTGCCATATTTAAATGGATGTCGCCTGAATCTGGATCCAGGTCTTTTAATTGGGGGCTTATTGAATGTTTTACTTGAAAATGTATTAAGATTAATTACGCCTTCTAAATCAGCATTAGGATTTACACTAGGCTTAACTTTATTTCTAAGTTTTAGTTGCTTTCTAACTACATTCGCCAAGGATCTACTAACTGCTGGGCACACAGCATTTCCAACCAATCGTGATTTTGTATTTTCACTGCCTCCTAGAAACTGATAAGTAAGTGGAAAACCCATTAGACATGCCATTTCTCTTATAGTTGGAACCCTATATTCGCCATCTCCCACTCTGTTAAACTCTGACTTGTAAATGATAGCCTCTCTGGAAGTGCCAATATTTGTGGCCGTCACAGTTCGGCTAGGCTTATTTTCATCCTCAGGGAAAGACATCTTCCCCATATAAGGATGATTTTGTTTCATAAACAAAGAATTCTTCCATTGGCACATATATATTCCTGAATCATAAAAATGATCTGAAATTTGATTTAAGGGTATTCTAATCTCGTTGTATGAAGGATCCTGAACTAAGCGTGAGCTACTTTTAATATTTGGTTTAGGTAATTTATTTTTAATGGAAGCAAGTGTCCTGGCTTGCTGCAGTTTATTAACTTTTGAAGGATGGAACGTGTGCGTCTTATCTGGGACTACCAATGCCTTTTTTCCTATTAATTCACCAATAATTGCCCTTTTTCGTGCTTGCGCAGATCCATATTCAGCCGAATTCACTATCTCGCTATTTCCCTCAACGGTTATTACAATCTGATTCGGACTATACCCATTTTGCCGAGACCAATGAGAAAGGTTTAAATCTCGAAACGTGTATGACTTAGGAAGGTAGTTTAAGGAGTTTTTTACATTCTCCATAAACCATGCCTTGAGCACACTTCGTTTCCTGTACTTCTTAACGGCAACAATTCTTAGAAAAACTTCTGTTAACTTTAGCCCCAGTGCTTTATCAGCTTTTCCTGAACGATTGGAGTTTGAAAAACTAATGCAGGGTGGACTACCAATAATTACATCCGTATCTGGTAAGGCTTCAATTAGATCAACACTATCCCAAAATTCTAGTATATCTTGTGGTGTATTATTTAGCTCAAAATTGTGATTAAAGGTTTTGACTGCAGGGCTCCAATTATCAATTCCTTGTATAATTTTAAACCCTTGTTGCCTAAATCCTTCAGAAAATCCACCAGCCCCACAAAAGAAATCTATTACTGTAGGTTTTTTATGCATGTCCCTTTTTAGGTTTTGTTGGAACAAGCAATTCACGAATATCTACGTCAAGTATCTTCGCAATTCTTACCAAATCTTCAAGACTAGGCTGCCGCCTGTTTTGAACATATGAGTTGACCATATTGTAACTTTTTGAAAGCTTGTCCGATAGCCAAGTTTGTTTAATTTCCTTTTCTAACAGTATTACCTTAATTCTATTCATTCTCGCCATATTTAGATGAAAGATATCTAATCTATTTAATATCTCAAATTATGAGATATTTGGACCCAATGAAAACTTAGTGTCTACTAATTTTTGATCTCACACATTTGGCATTCTCGCTTGTCTCTCATCCGCCCATCTAAGATAGCTATCGGGACCACCTGTTGTTTTTGATTAACCACTTACACCCCTGTCCTACTTAAAATGCTTGACCCCCACAGCGTTGTACAGCTCTTTGGCATAATACAGATTCCCTCCCTTCATGGTCCACTCCACTTTGCGGATGTCGCTCATGGTTTTCAGGGGATTGCCATCCACTAAAATGAGGTCGGCCTGCTTACCCACCTTAATGGAGCCAACGGTTTTGGAAACTCCCGTAATCTCTGCCGACTTGATGGTGGCTATTTTTAATACTTCTTCGGCAGGGATGCCTGCCTTCGCATACAGTTCCAGCTCTCTGTGATACAAAAATCCGGGCAGGCCGTCTGTTCCCGGAACGAGAGTGACGCCTTTCTTAAATAAATCGTAAACAACGGCCAGCATTTTGTCATAACTGGCCTGATGCCGTGCTGCCTGTGCCGCTTCTTTGGTAATCCCTCCGGAATAAAAACTGCGCTGTTCAATGATCGGGAACCGGTCGATGATCATCTCATAGGTGGGACTGGCTTCACCCTGCTGGGCAAGGAACATGTTTTCAAATATGGCTATGGTGGGGTCAACGACAATATCTTTGGTCAGTAAGAGTTTGACAAAATCGAGATAGGCCTTCGAGCTGAGATCCAGGTCGGCTCCGTGCTGCGCGGGCATGGTGAAGCGCAGGGGTGTGCGGGTATCTATCGTATCGGATAAAAAATTGAGGAACAACATGTTGATGTGTTGGATCTCGTCATATCCCTGGTTGATGGCCTGGGTGGCCGTCATGTAGGCGGGTATATGCCCGCTTACCCGCATACCCAACTGATGTGCCTTCTCTGCCAGGGGGCGTACCCACTCAGGATGAATCGAACTGTATAACTTTATCTGCTGATAATCAAGATCTTTATAGGATTGAATCTCAACCAACCCTTCATTCAGGGTTTCGATCGCATTTCGCTGATTGGCAAACGGTCCGGGGCCATCAATAATACCACAGTACGCCACGATGTGGGGGCCCATGATCTCATTGCGATCGAACTGGGCTGCCAGGTGCTTCAGTTGTTTGTTGTTGGCCAAATCCCTCACCGAGGTCACCCCTCCTGCGAGGTGCAGCAACCCCCTGAATTTATCGTTGTGGGTATGCATATCGAACAGGCCCGGCAAGAGTGTTTTTCCTGACCCGTCCATTACCGTGGCGGTTTTATCCATCGTCCCTTTACCGGTAGGTTGAATGGATTGAATCGTTTTCCCTTCTACCACCACGTCCTGATTCGGCAGCAAGGTTCCCTCTTCCGTGAATACGTTTACATTTTGAATGACCACTTTATCCACCTGATGTGTTAAACTTTTGGCGACCTCCCGGAGGTTTTCATCTTCAATGCCGTCTTGCAGGGCTTTCATCTCAAGTCGCAATGCACTTAGGTCTTTTCTCACGATGTGCAGGTTGCCGGATATTTTACAAACCATCTCCTCGCCCATCATCCAGATGTAGGTGGGATCCAGGTCCAACCCTTTGATGATCAAAAGTTCCGCAGCCGAACCATTGGAAAGTTGCTGTGGGATTTTCTTCACCAATTCAACGGCTCCTTCAGGGTATAAATCCACCTTGCCTGTGGAAGATTTCAGTACGAGTTGGGCAAGGATTTCGAAGACCGCTGGTGAGCCATCGTAGCGGAAGTACAACTGGTCGCCCTGAAAGGCACCTGTGGTTGTTCCCATTAAGTTTTTCGTAGTGGCCTTGGTTGCATCGCTGGAAAAACTTTCATCGATGGCTACCTTCAGGTAGTTGTTGCCTGTGATGGTTTGGGAGGTAATATAATTTTGATCGTTGAGCGAAATTTCCTCCCGGTACTCAGGACCACGTCCTCTGTCGGTGAAGGTGTAATAATATCCATAACTGTCATCGGCTGTTTTCCATTTCTCATACGTGCCTGCCAGGTCTTCCCTGAACATCACATCATAAATGATTTTGTCGGCTCCGTCCTCCCCGGACTTGTTGGCTTCATTGCAGGCGGTGAGTAATCCAACGGCCAATAGAAAAGTGATGCTTAAATATTTCATGGTTATGCGGTAAAGCTGAATTTTGGCTTAGACTTAAATTATAAAATCAGAACGTCAGGGCTTTAGTGTTTCCCGATAATACCTCACCCAGTTTTGTCCCAGTATTTTTTCGATATCTCCTGTACGGAAGCCTCTTTTGTTCAATGCCCGCGCCACATGCCGATAGCGGTCGGTGGTATCGAGTTCAGGAATCCAGGGTGGCCACTGCACATGGTATGATTCCTTGAAACGCGTCAGGCGCGGCACATACCAGTTTTCACGGGTGGCGCCACTGGCCTCCAGTCCCTGGATGGCAAAGTCGGCCCCCAGTCCAACATGGTCGATGCCCCCCACTTTTACGGCATGTTCGATGTGATCCACGTAAGTTTCGAGGGTAGTCTCTGTACCCAGGTTGGGACCAATCATGTAACCCAGACAGATAATCCCGATTACGCCACCTTTATCCGCCATGGCCCGAATCTGTTCATCTGTTTTGGCGCGCGGATGATTTTTGTACAGAGCCTCACACATGGAGTGGTTGATGGAAGCTCCGGATTTGCTGAACTGAATGCCATCGTTGGTGGTTTGTTTCCCGCAATGAGAAAGGTCCACAATGATCCCGAGTTCGTTCATGCGCTCCACCACTTCTATCCCAAAGTCCGACAAGCCTGCGTTGGTACGTTCCGTACATCCATCTCCCAGCAGGTTGCGCTCGTTGTAGGTGAGCTGCATCCACCGGGTGCCGGCCTGGTACAGTTTGTCGAGGTGGGCTACATCGTTTTCCACCATGGTGGCATTCTGAAACCCCAGTAGTATGGCGGCTTTATTTTCTTTCCTGGCCTGGAAAAAATCTTCGGCACTAGTGGCCAGGATCAGACGGTCGGGATTTTCTTTAATGCGTTGTTGCCATTCCTCCAGATGCTTGAGTCCTCTCGCCAGGTTGCCTGAATCTACGGAGGCATTGAAGCCCGTGTAGCCCGAATTGGCCAGGGCCTTAAAAGAATCCTCATTCCAGCCGCGGGCAATGATCAATCCATCAATGACGATGGCTTTTTTATAGATGGCATCAATATCCTTTTGTGGCAGATTTTGATCGCCTGAAGTATTCGCTGCAGCGGGGAAACTGCCCAAAACCTGTCCCGGGATAAGGGCTCCGAGTGGCAACATTTTAACGAAATCCCTTCTCTTCATGTGCGTGTTTGAGGGTGAACGGGTAAAAACCTTCTTACAGGAGATTAATCTACTCTTTTTGTGGATATTTTGTCTGCATAAAAATAAAAAGTGGTCTAAAATTGATTCAAAAGGTTGCTCGGGAAAGGAAGAATTGGGAGGGTTTGTATCTGGCTAATGTATGCCATTTTGCAGTTCGAGAGGCCTAACTTCATGCTCAATAATAATTAACGTGCTTTCAAAAGTTTGAGCAGTTCTTTTGGGTCTTGACGGTTGTCCCAAAATGCGGTAATGATAATGGCACCGTCTTGGATTTTATAAAACAAACTGAAATGGCCCATAGCCGCCACACGTGTATCAGGGAATTCTACAGCTTTGTATAGCAGTGGATTATTTGCAACCAGGTTAGCCTTCTCATTACTCAACCGAAGCAACTTTAATGAATAGGTTGGAGATTGATTTCGTTGCACCCAATATTCCAAAATGGACTTTCTTTGGCGAGCCGCAGTTTCCGTCCAGATTATTTCCTTTTGAGCCATTCCAGTTCACGTTCGTTGAGTGTGAGCTGATCAATGGTTCTTCCAGTATGAATATCTTCTTCACTCATGGCCAACATAATTTTTTGTTCTTCGGTAAGGGGTACTGTTTCTTCCAGAACATGGGAGCTTTTAATCATATCGGATAGCGCACGCAGGTAGTCGGTATCTTTAATCGCCAATAACTGGTCGATAACCTTATTTCGAATATCAGTGGCTGATTTCATGTTGTTTGAAGTTATTCTTGCCTATAAAGATAAGAAAACCAGGAGAAAATAACCGGTAATTGATTGATAGGCAAACCATTTGAAGAAAATTTCTAAGGCACCTACTAGCGTGTTACTTTGTGCCCAAATGAACTTGCTTCCGTGCTCAACTTTGACCCAATTGCCCAGGACAAAATATTTTAACCACAGCGTGCACAAAGAATGCGCTTTGCATCCTGTCTGTATTTCCCTGTCTTGCCTGCCTGAATTATTGCTCAGATTTACTTTCCGGTCTTATTCCAAAAATCAACAGATAGCCAATCATCCAAAACTCCCCCACGGTCGCAGGGATGGTAAGGAGATTAATCACTGTTCCGTGGACACCCATAAACAGCAGGAAGGCACTCAGGATATAGCCAACACCTCCAAGAATAAGTATGCGGCCGAGCCACACGGGCATTCGCTGTGAGCTCACCACGATGTAGCCCATGGGTATGAGCCAGAGTCCGAAAAAGAGGCTGCCTACTCTCCATGCCTGTTTGATGAATTGATTGAAAATTTGAATGCTCATCGTCCTTTCATTCAATGCCATAGCAGTGCTTTGGGCTACTTCGATCGCCCCGCCCATGGCCATGGCACTGATCATTATGGCAATGGCATTCACCGTGCCCCAGACGGCAAGTGACCATGCGGCAACGTGATGGATGTCTTTGAATAGTTTGTAAAACCACAGGGCAGCCAACACCTGTGACAACACAATCAGGCATTCAAATACCAGTCGCAACCGGGCAAGAGTTTCCTGTTTGGTTAGATTTGTCAGTGTCTGTGCGGGATCATCGGTCACATAGATGCGTGAGTGCAATAGCATGAATCCTACTATGCCAGTGATGGCCAAAAGCAAGTACCAGATGCCCGTCATGCGGGCGGTACCCACCCCTTCTTTTTGCTGTTCTTCCGTCATGTTCAACTTGAATGTTAGTTTTGAATTCCGATATCGGCTATAAAATTAGTTATCTCAACTAAACCGTCAAGACGAATGACGCGATCGTTTGTTACAATGCTCCATTAAAAGGAATATTGCTTTTGCCTGCGTAGCCGCAACGCACAGGTTGTGTCGGGCAGTGTACGCATTTTTCTGTTCCTAAGTTGTTATCAAAGTAAATCAAGCACTTTGATTAGTCCAGGTTTTACTCCTTCCATTTCCCTGGTTGACAGAGAACCGAGTCGATCTTACCTCACCGATCTCTTACCCCTTTGGAACAAAATCAACTAACCATACTTCAGCATGCTTCATTCTTCAAGTATGTCAAGATCAACCTCTGAGAAATTGTTAGCACTCTTAGCATAGTAATTTATAGTTTCAGGATCGTTAGCCTGAGATTCTATTCTTTTATAAAGAGCTTTTTTGTTTTTCCTCAACTTCTCAATGGCTTTTTGAAAATTGGTTTCTTTTACAGCCGAACGTATCAATATTCTCCCGTCTGCTTCTTTGATCACGACCTTATCAGGTTTGTATTTTTTAGCCATTTCAGAAGTTAAATAACTACTTACTATTTCGGATCATCTGTTAACGCCTTGAAGTTATAACAATTTGTTGTTTTTTTGCAGCAAGATTCAGACCCTGATTACCACCTTTCCGTTGTAGTCTCCTTTTCCAAAATGCCGGAAAGCCTCGGCTGTCTGCGATAACGGAAAACTTTTGTCAATGATGGGTTTTAGTTTGCCGCTAGTGACCCGGTCGGCCATGTAGGCCAGGTCCTTTGGACTGTATTGCAGCCCGACAAGACGAATTCTCTTACTCCCCTTTGACAACAGCTTGCCGAGGAAAACCATCTGGAAAATAATCGAGGTCTTACCCCCCGTCATCACATAGTTTCCCCCGGTGGCCAACGACCGCCTGCAGGCAAATAGTGAATGCGTGGCGATGTTATCCAGGATCAGATCGTATTGCTTTCCGTTTTTCGTAAAGTTCTCTTTCCTGTAATCGATCGTGTGGTGTGCCCCTAATGAACGCATCATTTCAAACTTCTCATTGCGGTCCACAGCTGTTATTTCTGCACTATAGGATTTTGCCAACTGAATCGCGAACATGCCCACACCGCCCCCAGCCCCGTTGATCAACACACTCATTCCAGACTTTAGTCCCCCCAACCGCAATCCCTGCAGGGCCAATAAACCTGCCTGAGGAATGGTACACGCTTCTTCAAAGGAAAGGTTCAACGGTTTTTTCGCCAGGTGCTTTTCACGTCCACACACGTATTCGGCAAAGCAGCCAAAGCGGTCACCAGACAGATCGCCAAATACTTCATCACCGGATTGAAATTGTGTGACCTTGCTTCCCACTGACTCCACGATTCCTGCCACATCGCATCCCAGTATCTTATTTTTTGGTTTGAACATCCCACCCAGGAGACGCACTAAAAAATTGGATCCTACGAGCAGGTCCCAATCCCACGAGTTGATGCAGGCAGCGCATACTTTAATAAGCACCTCGTTCTCTTTGGGAGTAGGTTTTTCCACATCCTGCAGTTGAAGTTCATCGGGTGATCTGTATCGGGTATAGACAGCGGCTTTCAAACAATTTGTTTCTTGGTTACACCATTGGTAAAGTTAAAAAAACAATTCCGAAGGCTTTCCCGAAAACATACACCAATTTTAGAGACATGAATTGGTAAAACAAGAATTTAATGAAAATGAATGGACTTTCAGGTCACTTGAGTAAAGGTAGCGGCACTGACATTTTCACATGTTACTCACTTATAGGTAATAGTTACATAAGTCACACATTTATCTTTTGTTATCCTTGCCTGAATAACCTTTCAGGGTTAACACTTTTATGCTACTTTACTTACGGATAAATACTTCTACAATGCAAACCCACCCCCTACTTGGTTTCGAAGACCCAGTTAATTCATGGACGCACCTGTTTGGGGCGCTCGCAATAGGTGTTCTTCTGATCAGGCTATTCAAAAAAAACGGAATGGGGAGAAAATATCCGATTCCGATACTCATTTTTGGGTTTTCAAGTATTTTCCTTCTTTCAATGAGTGGTGTATACCATCTGCTGCCAAGGGAGACAACCGCCCGGTATGTTTTGCGAATACTTGATCATGCTGGAATATTTTTACTGATTGCAGGTACACTCATTGCTACTCATGAAGTTATATTTTCAGGATTAATGAAATGGGGTGTTATCATTCTTGCCTCAATGATTGCCGCTCTTGGGATTACTTTTGGAACCATCTATTTTGATGATCTTCCAACTTATGTCACTCATTCCGTATTCCTTGCGTTTGGCTGGCTCGGTTTGGTGTCAGTGATAGGAATTTGGAAATTAAAGAAAACCATATCCATCAAATACTTAATTTATGGTGGGTTGGCCTATACATTGGGGGCAATCATCGACTGGGCTCAATTTCCTGTTATTAATTCTGACTATTTTGGAGCGCACGAGTTATTCCATGTAGCCGTGTTGATCGGGGTAGCATTTCATTGGGTTTTTCTTCTTGGATCGATTAAGACCGTGGATAATAATAGAGATGGTGGTCAGTGAATGGTCAGCACTATTGTATAAAATATTTATCAATTTAGGTAATTATTCCGATGTTTCAATTGGGACAAGCGTAATGAACAACTTGTCCGGATCACTTGTCCATTATATAACTCACTCTGATCTGAATCAATAAACCTTTTAATTTCTCCACACCACAAAATCCAAGTCCTGGTTTTCCTTTCTACAAGTGGGGCGTTGTTGGTTATCAGTAAGACGAATCACATTTTCGATTAAGAAATTCTTCAACTCACTCACTTTAACCAGGCCATCGTTATTAACATCCGCCAATCCACTGCTCAGCCCTTCCAAAATACTGTAGGTAAAAACACCGTTGTTCCACTGACCTGACTCAAACGCATATCCATTAACACTGGCTGCCGAAATTACGTAGGCACCTGAACCCTCTCCTAAGCTGTAAAACATTTCTTCCATCAATTTAACGAAAGTGTTGTCCACTCCATAATACGCACTAAATACATTTTGCCTGATGTTGTCCATGTTTTGAATTTTAACATTCTTGCCACTCCGGCTGGTAAGTTCTATTGCTTTTTCCTCAATTTCTTCCTTATCAATTCCTCCCGAATGGCAAGCATCGATCAACACCATTTTTTTACGTGCAGGGATGCTGTCAATAAAATTTTCAATGTTTTCGAAAGAGATGGAGGTTTCGCCTACTCTGTCCAGATCCATGTCATAGGTCACAAAATTGAAATCGAAATTCTTATCTAATATCCCGTGTCCTGCCATAAAAAGGATTACTTCATCATCGGGTTTACTGTCCATTAGCTTTTGTTTAATGGAAGCGAAGTTGGGTTTTGTCACCTCATCGTTGTATAACGTGTACACATTGATTTTATCGAATTCCTGATTGCGCTTAAACAAATTAACCATGTCTTGCCCGTCTTTTACAGAGTAGGTAAGGTTTAAGGACGCGTTGGCGTAGTTGGAAGCACAAACATTTACCATGTATAAGTTTGGTTTTCGCTGGCTCGCCCAGAAGACTTCTGTCATTTCCCTGGGAGACTTAGCCCCTTTGTCGTTGACACACCCTATTTCAATCCTGTTATATCCCTCGTTGAGTGGAAGGGAAAGAGATGTTTTGATTTTTCCTACATCATTTCCTGTGATCGCCACACCCTTAGCACCAAAAATAGGAACACTGTTCACCCAGACATTATAATACTTTAGTCTGAACTTATCATCTTTAAATTCCATCAACAAACGAGTGTTGTCAGTGGAACTTAGATAGGAAATGCTGTCAAGATTGAGGATGGCTGCTGAGGGTACATGGGTTTCCTTGTCAATTTCTTCCTTGGTGAAGCCATTCCTTTTCAGCCTTCGCAAATAGATTTTATAATAGGCATCAATCAACTCTCTATTTTTACTACCAAGGTTTGAAAGAACTAAATCCGGACGGTTGTATTTGAGGTCAAAATTATCAAAAGCATACACGCTATTTCCCTTCACAAAATGAACAAATTGTAGACTTGCTTTGGTTGAGAGATAATAGTTATCATGGGTACTAATCACAAAATCACTATTGGTAAGGGGTGTATAAAAGAATTTTTGATCTCCCTTTTCTATGTCCAGCATTTTGATCACAGCATCATTGCCTATGCTATAGATTCGATTCCCAGAGAAAACAATCTTCCTGGTATAACCTTCATTGCCTGGCACTTTCCAAATTGATTTCTTTCTCCTAACATCCCACATCATAATTTCACTTTCTCCCTCATAGCTAAGACTGCCTGAGCTGCTTGCAAGCAAGTCCCCTTTTTCACTGAACCTAATAGACAACACATCTTCTTTATGACCTCTTAATGTCTCTATTTGTTCCATTTTTTTGATATCCCATAGCTTGATGTTGTTGTCTGAAGAACCGCTAGCCAGCATCGTTCCATCAGAATTAAAATCTAGAGCATTCACCCCATTATTGTGGCCGAGCAACTCCACTTCTTTAGATTTCGATGCAATGTTCCAAAGGATGATCCTGTTATCATCGCCTGCACTTGCCATCCTGGTTCCACTAAATGCTATTGTTTTGATTCCTTTTTGATGGCCCGACAGAAAAAAACCCGGCTCCATTTTCTTTAGTGGTCTTACAAAAATATTTTTCTGGGAGGTGTTAATACAAACAAGATAACTTGATTCGGAATCAATAAAAAAATCTGAAATTTCATCCCATCCCTCAATCTTATCCACCAGCGTTTTTAACACCGTTTTTCCAGAAGGATCATATTGTTCAAGTTTACATCCGCGACTTACATACACCAGATTTTTGTGGTGTTTTACCTTCTGAACGGGTTCCATTACCAAACTTTCGTAACCTCCTGATTCCAAATCCATGGTATTCATAGTGGCGTTGGTTTCCATGTAGCGGTACGTATGTATCGTATTATTCACCAACTCGAAATCATCAATCTTGTCTGCACGAAATATTTCCCTAAGGTGAGTCCATGAACCAACCTTCCAGAAATTTATTTGTTCGCCATTGGCAATAAGTAATCGGCCATCCGGAGAGAACCCCATAGAATAAATTTCCATTTCGCGACTATCAAATCGCTTCAGTTCGCTCTTCGCCTCTATGTTATAAATGATCAATTCTTCTGTTCGCTCGTCAGCTCTTCTGTGAGATGTAGCCAATACCTTTCCATCGGGAGACAACGACAGAACATTAGATTTTAAACCGATCCAGGATGTTTCGAAAAGTTTTCTTTGAGAGCCGATTTCAAAGACCTCTACCACATTGAGAAAAGTCGTCTCCGCAATAGAATTAATGGCCTTTGTTATCGTTGTGTCTGTAGAGTGTGATAAAACTGCTAAGAATTTTCCAGAACGATCAAAGGAAAGGGTGGTTATGTCACTCAGTTTTGTTTGAAGGGATAACTTTTCCATAGTCTTAGCAGAATTCCAAATGACTACTTCATTACTTTCTTTGCCTACCACTCGATTAAAGGATTGTCCTCCGGCTGCGATCAGATTTCCATCCGGACTATATCTCACAACGGTTGGTTCCCAGTTGGTAGGAAGTATCCTGTCATATTTACTTTTTGAGATTTTTCCAACCTTGACACCGTGGTTGTCTTCCGCCCAAATCAGCGTGCCATCTTGCCGAAGGTCAAACGAACGCAATTGAAATGCCCATTCAAAATCTATTTTACCAAAAAGAACACCTAGCATAGATAGGCTCTTCCCTCCTTCTATCTCATTTTGCGATACTCCAGATTTCACATCCCAAACACGCAGCTCTGCCTCGCCTTTGGCGCCCGCAGAGCTCACAATAAACCCATTGCGACTATCAATCCTCACATCTGTAATCTCTCCCCGATGACCTTTAAAGGTTCTTACCTCTCTTCCTGTTTTGAGATCCCAAAGCTTTACGGAGTGGTCGGTGCTGCCAGTAACAAAGAATTTTCCGTCTTTGCTGAAATCAATAGCAGTAATTTTGCCGGAGTGACCTTTTTGAATTACGGTATGTATATCTTCCTGTGCAACGGCAGTGGAACAAATAGCAAGTGTCCCTGTCAATAAATGGAAAAGGCAATGCCTAACCATGGTCATTTATAGGTTACAGAATTGAATATATTTTCATAAATGGTTTTAAACTTATCCCAATCCTGTTCGTTCGTTTCAAAAAAGAATGCAAATGAAAATCTGGTTCCCTTAATGCTGTTGCAAGTGACATAAAACTTTCTACGCGTAATAGTGCCCTGACCATCTTCTCCCACCAGTGTATAGGTATAATCTACATAGCTAAACTCTTTGCCTCCTGGCGTACTGCCTTCGCCTTGACTATGAATAAGAAATTTTGGATCCTTACTTTTCTTTGCGCCTTTTTCAAAAATGGAAAGCCATGACTTCATATCTGATTTAGGATTCTTGCACGGATAGGTAACCCTAAGTTGAACGACTGCTCCCGGTGTATCTCCGATGACACCAATCAGGGTGGTATTATACGCAAACATTACTTTCGTCTCTACTAAAGAAACACCCCAATCGGAAGGGAAGTCAATTTCGAAGCCATTCTTCTCTCCAAAATATGTAGTGGTTTCAGTGTCTTGTGCGCTGCATAGCCCGGTCATCATAGTGGCCACGACTATCATAAGTGTAACTTTTTTCATAGGAGGGCATTATTGTGAAAGTGCAAACGAATATAATTTAAATTGATGAAATTATCAATGCACATATTGCAGATCATGACGGTTTACTAATCACGGAAATTGACGAGTATTTGACGGCATAGAATCAAAAAACACATGTTACTCTTTTTTTGCAAAACTTTGCAGGACACCCCTTGAGCCTCCCGATGGCTATCAGAACTTAAGACTGTTCGAATGGATCCATCGGTACTGCAAATGAGTTAAATAAGATTGTTAATGGTGGCAAAGCGTACAAGCGCTGCAGTGTTTTTTACTTCATATTTAGCAAGTAGACTTTTTCTATGTTTGTCGACTGTACCTGCGCTTATAGATAACTTCACTCCTATTTCATTATTTGTAAATCCTTCAGCGATTAAAAGCAAAACCTCTTTCTCTCTTCGTGTGGCAAAAGGAATAGTGGTTTTATCGTGTTGGGCAGACTTTAGCGCATCGGATGCAGTAATGCTCAGATACTTATGACCTAAGCTCACTTCTCGAATAGCTTTTGTAAGTTCTTGTTTTGTCGCATTTTTTAGTACATATCCCGAAGCCCCGCTTTCCATCATTTTATCAACGAATACTTTTTGGTCGAAAGTGCTTAGTCCTAAAACCTTTATGATTGGAAATTTATTTTTTACTTCTTGGCACAATTCAATGCCATTTTTATCGGGCATGCTGATATCCATTAGAATTACATCCGGCTGTTGTTGTTTTATGAATGCCAGACATGATGATGCATTCGAAGCGTATCCTACCAATTCCATATCATCACAATTTTGGAGGATCGATTTAATTCCTTCAATGACCATATAGTGATCATCAACAATAAACACGTCAATCTTCTTCATCAAAAACGGAAATTGTATACTGAAATATAATCTAAATTATGTGATGATTATAGCCTTTACTTGTCAATCAACGCCTGGATTTTATCAAAAGGAAAACTAGTCTCAAACTTTTTCAAAAAATCATTAGATACTGTGTTTCCGTTAGAATTCCAACGGATCAGGATCATCTGCGCGGCCTGTGCAGGAAGGGTTTTCTTCATATAGGTATTGTCTTTAATCACGAGAAAATTACCCTCTTCTTCTTCCGTGAAAAACCCACGAAACACTTCGGTAACGCGAACACTAGCTGGCTTCTGAAGATCTTCCTTTGAATGTGTCTTCAGATAATTTTCAATTTCCATTGCTTCCTCACTTGTAAATTCTTCACTTGTTGAACCTACCGCCTGCTTTTGTTTTCTGATTTCCTCCAGGCCTCGTTGCAACTCCGCTTTCATTTGATCGCGTAATTCACCGGTATAATTTTTATCAGCGTCTTTAATTTGCTGGAGCAGATAGGCTTCCATTTCGTCCATCTCATTATTTACAGTGGGGGCAGCGGCCTTTATCTTTTTCAAGAGTGCATGTAAAAATTGCTCGCGCGTAATCATTTTGAAGGGAAGCTTTCCATCGTGTGTGTACAGCACCGCTTTGCCATTATTAATTGTATATACTTTTTGTCCCTTTATGGTTCCCGCACTTCTGGGCAGCATGAAAATAGTAGTCTCCGATCCATTATTGATATTAAATTTCCCTTCTCCATTCCCCGTTCCACTAGCATCTAAAAATAATTCGAAGGTATTGGCAAACATTTCCGCTCCACTGCTTCCGGTATATTCATTCGGTTGAATTTTTTTGGTGCCCTTGTCGCAATAGTATTCTATCAGCGACATTTCAAATGTATAGCCTGCACCAATGGGAAAATCGATGTTCGGAAATTCACTGAGGGAGGCGTATGAACGCACGTCACATCCTATTGGATTGGGATATGCAGCCTCCATGAAAGTTCTGAATTGATTGGCTTTTGCAATTAATGTGGGCGCAAGAGCCGCGGTACCCTTCGCTCCTTTTTCTATATACGTTTTTGATTCCGTAGGACGCCATTTGCCTTTGGTGGTTTGGGCGGCCTGGTCAGTGCATGTTTGTGCCCATGAATATGTCGGCAGCACTACCAACACAAGCGCGATTAATTTGAATTTTGTTATCATTTTTATGTTTTTAATTTCTCAATTTTAATCTATGGTTATTCTGCGCATAACTCGCGATCTTCTGTTTCGTCAGCATAGCGTACGTAGAGACAGGTTTTATTGGTGTATGCATTCATGCCTTTTCTCCAATACATAATGAATGGATCAGGAACAGTATGCTCATCTGTCATGATGATTTCATTTTCCCATTTTCTATAATGCCGATCGGTTGGCACAAAATTTATTTGATTGCTTGTTGAGGTCCATGTGCCGGAGGTAGAAGAAAATACTCTGTAGTTTGGTCTTCCTGATGTTACTACGGTGACAATGAGAAATGCTCCATCTTCTTTGAGTTCAATTCCAAATCCTTTACTTACGCCAGATACTACCATCACACCCGTTGACCCATCTTGCCAATTTACTTTTGGCCCCGTCAATGTTCCCCAGTTTCCAATAAGTGCTGAATTGTTCTTTTCTGTTGAAGAAGTTGTTTTTGGAAGCGTAGTAGAATCAGGAAGTGGTACAGTTTTTGATTCATTTAAAACTAGTTGAATTGCCGAACTTTGTATTGAAGGAATTAGATCCACCACGCCAATATATAGTGAAGCTTTTTTTTTCCCGGCATCAGCATAAATCAAGAAGTATTTTTCCGAACGGGAAACCCAAGTAAATGATGGATCATTGTCATCCGGATACAATGTATACCCTGAGACTTGTAATAATTTTTTAACCTGCTCTAACCAATTTTCTGAATCATTTTTTTTACCTGAGTCGTTTTTATAGGAGAAAACCTCTACATCGTCTATGGTGATTTGATGGGGTGTCGCATTCACTTCTAATGTTGTTTTTGCAGCAGCCCTAGAAAATATTCTATTATCCATCGTGGCTTCAGTAGGAAGGGCTATTCCAGTCAAGTCTGAGGCATTAACACGTATCACATTTTTTTGTGCTGCGCCATCAAAACACAATAAGCTAAAGAATACAATTACGATTATCTTTTGCATGATTAAATAGTATTTAAGTTCTAATATCCTTATCTACTGGATGAGTTCTTAAAAGCTGTTGATGGTCCTGCTTTAAGGATAAACTTTTGGCTCACTCCTGCCTCACTGTTTCCAACCTCACCGTTTACTCCAACCGTTGCCGATACATCCGTAATACCCTGACTGTCCCACTCCACTGTCATACTCCCACTTACTTTTACATCCACCTTTTCAGCTCCAGGCCCCAGATTTAGCTTTTCTCCTAATTTCTTTTGTGCTCCAGTGGGAACAATCGATGCACTGGATCCGATAGTTACACTTCCACCGACATGTTGGCCTGTAAGTAAATCATCTTTTAGTTTCACTTTCAAATCAACCGGCAAGGGTGTCCAGGGGTCGAAGGTTGCTTCCATGTAGTGGCAATTGAAAGTGATGGTGCCCACACCCGGCATCCAGAGTTCACTATGTGTATCGCAATTCACATCCTCAAAAATTGCAAGCCTGCCGAATGGTGATGATGTTAACTTTTGTTCACCGCAAGAGTTATTAACAAATATGTAATTGAGTGAGGAAAGTTTTTGAAGAAAATCATGCTGTAACTTCAGTAATGTAAGCTTATATGTTTCGGGTGTAGGCGTTAGGTAATACTTATGGTATTGCGCCATAGTATTGATGATGCGTGCGTGAAATTTTATAAAATACCTATCAAAAACCTCCTTCTTTCCATTGGCAAACTCCAGGTACTCTGAAATAATTCTACAATTAGCTTCACCCGATTTGGAGTTTCTCAATTGTTCATCCATACGCTCTGCGGCCTGGTCGATTTCCTTCTCCAGTTCAATTAATTCTTGTTGCATCGCCTCTGTCTTCCGACCAAGTTCCTCCATTGTTGGCAGAATCAGTGTGTTCATATTTTTAGCGATGTATTTTTTAGCGACAGGAGAAAATGTAGTGGACAATGCTATTTGGCCTTCAGCGAATTTTTCCATTGCCCTTTTTTGGATAGGCTCGTATGCTTCTATTTCTTCATTCAATTTTTCCATCTGATTGTCCAACGCAGTTTTGAACCCCCTCCAATCAGCATCCGCTTGTTGCAATTGACTTCCATTCTTGGGATAGTTTGGAACCATGTTAATAAAACGCTGAAGTCCGAGATACTCTTCCTTTATCGGTTCGGTGTTCGCAATAAAGTCTTCAATATTTTTCGCGCCCAGTTTCTCAAGATGTTTTTTCTTGTCTTCACTATAGCCCTCTTTCATCGACTGTTTGATGTTTTCGATGGCCTTCGTTTTGTTTCCTTTTTTTTCTTCAATTAATCCTTTTGTGAATTTTGCCTGCGCGTGATGGCCGGGAAACATCATGGCACTGTCGAGGTATTTTTCTGCTTTTGTTAATTCTCCTAGACCATACCAGGCCATACCAAGGTTGTGTAACACCATTTCATTCTTAGGAAAATCAATATTGATTCGCTGAAGAATAGGTAAGGCTTTTTCTTCTGCTCCAGACATTATGAGCATTGCTCCAAAATTGTTCAACAAGTCAGCATGTAGTGGCTCATCCTTACACGCCAGCGACTGTGTGTATAAGGCCAACTCTGGATTCCCCATGATCCAAATGCCTACTGCCATATTACCAAGATCCACTGAATCTGAGTTGGATTTCTTCATATTTGTATAGAGGGGTAACCCAATCGCCTTCATCTTTGGAGAAATATTTTTTTCAATATCAGTGACGGTTTTGCTGACATGATCCGTCAATTGTTTATTGTCTAATTTCTTCTCTGAAATCTTTCCAACTCTACTCTCATCTTTGGAGGGGACTGTGTATTCATATTCATCCTCTTTGCTGGCGTTAGGATCTTTTTCCAAGGTGACTAATGCTGATTCATTCTTTTGAAGCATATTGAGCGCACGCTTGAGCATAGCAAGCTCTTTTCTCAGTTCTGCAGCTTCTTCCGGGTCATCCTTTTCGGCTTCTTTAATCTCAGCTTCTAATTCCCTGATATCATTTTTTAACTCTGTGATTTCCTGGAGTATTTCAGATTTAGTATTCTGCGACTGGCCGTTAAAAAAGATGGCGAGGAAAAAAAATAATATAAAAGTGAATTTCATAGCTTTCTTTATTGATGTAAAGTTGCTACGAAATGAGGCTGACTCTATACCCTTTTTCGGGGGTATCGTTTTAGTATTATTTTGTTAGTTGGTCTTAATTACCCTATCGGGATATCAATGTTGATGGTTGTACCTATTTCCTGGATCGATTTGATTTCAATTTTTCCATTCAGATAAGCTACCCGAGTAGTAATATTACTCCATCCAATGCCGGGCAAAAGGTCTAAGTTGCGGGTATCAAATCCTACTCCAGTGTCTTCAACAGTGATGCCGAGATTATTACCATGGAAGTCAAGTTGAACAAACGCCTCATTTGCAGCGGCATGCTTTAAGATATTGTTCATGAGTTCCTGAATAATTCTATATATGGTGACTTGTGTAGTCTGATCTGCCCTCAAGTTATTTATTCCGATGGATTGGTATGATATGTTTAGTGCCCCACTATTCGTAATCGAATTGCAGAAATCTTTAACAGCAACATCAAGTCCAAATTTAAGCAATACCTCAGGCATAAGATTATGTGCTACCCTTCGAAGTTCATTCACCGAACTATCCAGCATATCCATGTTGCGCTCAAGAAGGATTTTTTTATCATGAATGTCGATTGTTTCAGTGAATTGTTGCATGGATAGTTTTATACCAGATAACATTCCACCAAGGCCATCGTGTAAATCACGGGCGAGCCTGGTTCGTTCCTCTTCTTGTCCTTTCAGAACAGCTTGTGTAGCAGTTAGGTATTTTTCCTTTTCTAACATAACAATTGTGCGTTGCTGAATTTCTTTCTCTTGTTTTAGTATCAATTGCTTCTGTCTGTTGCTCCTTACAAATAAGAAGCTCACAATAGTGACAACCACGGTGAGTCCTGCAAACACGAAAAGAAGTATATTATTACGTTGGATTTTTAGTGACTGAATGGAGGCGTCTTGTTCTAGTTTTATGATTTGTTGGTTTTTCCTTTCGGTCTCATATTTTACTTCCAAATCCTGGATGTTATTAAGAATACCTTTGTTTACTATTCGTGATTCTATGGAGTCATGCTTATAGGTATAGTGTTGAAATTCCTTATAATTTTTCTCCGAAAGAGCAATGTATCCCAACAACATATAACTATCACGAAGTTGCTCGGTAAACCCCATCGCGCTGGCCTTGCCCTCGGCTTTCTTTCCGAAATTTTTTGCGTTATCAAACTGACTCTTATAAAGATAATAGTAGCCAAGACCAGCATGTGCAATCACTTCACCAGATACATCATTAAATTCCAATGCTAGTTGAAGGCCTGTTTGCAAATAGTGTAGTGTTTTGTCAATTAACCCCATTTGGCGATACACCTGAGCAAAGTTGAGATAGATGGATTCTTTGAGATAGAGATTATTCGTTTCTTCAGCAATCGTTAAGGCTTCTGTTAGAAATGGGATGGCTCCTTCTGGATTGCTGGTATTGATATAGGTCAACCCCAGATTGTCTAACCCAATCCCCAAATGAAAAGGATTATTGATTTCCCTGGCTAAACGAACTGAATTTTCTGCTGCATTCCTGGCTTTATCGGGTTGCCGTATTTTTGTATAAGTAATAGCAAGGCTGTTTTGCAGGATACATTGGTATTGCTTGTTTCCTGTCTTTTCGAGCAGTTGATTGGTTTGTAAATAATAATCTATTGCCGTCTCATATCGCTCCAGGTACAAATAGGTGTTGGCCACATTTCCCAAACACGCAGCAATTTGTTCAGGCCGTCCTTGTTTTTTTGCCAGGTCGACTGCAGCTAAGGTCAATACCAATGCTGAATCATAATGGCCTTGTGCATTTAATACGTATGTGATGTTGGAATAATACTTCAGTATTCCTGTAGGATAATCAAGTGATTCACTTAAATCAAGTGCTTGCTGGTAGTAATATATTGCTGAGTCTGGTTTGTTGTTTTCATATTGCTGCCCAATACTAATAAAAAGCAATACTTTAGAGGTATCAGGCGGAGTACTTGGAAGGAGCTGCAAAAGACTATCTTTTTGTAAGTACTCCTGAGCGGATGCATCATATAGCAAGAGTGTAAGAAAAATAGAAAATATCCGCTTGAAAGGTGACATGTCGAATACCATTTCAAAGAAAGATAACGAGAAGTTTGGATGGTTTAAATTATTTACTTTGACGAATGGGGGATTTTTCAAAAGAAAACTCAGAATGATTGCGAAAGCAATTTGAGATTAACCAATCGGTGGAGATTCCGACATTTCCATTTTCAAACAATCCGATTTGTTACTAATTGTAACTTTAGATGCATCCCAGCCTTTTGAGATCAAACTCAGCTAGCACTGAAGGGCATGTGTATTCGAGAGTAGCTCAAGCCATTCAAAGCCTTAATAATCAATGTATTACCAAATATATTCTATGAATTTCATATGAAATCATCTTGAGGCGACATGATCCCAGTCATTAAAACGCATGACATTCGGTTTTGCCCTTTTTCCACTATTGCCGTATCTTGTAGTTATGAAATACAGTGGCGTTCAGTCTGCTATCCTATTCAAGAACATCAAAAACAGGGATGCCTTCCCTGTTAGCCTGTAGCTATTCCAACACCATTTATCTGATTGTTGTGAGTGGCTGATCGTCATCGATTACCTCTAAATTTTTTCATCCCTGGTGTGCCGTTTGACGATATCATCATAAGCCCGTAGGTATCTCCTATCGCTTAGCACTTCATTCTAGTATTTATCACATTAACACCTTGTTATGCAATTACCATTCATAGAACCCTATAAAATAAAAATGGTAGAATCCATCAAACGATCTACCCTTGAGGAAAGGAAACACTGGATAAAAGAAGCCCACTACAATCTGTTCAACTTAACAAGTGATCAGGTGATGATCGATTTGCTCACCGACTCGGGCACAGGAGCCATGTCGGATAAACAATGGGCTGAAATTATGCTGGGAGATGAAAGTTATGCTGGATCCTCTTCCTTTGTGAAGTTAAAAGACAGAGTGACCAACCTAACGGGTTTCCCCTACTTCATCCCTACCCATCAGGGACGAGCTGCTGAAAACGTACTCTTTTCCGCGCTGGTGAAAGCCAACGACCTGGTGCCAGGCAATTCACATTTTGACACTACAAAAGGTCATATCGAATTCAGAAAAGCCACTGCGGTAGACTGTACCATTGATGAAGCTTTCGATACTTCTGTTTATCACCCCTTTAAAGGTAATGTTGACATAAAAAAACTGGAAGAGGTATTGCGTTCGAACCCTATTGAAAAAATCCCACTGGTCATCCTTACCGTTACCTGTAATACTGCTGGTGGACAACCTGTGTCCATGCAAAATATCCGTGAGGTGGCTGCAGTTTGTAAGCGTTACAAGGTGCCGTTGTACTTTGATTCTGCCCGCTTTGCCGAAAACGCCTATTTTATAAAAACGCGTGAGGATGGGTTTGCGAACCAATCCATCAAGGAAATTGTGAAAGAGATGTTCTCATATGGAGATGGCATGACGATGAGTGCAAAAAAGGATGGCATCGTTAACATGGGTGGATTCATTGCCCTAAGAGATACTGAGGTGTATCAGAAGTGTGTAACTTTTAACATCATGTATGAAGGTTTTATCACTTATGGTGGCATGTCAGGTCGTGATATGGGTGCCCTCTCACAAGGATTGGACGAGGCCACTGAGTTTGACTTTCTGGAAAGCAGAATCCAGCAGGTACATTATTTAGGACAACGCCTGGTTGAGTTTGGGGTGCCTGTACAACAGCCCTTTGGCGGACATGCTATTTACTTAGATGCCAACAAGTTTGTTCCGAACATTTCTCCTGAAGAGTTCCGCGCACAATCCCTTGCAATTGAATTGTACATCACGGCAGGAATAAGAGGGGTGGAAGTTGGAACGATACTGGCAGACAGAGATCCGATTACCCGAAATAACCGTTACCCTAAACTGGAATTGGTACGATTGGCTATTCCCAGAAGAACCTATTCCCTATCGCATATGGAGTATGTGGCGGTGGCACTCAAAAACATCTATGAGACACGGCATGAAGCCAAGAGAGGGTATAGCATCAAATGGGAAGCTCCCATTATGCGGCACTTTACGGTGCAGTTAGAGAAGCTTGTATAAAAAATGAGTTAACTATAAAAAAAGAACAAGGCGAGCACTCTGTTCTTTCTATGCCTAGTGGGCCAGTGGTTATAGAACCTGTTAGGAAATAACCTCTACTTTGTCACACGCGATCACGATAGTGATGCGGAAACATCGAGCGAGAAGACAATGTGATGGCATTGGGTTCCTATTCAGGAATAAATCCAGAGGCATAAACCCGAAACTGCGGTGCAGTAATTAGCGCATCCCCGTAAAGGATACCCGAATTATAACTGAGCGAATCATAGGTTCCCGCGCCTGTTTGAAAAATAGATGATCCACTGGTGGTGGGCAGACTCCACTTGATATCCGGGCCATTGCCATTTGAGTCAATAAGTTTCCCATTGGATAAATCCAACCTAAACAGTAATAAACCTTCGTATAATTCTTCAACTGGCGAAACCAGTAAATAGGCCTGGTTATTTTGGATAAATAAGTCCGTTGCAGAAAAGCCAGTCCACAAAGGATTCATTGTTTGGGCATCCGCTGGGGTAAGCAAGGTGGATACATAGCTCCATGAATTGGAGTTATTGTATTTTAACATCACTATTGAATTGCCAACCGTTACCTCGCCCATGAGTAAGGTAACATACAGTTCATTTTGAAACACTTGCATACCAGGTTCGGTGAATAACACCGCACCAGACAAGTCAGGATGCAACTCATGCAATCTTACCTGCGGCACTCCACCTATGCTGTTATTGTATTGTTCTGTTTCCGCATCCTTGTAGTAGCCCCGCCCACTGAACAGTTTTATCTCGGGGGCTGCCGCCAGTAACATTGGATCGGATGCTGTTTTCATCGCTACCCATCCAAAAGCAAATCTCCGGTCGTCATTGCCTGGAATACCATCATTGACGTGCAAATAACGATGCCAGGTCATGCGCCACCTTTGGTTCACAGCCGCATTGGGGTCGAAGGCAAGGCTCGGAACTTCATGGCTCCAATGTGCTGAAACTGCGGATGTGAATTCGGTTGGCAATTGCGATAATTCCACTTTTTTTGATGAATTAATTTCGTTGGCATAGCACCATGTGCTGCCGTGATCATCGCTGAATGCTAAGTGAGAACTTACCTGCCCTTCACCTCCTGCCCCGTTTATCCTTGAAAAGACCATCCATACACGGCCAGTCATAGGGTCGCCAGCCAATGTAGGATCATAAGAACCATTGTCACCAACCGGAGGTAACGCGATAAATTGGGGAAACGCACCAGAGGATGTTACACATTCAACCGATTGCGGGATTGCAGGTGAGTCATCCTTACAGGAGAACTGTGTTAATAAACCCAGTAGCACAAAAAATCTTAAATACATGTAATGCGATTATAATCTTATATTTTGAAACACTAACCAGTCGCGTACTGCTTTAACACATAAAACTGCCCTGACCCTTATTCAAAAGTAAAGCTATTCAAACTCCTTTTTCTTCGTTCTATCCAAGACCCTTCCCTCAACTTGACTATTTTTGTACGAAATTCAATCCTATGCCTGAATCCAGTACATGTCCTAAATGCCAATCGTTGTACGCCTACCCCACTGGTACTTCGATGATGTGCCCGGAATGTGGCCACGAGTGGATACCCAACGAAGTACCCGAGCCAGAAGAAGCTACGCAAGAGTCATCTGTGGTAAAAGATGCGAACGGAGTTGTGCTTCAGGATGGAGATACTGTGATCATAATGAAAGACCTACCGGTGAAGGGTGCTTCCAAGGCCATCAAAGCCGGAACCAAGGTGAAGAACATCAAGTTGACCAATGGCGACCATAATATTGACTGCAAAGTCGATGGTTTCGGAGCGATGGCACTGAAATCAATATTTGTTCGCAAGAGCGGATAGTATTGCCTTTACTCATCATCGCCAGGAACTAAGTTGCGTGACAGATCTCTTTACAGATTGTCTTGAGGGGATGAAGCACTGTGGTGATTCCTGAGTATCTTGTTGGGCAACATTTACGCCAGTAACACATCGTGCTATGACTACCATACCCTTCTTAAACCTTGGGCTTGCCTTTATACCTGTTGTTATTGTGATAGTAATAACCTGGAAATGGCAGTCCAATTATCGCACTTCCATCTATGCGATATTTAGAATGCTCATTCAATTGCTTTTAATCGGTTATGTACTTGCCTATCTATTTGAGGCGGATAAATCATGGGTAGTAATCATCGTGCTCACTGTAATGCTGTTTGCTTCTGCGTGGATTGGACTTAGAACTATTCATGGTGTTACAATAAAGGTGTATGTCAAAGCTTTACTTGCTATCACTGTTGGAGGAGTTTCCGTACTTGCGCTGGTCACCCAGGGTGTACTACAGCTGCAACCCTGGTACTTGCCGAGTTTTGTCATACCCCTGGCAGGGATGATTTTTGCTACTGCTATGAACAGCATCAGCCTGGCAGGAGAAAGGCTTGAGGCGGAAATCAATCGCAACTTGAGTTATGATGAAGCCAAAGTGATTGCTTTTCAGGCTTCACTCATCCCCACTATCAATTCGCTGTTTGCTGTCGGTTTGGTTTCACTTCCAGGTATGATGACCGGACAAATCCTTTCTGGAGTATCTCCATTTATAGCAGCCCGGTATCAGATCATGGTTATGTGTATGATTTTTGGATCTGCAGGGATATCTTCTGCTTTGTTTTTATCCTGGATCAGATCTGAATTTACATCAGGACATGGAACCAAGGTCCGCACCAAATCTTACAGTGATTAAAGACGTGCTCCCGCAGTACTGGTAATCCCTCACCCCGACCGCCAGAAGGCGGAGTCACTTTGTCTCTTTGAACTCTTCGAATTTGAAAGATGCAGCCGTGCATTGGAATCCCTCACCCCGACCCTCTCCCCAGGCAGAGGGGGTTGAGTAAGTTTTACTATGGAATACAACTACCTTCTTCTGTCATGCCTTCGGCAGGTAAACATCCAACCGTACTGGAACACTGAGCGGGAAGGAAGCGGATTGGCAAAGAAGTGTCTTTGCAATTCGTAGGTGTTGCTAATAATCAGGGCACGGGAACTAAATTTCACTACAAGTCTGAGTTGAAGATGTTAGAATTGGATTCCCTAACCATGAAATACACATTGCTATCTCGCGTCTTTCTGAAGGAGCATGGGATGATCCCGATATAAGGTCGAGAGTGGGCTGGGCGACTGAAGAATCCCAAGGCTATGAAAATAATGACAGATCACTTTGCTTCATTAACCTCTTCGAATTTCAAAGATGCAGCCGTGCATTGGAATCCCTCACCCCGACCCTCTGGGTGCGCTATTCGTAGAACCACCGGAGAACCTACGAAGATATAGCGGATGGCCTATTCGAAACAAATTATGCTGCCGACAGAGTCCTCACCAAGCCCCAATACGTCCAGAGGAAATGATATGGGGATTAAGTATCCAAAGTTAGTTAGCTGATACTTGCTTTTTTTGTTTTAGCTTAATCACATTTAGAGTAAACAAAAGTTGCGTATCCAAATTAGAGGTTAGTCCAAATATTGTTGGCGTAAAATATACCGTTGGTTTAACGCCCTCTAACTCCTGATCATAGCAGGTATTATATTCCTTTGTGGTAGCCATGGTAATACCAATTCCTGTTCGGGGTAACTCTTCATAAATGGCATTGGCCCTAAAGATCTTAGTGCCCCCCGTCTCTTCTCCTACTATCGTTCCCATTTGATAACATTGAAAGGTGGCAGCAAAACTCGATGCTGCTGAATAGGAGTCTCTGTTGATCAGCAGATAACTATCACCTTTAAATTCAAACTCTTGAGTTATCGGTTCCTCATTGAAAAACTGATCCTCATGAACATAAGAGTCAAGAGGATTATTCATAAGTGCATCCATATCGACATAATGTCTTTCCGTTGTGAAAATCAAACGATGTTTATTGTATCGCAAATAATCGTTTCTGTTTAAAAAATTATTTCTGTACGTAGCACTTACCTTCATGCTCGACCTGGCCATCGTCTTAAAATAAGAATTGGATATGTAGTGGAATAAACGAGAAGATATTTTTGGCCAGCCCCCAAAATTTCCCCTGATATCGATAATTAGGGAATTGATGCTATCCATTTTTATATTTTTGAACGTCTTCGCAAGAAACTGGTCATATGTATATAAGTTCTTTGCATAAAATTCATAAATACTGATAAGGCCAACGCCATCAGCTATTTTTTCATAGGCATAGGGTTCCTTGAACTCTATTTTTATTTCTCTTTCATCCCTATTCTCCTTTTGGAATTTCTTCCAATCTTGATAGGGCATGTTTTTAACCTTTACCGAAGCAGTATCTGAGGTGAAATAAGTCATCTCTGTACCGTCAGCAAATCCAAAAGCCAGGTAAAGGTATTTCTCAAAGTCTTCGTCAATAATTGTATTCCTGAAGTGCTTTAATTCATACGAGATATAAGGGTCAATACTTGCCAAAAAATCGTTTACGCTTACCCCATTGATGGCAATAATTTTCGCGGCAAGCGGTATCTCTCCATTGTTGAAGTTCTTAATTACAAACAATTCATCATCGTTGGTCAAATGCACTTCATAAGGGAAGGCGCCATTTTTAGTTCTTAATGTTCGCATCCAAAATCTAGGAAGGTGCACCGAACTATGTCCGTCTTTGAGTAATGCAACGATAGTAGCTACTTTTTTGTAATAATCTAGAGTGTTATGAGGTTCATTCAAAGTGGATTTAACCTCTTCAAACTTGGCTTTAAAATCCTGTTCAGATAAATGAGTATATGGATCGGGGTGGGCATCAATGATTTTTTCGATGTGATCAAAATCTCTTATCATGGCATGAGTACCCAAACGCTTATCATCCTGAGAAAAGAGATTACTGTAAAAACAAAACATCAATACGACACATACACCAATAAACTGCGCTCGTTTTTTATTCATTATATATTCTACAATCTGTTTTTTAGAACCTTGGTGTCCAATATGTAATCGTTACTCCGACACATATTATAACTCCATAATAATAATTGATATTTTTATATGTCTGTTAAGATTTTTACTCCGATGTAAGATTATTTTGAATATTGTCAATTATACAAGCTCCCAATCCGTTCTAGTTCCGAGTTCGCAACGTTTGTACCACAAGACTACTCACCAAAACTTACCTCTCTTTGACCAATCTGAATTCGGCCAGCTACCAAATCAATTAAAGCCTTCACCTTATTTCTCCCCCCACCCTCATAACCCCTATATTTACAGCTTAACCCTGCGTTGGTGATCGCTGAACATTATAAAGACCTTGTACAGTTTATTAAGAGTGCTGATTTCTCCAAGGCTGTGATGGGGGGTGTTGCCATTTCCCTGCCCGTTGTTTTGGGGTTGAAGTTCGGGTACCTGGAAATCGGAGTGGCCATTGCCTTCGGTGCCTTTTGGAGTTCGCCCAGCAATACCAGTGGAAGCTACCGGCACACCGCGTTTGGTATCTTGTTTTCCACAGCACTGATGATGGTGGCCAGCTTTATCGGGGGGTATTTGAATTTCGGATCGTGGTTCCTGGTTCCCATTCTGGGGGTGTTGACCTTTGCTATTGCCTTTATTTCTGTTTATGGATTCCGTGCTTCGTTGATCAGCTTATCGGGTTTGCTGGCACTGATCATTAGCTCTGCCCACCAGCCTGAAGAATTGTTAGTTTATCAGTACACACTTTTCATCGGTGTGGGTGGGTTGTGGTATTTGTTACTGGCTACGCTCTTATATCGGCTCAACCCCAAAGCACAGACCGAGGAGCTACTGAGGAAAGTCTATTTGCTTACCGCAGAATTCTTGGAAACAAGAGGTAAGTTGGTAGGCCAACAGGCCAATCGCAAAGAATTACAATCCCAACTTATTACGCTGCAGAGTGAACTCATTGAACTGCATGGCACTTTACGCGAGGTTTTAATTATTACCCGTAAGAATTCGGGAAGATCCACTTACAATGGCAAACGCCTTTTGGTGTTTGCACAACTCGTGGATATACTGGAAACCGCCATTGCCAACCCAGTCCATTACGATAAGATGGATGCTCTTTTTAAGACACATCCGGAATATACCCAGTGCTTTCAGACGTTGATATTTGAGATGTCGCACCAATTGCGGAAAATCGCTGAAGCGGGAAGAGACGAAGAAAACCTCCCCAACAACGACAGGCTGAATGAATCCTTCAAAAGACTGGGAGAAGATATTTCTTCTTTTGGCAGAGAAATCATAAGCGAGGACTACGAAGGCTACCTGATGCTCCAAAACCTATTGGGGTACCAGGAATCACAATTTAAAAAAATAAAAAAAATAAAATGGCTGTTGGGTACGCCCGATACAGACACGATTGAATTTATTGAGAGAAGCGTATCCAAGCGTTTCATTATCCCCCAGGATTATGACCCAAAGTTGTTGTTGCAAAACCTCAATATCCGCTCCAGCATCTTCAAACATTCGCTGCGCTTGTCGGTTACGATTATGATCGGCTATGCGCTGGGCAACCTGTTCGCCTTTCAGAATCCTTATTGGATTTTGCTGACCATCATTGTGATCATGCGGCCCAGTTATGGGCTCACAAAAACCCGCTCCAAAGACCGTATTCTTGGCACCCTGATTGGCAGTGCCATTGCCACGGGCATAGTTTTTTGGGTGCAGGATCCCTATGTGTATGGTGTGCTTGGAGCCATTACCCTGATTATTGCTTTCTCCATGTTGCAAAAGAACTATAGGGCTTCTGCCACCTTTATTACTTTAAGTGTGATTTTTATTTATGCCATTGCTCAACCGGATGTATTGACGGTCATTCAGTACAGAATTATTGATACCCTGATCGGTGCAGGGTTGTCCTATATGGCAATGCTCTGGCTTTGGCCGGTATGGAGTTTTCTTGAGATCAGGCAGCATATGGAAAATAGTGTGAAGGCCAACAAAGAATTCTTACGTGAGATCATCCACTATTATCAGCATAAGGGTAATGTGCCAACAAGTTATAAACTGGCACGCAGGGATGCGTTTCTCGAGACCTCTAATCTCAGTGCGGCATTTCAGCGCATGGCACAGGAGCCACGATCGAAACAAAAGAACCTGGATAAGATCTACGAGATGGTGGAACTCAACCATGTGTTTTTGTCTTCATTGTCTTCACTGAGCAGTTATATTCAGCACCGCCCGACAACAGCTGCTTCTGATCAATTTAGGGCTGCTGCAGCTCAAATAGAGGAGCAGCTTTCCGTTGTGCTTCAGTTGTTGAAAAAACAGGAGCCCAATCACTCTTCTGTCGAGGCTGAATCTGCCCTTCTTCAACCATCGGAAGAAATTGTGTTCCTTAAACCCGATGAGATGTCCGAGGAGCGCGAACTGCAGGAGGCGCACCTGATCGTGGAACAATTGCGATGGCTGCACTCCCTCAGCAACAACATGCTTCATTTGACTGCAAAGATGAAGTTGGAATATTAGTAGTTAGCATAGAGTTGTTAGTCTTGAGTCGTTGACCTCTGGATAATTTGCTATAGTTATTGCGCCTACCTGATTGGGCACAGCCTCTAAGTTCAGCGCCAGGTATGGTATTAGTCTTGAGTCGGCTTTACTTACTATGAACGAGTACTTTCCTTTTAGCACGTCATCGCGAAGGCAGGGAGGGTTTGAGGGCGGCTGGCTGTGGCGATCTCATAGCCTTCGGTCGAAGTTGTTACCTAAATGTTACCTAAAGAAGCCTCAGCATCTATCCAGGAAATTGCTTCGGCAGTGTACTACCGCCATTGGGTACCCGCATAATCAGGGCAGAAACCAAGTTCCTCGCCAGTAGAAGTAATGATTAGAGGGGTTCTGGCTATTATTATCCAATCTAAGGTTTTATCTTTACCGCCCAATCTCAACTAAACACAAAACTATGACATTCAAAAGACTAACAACCGTTATTTTCTTTGCCCTTTTTTCAACTGCAATCCTGTTTTCTTGTGGTAGCAAGCAAGCTGCGGAACAAGCTGGAGAGGAGCATCCTACTGAATCTGCTGAACATCCAGCTGCTGATGCGGATTCAACAGAGCACCCTGCAGGTGAAAGTGAGCATCCTACTGATTCTACACAACAGCAATAAGCATTTGCTTAAGCCGGTGCGTTGGGTCGCTTAAATGAAAACGTAGTTTTCGTAGCAATCTCCTTTCCTTTGACTTCCAATATTGGATAAGCTAAGAAGTTGATCGGTCCCGAAGAAGGACCCGGATCAATCTGGAGATCGCGCCCTCGTGTGAACTCAATGCGATTGGCAGGATGGTGGCCAAAATAATAGGTAGCCAGTGCAGTATATTTATTGCCTTCGCTGATATCAATTGGCCACCATTTTCCTTCAGCATAAAACTCCGCCCAGCAGTGGTATCCATCGATACCTCCGTCATTCCTTTCCGAAGGAATTGAAGCCCCCACGGCAAATCGGGCCGGTAACCAATCGATCTTGCCAGGGAAATAAAATAAGAGTGAAACTCCGTGCAGTTTCCTGTTTTTACATCACAGGCGTAATTGGCATCCCCATTTCCATAGTTGCCAAACTTCATATAGCGCATATTGTCAATCACATAATCGTACAATGCCCTGGCTTTGATGAGATCACTTCCATCTCGTCCTTTAATTGTTTCATTGGCAATGGTGGCGAAACGCCCTCCCACCGGCATTAGCCTGTTCTCTGCCAAATACATTTCATGAACGGGAGCCGTCTCGGCAATCGGTCCTTTTTCCCTGCGCTGTACCTTGTAAACAATCTCTACTGTTTTTTTACTGTGTGTAGCATCGGGTTGCAGGTACATAATGGTATTATTAAACACCTTGTCCTGAAGCAATTCGTATTCAACGGGTGCCTCCGTAGAGATGATCTCTATGGATTGATAATCGTCTGAAGTGGCAATCGGAATCCACATCTTCGCCCTTTCTTTCAACTCAGGCAGCTCTACCCGATAATAAAATTCAAACGCATCGCTCCCCTCTATTACACCCAGTAAACGGGTAGAGGCACCTTTTACGGGCACGCGATCCCATGTTTTATCTGACTTCTGTTTCCATGCATAGAAAGGCTTCCCATTTAATTTATGCACAGAGGTTTGTGTTACATTCATGTCGCCAGGCTGACCCTCCAGAAAAAAGTCCACATCATACACATCCCCACTGATATCGGCTAGGTCTACACATGCAAAATGACGATTAGGACCAAGGTTGGACAGGTATTCGGTATGTACCCTTACCAGTTTCATTTTATACTCCGTGCCTTTGTCTTCGACATGAAAATAACCATCGTTGGCTTCAGTCTCCCTTTGAATGAAATCTTTGATACCTGATTCTATTTCTGCAATAGATACCTTTTTAACATTGGTTTTGGACTGTTCCACCTGCGTTGCCTTTTTTCCACTGCAGGAAGCCAGCGCCAGCACTACAACAACCACAAAAATTTTGAATACTTGATTTACCATGGGATAAATATAAGGAACTCAGTAACGAATTGCTCATGGCTGACATGATAGATGTCACATCCGCCAAAGTTGCAGTATCAGGTTGTTCTGATCAGGCACTGAACTAAGTTTCGCGTTAGGCGAAGGATGGACTCCCTTATGGAGAGGGAGCAGTAGTCTCCTGTTCTTTAATGGCGTGGAATCCCTTCACCATCCCTTGTACACATTCGCAGGGTGTTGGTCCTCCCTCCCAAATGCCTTCGCATGCCTTTTCAATGTACTCAGGGCGGTGTTCTTTCACCCATTCCTTAGCATCGTAGTATTCATCCGGGTCGTTAGAGGAGGTCTTAACGGAACGAATCTTTCCATCTCGTATAACAATATGAAAGGTGTCGGTCACATTAAAATCAATATGAAGTGCGCCCATCAGATCATCTTTCACGGTGATGGGAAAGATGACTGTAGAATCATTTTTCACAAAATGGCTATCTCTTTGCAATACTTCATAGTGACCACACTCTGCCCACTTTTGATAATACAGAATTTCAGGTTGGGATGCTTCGGCTTCTGATAACACAGCGTGTAGGGAATCGCTGTCGAATGAATAGAAGGCATCCACAAAGGCGCTGGCAATAGCCATATTATTTACGGTATCCTTTTGAGTTGTGTTTTTACAACTGAACGAGATCAAAAGAAACAAATAAATGAGTTGCTTCAGTTTAATCATTCTCCAAGATACACATTCTGTTAAGAGCGGAAGTAACTTCCGCTCTAGTTTATGTCTACCAAATCTTTATCCTCTCCTCTTCTGGCTTGTAGTTTTTGTCACCAGGCTGTACGTTGAACGCTTCATAGAACGGAGTGAAATTCATCAATGGCCCATTGACACGCCACATGGCCGGTGAGTGAGAGTTGGTATTCACATACGTCCGCATGAATTCATCGCGGGTTTTTACGCGCCATATACGGGCAATGGATAAGAAGAACCGTTGATCGGGTGTAAAGCCATCGATCTTGGTCGTGTCCTGTCCTTGCTTTGTCAGCTTGAATGCATCGTATGCAATGGAAATACCTCCGTTGTCTGCCGTGTTTTCTCCAATGGTCATGGCACCTTTCACATGTACACTGTCCAGCACGGTGAAAGTACTGTAGCGGTCAATCAACAATTGTGTTTTCTCGTTGAACTTTTTGTAGTCCTCATCCGTCCACCAGTTTTTCACGTTGCCATCCTTGTCATATTGTGCACCCTGGTCATCGAAGGCATGTGTCAGTTCATGACCGATCACCATACCAATACCTCCATAATTGATGGCATCGTCTGCATAAAGATCAAAGTAAGGATATTGAAGAATCCCGGCAGGGAAAACAATCTCGTTAAAGGAAGGATTGTAATAAGCAGTCACCGTAGAAGGTGATGTCCCCCACTCGTGCTTATAAGGTGGCTTGTTTAATTTTCCAATTTGGTATTGATAGTCGTCCTTCTTTAGCGCAACAACGTTTTCAAAATATTGATCCCTGTCAATAGTAACGTTATACTCCCTCCAGATATCCGGATAACCTAACTTTTTGGTAATGGCATTGAGCTTCTCTTTGGCTTGAACCTTGGTGCTGTCGCTCATCCAACTCAGGTTGTTGATCCTGTTTTCAAATGCCTTCTGCAGATTGTCCACCAGTTCACCTACCCTCTTTTTGGCATCCTCCCCGAAATGTCTCTTTACATACAACTGCCCCAGTGCAAAGCTCAGCTGCCGGTCTACTACCTGAGCGATTTCTTGCTCCCGCGGCTTCTCCATAGACTGCCCCGACAATGCTTTGTTGTATTCAAACGATGCTTGTTCAAATGGACGACTCAGGTACGGATCATAAGCTGATATCGTAGTGGCTTTGAGGTACACCTTCCAATCATTGATGGATACAGATTGCAACATGGTATTTAACTTATCGTAATAAACAGGCTGCCGGATATCCACTGTATCCGTATCCAATCCTAGATTGTTCAACAAATCACCCCACCCGATATTGGGTTGTTTTTTCTGCAGATCCGCCACCGCCAGCTTGTGGTAGTTATTCCTTACCTGTCTGCGCTCAATTCTTGTTTTATGGGATGCCGCCAGCTGTGTCTCTATACCATAGACCAGGTCTGCTTTCCTTGTGGCATCGGCAGGTGCATCACCGGTGAGTTCAAACAACCTGGCGATATAGGCTTTGTAAGCATTTTGAATACCCAACGTGGATACATCCGTTTTGAAATAATAGTCGCGATCAGGTAAACCTATACCGGCCTGGCTGAAATGCGCAATGTTAATGGTGCTGTTTTTATCGTCTGGTGAAACCCTGAAATTAAAGATGGAGTTGTTCCCCACTTTTGCTTCATCAGCAACAAAGCGCATCAGTGATGCCTTGTCGTTGATGGCCTCAATTTTGGCCAGCACAGGTTGAATGGGTTCATATCCCCGTTGGTTGATGGCCGTTGAATCCATGCCCGAAGCATAAAAGTCGCCTACTTTCTGTTCCACACTTCCCTCGGGATGTGTGCCAGCAGCTACTTCTTCCAGAATGTTCTGGAGCAACACTTTTTGAGGGATGTTCAGAAAGCTATACGAGCCAACGCCCGACTGGTCATCCGCAATTTTAGCGGTGTCGTACCAGGTTCCGTTCACATACATGAAGAAGTTGTCACCGGGCTTGATAGAGGGGCTCAACCCTTCTACATCCACAAATTTTCTGGTTTCTTTTTCCTTCTCGGTACAGGAGAGGGTAACAAGTGCAATGAGTGCACAATAAAGTATCTTTTTCATCAATTATTAGTTTGTTCTTAAAGGGAGGAGATTGGGTATTCGTTTGCCCTAAAGATATGAAAATTTCAAAGTGAAGAAGAAGATTATTCTGTTAGCGGTTTTCTTACGAGGCATTGGCTACCTGAATATAGCCCTGGTGGCAAGATGGTTATTGAATGCAACATCTTAAAATTGGAGTAATTACTTAATTTGCGTCTAATGAGTGCAAATGATATTATTTTGGTAATCATCAGCGGACTCGGGGTAATCCATGGGTTATTCCTGGCCTTGTTTCTTTGGGTCTACCCAAAAGGAAATGCGCTCTCCAACAGACTTCTCAGTGGCCTATTGATCATCCTTTCCTTTCGGGTGGGCAAATCTGTATTTCTGGAATTCACAGACAACATTGACATTAAAATCATTTTTGTGGGACTAAGTGCCATCATGGCCATAGGCCCTTTGTACTATCTCTTTGCACTTTCGTCCACTCAAAAATCATTTCGACTTAAAAGGAAACACCTTCTTCACTTTATTCCTGTGCTCCTGGGCATCGCCATTGGATTCCAGTTTGAAGAACACCATACGAAAACACTTCCCTTACTTTTATTTGCATCAATCTTCTTGACCTACTATCTCCACTTTCTGCTCTACCTGTTGTTCAGTTACCGGTATGTTCTTCAACAAAAGGAGGCTGGACTCGACAAAGATGTGTTTGCCCTTTTGAGATTATTCTTTTATGGACTACTGGCCATTTGGGTAGTGTATGTTTTGAATCTCTTTGATGAGACTGTTCCCTATATCATTGGACCGATCCTATATTCTCTTGTCGCTTACGTGATCAGTTTTGTCGTATTCCAGAAAGGCTATATTCAAAAAATAGATCACACCAAATATAAAACCACTCCTGTTACGGATGAGCAGCGCAAACAAATATTTGCAAAAGCACTGAAACTTATTGTTGAGGAAAAGCAATATCAAAATCCCAACCTTACTTTAAAGTCACTCAGTGAATCGCTTCACCAGAGCCCGCAAATTGTTTCGCAGGTTATCAACCTTCAAAGCGGTATGAACTACAATAATTTTATCAACAGCTACCGTATTGAAGCAGCGCAACGATTGTTTCAACAGGAGCAATTCAAAAACCAAACCATTGCTGCCATCGCCTATGAAGTGGGTTTCAACAGCATTTCCAGTTTTAACACAGCATTTAAAAAGCAAACAGGAGAAACTCCTATGGCCTACCGTAAACTGTTGCCTAAATGATCCATTCGCCTATCGAAATGATCATTTGAAAAGCCTTTGACCAGAGATTGCGACACATTTGCCTCAAAAAACAAATCGTTATGTCTGGAAAAAGAAAAATCATCAAATGGTCCCTTATCGTATTTGCAGGGCTAATTACAACAATTGTGCTATTCGGGGTTTGGTTCATGAGCCTGCTTCCCCCTATTCCTGAATCGGGAAAGGATATTAAAACTACATCCCCATCAGAATTGTCGTATCTCACAGAGGATATAATTCCCTACCGAGGTAAAATATTAGCAGTAGTAACAAGTACAGATCAAATGGGTAGTAGTGGCAAAAGCACAGGTTATGAACTAACAGAATTGTCCCGGGCGTATTATGTATTTCAGGCCAACGGATTTCAAGTAGATGTGGCCAGTCCAAAAGGAGGTAATCCTCCAGTAGTTATTGATGACGGTGATATGAAGGACTTTGATTACGCATTCTTGAATGATGCTACTGCGCAAGCTAAAGTAACTCATAGCATACCCATGAAAGATGTTGACCCAAAAGAATACGAAGCTGTCTACTTTGTAGGTGGTAAGGGAGCCATGTTTGACTTTCCTGAGAATGAACACATTCAGTCTCTTGTCATGGCTTACTACGAGTCTGGCAAAGTGGTAGGTGCCGTGTGCCATGGCCCTGCGGCACTGGTCAATGTAACCCTCAGCGATGGCAGCCCCTTATTGGCCAACAGAACAGTTAGCAGTTTTACCAATGAGGAAGAGTTGTTGCTCATTCCTGATGCAGCCGAAATTTTCCCGTTCTTATTACAGGATAAATTGACTGAAAATGGAGCTCAATTCAATGAAGGATTTATGTACCTGAATAGGGTAAGCAAAGATGGCAATCTGGTGACAGGTCAAAACCCATGGTCGACCTGGGCAGTGGCCGAGACCATTATCGAACAAATGGGTTACACGCCCAAGGAGCGTACTATCACCACGGAGGAAAATACCATTTCCGTTTTAGGCATGTTCGAAGCAGAAGGTTATAGTAAAGCCAAAATGACGATCGACCAGTTTTGTACTATGGATACCATGTCGATTGACAGGGAACTCCTGGCGGTGCACAGTATCGTTGCTGCCATGCAGTTTGATCTATTGAAAGCGGTGAATTTAATTCGTTTGCTTTCTTATAGTAATGGGTATTTGTGATGCCGAGTCCTGATAAAACAAAACCGCTTACCCAATGTGAGTAAGCGGTTTTGTTATGAGGCTTGATCTTGTTTTCTAATTCTTGCCCTTAATGTTAATGTTTTCCAACTTGGGATAAATGAACTCAGGTAACCCTGCTCCTTTCAAAACATCACTGTAGTTATTCACGTCTTCACTGATTATTTTTTCCAGCTCATCTTTGAATACCTTCCACCTCTGCAGGTAATCCTTAGTCACATCTTTTGTTCCTTGTGTTACCGGTACATTTCCGTCACCCATGTCATTCAGCAAAATTTTGTATTTCACCAATAGACGGGCCTCATACTGATAGTTATTTTGCTGCGTACGCAATTCCTTTTGCAGGATATTCTCAATCCATGCGTCAATTTTTGCATTGAGCGCCTTGCCTCCATCTACGAGATCCTTTGAGGTGGATTCATCCAGAATAAAATCAAGTTGTTGTTTCACTTTTCTCAGGTACCTGACACCTTTAGACATCTCTGTGGCACCTACCAGCAAAGACGCAGAAAGTTGATCGCGTTCTACATAGGCTGCAGCCGCTCCCGGTATGCTCTCTTCTATTCTTGGGTCGATCTTCACTTCAAAATCCTGCACTTGTGTAAAGGCTCCCACCTTGAATCGCGCCTGGTACTTTCCAGGTGCAGCATCGTAAGCGCTCAAATCCCGGTTGGTCATCGTCAATTCTTTGATACAATCAAACTGACCAATACGCATATTCCAATTCCAGGAATGTGCACCCACATCTCGTTTTAATTGTTTCCTGGTGAACACATCGCATTCTGTTTTTGGAGCGTGTGTCGACTCGGTATACACTACCTCGCCTGATTGGTTTATTATCTCCATTGACATCGGCACGTCTTCACCTACCGATTTATTGAGCACATAGGTAAGCTGCGCTCCTCTTTTAGGGTTTGTTCCCTGGTCACCATTCAGACTAAATGCTCTGGCCAACGGTGCATAGGCATCACGTGGTTTGTACAAATAGTAGTCTGCCTTGGCCACCTTATCAGAAATCTGATGCAGCGGAGTAAGATCATCCAATATCCACAGTGCCCTTCCTTGTGTAGACACTACCAAATCTTTTCTTTTTACGCGTAAATCTGTAATGGGTACTTGAGGTAAATTGTTCTGCAGTGATTGCCAGTTGGCACCATCATCAAACGAAACAAACAAACCGTTTTCCGTACCGGCATACAACAATCCTTTGCGATCAGGATCTTCTCTTACCGTACGCGCAAACGTATTGTTAGGAATACCATTTACAATTTCCACCCAGGTCTTACCATAATTCTTGGTTTTAAAAATGTGTGGTGTAAAGTCATTCATCTTATAACCCGCCACTGCAATGTAAGCCGAGGCTGGATCGTGTGGAGAAGGTTCTACTACATTGATGATCGCTTCCTTCAAGCCTTTGGGTGTTACATTGGTCCAGGTTTTGCCTCCATCTTGTGTAACGTGTACTAACCCATCATCGGATCCTACCCAAATCACACCTTCTTTCAACAATGATTCTTCTATGTTGAAAACGTTGTTATAACTCTCTGCCGTGATTTGTTCATTGGAAATGGGTATACCACCCTTACCCTGATGGGCTTTGTCGTTACGTGTCAGGTCTTCGCTCATCACTTCCCAGTTTACGCCACGGTCAACGGATTTCATCACGTATTGCGATCCGTAATAAATCACATTGGGATTATGTGGAGACACCAATACGGGTCCGTTCCAGTTGGCGCGGTATTTCAAATTTTTAGGTTGCTCACCACTTACTTGTTCAGGGAAAGGGCGCACCATGCGGGTGTTGTCTATCTTGCTGTCCCACTCTACAAAATTACCTGCGAAGTAGGTAGAGTAGATAAACCTTGGGTTGTTGGCATCAAAAGCCACCGTGGATGACTCTCCTGCACGTACTTCATTCCAGTGCATGCGACCAATACCCTGATCTTGTGAAGTGCTGTTGATTGCAATAGTGGTGTTATCCTGCTGACCCGAATAAATACGATATGGATACTGGTTGTCTGTAATCACACGGTAAAACTGACCAGTAGGCTGGTTCATTAAGGTAGACCAGGTTTCTCCTCCGTTATAGGTTACTGATCCGCCACCATCGTTGGCATTGATCATGATCTTACTATTATTGGGATTGATCCACATATCATGGTGATCGGGATGACTGCCCCCTACACCTCTGAACGTCTTGCCGCCATCAATGGATTTCATGGCAGAACTGTTCATTACCCACAATTCATCCTCGTCATTGGGATCAGCGATGATGTGCATATAATACCATGCACGAGCATAAGTAGTAGGGTCGTTAGTCGTTTGCCTGAATGATTCTCCTCCATCATCTGAGCGGTACACCCCACCCTTATCACCTAAAGCTTCAATTGCTATATAAACAATCTTAGGGTTGGCAGGTGAAATGGCTATTCCCATTTTACCTTTCAGATCGGGTAGCCCTTTGTTAATTTCTTTCCACGTAATTCCTCCATCAGTCGTTTTAAAAACACGGCTGCCAGGACCACCGCTTTGTACTACCCATGGCTTGCGGTTGAAGTCCCACGAAGTAGCCATCATGATATCAGGATTAGTTGCATCTACAGACAAGTCTGCAATGCCTGAGTTTTCATTTACATAAAGAATCTTTTTAAATGTGGTACCTCCATCTTCGGATAAATAAATACCGCGCTCCTCGTTCGGTCCCCATGGATTTCCTTGTGCAGCTACATATACTTTGTTTGGATTTTTAGGATGCACAAACACACGACTAATGTGCCTTGTGGCTGCAAGTCCCATGTGCTTCCAGGTTGCGCCAGCATCGGTGGATTTATAAAGGCCATCACCATGCGATGTTTTTACACCACGCACTGGAGCTTCACCTGTGCCTACGAACACAATATTCGGATCGGAAGGTGCAACAGTAACGTCCCCAATACCTCCTGTGTGGATGTAACCATCAGAAATATTATTCCATGTGGTTCCGCCATCTGTAGTTTTCCATACACCACCACCTGTGGTGCCCATATAATAGGTAAAAATCTGATCTGGTATTCCGGTTACTGCTGTTGATCTGCCCCCGCGAAAAGGACCGATGTTTCGGTACGTCAGGCTTTGGTACAGCTTTTTGTCAATTGGGTCTACGGTAGATTTCGTCTGCCCTACTGCAAGTGTGCAACTACTTATAAGTATTGCAAAAAGGATATTAATTCTCATGAATTGTGGTTAAAATGTTAGGTCAGTAGGTTAGTTATTCCTCTGATGGTTTGATGGTTAAGTTAACTTAGGCGTGAAAGTAGGGAAACAAGCGCAATTCGAATTTGAGTTTTATTTGGATGGTGAGCCTTTCACCCGAAAAGCGAGAGATTGATAAGTCAATTAACTTATTCCATTACCTTAAATTTTCTGCCAGCCCGAAAGGGTTTGGATACACACTGCAACCAACTTTACCAAATCGTCTACATCCACCCACTCATTAGGGCCATAAAAATTGCCGCCCAACGAACCGATGCCATAAGCGGGAACATTGAGCAAGCGGATGGGATAACGGATATCACCCGCATAGTGATTGGGATAGGCATCGGGAGCACGACCTGTAATATCTGTAATGGACTGGCGCAACACTTTACTTACGGGTGCTTCCCAACTGGCTGCTCCCGGGTTGGTGCGATACCCTATGGTCTTTAATTCTACCGTATAGTTTTTCTCTGTAGAAGGCAATGCTTTTACATAGGCATCGATTGCCTGACGGGCACGGCCTACAAGATCACCCCAGGTGTTCTTACCTTCAAACTTCAACCTGAATGTAACAGTAGCTTTGTCAGCCACAGAGCCAATGCGATCGCCTCCATTTAAAATGCCCACATTGACCAATACATTTCTAAATACTGTGTTGCGCAAGTGGTCAAGTATTTGCCAACAGGTGTCCAACGCATTGCCTCCTTCTGTCCATTCCGCTGAATCTATACTATTGATTTCCATCTGTTCACCTCGCCACCCTTCTACGGTCATTTCAAGATCTACAATTCCCTGCACCGCATTCTTTATGTCTTCCAGTCCACGCCCTGTTTCAGCAGGGTGCACATACAACACTGCACCAAAGTTGTGATTTGTTTTACTTATCCGCTCAAAGATGGGAAGGCTGCCCCTGCTACCACCACCTTTGCCATGTAAACTCATTACCACAGGCAATGCTTCACCTGCTTTGGACAAGGCCGCTGCGGCCACCAACATAGCCGCCACTCCTGCTTTATCATCGGATGTACCGAGGCCATACAATTTATTGCCTACCAGTTTGGGTTCATAAGGATCTGTTTCCCATCCTTCATACACCGCTTCTGTATCGATGTGTGCAAACATAGCAAACTGTTTGCCTTTGCTGTTGGTTGGCCAACCCACCACATTGGTAAAGGGCCCGTCTCCTACAGGGCTGGGTGGCATGAACTCCGGATGTTGTTCGTATTTGCTTGGCTGGTCGTTACTTTCTTCAATGCGATAGGGAAGCTTTTCAAGGTATTGCTTCACCACTTTTTGCGCATCGGCAGCAGACTCTCCTGAAAGACTTTTTACACGCACCATGTCTTTGAGTAAGGTGAGCAACTCTTCCCGATGGCGTTCTGCCATCTTCAAAGCTTTATTGGACGGGGCAGCTTGCGCAAAGCCTGGTAGCGCTGTCATCATGGCCAACGCACTGGTATTGCCGATAAATTTCCTGCGAGAGATTCCTTTGTTCTTTTCCATGCTTGTCGCCTTATAATGGTGGTTGTTTTGGTTCACTCAAAAAATTGAACCAACAAATAAATTACTGCTGCTAACTTATTTATAATGTCAATGGAAACAGGTATGAATCAAATCTTTTTTATAAAAAGATACCCAACATCGGGTAGGCCATATATACCGGGTAGTCATGATGGACAATCCACCATATTTTTTATTGCTTGCCGATTGAAAAATAATGCTTTGTGAAGATATTCAATAAGCTATATCTTGCTCGCGCAAGAAAGATGAAATACCGAATTCTATTGGTGGATGATCACCAAATTCTACTGGAGGGGACAAAGTCCATCATCGATGGTGCTTCTGAATTGTTTGAAGTAACGGATACCGCCCATACACCTGAGCGTGCACAGGAACTTTTAAAAAACAACGACTACGATATTCTGATCACAGACTACGAGATGCCTAACATGAAAGGGCTCGAACTCATTAAGATTGCCAAAACCGTCTTGCCCGAGATCAAAACCATTGTACTGAGCATGCATGACGAGCCTTCAGTAATTCGAGAACTTCTTAAGATGGGTGCGGATGGATTTATTCTAAAAAAAGACACACACCAAAGCATCATAGACGCGCTCGATAAGGTAGTGCGCGGAAAGCGATTCCTGAGTGAGGATGTTTCTGATATTCTAATTCAGAATATAGACGCAGATAAAAACAAAGACTTAACGCCAAGGGAAGTAGAAATCACCAAACTGATAGCGAAAGAATACAGCACCAGGCAGATCGCTGATATTCTCTTTATCAGCGAGCGAACGGTAGAAACACATCGAAAAAATATCCTAAAGAAAACGGGGACTAATAATGTGGTGGGACTTGTGCGATATGCCTTTAAGAACAATTTGGTTTAAGAACTACTCTTATCAGTTCCTGCTTTTACTGATAATGTGTTAGTTGGATCAAGTGTGTTTATTGTGATAAGGACAGATGTTCCCTTCTTACCCTCTTGCGTATCGATCTGCAACTCTCCTTTTATCAGATTAAGTCGCGTATTAATATTTCTCCAACCGTTTCCCTGGCTGTTTCTGAATTTCTCAATATCATATCCTATACCATCATCTTCAATAGACAGCACAAGTTCTTCCTCATGGTTTGTCAGACCAAGGTAGACGTGGGTTGCCTGGCTGTATTTCATGATGTTGGATAAGAATTCCTGAATAATTCTGTACAAGGAAACTTCGACTACTTCAGGCAAGCGGTTTTCTACATCCAGAACAGATAGTTTTACCTGAAGTTGATTGGTGTTGTTAATGCGTTTTGTCAACTCCTCTACTGCAGCAACCAACCCTTCCTTCATCAATGTCTGTGGCATCAGGTTAAAGGCAATGTTTCTGATTTCTTTATGAACATCTTTTAGAAGGTGGGTTGAGTTCTCATACAGCTCATCTCTTTTGTTCAGGTCGCCATTGATTTGATTCATGGATTGAATATTCAACTGAAGTGCTGATATAAGCTGGCCCATTCCATCGTGCAGGTCAGTGGCAAAGCGTTTTCTCTCCTGTTCCTGTGAATCAATCACCGCCCTTATTTGTGCTTCCCGCATTCTAATCTTTTGTTCCTGAAGTACAGACTTTGCCCTTTGGGTAGCACGGTATCGCAAAAAGTTAAACCCAACAATGACTAACCCGAGGAGTATGAGCAGCCCAACAATCAGGAATGTGTTTCTTTCGAGTGAGGCTGTTTTTAATTCGTTGAGTTGGTTAAGAAAATTAATTTCCTGATCCTTTTCCCGGGTCTTGTATTGTGTTTCCATCTCAACAATATCTTTCGACTTTTTCTCCTGGAACATCGAATCCTTGACGGCAATGTATTGGTTTCTAAAACTCAGCGCTCGTTCAAATTCACCTTTCTGTACTGCAAATTCGTATTGCGTATTCATGATTTCGGCAATCATGTTTCTTGATTTGATCTCTGTGGCCCTTACCAGTGAGGAATCCATATAGACTTGTGACAGCGCATGAAAACCTTTGTGCCCATAGGCAGTGCCGATGTGAAAATAATTCAGTGATTGATTGTACTTATCGGCCATCTCTTTGGCAAGCATCACCCCTTCCCGCGCATAGTCAATGGCTCGATCGTATTCACCCACCACATTGGAAACCGCTGCGGAGTTAGATTTACAAAGCAGTAGTCCACTTTTATAACCCGCTTCACCATAGTTTTGAGAAGCGCTGTCAAGGTAGGCCCTGGCTGCTCTTAAATTGTTTTGTGAGAACATGATGCCTCCGATATTGATATACATATTGCCCACTTCAATAGGATCTCCCAATTGCTTTTTCTTTTCCATGGCTTTATTGTAGAACCGCATACCGGTTTTATCATCACCATGTTCCATATAGGCTATGCCCAGGTTATTGTATGTATTGCCTGCCAACCTGAGGTACACTTTTGCCCATAATGGTTTTGGTTGATAGGATTCAATTATTGCCACCGATTTGTACAAGTAGGTAATGGCGGAGTCAAATTGTCCCAACAACTGATGACTTCTTCCCACGTTGGAAAACGAGGTGATTAACCCTAAAGAATCCTTACCCGCTATAAACAAATTATTGGCATCAATGGAGAGTTTTTTGAACTGCTCATACTGGTTGTTCTTTCCGTAGAGCGTAGCCAGGTCCAACATCACCTGCCCCTGCTTTATCCACTCTTCTTTCTCCCCCAACTTTTGAATGGCTTTCTTATAATTATCTATTGCCAACTCTTTTTCACCACGGGATTCATACCGATTACCATCAAGTGCCGCGATCATGGCAGTTAGCAATTCCTTATCAACTGTAAGAGAGGAGATATTCCCCACAAGCTCTTCCGTTACTGTTGAGTCTACGGCAGCATACGCTCTTGCCAAAAGCCAATACGTGTCCAATTTTTCCTCAGTTGAGTAACTGTGAAGTGCCTCTTTTAATGAGTCAGAAAAAATAACATCCTGTGCGTGAGATACATGGAGTACTCCAATAAGTAAAAGAGAAAGCAGAACAGAGCAAAATCTCAAGTGTCAAGTGGTTTTTCAGGTAAAAATACCTGGTAGTAAAGTAGCGCGAAAATACTACAATACGTTGATTGAAATCACGCTCTCATGAAGAAGATTTTTGAGATGGAATTGTTTGATTCATCCTTCGCAGGCCACCAGGTGTGGGAAGGATGATGCTCTTATTCTGACGGAAGACTTTTTACAGGATTCACTATCGCTGCTTTGATACTTGGTATGAAAGAAATTCTATTTCATCCAGCCATTGGCTGTAGCTTTCTTTGAAAGCCAAACAAGGTATACCGCGATGACAGCGATCATAACGGGCATCACCATTCCACCGGGTCCGTATACCTCAATCGACTTGCTCATAAAAAAAGAATGAAACATTTGCACTGCAATGCCTACCAAAGAGATGATCAGAACGGGCGTGGCCAGCTTCCTTCTTAATAACAAGAACATACTTCCCAATGTACCGCCCCATACTGCCAACGCAAATGCACCTGTTGCCCAGGACGGTGTGTTCTCATACAGCATTCTTTCATTTTCTGGCAAAGCCTGCATCGCCTCTGGACTCATGGTCATTTGCGCCACATAGGCCATCACTCCCATTAAGTTCCATACCAATGCAATACCACAAACTATCCAATACCAGGTCGCAGGTTTGTTCATTGTTGATGTCATTGAGATTTGATTTTGGAGACAACTTCTTATTTTTCTTTCCGTTTGGAGCGCATAGCAGGCACAACTTTCAACCCTTTTTTTGTCAGGAACTTTTTATACTCTTCTGAGTCTCTACCAAAGATAGCAATCTTTCCATCTTCATCATTATGTATACCCCAACCATAAGTTTTGGTCAATGGCGATGCACGCATGCAGGCCTGTCCCTTTGAAAAAAACTTTTCCCGTTCCTGCTTCATTTCAGATTTGACAAGGTCATTGCGTTGCGCGTGCACCAGAAACAAAAGATCATCCGATGTATACCGATAAGGGTTATTCCTTAGCAACTCGAACTGTACGTTGGCAATGGATTTCTTCTCTCCTCTTTCAGGTGGTACAATTCCTTCCTCTGCAGGACAATCTTCTGCTACCTGTATGAACGTGTCAAAATAGTTGGTGCTGTGTTCCATTTATAACTCCTAAGATATTGTCAATAATTGATCTCTATCTATTTATTTTAGGGAGAGGAGTAAAATCGGTTTAAACCCTAAGCACTCCCCTAAAACCTCTCGCTGCGTAGTACGATTGGGCTCCGTTGTGATAGACAAAGGTTTGACCGTAGCGGAAATCCCCAAAGAGGGCACCGCCCAGTGCTCGGATTGCATCCGGAGTATGCAACCAGCTCGAAGTTTTTGTATCAAAATCTCCCAGTTGTTGCAAAGTGCGGTACTCCTCTTCTGTTAACAGGTCTATGCCCATGTCAACCGCCATATCTACAGCGCTATTTTTAGGCCGATGTTCTTTTCTTGATTCCAGCCCTTCCCTGTCATAACAAACACTTCTGCGACCTTTCGGACTTTCCTCAGAGCAATCATAGAATACAAACGCGTCTTTCTTTTTGTCATACCCCACCACATCGGGCTCACCTCCTGTTAGCTCCATCTCATGCAACGACCACAGTTTGTCGGGGCGCGCCTCTAGCTTCTTCTCTACTCTGGCCCAATCCATGCCCTTATGGCGATTCATATTTTTTTCAAAGCGAGTTTTTAACACACTTAGTAATTCTTTCTGTTGCTTAGCGGACAAGTCTTTTACAATCTTCTTTGCCATTAAAGTATGCTTAAATTAATTATCGTTCGTTGTAACCTTTGCCCTCAAAGATATCAGGGATGCTTTTTTCAATCCTTGCTACACGGGTTTTGGATTGTTTGGCCGCAGAAAAATAAAGTAAGTATCCCCGTTGCCTTCCCGGTGTCAACGCCTCAAAGGCAGCTTTCAATTCCCGATCTTTAAGTGCCTCTTTGAATTCTGGCGGCATGGGAAATGCCGATGTCTTCTTCATCTTTACTTTCAATCCGGCCCGCTCTACCTCAATGGCCTCATACACGTAGGTTTTTAAAACAGCTTTCAACTTTACTATTTCCTTTAAACTTGTAAAGCGAATCTGACGGGCAGCCTGTACATTTTCTGTTTGCTGAACTAGCAGGTCATGGGTGTCTTTTAGCAAAGCTCCTTTGTGAAACAACAGCGCACAGTATTCTTTGAACCCATGGATCAAAACAACATTATTGCCATTAAAGGTATAGCAAGGTTTACCCCACTTCAGTTCTTCTGTCAACCCACAGGCAAGGATGATTGATCTCAGTTGGGCATACTCTTTCTTCCATTGGCTTTCTTTATTAAAGAAAAAATCTACACTGGAAATCATAATGTATTATTAAACGGCAACAACTCTTCTTTCTGCTGGTCTGAAATACCAGGATACTACCGTGAGTACTATTAGCAATGACGGACCAAAAAAATCAATGGCCGCACTGCCCATGGCAATATGAGAGAACACTGCCCCAGACATGGCAAAGAAGAAACCGGCATACGCCCATTCTTTAACCAAAGGAAACCTGGGAACAAGCACTGCTACTACACCCAACAATTTCCATACTCCTAACAAAGTAAGAAAATAAACAGGATAGCCCAGCTTATTGATGATGAGCTCTACTTCCGCTTCCATCTTCATTATTTGTACTATACCTGTGGACACCATGCCCAACGACAACCAAATGGTGGCTATCCAATAGATGATTTTATTTCTCTTCGACATAAGAATATTAAATAAATTTAATGACAATTTCCTGAAGTCTGTTGTGTGCCATATTAATGCCTTGTGCAAAAGGTAACTTTAGCATTTTGTCTCTGTCTGCCACTGATTTAAAGACAATTTTCATATTGAGCTGGCTGGTGTTATCTGTTACTTTTTCGAATTCCAGAAATTCCAGCTGAACAGGAAAGGAAGAGTTTTCCATTTCAAAAGTACGCGTGATCTTTTGATCGGGGTGGAACTCATGGATCACACCGTTGAACCCGTGCTTATTTCCCCTGGGATCGGTGGTTACAAATTGCCAACTGCCATGCCTTTTGTTTTCCAGTTTCAACACTTTGGTTCCCATCCATTGCTCCAACAACGCTGGTTCCACATACGCTTTAAATAGTAACTCCAGAGGCAAATCAAACTCCCGGGTAATGAGGATCTCCTGCTTCCCCTCTTCTGCCTCAATTTTTGTTTTTCGTTCCATGCTATTTGTATTTTTTCATTACTGCTTCAAGCTTATTAAATCGCTTGTCCCACAATTGACGATACGGTTCGATAAAGTCTGCGATTTCTTTCATCTTCCTGGGATTTAAATGATAGTAAATCTCTCTGCCCGTCTGCTCCTGTTGGAGCAGCTCACATGCGGTAAGAATCTGAATGTGTTTGGAAATGGTTTGTCGCGATGAATCAAAATTTTCTGCAATGGCAGTAGGCGTCATGGCCTGCAGAGCCACCAATGCAATGATCGCTCTCCTCGTGGGGTCGGCAATGGCCTGAAATACGTCTCTTCTCAACTCCATATATGCAGCTATCTGACTGCAAATATATGCGCAGTCATTTAACTGCGCAATAGTATTGAAATAATTTTTAGTTGCGTATTAATTATAACCCCTGGCAGGGTCGTCTACAGGATTCCTTTGTCGCTATTTCTGTTCGGACATCTCCACGTTGCATACAATTTCGATGATGGGTGCTACGGAGCCAGCCGCACCTGACACGCCAAACTCGTTTCTGTCCACACTTCCGGTAAGTTGAAAACCAACACTATTGCGACCATCTCTGGTTTTGGTAGATCCAATGTGCTGTGCGACCAACTCTACCTGTTTGGTATTTCCCCTCATGGTCAAATCGCCCACTACCTTGTACATATTGTCTCCTGTTTTAGTGAATGACTGACTCACAAAACTGATGGTAGGATGATTTTCCATATCAAAAAAATCAGCCGTTTTTAAGTGCTTGTCCCTGCCCTCGGCACCGGTACTCACACTGCCTACCTGCGCTGTGAAAGCCACTTTGGCACCTGTAAAATCCTGAGGGGTTCCGCCTTCCACAGTAGCCTCAAACTCCATAAACCTTCCATTGACAAATGAAATCCCGGAGTGCTTTGCATTGAACATGATGCTGGCGTGGTTGGGGTCAATTTTCCAGGTTTGTGCGTTGACTCCTGCAGATATAAGTAATAGGGTTACGACTGTGATAAGACTGTTTTTCATGGTTCTGAGTTTTTTATAAGCCTGCAACCTAGAAAAAATCCAAAGTCCATTAATAAAGTCCTATGTGGACGGTTGAATAAGGTTTTGCAGCTGTATTTTTCTTCAAACAGAAGAAAACACACAACCAATCAACTGTCCATCATCACCCTCCTTGCGGTAGTTGGGAACATTCAAAGATCAGTGTTTCGAGGCAAGTGACTTACGCCTGGCAACGAAGCACATGGCGTATAGGCATGTTGGTAGCTAGGTGGGTGCACAACTATTTGAAAGTATAATGAATGCTTTCATTGATTATTGCAGATCCCTTTTGGCGTTAATGATCCACCATGCGTCTACTAATATAGTGGTGCAATTCATAGATCAGATATGCGCTAATCAAATAGGCTATTAATCCGTTCAAATCTGCGTGATTAGGCTTTTTATCAAATCCATAGTGAATGAGAACCCCCCATCCAATAATCATGGATACTATCCACGCAGTAATCCACAAAATTATCCTTCTGACCCTGCTCAGATCGTAGCATTTTATGATGAATAGATATTGAATGAAGAAGGAACTTGCAAGGAACATAACATTCTTAACCTCATCGGTCACCTTGTCTTTTAAAATGTACGATGTCAGGTAACCGACAGAAAAGATAACAAAACTGTAAAGTAAATAAATTGAAAATCTTTTGATCACCTTTTAGTTGTTAACTTTGTCTGTCCACCTTGCAGCCAACACCAATATAAGTGGTCGTGTGCCACCCTTTCATAGTCACTACTAAAATAGCGCCTTT
>DDUM01000053.1:0-596 GCA_002344795.1 Flammeovirgaceae bacterium UBA2338 | reverse complement strand
CACTACTAAAATAGCGCCTTTTATTTTCCCCTCCAATATTGAAAAAACTTAGTGAAGAACATAAATGCAATAGTTGCCAGTGGTGCTTGAGTGGAGCGCCACATTCATGCTTTAAGCTGGAACCATGGCTGCATGAATGGTAGTGGAATATCTACATTTATCATGTTAGTTTTTACTTTTTTAAATTGAATGTCTCTGTTTTTAAGATCATCATTGTAGCTGGACCATCTGGGGTTTTAATATTTCCGCATTGAATAAATCCTATCTTTTCATAACAGCGTATTGCTCTGTAGTTATTAGGTCTTGGGTCTACACGGATTTCGGATATTTTAATACTGTTCATTAAAAAATGGATGAATTGAGTTATCATAGCTGTTCCGTAGCCCTGATTTAATTTGCTTTCGTCTGAAATAAATTGATCTATTCCTATAGCATCAGCATCTGGCTGGTCGGGCCACCAGTTTGTATCACCCTCAGCCGCCCAATAATACTGTATATAACCAAAAGGTTCTTTTCTTAAATAAACCAGGAATGGTTTTGCCGAATCTTTGTCAAAAATTCTGGGGAGATATTTCTCACGAATCTTTTCCAACGTT
>DDUM01000030.1:1930-6725 GCA_002344795.1 Flammeovirgaceae bacterium UBA2338 | reverse complement strand
TGAACTCCTTGACTCTGGCTGTGCGAATACTAAAATCGAATTGAGACTTCTGTTTTAAAGATTGAAGTGAATTACCCGGCTGTGAAAATACAATACTCCCACAAAGCAGAAGAACAAGCAAGAACAGATATTTATTAAATATGAAAAGCATATTGCTTTTACTGCGTTTATCTTATGATCACTCTCCGGCTTATGATTTCATTACCAGATTGAATCAACAAAATATAAATACCTTCTGGAAGTTTTGAAACATCTAAACTCTTTGCATCTCGTACAGATATAAGTTCAGAAATCATATCCTGTCCCAGCTGATTGATCAATCTTAGGCGTTGAATATTTTCTCCTGCAACATACAGTTTCTCATCAGCTGGGTTAGGGTAAACTTGAATTAAATTTCTATTATTCTCATCACGGAGCCCGGTTACCAGAAAGGGACTTGATTGTCTGTTACAGTCTTCATCAAAGGTAAGTACTGAATACATACCGAGACCTGCTGAAAGTCCAATTGATCTTAAATTAGTATCATTTAACAGCTCGCCATCCAACACCCATTGATATTTATTCGCAGGAAGAAAACTAATTAATTTTCCATTACTCAACTCTACCCTGTTTTCGGGAAGCACCGAGGAATTCAAATCAACTGACTTGGTAAAGGACACTGTGTTCGTGCCATCAGAAAGGGTTAATGAAACCTGGAATGGGTCTGACCCTTCAAATAAATGAATTGGATTTATTGAACCTGACGTGTTTTGGGCGGATCCCAAATCTCCAAAATTCCAACTGCGTCCGGTAATCGGGCCAGAACTTTTATCTGTAAAAAAAACCGCAGCATTTTCACAATTGAATTCAAAATCAAAATCCGGGAATAAAATATTATTACATGAATCTTGTAACCAGTTGGGTGCATTTACGATCGTACTATTCGACCCGGCATTTACTATAGCCTCACCTGTAACCGACACATTCTCAATATCAAGATGATCCAAACAAATCTTAATATGATCTTCAAACTCAAGTGTAGCCAACCCCGTACCTGAAGAGGATAAAGATATTGGATTAAGTGAAGAAGCTTGCAGGTTAAATGAATTGGTCAGCAGTTGTGTCGTTGCCTCTTTCAAAGTAACTGAAGACCCCTCACTCAGATCAAAATTGCTCCACGCATGGTTGCCATTTGCAATCAGGTTACCAAAACCTTCAACCCTATCAATAACTCCATTGCCATTCACACTTATCTCTCCCCCTGTCAATTCAATTGTACCATTAAAAATATTACTTCCCAGGTCAAAACTATAAGCTTCCAAAGCCGGAACGGTAATCTTAGCATTCTGACTTTCAAGAAGCATACCAGATAAGTCAAGTGACAAGGAGGAAACACCGGAAATAGTTGTTTTTTCCAGTGTTAAAGTTTTTGATTGAAGTCCTGATGAAATCAACTCATTCATTTTTACCTGATTTTCGTTGAGCAAAAGATGACCCTCTACCAATTCAATTTTATCCACGCTAAAATTTCCTGACAGCGACCACTTCGAATCTGCTCCAGAAAAGGTTAAAGCTAAATTGTCAAGAATATTATCGTTTAAATTAATCTTTGCATTTGTTGTGGCCTCTCCCACAAAAAGCATGTTTCCAGGAGAAGAGGACAGTACGTTTTCCGACAAAAGATTTAAACCTTCTCCAATTGCAAGTTGATGGTTATCGAAATTAAGATTTACCATTTCATTAGCGAACCATCGAACAGAATAACATTGCTGATCCTGAGTAAGCGTAACCGTTTCTCCATCCAATAAAAAAGAGTTTTCGTCAAACACCACTTTATCCTCAGCAGATGGCACCACATTGGCTGGCAAGCCACCACTCTGTAATGACCATTTGGTTCCGTCATCCCAATTACCTGAATTTCCGATCCAGTAATAAGAAATTCTAGGATCAACAACTGAGCTGTAAGTTATAATCAGGGAGAAATCTTGCTTACCATTTACAAGAGTGCCCTTATGGCTTACTCTAAGTTTATAATTTCTGGGTTCAGGATTATCAAACTCCAGTTTTTCGACATTATCCAGTACATTGTCGGCTTTGGTCGCCCCAACAGCAGGGTTGGTTGGATCCAGTTTCCATGGATACTGAGTAGTACCTCCATCGTCAACCAGCGTGACGTCAAGGTCATTCTTCAACATCCTCGTTGTTGGATTGAGGGAGGGAGTCAACACCTGGCCTGCAGGATCAGTCCACACCAAAGTGGCGGTGATTTTAGTGTTCTCTTTTGGCTCAAGGGTAAGCTCAAATACCTCTCCATTGTTTAAGTACAACTCCTTAATTAAGATATTCTGATCATCCTTATCGATTAAAGTTTTTGCTGCATTCTCCGCATCCAGCAATCCCCATCCAAACATATAGTCTGGCCCGGCACTAGGCCCAGCCTCTCTGGCAGTGTGGATTGCAAGCGCTTTTAAAGTGGCTGACTTCATTAGTTCTCCTGCATTAAGGTTTTTATGCAATTCTTGCAGTAAAACCAAGGTTCCGGTGGCTGCCGGAGACGACATTGATGTACCACTTAAAATTTCGTAAGCGCCTGAACTGTTAGACGATGTGGAAAAAACCGCTTGTCCTGGCGCTACAATGTCAGGCTTAATTCTACCGTCATCGGTTGGTCCAAAGCTGCTGAAGTTTGTAATCTCTACATCGGAAGCATTGGTATACGGTCCAACCAGTTTTTTCACTGCCCCAACCGTAAGAATATTCTTTGCTACTCCATTAGTGGGAATACAATCAAAAGGATCACAATCTGGTGGTTTCGATCCATCACCAACATCCGAGTTGTCATTGCCAGCAGATTTAACTATCAAATAGTAAGGGGCATTGAAAGCAATATCATCATAAAACCCACTGGTAGAATTATAAAATCCAAATTTCCAATCCCGGGTGGTACTAATGCTTGCATCGCCAAACCATTGCCAATCACCACTTTTGTTGCTCCAACCTGAAAGTGTTCCATAAGAGTGATTGGAAAGAATAATAGATGATTGATCTGGCGCTGCCTGAGTGGTCATTTCGCTCACATCATTAATGAAATCAAACGCAATTGCCGTTGCCTTGGGTGCCATTCCCTTTGCAGTTGGATTAATGCCCGTGGCAATCATAGTGCCCAGCACATGGGACGCGTGAAAATTAAATTCTGACGGAGCATCCACCTGTGTTACTCTGCCAGCATATTCAACATGATCATTCCTTACCTTTCCTTCATCCCATATACCCACCTGTATTCCTGCTCCCTCAAGATTCAAGCCCAATGAACCTCCATTGCGAAGTTCATTTACTCCAAGCGAAGTTGCTACACCAGCATTATCGGATTGGATGTAAATGGGCACCCCGGAATCTGACACATCAACTAAAAATATCCTGTTGTTCCCAATGTAAGTGACAACTCTACCAGCACCCTTACCTATAAGGAATTTCTCCACACGCTGATCAGCACCAGTTTTATAAACCCGGTAAGCACTATCTGTTTTTAACAGGTTAAGTTTATGCTCTTGTGCGTTTACTCCTTGCAATCCAACGAAGCTCACAATGAATACTATAAATTTTACAAATGCACTTCGCATAACAAGTGTTTAACTCGCGACATTAGTTTATTGCTTAGCAATAATTACCGCAGTATCGGCAAAATTATTGGTACTGTTGTTCAAATCGAAAAATGAATAATTGAGGGTGATCCTTTTTGTTGTCTCATCGTAAGTGCCCGTTGCTTCAAATTCATATTGACTCGTAAAATCAAACAGTTTTGTCCGGCTAACTGTTGCCACACCCTTTGTAGGGGTAAATGGATCCTGTACAAGCACAATTGTTAGTGTAGACGCTGGGTTTTGGTTACCCACAAATTTTCCATTCACATTAAATGTACCACTACAAATACCATTTGAATTCTCCGTGCCTGTACCGTCTAAAGATTCATTATTACTTTGAATGGTAAGAGGCCCTATCCAGGCACTGACATCTGAGGTATTTAGTGAACAATCATCTTCTTCAATGGATATAGTCACTTCCTTAGGCACCGCAGTCTTTACGTGACCTTTATCGATTGATCTAAATCGAAGATAGATATTCCTATCTTCCGTCTGTACAATTTTGTTGTCATTGATTTTAATTCTTACAACAGCCTGAGTACTTCCTGCCGGAATGATCAGCGGGTTTTCAGATAGTAGGGTAAAATCACTTTCAATTACCACTTCCTGACCGATTAATTCATAAGTAACCGTAATTGGTTCTTCCTGTGACAATGAAATCTTGATTGGAATTACAATTTCAGCAGCATCATTTTCTTTGATTTTAATTTTGGATTCTGAATCAAAAAATATTGTGATTTCCTCCTGTTTAATTTCAGGCTCAGCATCCTCACTGCAAGCCGCAATAAACAATAAAACCCAACACCAATTTCTCCAATTCACTATTTTCGGTTTTGAATGATCTTAAATTCGATTCTTCTGTTTGCTTGTTTGTTTTCATCAGAATCGTTGGGCCGGATCGGGCGGTCAGCACCATATCCCATTTCAGACAATCGCGCTCTGTTAATACCTTTTTCCACCAAATAGGAAACCACCGACTGCGCACGTTTTAAAGAAAGTTGTTTATTGTAGGCCGCTGAACCATCACTATCTGTGTGCCCGCCAATCTCTACATGAATATTGGGATTATCATTTAAGATCCGGATCACCTTGCTAAGTTCTGTGATAGACCTTTCTTTCAGCTCATATTGATCAAAATCAAAGAAGATATTATTAAGCACTACTGTAGCACCTGT
>DDUM01000030.1:0-1621 GCA_002344795.1 Flammeovirgaceae bacterium UBA2338 | reverse complement strand
GCATAATCAGAACCTGTAGTAAGTACCATCAGGTACTGGCCAGAGACAGAATCAGATTCAACCACCGATACGAGCTCATCCTTTTTCAGATCAAACAACTCGATATGAGATTGAAGAGGAAGTTCAGACTTTCTATCCTTCACTACACCTTTTACAAAATTACTTCTGTAAGCAATTTGTAATTCTTCAGGAATGGTCATTTCATAAAGTCTTGCAGAATTTTCTCGCGTACCGTCTTCATGAGAATAGTATCCACGCGTACCATCTGCAGTGATGAACAACGAAAACTGATCTTCATGATCATTCACTGGCGATCCAAAATTGACTGGCATCTCCCATTTTCCATCGGTCAACTCTGTTCGAAAAATATCAAAGCCGCCAAATCCGGGCTTGCCGTTGGTGGCATAGAACAAAGTTCTTCCATTGACATGAATGAATGGGGATATCTCATCAAAGGGTGTGTTTATAGGTTGTGGCATTACTTCAGCTTTCGACCAGTTGCCTTCAGCATCCTTTTGAGAAACATAGATATCTCTTCCGCCTATTCCACCTCTGCGATCAGAAATGAAGTACAGCACACGTCCATCAGCAGAAAGTGATGGTTGAGATTCCCATGCAGAAGAATTAATCTCAGGCCCAATGTTAACAGGGAAAGACCATTCATCTCCCACCTTTCTGCTATAGAACAAGTCGCAATTGCCATATCCTCTTCTGCCAATACACGATGTAAAAATTAAAGTTCTTCCATCGGCAGAAATGGTACAGGTTCCTTCATTGAACTTTGAGTTAATGTTCTCAGAGATAGATACCGGGGTAGTCCAGTTTCCGTTTTCATCCTTTTTGGATACTACCAAATCTTCATCATCATCCGGACCGGGACCCATTCTTCTTGTGAAGATAAGCTCTTGCTCATCGGCAGTCAATACTGGGAAATACTGTAACCCAAAACTATTTACAATTGCATCCAGTTGCCTTGGTTGAAATTGAGATTGCGTTTTTTTATTTCTAAGTCCATATTCCGCATTTCTCTTCCACAATTCCGCCAAAGCAATCCGTTGCTTATTCATTGTCTCTGCAGACAGATAATGGTTCAGGTATTTCAGTGCTTTCTCATAATCACCAAGCCTCAGATAATTATCTCCCAAATCCATAAAGAAACCTTTTTGAGTCTTAGGGTTTTGAGTAAGCGAAAGTCCCTTTTCAAAGCTAAGGTTGGAATGATTAAAATCCCGCATTGTCTTATACGTGAGTCCCAATCGATAATAGGCCTCCACAAAATTCTTATCCTTTTCAATTGCCTGCTGTAAAAGTGAAATAGCCTGCGTATACTGTCCCCGGACTCTGTAATTATCCGCTTCCGTATACAACGCGATTGCTTTCTTTGATCTTGTGCTCAGGGAGCCCTGGGCATGAGATAAAATAGAAGCTGCAATAAAAAATATCAGGGCAATAACTCGAATCATATTGAAAGCTAAAAAACTATATTGGATACATCAATTCCTTCTTGCTCAAATCCTCTCATGGCATTAATAAGTTTGATTGATTCATACCTGGTAACGTCCTGAAGTGGTATTTCTTTTTCATTTATTAATCCTTTATCCAAAAGTTCTTCCCTCTTTGT
>DDUM01000085.1 GCA_002344795.1 Flammeovirgaceae bacterium UBA2338 | reverse complement strand
CCATCTCCCCCGGGAAACGGCCATTTCTCAACGTAGATCACTCCAGACCCTAAAAAAGAAAAGCTCTCCTTGATATTTCTCTCCAGGGAGTCCACCAGGGTAAAGACAGCTATAATGGCGAAAATGCCCACTGTAACCCCTAAAAGTGAAAGGATAGTGCGTAATAAATTGACTTTCAGTGCCGTAAAGGCAAATCGGAAACTTTCAAAAATGAGTCGTAGGGTGAGCATGAATATACTAAAGACGTTTGAATTGAATTTGGGTTACAAAAGACATTAATTAAAACAAATCCTTATTTTTGCACCCTCGATTTAAAATGCCCTTACTATGGGCTTGACATAAAAGTATGAAGTTATCCAAATTTAAGTTTGATCTTCCCATAAATCTTATCTCTTCTCATCCTGCAGAAAACAGGGATGATTCCCGATTAATGGTTTTGTACCGTGACACCGGTGAAATTGAGCATAAAACTTTTAAGGATGTTGTAGAATATTTTAACGAGGGAGATCTCCTGGTAGGTAACGATACCATGGTATTTCCTGCACGCTTGTACGGTCGCAAAGAAAAGACCGGAGCGAAAATTGAGGTATTCTTGCTTCGTGAATTAAATGCAGAAATGCACTTATGGGATGTTTTGGTAGACCCTGCCCGCAAAATCAGGGTGGGTAACAAATTGTATTTCGGAGATGGAGATCTTGTGGCTGAAGTAATTGACAATACTACTTCACGCGGTCGTACCATACGCTTTCTGTTCGATGGTGATTCAGATTCATTTAGTAAAATAGTTGAATCTTTAGGTGAAACGCCTCTTCCCAAATACATCAAGCGTAAAATAGAACCTTCGGATAAAGAACGTTTTCAAACTATTTACGCTAAAAACAAAGGAGCTGTGTCTGCACCTACTGCCGGCATGCACTTTACTAAACAATTATTGAAGCGCCTGCAGATCAAAGGTGTGGATATGTCGTTCATCACTTTGCACATTGGTTTGGGTACATTCCGCCAGGTAGATGTAGAGGATCTTACCAAACACAAAATGGACTCTGAAAATTTTGTGGTGGGCAGTGAGTGTGTAAGCATGGTGAACAAAGCCATTGATAACAAAAAGAAGGTTTGTGCCGTGGGGACAACTACCATGCGTGCATTGGAGTCAGCTGTATCTGCCGGGAATAGATTGAAAGAAAAAGATGGATGGACAGATAAGTTTATTTTTCCACCCTATGATTTTAAGATTTGCAGTGCAATGATTACCAATTTCCATATGCCAGAATCAACCTTATTGATGATGGCAGCTGCGTTTGGTGGTTATGATCAGGTGATGAATGCCTATTCGGTAGCTAAGAAAGAAAAGTATAAGTTTCTTACTTACGGAGATGCAATGTTGATCATTTAATAACATGAAAATATAAAAGAGAGAAAAGCCTGACGATATTGTCAGGCTTTTTTATTTAATCCAGATTATGCATTAATTATATCAGGAAGTGCATAATCTACCACTGGACTGACGAATATTGTAAGGGTTAAACCTTGACAACGAAAGTATTGGGTTGGTTATAATAAGTAAGTAACTTATTAACTTTCATTCGTCAAATTCTGCAATTGAGTTTCAATTGCAGAATTACGGTTTAACTTCATTTTTAATGAAACAAAAGGAATACGCCCTTATCGTTGCAGGGGGTAAAGGCACCCGCATCAAAAGCAATGTCCCCAAGCAATTTTTAGAATTGAATGGAAAGCCCATTCTACTCCATACCATTGAGGCTTTCTTTCGGTATTCCGATGACATTCAAGTCATCCTTGTTTTGCCAGAAGACGATTTTCCAATATGGAAATCGATAGGTGAACGCTTTCAGTTTACGAAACCCGTGTTACTACAAAAAGGCGGAGCGACCCGATTTCAATCAGTAAAGAACGGATTAGGAAATATTGAAGGAAACGGCTTCGTTGCCATTCATGATGGGGTAAGGCCTCTGGTGAGCGAAGACATTATTGGTGCCTCATTCCGTCTGGCAGCCGTACACCAATCGGCAGTTGCCGCAGTGCGGCTAAAAGAATCTATCCGAATGACAGATATGGATACCACCAGGGCTGTGGATCGATCACGCTTCCGGATCATACAAACGCCACAGACCTTTGAAGTCAGTCTTATACAGCAAGCTTACCAAATGGAAGAAGACCCCAGCTTAACCGATGACGCCAGTGTGGCTGAGCACAGTGGACATTTAATTTCACTTTTCGAGGGGAGTTACGAAAACATCAAAATCACTACCTCTGAAGACCTGATCGTGGCAGAAGCGTTAATGGAACACAGAAACAAAAAAGGCTAACGCAACGTCAGCCCTTCTATTCTTTCACTACTGAACTTGTCAGTATTCATCTTCATTAAAGAAAAAGTCTTCTTTGGTTGGGTAATCAGGCCAAATCTCCTCAATACTCTCATAAGGCTGCCCATCATCCTCTAATTCCTGTAAATTTTCAACTACCTCTAAAGGTGCTCCTGACCTGATTGAAAAGTCAATCAACTCATCTTTTGTCGCTGGCCATGGCGCATCCTCCAAATAAGAAGCCAATTCGAGTGTCCAATACATAGTATTCCCTCCTTTTAATTTTTCGCAAAAATAGAATTTAACCTGTAAGGAACAATAGCTAATACCCTTTTTACAGAAAGCAATACAAAAGCTTTTCGCTAAATAGCTTCCGATACCTCAAATACTGCCCCTTTGGGCATAATTGCGTTACTCCATTCAAAATAATATTCTAAAAAAATTAATAATTTATTCGTGTTGTCTGGCTGAATCAATTGATTCGGTTGCAAGGGTCATGCGTAATTGAACGCAAGCAAAAAGCACTCCTATTTTATTCCAATTAAACATTTATACACTCGGGTTTCACCCGTTGCACCAAAATGATCATATTAGCAATTCTAAAGATTGTACCAGAATGGCTGACGAAAAGATCATATTTTCAATGAGTGGGGTAAGCAAAATTTACCCTCCCAATAAACAAGTATTAAAAAATATCTACCTCTCCTTTTTTTACGGAGCCAAAATAGGCGTGCTCGGTCTCAACGGATCCGGAAAGTCCTCTCTGTTGAGAATTATTGCAGGTATCGATAAAGAATTTCAGGGGGAAGTAGTTTCGGATCAAAGTTTTTCTGTTGGATTGCTTGAACAGGAGCCACAACTCGACAAATCAAAGACTGTTAAAGAAATCGTTGAAGAAGGCGTAAAAGAAACGGTGGATCTTCTCAAAGAATTTGAAGAGATCAATAACAAGTTTGCAGACCCGGCAGTGATGGAAGATCCTGATGCTATGGAGAAGTTGATCAACAGGCAGGGTGAGGTTCAGGATAAGATTGATGCTTTGGATGCCTGGGAATTGGATAATAAACTGGAACGCGCTATGGATGCACTCAGGTGCCCGCCTCCGGATGCAAAAGTAGAACGCCTGTCGGGAGGTGAAAAGAGAAGAGTGGCTTTGTGTCGCCTGCTTCTGAAAGAGCCTGATGTTTTATTATTGGATGAGCCTACCAACCACCTCGATGC
>DDUM01000022.1:1978-76025 GCA_002344795.1 Flammeovirgaceae bacterium UBA2338 | reverse complement strand
CGTTGAACTGGTAAGGCGTGAGTTGATGAAGGAAAAGTTATCGTTTACTTTATATAGGGTAGATAAGAAAGACGAGTACTTAAGTAGTTTGGTGGAAATAAAGCCAAACGTAATTTTATCCGATCATTCATTACCACAATTCAATTCCGTTGAAGCCTTGGAAATCTCTCAACGTATTGGCTCAAATATTCCCTTTATCTTAGTAACAGGTACGGTTTCTGAAGAATTCGCTGTAACATGCCTTAAAAATGGAGCAGACAACTACGTGCTAAAAGGAAATTTGAGCAGACTTCCCTCCGCCATTACCAATGCCTTACAGCAGAAAGCCACAGAAAAAAACAGAAAATTAGCAGAGCGCACCCTCCACCAGCAGAATAAAATGCTGGTGAAGGTAAATCAGGAATTGGACCGATTTGTTTACAGCACTTCCCACAACTTACGCGCCCCCCTGATGTCGGTACTGGGTCTGCTTAATATTTCACGCAAGGAAGTTGAAAACAAAGATTATGGTCGGTTATTGGAATATTTTGGCATGATGAGTGCAAGCATTGAAAAATTGGATAACACGCTCAAAGAAATTGTTGATTATTCAAAAAATGCCCGGGTAGAAGTTAAAATTGAAAAAATAGAATTGTATGAGTGCTTGCAGGAATGTATAGAAAAGCTCAGTTTTCTTGAAGGGGCAAAGGAAATAAAAAAGGAAATAATTATTGATGGTGGTAATATCATTTACTGCGACAGCGATCGCCTCAATGTAATCCTCATCAATATTATATCTAATGCGATTAAATACAGGGACATTAACAAAGAGGAAAAAAAGCTAAGTATTACCGTTCACAGCTATCCATATAAAACTTCAATTTCGATTCAAGACAATGGAGTTGGGATTTTTTCAAATTATGTCGACAAGGTTTTTGATATGTTTTATCGCGCTTCTGATAAAAGCAATGGAGCCGGCCTGGGGTTGTACATTGTAAAGGAGACTGTGGAGAAACTTGGGGGAAAGATTTCAATTGATTCTGAAATTGAAACCGGCACTACAGTAGAAATTGATATTCCTTTTGGTAGCCGCTCTACCAAATAATCAAAATAAGAATCATCTTTACAGCATAATTCAAATCAATGGATAAAAATGTTCTGCTGATCGATGATGATAAGATTTGCAATTTCATTACAGAGACAACTTTAAATAAATTGGGTGTCGCCAAGGAGGTGCACTCGGCACTCAACGGACAGGAAGCGCTTGATTTACTCAACAGCTATTTTCTAGGTGAGGTTGCCATTCCTGATATAATTTTTTTGGATCTCAATATGCCCATCATGGATGGCTTTCAATTTATTGAAGCCTTTAAAAAGTTGGATTTCCCCAAAAAGGAAAGCATTCTTATTGTTGTCCTCACCTCATCCATCAACCCAGATGACGTAAAACAAGCAAAGAGCCTGGGTATTGACCACTATATGACCAAACCGCTAGATGAAGAAAAGATATTGGCGCTGTTAAAGGGTTAACAGAATCTTACTTAACATAATTTAGATTGAAGTAGAGCTTTAAGCCTATTTCTTCTATTTAGAGACTAATCCTAATAGGAAGGTAAATTTTATGTTCAAACATTACCCCAGTGTTGTATTTAGATTAATCGGTGCCTCCCACCTTGAACCACACCACATTCTTTTACGTTATTAGCTGAGGTAACCACTACGTAAAATGAAAAGTTTACCCAAAATCGCCATACAGGCGTCCTTGGACGAGCTTAACGGACTTCAGGCTGAGCAGGTTTTGCTTTACATCAAACGGCTCCTTAATAAGCCGCGCAAAAACCGAGACTACTATGAGCTGAAACAAGAAGCCATGGAGGAAATCCGTAAAGCACTTGATGAGGATAAAGGTGTAAAAATGTTGGCTTAAAATTTCGAGCCACACCAGCTGTTCACAGGTATTGCACAATACCCGGTTGTATGCTACTCTCCAAATCCTATCAAAATTTTCAACAAGTTACTCGTGTTGGCATTGGAGCATCAGCTTTCCTTGCTCACCATAAAGTGCTCCAGGTCCTTTAATTTCAAAACACCTTCGTAAAATGCTTTTCCAAAAATAACGGCATACAGACCCAAATCATTCAACCGTTTGATGTCATCAATTCCCCGTACTCCACCACTGGCTAGAATTTGAAGGTCAGGAAATTTTGAAATGATTTCCTCATAATAATCAAATGCAGGCCCCTCCAGCACCCCATCCCTCGACACGTCAGTTGATTTTACGTATTTGAGCCCGTCTTCATAAAATTGCTGAATATGGTCGTATAAAGTTATTTCGGATTTTTTCAACCAGCCACGAAAAGCAATCTGTTTGGACTTGATATCTGTTACATCTGCACCCAAAGTAATCTTTTCCCTACCGAAAGAAACCAGCCATGAGGTAAAAAGAGGTGGGTTGGTGACCGCAATGCTCGCCACGGTAACCTGAGCAGCTCCGAACTCAAAAGCTTTTCCTACATCTCCATCTGTAGATACGCCACCTGTAAAATCAATCTTTAAATCTGTATAGGCACACATCGCCTCAAGAACATGATAATTCTTTGGAGAACCCTTCTCGGCACCGTCTAAATCCACAAGATGTAGCTTTTCTATACCGCTGTCCTGAAATCGTTTGGCAAGATCCAGTGGGTTCTCATCGTATGCCTTCTCACTGGCCGGATCACCTTTCCTCATTTTCACAACCTTACCCTTTCTTATGGCAATTGAAGGTATTACTTGAATCATTCTCTTTATTTGTTTTTAAATTTCCACTGCAAGAAACTAAGATACAACCTCGAACTCAAAGTTTCATCAAAAGTTTGGAGATTTTGCCAAGATGGCAATGAATTTGCATTTAACTTTAAATGATCAAATTCACGAGCATGAATAAGTTACTCTTCCCCTTGCTTCTACTATTAACGTTTTCGCAATGTTTTAGTCAGGCAAAATTGAGAAAACTTCCGGCAACTATAAATCATCCGGCCATTAATGTGAGTGCCCCTTACATCAGTCTGGACGGCAATTCACTCCTATTTGTTTCTGATAATTCAGACGAAAACCAATTGACCCTTTTCTACACCACCAAAAAAGATGCAGTAAACTGGAAAGACCCGGTGATGATGCCGAAAACAGTCAATAACCGCCTTACATTCTTGCATGGATTTGCTTTAAGTTCAGATGGAAAAACAATGTACTTATCGAGTTTAAAATCCGGAGGGCTTGGAGGATTTGATATCTTAGTCAGTCAACTCCGTGGGGCATTTTGGTCCGAACCTGTAAACCTTGGGCTCCCCATCAACAGCATTGGACAGGAGGCCTGCCCATCACTTGCCCCGGACGAATCGGCCTTATATTTTATGCGCTGTGAGAAAATGGATCAGAAAAATGCTTCGGGATGCAAAATACTGGTGTCCAAAAAATCACGCCTTGGAAAATGGGAGGAACCTGTAGTGCTTCCTGATTACATCAATACCGGAAACTCCCAATCACCTAGAATCCTTGGGGATGGTGAAACTCTAATTTTTTCTTCTGACCGACTTCCTCAAAACAAAGGCGGAATGGACCTCTACCTCACAAGGCTTGAGGACGGAATCTGGTCTAAACCTGAGCCTCTTTCTTTCGCCAATACAACCAAAGATGACCAGTATGTGAGTGCCTCATCGCTTGGAAGATACCTTTTAAAAGATCAACCTGGTCCCAGAACAAGCGAAATTGTTGAATTACTATTTCCCGCCAATCAAAAACCAAAAGCTACAGTAAAAATTGAAGGTATTGTCAGTGGGTTGGAAAATCCTTCTTCTCCCTACATTGCAGTTTTTGATCAAAAAGATCAAAAAAGAATTTACAATGGGCGCCCGGAAAAAGATGGCACTTTTACATTCTATCTTAAAGAAGGGGCAGTCTACAATCTATCTATAGAACCAGAAAAGGACAATTACACATTCTATTCCAAGACCTATGATTTTACATCCGATCAAGTTCCCATGTCGGACAAGGTAGAAGCCGTTATAAAACCTCTTGCCAAAGGAACAGAATTAGAGTTGGGCATTGAGTTTGAGCCTGCTACATCCAGTTTATCTGCCAGTTCTGCGCAAAGCTTGCGCAGACTTACCAGGATGGTAAAGGGAAATTCCGATAGAAAATTCGTGGTGGACGTTACGCTCCATGGTTACCTTACCGATTCCTTACGATCCAGCGCTGACTTAACAGAAGTGATTATTGACACTATACATTACTCTGTTCCAAGACAAGTTCCAGATACTGTAAAGTTGGATTCTTTGCTTATTGTGATCAATGAGCGCGATTCATTAAAGAATGTACAGGTGCAGACAGATTCCATTTCCGTAACGCCAGAGAATACAACTTTTATGGAACAAATCGACTCCATCAGAAAAATAGCCTTTAAAACTATTCTGGTAGATTCAGTGGCTATTAAAAAAACGTATCACAACAATCGAACGGAGGCACAGGCAAAGGCCATCATCAATTTTCTAATCAAAGAAGGAGCAACAGCCCAAAATCTCCACTTCACCAACAAGGCCATCCCGGAAGAGATAGCAGAAAATCGAAAAACTATAGTAAAGATAATTGTTGCTGAGTAAAGGTGTTGTTAGGGGAAACTAATGGGTACCACTACAATGGTTTTATCCCACAATAAGATAAGTTCCACATCTTCACCCACCTGCTCGATTGAAATTGTAAACTGCTCGAATTCCTTGCTGTGTGTTAATGAAGGGACTTCTACGGTAAGTACATCCTTCGCAGGGTCTCTATTCGCTTCTCCATCGAAATCGACCCCCCACTGCCCGCTCTCACTATTAAAAATAACCTTCCAGGTTTGCTCCCCTGGGATGGTCCAGAGAGAATAAACACCTTCTTTCAATGGTTGGCCTTTGATCATCAGATCCGTATTCGTTCTGAACATCGTTGCTTCATTGGCGCCAGTTCGCCAGATAGTATCATAGGGGACAAGCTCTCCAAATATGACCCTCCCTTTTTTGGAAGGTCGGTTATAAAAAACAGATAGATACTTTCCGTTTTTGTTATACTCTGCTGTAGCCTCCGGGCTGAAGGTTTTGGTATAATAAAACCGGACATAGGCGAGAACTGCCAAAATGATCAAAAACAGAACCCCCGTAACGATCAAAAATCTTTTCATTATTGAATTTACTTTACTTAGTTCCTTAACAACCCTAAATGGTATTAACTCCCCACAATATGAAATGGTTGCACTCTTAACTTTTTTCTCTTACTTCTGTGGATTTCCAAGTATGTCATTAACTTTACCTTCTAGAAAAGTAAGAATTATATGCCAGCAATATCAGTTGTAATCGCCCTTTTTGTCCTTGCCATCATTTCTCCATGGATCTTCCCCAACAAGATGGTAAGCGATAACGAGCATGACGTAAAACATTAAGGCACGCTGCGGAGCTTTGCCCCACATGAACGTCTGTGTTTTCTGCGGATCAAACTCTGGTAATAGCCCTATCTACAAAGAGGCCGCCCGTACTTTAGGTCAGGTCTTATTGGAATTCAATTGCTCTTTGGTATATGGAGGCGGAAATATAGGCCTTATGGGAATAGTTGCTGATGAAGTTTTGTCTGGTTCAGGCAAAGTAATTGGCGTGATTCCGGATTTTTTAATGCAAAAAGAGTTGGGGCATCAAGGGGTAACTCAATTGGAAGTAGTGAAAAGTATGCACGAAAGAAAGAAGCGAATGGCTGATCTTTCTGATGCTTTTATTGCTCTGCCGGGTGGCTGGGGTACTCTGGAGGAACTTGCAGAAATTCTCACCTGGAAACAACTTGGGCTTATTTCACAACCGGTTGGATTACTCAACATCAACTCCTTTTTCGACCCCCTCCATATTCAAATGAAAACAATGGTGGAAGATGGGTTTCTTCAGCAAAGTCATATGAATATGCTAATAGTTGAAAAAATACCCCAAATTCTACTAGCCAAACTTGGCGCAAGCACCGTTTAAATTCTTAATTTTTACATAGTTTAGAGTCTTAGGGGTGCCTATGCTAAGAGTTATACTGTCTAATGTTCTTCTGGTTATTACCACAATCTGCTTTTCGCAGCATTCTGGATTTAGGGTTGAAAACGGCAAGAAAAAAGTTACCATCCCTGTAGAGATTATGAACAACATGGTTGTGATTCCAGTTGTTCTAAACAATCAGGCACCACTCAAATTTATTCTTGATACTGGAGTGCGCACCACCGTTCTGACTCAAAAAACATACAGTGACATACTGGGTCTGACCTATTCGAAAGAAATTTTCATCTCGGGGCCAGGCGGTGAAAAATTAGTAGATGCCTACGTAACTGATAACGTCACTTTGGATTTGCCTGGCGTTCAGGGAAAAGGTCACTCCATGTTAGTGCTTGAGAAAGATTACCTCGAATTGCGAAATTACCTGGGAACAGAGGTGCATGGGATTTTGGGTTACGAGCTCTTCAGCAGATTTATTATTCGCATTGACTACCATAAAAAAAGAATTGTTCTGCTCTCCCCCGAACATTTTAAAAAAAAGAGAAGATATCATACTATAAATATTGTGATAGAGGACACTAAGCCCTTTGTAATGGCCAAAGCAAAGCTCAATGACAATACTGAACTTGACGTAAAACTATTAATGGACACAGGAGCCAGCCATGGATTGGTGCTTGAACCAGAATCTGATCCAGCCATTACAATACCCGAAAAAAACATTGAAAGCATTATTGGAAGAGGCCTTGGGGGAGAGATTACAGGGCGAATTGGAAGAATCGATGCACTAACAATAGGCGAATACAAGATCGATAAGGTCATTGCTAACTTTCCAGACCCCGAGAGCTATTCCGATGGTCTTTTTAAAGGCGAATCCATTCGCAGAAATGGGGCTGTGGGTGGCGAGATACTAAGCCGGTTCAGCGTCATCTTCAATTTTCCCAATGAAGAAATTTACATCAAAAAAAATGCGTCCTATAAGAAAAAATTTAATCATGACATGGGGGGGCTTATTATAAAAGCCAAGGGGGCAAGATTAAGAACTTATGAAATAACGCACCTTAGAAGCGGCTCGCCTGGTGAATTGGCGGGGCTAAAAGAAGGGGATCTGATCATGTCAATTAATGGAACAGAGGCCCAGAATATGAACCTAAATCAACTCAACGGATTTTTCAATTCTAAAGAAGGAAAACGAATTGTACTGGAGGTAAACAGGGACGGAGCCACGATAAAAGTGGAGTTCCGGTTAGTTAATCAGATTTGATTACTGGTTAGTTTTCTCAATTGCCTTTTTCTTCTCTTTAATGCTTTATACAGATAAAGTTGGGTTCTTCTGAATTTTAACGAATTGGTAAGGGCCGTGTATAAAGACTGTCCGTTGATGTTTTCCTTTAGAATATAATCCATCACTCCTACACTGAATACCTCCTCATAATTTGAATTTTTCAGAATGGCAATAGGAACATCTTTTGTCTTCTTGTCCTTACTCAACATTTTTACAGCATTTTTTAATGCTACTTTTCCAATGTTGTCGTCTATTAGAATGTAGTTAGGGCGAAAGTTTACAAGTCGTTCAAATATTGTTTTAATATCAAACGCTATCTCTGTCAAAATTCTCCTTCCCGGAACATTTTTAATGTTATCAAAAACCCTACTTAACTCTATTGGATTATTTCCAACCAGTAATACATTCAGGTCTTGAAAAACTCTCTTACTTTTTATTTCTGATTGCATATTCAACTTTAGACATCTTTTATCTCCCCTTAGGTATTGCGGTAACCAATTTAAGTTAAGTTTATAACGCTAATTAAACGAAAAGTATCGCACGGATATCAACAAATTTTCAACAACATTGTTTTAACGCTGAAAATCAATATTTGATTTGAAAAAAGTCACCATAATTGGAGGAGGGCTCTCGGGATTGTTAACATCCATTCAGCTAGTACGGGAAAACATTCCTGCCCAGCTTTTTGAAAAAAAGCTTTACCCGTTTCATAGGGTGTGTGGCGAATACATTTCTAACGAAACAATCCCCTTTTTAAAATCCCTGAGTTTATACCCGGAAGAGTTTCATCCTTCACAAATTAATAGACTCCAACTCACTTCAGTCAATGGAAAGTCGGCTTCACTACCGTTGAACCTGGGCGGCTTTGGTATAAGCAGGTACTGCTTCGATAATTGGTTATATCAAAAAGCAATTCAGGAGGGGGTAGAGGTTCATCAAAACACGGAAGTAAGCACAATCCAGTTTAAGGAGAATCAGTTTATCCTGTCAACAAAAGAAAAAACATTTGCTTCGGATGTAATCGTTGGGTCGTACGGAAAACGATCCAGACTGGATGTAACTCTGGACAGGCGATTTATTAAAAAAAGATCCCCTTACATTGGTGTGAAATATCATATAAGAACTGAACACCCAGATGGCCTGATTGCCTTACATAATTTTAAAGACGGCTATTGCGGAATCAGCCATGTTGAAGATGGCATTTCAAACCTATGTTACCTGAGTCATAGAGATAACCTAAAAAAGACAGGAAGTATCCACGCATTGGAAGAGCAAATTCTTTTTAAAAATCCTTTTCTAAAAAACATTTTTAAGAATGCTGAGTTTGTTTTTGCTGTTCCTGAAACAATCAATGAAGTTTCCTTTGAGACAAAAGGGCCGGTTGAAAATCATATATTAATGGCAGGAGATGCTGCTGGCATGATTACTCCTTTATGCGGCAATGGAATGGCAATGGCTATTCACACCTCTAAAATTCTGTCGGGTCACATTGTACAATATTGTAAAAACGAATCCTCATCCAGAAAAGAGCTGGAGTCTTCTTATGCTAAAGAGTGGCAACAACAATTTGCAGCCCGTTTGCGTGTAGGCAGACAGTTACAAAATCTTTTTGGATCCACTTTTACTTCCAATCTGGCAGTGGGGCTGGCACAAAACTTTAAACCATTAGCTCAGTATCTTATTTCAAAATCACACGGAAAGCCTTTCTAATAAGCTAAAATCCAGCTTTTACAGCTTGTATGACCTGAGTGAAATCGAGGAAGAAATAAATAAAAAATCCGTTGAGACAAATGGCCGAAATAAAGTTGAGCCACATCGTTCGCGAATAATTGACAACCTCTATGTTTTTCCTTGATTGAATAAACCAAATAAAAAAATAGAGAAGTACAGGAGAAAGTGAAACCACAAATACGATTGCATATTTGATCTTGAAGAACAAGATAAAGTAGAGTGCAAATCCCAAAGTGGCTATAGCAAATACGATAGCGGTAAATACAAACGTTCCCTTAATGCCTAACAAAACACTCAATGTTTTGTCTCCTCGTTTGCTGTCTTCCTCATGTTGATAAATCTGAGTCATAGGGTAGCTTCCCAAGAGCATGACAGTGGTTAGGGCAGCTGGAATTAAAATATTCGTTTTTAATACGCCCGATATTCCAAATACATTGATCCCTTCGTAACACATTAAAAAAGTAAAAAACCCCTGAAAGAATCCGATTACCAACCAGCCTAAAACAGGCATCTTCTTCAATCTGAAGGAGGGATGGCTATACGCTTTTGATGCCAGGCCATAAATAAATATCATGCTGGCAAACAGAACACTTATTTCTAATGCTAATACGATGGCTGTAATGTCCATTAGCAGAGAAATGAAATAAAGTTCTTTTTTTACCGGGGGTGGATTTTTAAGGCCACCAATGCTTTTTTCATCCTTGTCAAAATAGCTGTTATACCCATTGCTTGCAGGATAAAGCAACAGGTGAATAATTAAAAAAGTCCAAATGATTCTGGATTCCGTGAAGTTGGGTGAGTGCCCTAAGGCAAAAAAATACACAGGCATCAAAAAAAACGAAAAGGAAAAACGAAGGTGAAGCCATGTGCTTAGTGAAAACATACCTTGAAACAATTTTAACTAAGTTAGCCTATTTTGGTTTATATTGATAGATGAGCTACATCACCTCCATTGGCACTTCAAATCCTCCTCATAAATTCGGGCAAAGTCAGATTGCTGATTTTATGACCAGGGCCATGCAGCTCAATGCTGAAGAGGCACAACAACTCAAAGTATTGTACCGCGCTACAGGCATTGAAACCCGCTACACCGTTTTGGAGGATTATGGAAACCCCGAACAATTCAATTTTTTTTCCAACTCAAAAAACCTTGAACCGTTTCCTTCTACCACGTCCCGGATGGAATTGTATCGTGAGAAAGCAAACGACATTAGTAAAAAGGCAGCACTTAATTGTTTGAATAAACTAACTGATTTTAATAGAAAAGAAATCACCCATCTCATTGTAGTAAGCTGCACGGGAATGTTTGCTCCTGGTTTAGACTTGACTTTGGTAAAGGAACTACAACTCAACTCTACAATACAACGAACGAGCATCAATTTTATGGGGTGCTATGCCGCGTTTAATGCCATTCGTGTTGCAGATTCATTTTGTGCACAAAGTGCGGATGCTAAAGTCTTAATTGTTTGCACAGAATTATGTAGTATTCATTTCCAAAAAGAAAATACGGAAGACAACAAATTGGCCAATGCGCTTTTTGCTGATGGATCGGCAGCCCTATTGATCGAATCGTCACCAAGAAAAGACAAAAGCCTAAAAGTAGGAAAATCATTTTGTGATATTGCCTGCAATGGTGCTGATGAGATGGCATGATCCATTGGCGACCATGGGTTTGAAATGAAACTTTCCACTTATGTGCCTGAGGTAATCCGCCAAGGCATAAAAAATTTAACAGCTTCACTTTTTAAAGCAAATCAGATTAAGAAAACAGACATCGATTACTATGCCATTCACCCTGGAGGCAAAAAAATCCTTGAAGCCATTGAAAGTGAGCTCGGCCTAAAAAAGGCTGACAATCGGTTTTCTTATTCCGTAATGAAAAAGTATGGAAACATGTCATCCCCAACGGTACTCTTTGTTTTACAAGAGATTTATCAGCAGCTCTCGCCACGAGATCACAATAAAAGGATTTTAAGTTTTGGGTTCGGGCCAGGACTCACCCTCGAAAGCTTGATCTTATCCGTTGAATACAATTAATTATGACAACGAGGTTTTCTCAGCGTGCAAAAACAGTTGAACTCATGGATGATCTTCAATGCTCCGGTGAAGTAGTTGATCAAACCTTAAGGGAACTGGAAATCATTAACAGATGGCTGGGTGGAAATGTGGTAACAATAAACGGGATAAAGAGGTTAACATTAGAAAAGACCAAAGACAGCGATACAATCACCATTGCTGACATCGGGTGTGGGGGTGGCGACATCCTAAAAGAAATTGCCAGGTGGGGCAAAGAAAACAAACTCAATCTTATGCTGACTGGCATCGATGCCAATTCAAACATCATTGAGTTTGCAAAGAAAAACACCAAAGGCTTTAATGAAATAAATTATATGGTTCAAAACGTATTCTCTGAAAATTTTCAGAAGACAAATTACGATATCATCGTAGCCACATTATTCACCCACCATTTCAACAATCAAGAGTTAGCTCTGCTTATTAAGTCAATGGTAAAACAAAGCCGTATTGGCATTGTGATCAATGACCTTCACAGGCATTGGTTTGCCTACCATTCTATTCGGTTACTTACCCAATGGTTTTCAAAATCACCTATGGTACGATTTGATGCCCCGGTTTCCGTACTGCGTTCATTTCACCGATCAGATATAGCATCAATATTAAGAGATGCCGGGATCAAAAATTACTCCCTTAAGTGGAAATGGGCTTTTCGATGGCAGCTGATCATACGTAAAAATCTGGCATAATTTTTCGTACTTTTAACCCGGAATATTAAACGCTCAAACTCATGAAATACCTTCCTATTATCTTAATCTGTGCAATTGCCACATTGGCCTCATGTTCTTCCAGTCCGTTTGGAAAGAAAGTGAAGGAGCCATTTAGAGGGAGTGCCTACGAGTCTAACAACAGATGGTTTAGAGGCACTGGGAAAGGGGAAAGTTCTCAAGACAATATTGCCCTGGGTAAGGCAGACATTGCCGCAAAAGCGCAATTAGCAGGCCAGGTGAACACCACTATGAAGCAGGTAGCCGACCAGTATTTAGGGCAAAGAGAAAACGAAAGAGGTGCGGATGTAGCTGATAAATTTCAAAGTTTGGTGCGCCAAACCATGAACACCCAAATTGCTGATCTTAGAAAAATGGGTCAGGAGAAATATTATAACGAAAAGACCAAGTCTTATACCGTTTTCATTGCCTACGAAATAAAAAAGAACGCCATGTTCCGTTACATGAAAAAGCAGGCGAGGGTTGATCAAACCATTGACGAACGCCAGATGAAAATTATTGACGAGATACTGGACGAGCAGATAAGGAAAGCTGACGAAGCCGATAACGAGAACTAAGTTATTTCGCTTCCGTCATTTTTTCAGCTGTCTCGGCTATTTTAAGTTTCTCAACAAACTCATCGATCTCACCATTCATTACTGCCGGTAAGTTGTATTGGGTATACCCTATTCGATGGTCCGTAACCCGGCTCTGTGGATAGTTATACGTCCTGATCTTTTCTGAACGATCTCCACTGCGAACCTGAGATTTTCTAGCGGCTCCTATTTGAGAATTTTGCTTCTCCACTTCCATCTCATAAAGTTTAGTTCTCAACATCTGCATGGCCCGTTCCTTGTTGCCCAATTGTGACCTTTCTATCTGACAGGTAACCACTATTCCAGTAGGCTTATGCGTCATCTGAACCTTGGTCTCCACCTTGTTCACATTTTGACCTCCTGCACCACCTGAGCGTGATGTTTGTACTTCAATGTCTGCCGGATTGATCTCCACATCCACCTCTTCGGCTTCCGGTAATACCACCACAGAAGCGGCTGATGTATGTACGCGCCCCTGTGTTTCAGTATCTGGAACACGTTGCACCCGGTGAACCCCTGATTCAAATTTTAATAACCCATAAGCACCTTCACCTTCGACTGCCGTGATTACTTCCTTGTAGCCCCCGGCAGTACCCTCCGTTACATCCAACACGGTCATCTTCAACTTTCGTTCATCACAAAAGCGCTCGTACATACGATAAAGATCACCTGCAAAAATGGCGGCTTCATCCCCACCGGTACCCGCTCTTATTTCAAGGACTGCATTTTTGTAATCGTTGGGGTCCTTTGGCATGAGTTGTAACTTAAGGTCTTCCTCTATAGCCTCTTTTTTTGGAGCCAAATCTTCCAGCTCCATTTTTGCCAGCTCTCTCATCTCCTGATCCTTTTCCTTTTCCAACACCTCCTTGGCATGTTTAAGATCATTCAACACCTTTTGATAGGTTTTATACTTGACTACCAGTTTCTCCAGATCGCGGTATTCCTTGCTCAATTGCATGAATTTCTTCTGATCTTTCATCAGATCTGGTTGCATCAACAGTTGGCCAATTTCCTCAAACCGGCCCTTTATTTCCTCTAATTTTCTAATCATATTTCAAAAATGCGGAGCAAAGTTAGCAATTGGCTTTGAGTCAGCCTATTTGGGAAAAAGGTTTGAGTGTGGGCAATCCAAGGCTAACTTTGTAAAAGAATGAATTATCTATGAAAAAGTTATTGTCATTACTTCTATTGGTGATTTTTGGCTGCAATGCCAGCCTTACAGATGAGCAAAAAAAAGAAATACAAGAGGGTAGAAAAGCCAATGAAATCGTGAAAATATCGGATGCAGAAATTACCGAAGCAGCTTATCTATACGGCAGAACCATTTCAGAAAAGGTCCAGAAGCAGGATTCCTCAAGCCCTAATGAGAGCCTTATCAAAAAGCTTCAGGAAGAATATCATGTAAAAATTTACCCCCTGGCTCCAGATGACTCTTTGCTAATGGAAATTGAACAACAATTAATTGAGGCCTATACTGCGGCAGATGACTTTGAACTTACAGACAATATTCAAAGCCTTGGAAGCGACTCCCTGCTATACACTTTGCCTATAATGGAAACTCAACCCGATGGGTCTGTTGCTTTTCAGTATGCTCTTGGAATAAGGATGCCTAAAAAATATGTTATCCTTTCCATGGACCGAAAGTAGTTTTATACAACCCTCAGTTGTGAGTGCTCACTGGTAACTACAAGACGAGAAGAAGAGGAATGTCGCCAGGGTAAATTAGGCGCTTCATGCCCAATAGGAAAATCAAAGCCCACAGGATACTTGAATTCAGAAACTTTATCTAAGATAAGTTCTTCAATGGTTTGGTTAAAGGAAAGTTCAGTATCCTTTAAATCAGTCATGTGCCCGATTATCAACCCAGCAAGTTGCGTTAACTTCCCGGCCCGTTTCAATTGAGTAAACATCCGGTCTATCTTGTAAAGTTGCTCATCAATCTCTTCCAGCACTAAAATTTTATCCGTTGTATCTGGTTCGGTTGATGTGCCCAGCGCGTCAACAACCAGTGACAAGTTCCCTCCAATAATAATTCCGGAAGCCTCACCACTTCTATTGTAGTGGTTTGCATCGGCTGAAACTTCAATGGGTTGATCAGAAAACAAAAGTTGTTTTAGTCGCTCAATGGATGGAGCATAATCCTGAATTGAAAATTGTGTAGGCATGCATCCATGAATACTTGGCACTCCCAGTTGGTGCAACTTAAGGTGCATCGCAGTGATGTCGCTAAATCCCAAAATCCATTTTGGGTGTTTTATAAATGCGCTAAAATCAAGTTGATCAAGAATTCGTGAGGTTCCGTATCCTCCTCTGGCGCAGAATACGGCATCTATAGAAGGGCTATCCAACATGTGCTGAAAGTCGCTCAACCGGTCGGCATCGGCAGCTGCCAAATAGGAGTCATCCTTTTCAAAACAATATTTTCCTGGCTCCACTTTCAATCCCCATGACTCTATGATTCGAATTCCTTTTCTCAGTTTTTCATGATCCACCTTCCGGGCTGGTGCCACAATGCCAATCGTTTGGCCTTTGTATAGTGGGGGAATTCTCATATGGAGTTAATATAATAAAAAACCCTGTCGATGACAGGGTTTAGTTTTTCATCAACTAAATACCTCTAGTTCGTTTTATCAGCTACTGGCTTGGGGGTTACTCCCATTTTCTTCAATACCTGATCTGAGATATCAAATTTTTCATCGCTGTAAAGCAAGATGTCTCCTCCACCGATGAGTTGTGGATTCAAAATAAATGAATAGCCTTGTTCTTTGGCAACATCCTCAATCGCCTTTCCTACCTTATTGAAAACAGGGCCCATTAATTGGTCTTGTTTATTCTGGATAGAAGTTTGGGCATCCTGCTGAAACTTTTGAATGTTTTCCTGCAGCTGAGTCAGCTCTGTTTCTTTGTCTCTCCTTATCGCATCTACCATAGTAGCTGCTCCCGCCTGATACGCCTTTAGTTTGGTCTCATAGTCTTTGTATTTAGCCTGAAGCTGATTTTGGAGTTGATCTCCATGTGTTTTCATCTCAGTTTCTATCTGCTTATACTCTGGCAATTGGCTAAAAATATAATCCCAATCAGCGTACCCTATTTTCTGGGCGGGTGTTTGAGCATGAGCTGCAACACTCGCGCATCCAATAAGGAATAAAATCAAAAAGTTTCTCATCGTATTAATTGTATTTAGTTTATTTGATCTGATCATTTGGGTCTCCTAATCCAAGTTCCTCTAACACAAAGTCGGTGTAGTCATGTCTGGGGTCAGTATAAATCATTACCAACTCACCTGCCTTATCAAAAATAATTGTCAACCTGTTTGACTTGGCCACTTTCTCCACCGCTTCAAATACCTTGTCTTGCAAAGGTTTAATCAATTCTTGTTTTTTCAAAAAAAACAGCCCTCCAAATCCAAATACCTTTCTTTGGTACTCTTTCAATTCAGACTCCTTCTTCTCAATTTCCGCCTTCCGCTCCTGTCGCATTTCCTCTGTCAGAAGTACCTGCTCCGCCTCAAAAGCATTATACATACCCTCAACTCCTTTCTGCATCTCTTCAGTTTCCTTCTGCCACGCTGCAGACAATCGATCTATTTCATCCTGTGCTTTCCGGTAATCCGGCATTTTGCTCAGAATAAAGTCCGTGTCTACATACCCGAACTTCTGAGCATTTGCAAAATTCAGGCCGGAAACAGAAAGCACTAAAATTAGCAGAATTGGTCGCATTTCTATCTGATTTGCTGGCCGATAGTAAAGTGAAACTGAGCCCCGCTCTTCTGAGTAGCCCCAGGCAAGGTATCAAAACCATATGCCCAGTTTATCCCAATAAGTCCAAATGCAGGCATAAATATCTTAGCACCAACCCCGGCCGATTTGTAGATTTGAAACGGATTGAATTCCAAATAATTGTCCCAGTTGTTACCACCCTCACCAAACAACAGCAGGTAAATAGTAGCCGCCTGGCTCAAAGAAATTGGATATCTCAACTCTACACCAAATTTGTCATAAACAATACCCCCTTCGATCTTGCCAGATAAACCACCCGAAGAGCGTGCCGCATAAAATGGTGGTGTAATCAAGTTATTCTCATAACCTCTCAATCCGATGATATCCTGACCCAATACATAAGAGTTAAACCCTCCTGCCAATCCATCACCACCAACCAGGAATCGCTCAAACGGACTTGGGGTGAGCTTCTTATTGTATTGCCCAATGAATCCAAAGTGGGCCTTTGTTTCTAGCACAAGGCTGCGTCCTTCAGGCTTTGAGCTACCTAATAGTTTGATGTAAAACTTTGCATCAAACATCCACTTGTGCATTTCTATCCACTGAAACTGCTTGTTGATATCTTGCAAATAACTTTCATCTCTAAAACTGGACCAAGGAGGGGTAAGTGATGCACTTAATGAAATAGTGGATCCTTGTGTAGGATACATAGGACTGTCAATACTATTTCTCGACAATACGGTCTCCAACTTCAAGCTATAGGTTCTGCCAGAATCAGGCAATATCGATGATTGGAAGTAATTTCCTTTGTACTTGTATTCCAGAAAAGAAAGTGAATTGGTCAAAGAGAAATAATTATCAGGCCACTCCAATCTTCTTCCAAGCCCGATGGTAATTCCGCTTTGTTTTAGTGATACAGCATCCGATACTTCAAATGTGGATGTAGCCAAACGAGAAACTGATTTGTTCAGTGCCACTGTAAATGAATTGGGTTTTCGTCCTCCTAACCAGGGCTCTGTAAATGAAAAGCTATAACTCTGATAAGAAGCTCCGTTTGCCTGCGCACTTAGGGAAAGTCTCTGTCCGTCTCCTGTTGGTAATGGCTTCCACTTCTTAAAGTTAGGAACATTGCGTATGGAGAAATTATTGAAGGTAAGACCTACGGTGCCTACAAAACCAAACGCACCACCCCATCCTCCGGAAAGTTGAATCTGATCATTGGATTGCTCTTCCAGCTTCCACCCTATGTCCACTGTAGCATCCGAAGGATTAGGTTGAATGTCCTGTTTGATGGTTTGAGGATTAAAGAATCCCATCTGAGACAACTGCTGTTGTGTCCTTATAATATCTGACCTTCTGAACTTTTGACCCGGTACAGTACTGAGTTCTCTGCGAATTACGTGCTCACTGGTTCTTTCATTTCCCGCAATCCAAACATTTTTAATAGTGGCCTGCTCCCCCTCATAAATTCTCATTTCGATATCAATGGAATCACCTACTACAGCTACTTCAACAGGGTTTACCCGGAAAAACAAGTATCCATCGTCCATATAAAGGCCACTAATATCAGGGCCCTTTGGATTGAAATTGGTCTTTTTATCGATCAGTTCCTTATTGTATACATCCCCTTTCTGTATATCAAGAATTCTATCAAGTGTTGCGGAGCTATAGATGTAATTTCCAGTCCAATTGATATTCCTGAAGTAATACTTCCTTCCTTCCTTCACCTTGATTTTAACATCGATGCTATTATCTGAATATTTGACAATCGTATCACTAACGATTTCGGCATCTCTGTACCCAAGAGAATTATAATAATCAATCAGCTTTAGTTTGTCTTCTTCAAACTCTGATCCGATAAATTTTGAAGTGGCAAACACATTCAGCTTTACATTGTAATTAATAAACTCTTTCACATCCCTCCACGATAAATCTATCGTAGAATCAGCATGCAATTTTACCTGCCTGGGCTTAAACCCAAGCACACTCCCTAAAATGGTTCGATGTAAGGAGATGCGTGCGTGCTCTTTCGTTTTCTTTAGTTTTTTCTTCAATTTGGATGAGGGGATTTCCTTATTCCCCTCAAAAATTACATCATGAATTCTGACTTTTGCCTTTAAGTCAACTGCGATCCTTATTTTAACACCTCCACGGTTAAGGGTGTCCGTTTCCTGAATCACCTTTACCTCTGTGTTGAGGAACCCTTTCTTAGAAAAAAACTTTTTCACAGAAAGCTCAGTGTTGCGAATCATTGCATCATTCACAATCTTACCCCGGATCAATGTGAGTTCTTGCTTCAATGCTGATTCTCTCGATCCGCTTATTCCTGTAAAATAAAAATCAATTAATCTGGGTCGTTCCGATAAAGCAATCGTGAGAAAGACGTTATCGCCTTCAATTTTATCTACAAGAATAGAGGCATCACCTACCAGTCCATGTTTCCACAGCCTTCTAATTGCTCCCGCAATCTTTTCACCTGGAATTTTTACCTTATCCCCTACCTTCAATCCTGTTAGGGAGATCATTGCACTTTTGTCAAGAATGTCTAAGCCTGTAACCTCGATTCCGCCAATGGTATATTCTACCGGATTGGCATAGTTGAGAGAATTCTCTGACAATTGGACAGTTTCCTGTGTTCGGTTTCTCCTAAACTGCCCCTTCACAGTATGAATAGCCAAAATAAAAAACAACAAAACAAGGGGTAATATTCTTCTCATCAGGTTTACACAGTTCTCTCTATTACTTTTCCAAACCTTCTGTCCCTTGCTTGGTATGCACAGATAGCTTCATATAAATTTTCTCTTCTGAAATCAGGCCACAATGTTTTGGTAATGAACAATTCAGTATACGCTATTTGCCAAAGTAAAAAATTGCTCACCCTCATTTCTCCACTAGTTCTTATTAACAACTCAGGATCTGGTATATCCTTAGTCTTCAAATATGATGAAACCAATTTCTCATTGATCGCATCGGCATCTACCTTACCACTTTTAACATCTTTGGCAATGGCCTTTGTTGCCTCCACTATTTCCCATCTGCCACTATAACTTAGCGCCAGAATCAATGTCAAGCCTGGATTGTCCTTTGTCGCCTCAATGGCCTGACTTAAGTTATCCTGACATGCCTTGGGCAAATGTCCTATATCACCAATAGTCTTCAGTTTAACTTTATTTTCATGCAGCGAATTAATCTCTTTTTTTAACGTATTCACTAACAATTCCATTAAACCATCAACTTCTTCCTTTGGCCTCCCCCAATTTTCTGTACTAAAAGCGTATAAAGTCAGGTACTTAATACCCAACTCGCCACATCCTTCCGTAACATCCTTAACCGCCTGGATGGCGTTGCGATGCCCAAAAATACGAGCCGCTCCCTTTCCTTTCGCCCATCTTCCATTACCATCCATGATAACGGCTATATGACGAGGCAAGTTATTAGGGTCTATATCTTCTTTAGAAGTGGCCACAAGGCAGCAAAAATAGCCTATTTTTCAAACTTTTCACAAGACAATGCCAACCCCTCTAAACACTGCCTCATAATGCGAAATGGTCAATTTAAGACGGCTATCTGTAAGGATTAGTTGCGCAGGGTATATCGTAAAAAGTGCGGGTTATTGAAATGCCCGTAAAAAAGTAATTATCGTAATCGTATTTATTTCCGTATTGATAGTTTTTGAATGCCGGATCTTCGTCAGAAATATTATCCAGGTAATCAAAAAATGTTTTTCTGATCCCCAACTCAAAGGCGATGTACCATTTGGGGTTCAGTACGTACTTCATACCTCCGCCAAAAGGAATGCCAACCTGCATATTGCTATACTCCGCAGGCTTTGCCTGTACGCCTGAAATACCGAACAACCCAATGCCGGCAAACAAATAAGGTGTAAACCGTAACCTTCTTTTATCATCTCTCCAATCAAGGAAGTGATATTCAAAGGTTGCAGAACCTTCTAATAAAAAGATATTAAAGGAAGCATCTCGTTGTCTTGCAAAGGCATCAATAGGGGCTCTTTTGTCCGATGCGGCCAATTTACCTCCCGTAAGGGCTGTTTTAAAACTGATGACTTTACTGATGTTGGCTCTGTAGAAGGCCGTAGCGGCAGGTCTCGAATTCACAAAATTGTAAGTTCGGGAAAGGTCTCCGGTATAGGTAAAAGTACCAATACCAAATCCTAATTCTGAACGCTGTGAGATTTGAGCAAACGTTGCGGGAGAAAAAATTAATCCAGTGATCAGGATCACACCTATTGCGCTTACCCTGTTCAGCATCTATTATCTGAATTTTGCCTTGTGGAAAGTTGCGCCCAGAATGATGGAAAGTCTGACACTGGTAACCATATAGATGTCGCGATCGGATTTACTTCCACGGAGATTGTCTCTAAATTCACTGCCATATCCATTTTGCACATTCACCCCTGCCACGGTTGAGGCTGTAGGGCTGGTTGGGTAGCCCGCCAATTCATTAGTCCGGTATGACATAGCCTGGGCCAATGGGCTACTGAGTCTATCAAGATCCACATAGTTCTGACTTACATCATCGAGGTAATCTGTAAAAGTGTATCTAAAAGCAATATCCGCTGACAAATCCATTACCTCATTAAGTCTAAAACGAGCTCCAATTCCAAATGGTATGGCTATCTGAATTTGTTTATAAGGTTCAATGCCAGAATTTACCGCTGTGGGCTGCAGGTCAGCATATTGCCCTTCCGTGCCCAGTGGTCTCAAGTCAACCCATTGGCCGGCTTCCGCCAACGGATTACCATTTAAGTCTGTTGCAGGAGCTTGCGCTTGCGGATTGTGGTGAAATCCCGCCACTCCTAAAAATGCATAGGGCGTCCATCTCACCCTACTTATATAGGTTGATTGATTTTCAAAGAGATCAAATATGGCAACAACAGACAGTTCTTTGATCCTGTTTCTGAAAGATAAATTCCGTTGGTATCTGAAAATTCCATTTTCTAAATCACCCGGGTCTGCTGAATCTGCATCAGAGCCCTTGATGGTCGCATACATAAATTCGCCTTTTACACTATATCGGGGGCCAAAACGGTGAACAAAAGAAAGACCAAAGCCCGGGCGTGTAAAGGAAATGTCTGTGCTTATTCGCTGAGGGCGGGGGGCAAGATCTCCATAATAGTTAACTGCATTTAAAGAAAGACCTACGGAATTATATTTCTTCTCTTTACCAAAAGAAGACTTCCGCCCGCGATAACTCGCAATGCGCTTATTGTTCTTCTTTATCGACTTTCTGTTCATCTGGGCTTCTGCCTCTGGTGTCACTACTATTAATAGCGACAAAGAAAGTACCACCAACCATAATTTTCTCATAGGAAAGAGAATTTGCCAATTACAAAGCTATAAATTAATTCCTTATATCTAACCCCCAATGGAGCTTCTGACGTAGTGTTTTAAAGTAATGCTGTCCGGGCATTTGAATCAGTTGAACCTTAAACTTAGCTTTTTTCACTTTCAGGTTGACGGATCCATCAATTGACTCTACGCGCGAGTCCAATGAGATAAGAAACTTTTTACTTCTTCCTTCTATGTGAAAACTAATTTTAGAATTATCAGAAATTACAATTGGCCTTGCCGTGAGGTTGTGTGGACTTACTGGAGTAATTACAAAACTTTCTGAGCGCGGGTACAACAAAGGTCCTCCACAGCTTAGTGAATATCCTGTTGATCCTGTAGGGGTAGATACAATAATTCCATCAGCCCAATAGGAATTCAACAATTCATTATCCACAAACACATGGATGTTGATCATTGAAGACGTATCCTTTTTTATGATCGTAAAATCATTTAAGGCGAAATTCAAACCTTTAAAAAGCTTTTTGTCTGTCTCTAATGATAGCACCGTTCGTGTATCCGTTTGCACAGTTCCGTTTAATAAATGATGGATAGCTTGCTCTGTCTCATCCCTGCTAATAGTGGACAGAAAGCCCATCCTTCCCGTGTTGATCCCCATTATAGGAGTTTCATTCTTTCCCAGGTAGGTAATAGAATCCAACAAAGTCCCATCTCCTCCCAATGAAATAAATGCATCGAGGCGATTCAGATTATCGCCCAGATCAAAAGACTTTATTTTTAACTGAGATATACGGGGTGATTTTAAATATTTTAAAAACTTAGACGATACTCTTACTTCAACTTTTTTGGAGATTAAAGTTTCTAGAAAATCCTCTACGAATTTTACTTGTTGCCCTTTTACTTCCTTTCCGTGAATTCCGATTTGCATTATAGTGGATCTCAATAAGGCGTTTCCTTTTATGTTAGATGTTCAGGTATCGCATCAACATGTCAATTCTGTCCTTGTCTTCAAAGTTCTTTTTGTCTTCCTGATAGCGACCTATTATTTTATAATCAAACCGCTCCAGGGTCGCTACTATTCGGGTAAGATCTAATTGATTAACCTTAATTGTCAGTTTAATTTTTCTGCTGTCCAGCGGATCTTCTACTACAATACTGCTAAGAATTTTTACTTTGTTCTCCTCTATTAGTCTGCTTATTTCCGCCAGTGAGTAATCTATCAGATCAAGTGATAGCACAAGAATGCCTCCGGGAATTTGCACAGCCGCAGATTGCGCAAAAGCGGTCATAATATCCTGAACGGCAATCACTCCTTCATACTCCTTTGCTTCGTTCAACACAACTACCAACTGTAGCTTATGATCTCCTGCAACTTTTAATATATCGTAAAAGTGAGAGTCTTTGCTAACTACACATTCTTTTCCTACCAACTGAAATTCGGATAGCTTTTTCTCAACATCATTTTCCTCAAGTATAATCTCTTCAGAGATAAATCCTAGTAGTTGATTGTTCTCAATAACGGGTAAATGATTGCATCTGAATTCTTCCATCCACACCATTGCCTTGTGGGCATCGTCTGAACCCTTGAGGGGTGGGATCATTAAATTGATTATATCGGCTGCAACCATTTTAATTTGTTAAAAAATCCTGAACCATCTCATTAAATACCTTAGGATGCTCCATCATTGGCGCATGACAACATTTGTCTATAAACCTCAATTGAGAATTGGGTATCAATCTATTAAATTCATGTGCCACCATAGGCGGTGTAATCGTATCATTTAATCCCCAAACCAGCAAAGTGGGAACCGTTAAACCCGGTAAATCTGCAGCCAGATTGTTTCTCTGTGCTGACTTTGCGATAGCAACAATCCGCATGCACTTAGGGATACTCTTCGTAGTCTCAAAAACTTCATCCACCAGCTCTTTGGATGCCACATTAGGATCATAAAATGTATAGGCTACCCGCTCTCTGATATAGTCATAGCTGCCTCTTCGTGGATAAGAACCTCCCATTGTATTCTCAAATAATCCAGAGCTTCCGGTGAGCACCAGTTTATCCACCTTTTCTTTATTGTGTAGGGTATAAAGAATACCCACATGACCCCCCAATGAATTACCCATGATAATCATATTCTGAAGCTGCATCACCTCCACAAAATCCTCCACAAATTTGCGTAAGCCTTCCAGGCCTGCCTCCTTAATGGGCATTTCATAGATGGGTAACATGGGGATTATTACCCGAAAATGAGGCGAAAACCGTGTGATCACCTCCTCCCAATTGCTCAATGCCCCAAAAAGACCGTGTAGAAGCATTAAAACCGGCCCCTGACCTTCATCAACGTATTTAAACCCACTCTTTTCTTTAACCACCAACGCCATTATTGCTTAATTTCCTATAAGTAAACAAAAAAAACCGAACCTTAGAACTGCTTGAAAGTTTCTTTGAAAAAAGGCAAAAACCCTGAAACCCAATCAGCTAACTCTGTCGCAAACAATGTTGCATAAGGATACAGAATTGAGCCCTCAGTCCAGTCGGCACTGGGGTTCAGTTCCAGAGAGTCAAGTATCCACAATACAACACTCATCATAAACAACCACCTGAAAACACCTAAAATTGCACCCATAGTTTCATCCAGGGTGCCCAAAAAGGTTTTATCAATACTTGCCTTCACTAATTTTCCGATCACATTTACCCCTACTACAATGATGATAAAAATTAACAGAAATGAAATGTAAGGCAATACACTTGTATCTGCATTGAACTCTCGTTGCAACAACAACATTCCCTCACCCATCAACTTGAATCCCCCAAAGATCCCCAACACAATGGCCACGAGAGAAATAAGCCCCATCAAAAATCCATTTTTATATCCGCGGTAAGCACCAAATAGCAGCACCACTCCAATAAAAATGTCGAGCTTGTTCAAGAAGCAAGAAGTTTTTTTACGATTTCAGAGATAACTTTTCCATCCGCTTTACCCGCCATTGCTTTTGTTGCCGCCCCCATCACTTTACCCATATCCTGTGGGCCGGATGCACCCACCTGAGCTATTACTTTTTTTATTTCAGCTGCTATCTCTTCTTCAGAAAGCTGTTTGGGAAGATATCTGGAAATAATTTCCAACTCAAAAGATTCCTTTGCAAATAAATCCTCCCTCCCTTCCTTTTTGAAAATTTCAGCAGACTCTTTTCGTTGTTTGGCTGCCTTCATCAACAACTTATCCTCTGTTTCTTTATCCAACTCACCCGACTTACCCTTTTCAGTTTCAGCCAAAAGAATCATTGACTTCACTGCCCTTAGGGCCAACAACTCTTCTTTTTGTTTGTTCAACATCGCGGTTTTGATGTCTTTATCAATTTGTTGTTTTAGGCTCATATCTTTCCAATAGTGTAAATTTATACCCCGATACTATACATAAATAATCCAGAGAAAATTCATGACACGTCTTAGCGTCAATATTAATAAAATTGCCACACTCCGAAATGCACGGGGTGGAAATAATCCAAATGTTGTAAAAGTAGCACAGGATTGCGAAGCCTTCGGAGCACAGGGAATTACCGTGCACCCTCGCCCTGATGAAAGACATATTCGATATTATGATGTCCTTCAACTTAAGGAAGTGGTCACCACAGAATTCAATATAGAAGGCTACCCGGACGATCGTTATCTTCAGTTGATAAAAGAAGTACAGCCAGAACAAGCCACCCTGGTGCCAGACCCACCTGATGTGCTCACTTCCAATGCCGGGTGGGATGTCATTACACATCGGGAGTTTCTTAAAGGAGTGATCGCTACATTAAAAAAGTCTGCTGGCCGTGTGTCCTTATTTGTTGAAGCTTCTCCAAAGATGATAGAAGCCGTAACAGAAACCGGGGCAGACAGAATTGAACTCTATACTGAGCCTTACGCAAAAGGCTACTCTGCAAATAAAGAGCTTGCCGTTAAGAATTTTGTAGAAGCAGCCCGTGTAGCAAAAGCGGCTGGTCTTGGAGTGAATGCCGGCCACGACCTTGACCTTAGTAACCTTAGGTATTTAAATACCAGTATCCCCTGGTTGGAAGAAGTATCAATAGGGCATGCACTGATCAGTGATGCCCTATATTTTGGTCTTGAAAATACGATTCAACTTTATTTAAGAGAGTTAAAATAAATTAATACCTCCAGCTTTTTAAGTCTGCTCCTGTCGGTGCGCTCTCCGAAATTCTTTTTAGAATTTTAGGAAGGTACATGGTATTATACCGCAATCTGGAAATGTAGTTAGGGTTTACCTGATCTCCATTCCAGCAATGCTCGGCCCTGTCTCCATAGTCTACCTCTCCTTTATAAAACGGTGTTTCTGTTTTCTTTAAAAACTCCTCCATCTGATACACTGCATTGTTCAGGTAGTAGTTGTCCATATCCCCACAATAAATATGAATTTTTCCCTCCAGTTTGGGCCCAAGGGTAGCCCAGTCTCTTTCCAGGATATAACGCAGGTCATAGTTTTCTCTCCAGTAGGCTGCTACTTCAGGATCTATTTCGCCAGTCATTTTATCAAAAATTCTTTTGGGATAACCGTCTTCTCCCTGTGGAGAGTAAACCGCTTCCCAAATATCCCATTGTTGCCCTGATCTGGTCTTCGTTCCCAAAGCCAATTCATAATGGTTCGACTCCTCCATGGTATTCTGAATTTGACCCAGGTAATCGCGATGAGCAGGACGCGGCAGCTTTTTGAAATCACTTTCGTAGAAGTAAGCGTTCTTATCTTCATAAATATTTACAAGAGAGAATGATCTGAAATCAATAGGATCAGGGCAGGCCGCAAAGCACCCATTAAAATCGTCTGGGTAGAACATCTGAACGGCAAGGGCCTCCCAGCCCCCAGTAGAACCTCCGTAGGTAAATCTTGCCCAACCTTCTCCAATGCCTCTGAACCTGCTTTCTATTTCCGGCACCAATTCTTTCATGATTGCATCACCATAGGGCCCCATGCTGGCAGAGTTTACTGCGTAGGAGTCATCATAATAAGGAGTTGGGTGTTGAATCTCAATCACAATAAATCGCGGAAAATTTTTACTTATCCATTGTTGGTAAAAATTATAGGCCTCTTGCTGTTCAATCTTTTTGTATCCATAAATGCCAAATCTTGCGCTGTAGTCTGTAGTATCCATATTAGGATCGGGTGGATCTGTTCTAAATCCACCAAAATCACTTGGGAAATGTCCATGATAAATCATCAATGGGTATTTTGCTTCAGGATGTTCATCAAACCCCTCCGGTAAAAGAACGTGGGCGCCTAAGTACATGGGTTTACCCCAAAATTCCGTTAACAAATCACTTTGCATTTTTATATGCTTAATGTACTTCGTGTCTTCAGGTTCCTCAATGGGAGGTATAATCTGATCCATCTCAATACTGATTGTTGCAGCGCGTGCCGGGTCAATTTCCACCTGGGTGGGAGTACTGTAAAAATTACCAGGTTTACGGTTCCATTGCTGACCCTCACCGCGATCTGGCGGAAGCTTCACGGTGTGCCCTGTTTTTAGATTAAAGGTTTCATAACGATTGATCAAAGCCTGAGCATAATATGTTCCGGCAGGAATATCAGCTATACTTTTGATGGGAAAACCAAAAGCAGTTTCATCAATAACAATCTTATCCCCTGGTTGCATACCTTCAACATCCACACCAAATACAAGCTGAGCCTTTAGTCCTTCATTGATCTGGAACCTGGGCTCTCTTTCATTATTATTTGCCAACATTATTAGCAGGCGACCATCCTGGGCTTGATCAGACATTTCCTGTGTAAATGAAATAGCAAACTTGAGTTTGGAATTTTGTGGTGCACATTGCACCATAGCGATCACCAGAATGGCAAATAATAGGCTTTTTAGTTTCATCATAGGTTAGGTTAGATAGAGGGAATATAGAGGGAAACCCCATTTATTCCAAGGCGGAATCCTTTAAATGGTAGCCTGAGAGGAAGAAGCGCTCGAAGTTGCCTAAAATGATCTTTTATGACTAATTTTAGCCACTGGGAATAGCGTAAACGTTATTATATTTATATTGCACGTCCTGAAATAAATATGGCGCATGAGAATATTTTTGATAGAGGATGATGAGATCTACGCTGAGTTTATAAAAAAAGCTTTGGGTCAAAATTCAGAATATCAGATCAGCACCTTTACCACTGCTGAAGATGCCCTGAAGGAAATTAATGGAAAGTTGCCTGATGTTTTAATCATTGATTATAAGTTACCCGGTATGAGTGGCATTGATCTCTATGAAAAAATCAAGGACCTGATTAAGGATAGTAATAAAGTAATTATGCTCAGCGCCCTGGATGATGGCAATATGGTCTTAAGCTTTATCCAAAAAGGGGTAAGAGATTATGTGATCAAAGATGAAAATGTAATTGAATCTTTGGAGTCCATCCTTAGTGGTAAAGAGGATGATTACTACCTGTTTGATTAACTGTCTTTTTTCAAAGAAATAGTAAACGCTGCTCCCTTGTCCAACTGACTTTTGCAGCTAATACTTCCGCCCATCTTTTCAATAAGAGTTTTCACAATCGATAACCCAAGCCCTGTAGAGCTTTCTCCTCCCGTAGGTCGCGCGGTTAACTTTTGAAATTTCAGATACAGCTTTTTTTGATCTTCTTCGCTAATTCCCGGCCCCTCATCCGTTACCGTTAACAAAACCTGCTCACCGCTATTCTCAATTGAAACAGTCACATTCTTTTCCTTCTCAGAAAATTTTATGGCGTTGGAAAGTAAATTGTCAAGAATGCGGCTGAGATAAAGACGATCTGCCATCACTACCACACCGTCCGGACCTTTAAAATGGAGATTAATTTTTTTTCTGTCGGCTACACTTCTGAAATTTTTTACAAAGGAAGAAACAAAAGGTTTTAGCTCAATGGGCTCCAAAGTAAGATCCAGAATTTTCTCATCAATCTGCCTGCTGTCAAGAAGGTTGCGCACCATATTCAATCCGTCTACTGCTATTTGATGAATTTTTCCCACATATTCCTTCTGGTCATCCGTCAAATTATCTCCCGACATACTCATCAATTGCATTATTGCGAATATGCGATTGAAGGGACCTTTTAAATCATGCGAAACAACTCCGATGATCTGTTGTTTTTCTATATTCAGATCGTTGAGCTGTTGATTCTGCCTCGCTAAAGCTTCATTTTGCTTTTGAATCTCAATGCTTTGTTTGGTGATAATGCTGTTCTGTCTCTTAAGAATATAGTAAGCCCGTACCTGTAGAATAATTACAAGCAATAAGAGAGATGCTAAGAAAAAAGCTCCTATTGAGATCATTGAAAATAATTGCCATTAATTTAATAATGATTGTCAGGTAAAAAAAATAGATGCTTAAATCCTTAACCTTACCTCTTTCGAGTAATCCACAGGAATTCTTAAAGGGAAGCCCCTGACTGTCACTTTGATATGACCCTTATAATTGATTAAATATTTTTTCCCACCAAACAGTCCCAGCAACGCATCCACCAAGCCAATCTCCTTCATAGATAGTTGAACTTCTAAAGGGAGAGTAAACTCAGCTTGAGACTTTATTACCGACTTGAGCTTTTGATCCACCCGTGCTGATTTTTTGCCATCGATAAACACATCGAGTTCGATGGCTTTTACTTTCATCCTAATCTTATTCGGATTATAAAATCGGGCATCTGCTTTTAAAACTGGATCAGCACCTTTGCCTGGTGCTAACTCAACATTGTCGATGGCACGCAATACAACCTGTTCCTCAGGCACGCAACCTGTTAACAGCACCAATACTACGAGCCAAAGGGATTTGCTCCACATCAAAATGAATCTTTATCGGACGTTTAATCAGGGAACAACGTTCTGTCTATACTTGGAATTAGCTTGATTGCATTCTTGTAGTATAATTTTTTAAGCAGGTTGTCTGGCAACCCAAGGCCGTACATTCTCCAAAAAGCATGGTAACGTTTATGGTATGGAAAATACTCATCTTCAGATTCCAGTACCCTAAAATAAGTTTCGTACTCATCTGGTACCCAACTGTCTTTGCCAAAGAGTACACGATCCTGGTATTTATCAATAAAAGCTTTAGCCGCACGCGGTTGCCTTCCCAACTCAGCAATAATGGCACCTATCCCGGCATACATGTTGGGATACAAATCCATCAACTCCCCTAATTTTTTTAAGTCACTGGCATACCAGCCCATGTGCGCGTTTATAAAATTAGTTTTCGGATGTTTCTTAAAAATGTTGTGCTGTTCTTGAATAATTGTTTCCCAGGAAACGGGGTCGTTATCATGTCTTCTGCCCGGATGTGTCTTTAACTCCAACCACCTTTCATTTTGATTGTCGATGGGTTGCCAAAATTGTTTCGGATCCGCTGAATGGATTAAAACAGGAATTCCCAGCTCACCACACTTTGCCCATACCGGATCAATTCTAGGATCATCGATATGAATCCTATTTCCCTTACTGTCTTTGTTGAACATCCCTAAAGATTTGTAAATCTTTAAACCTTTGGCACCTTTCTTCACATCCTCTTCAAGCTGTTTTACCGTTCTTTTGGTCCAGTCTGCATCGTCAATTCCATCAAAGTCCACATTGGTAAAAACTAAAAACCTGTTGGGGTAATTGTCTTTTACATTCTTTAATGAATTCTCTAGATGTTCGGTACTGCCGCGTCCTCTGCCGCTTAAGTTGGTCATTACGGCCATGTTCATCTTATCCATTTCAGTGATCAGATTTCCCAAATCCATGGTGGGCATTCCAAACTGATGATTGTGAATATCTACGAATGGAAATTTGGCTTTGGTAATGTGATGCTCAGGAACGACCAGGGTTGAAGGAGGATCATAATCTTCAAAATCCATTTTCATATCCAGGGACTTTTCCTGTGCACTGGCCAGAATCGTGATGATCATTGCCACGAAGAATAAAGTAGAATTCTTAATCATTTGAGTTAAGGGTTTGAAACAAATATATACGTCCTGAAGGCGCACAGGTTGAGTAAAGAGGATAAATGGTAGAAGTGTATAAAAATCTACACCAATGTGGAGATTTTTAAGGTTGGGTGAGGTTGTGGTTAATCTTCCGAGGTACTGGAATAGAAGAATGAAGCACCAGCCAGAGCCAAATCCTTCAGGAGCTGTCCCATAGCCGACTGATCACCGCCCAGTACCATCGGTAAATGAATAGTAAGCACAAAAACCAATAATAAAGCTCCCAGCAATAGCGAGGCAAGACTACTCTTTTTCCTAATAACGATACTAATAGATGCAGCAATCATGGCTGTGCCCGTCAGATAGATCCAAAACACACCGCCCGGTACAGGTACCATTTGTGCCATTCCTTCTGCATTCATAAAGTGAAAAAGCCCGAAAACGGCAAAGGGAATAGCATAAAGTAGCCTTCCAAGGGTTGATAGAGTCGATTTCATTGGGATTTCATTGGATTTAATTATTTGTTTAAACATTAATTTAATGAATTTTTATAAGATTCTAAAGCCCCGGTTAAATCGGTGGCGAACCGAGGGGTCAAAAGAATAAATAATGAGAAATGAAGAAGCTCATCTCATTTTTAATCTTTCTGACCCTGTTGATCCTTTCGATGTGGAGCCTTGACGCGGAAGCGCAAGTCAGAAAACAGAGGGTAATAATAAAACCCGAGCCCTGTCATAAAACCGTTTGGGTCAAAAGTCACTGGGTCTGGAACAGGCAGCACCAACGCCATACATGGGTGGGCATTGAGTCTTCAGTGGGTGCCCTCACAAATTAAGAAGAGTTAATCATAGGTAATCTGCCACCTGCCAAGTGCGCTTTTCTTTTTAACTTGTCCCTTCAAATAAAATATTGATTCCTGATTTGACAATGAGATTAATCGCGACTGCCCTGTTTTGTATTGGTTCATTAGCCTGCTTTTCGCAGTCCAGTAATGCTGCTCTGGACAATGCTCGGAAAAAGCTTGAAGCAAAAGACTTTAATGGTGCCAAATCAGCCCTGTCGAAGTTAATAGATGCCAACCCCAAAGATAAAGCTGCACTATCGATGAGAGGTCAGGCCAGAATGGGTCTTGAGGATTTTTATGGTGCCATTGCAGATTTCACCTTTGCCTTGGAAATTGACTCTACTTATGCAGAGGCGCTCAACTTCAGAGGTGAATCCAAAATAGCGCTGGGGGATGATTACGATGCCATTGAAGACCTTAACAAAGCCATCACCTTCAATCCCAAATATGCAGATGCATACACTAACAGAGGCTTTGCCAGGTATAACATTGATGAACTACAGGATGCTTATTTCGATTTTTCAAAAGCATTAGAGCTTGGACCACAAGATGACGATAAATACTTCAACCGGGGTGTGGTAAAATCTGAGTTGGGTGAATTTGTAAGTGCCATTGACGATTATACCAAAGCCATCGAACTGGATAAAGATGATGCCTCGCTTTACAATTATAGGGGAGTTGCCTATTACAATACAGATGTTTTTGATAAAGCCATCAAGGACTATGACATGGCCATCAAATTAAATCCAAATGATCCGCTTCAATACGAAAACCGCGCCCTGGCAAAAAGTGCCGTGGAAGATGTAAAAGGAGCTTTGGAGGACTACAACAAAGCCATTGAATTGGACGATGAAGACCCTGAAACCTACAATCTGCGGGGTGTGCTCAAATATGCCACCGAAGATTACGATGGTGCCATTGCTGACTATACAAGTGCTTTGGAATTAGATCCGACCAACCCTACATACTACGACAATCGCGCACTCAGCAGAACGGAAAAAGAAGAATACGCAGGAGCAGTGGACGATTACACTGCCTCGATAGAACTATACCCAAGTGACCCTGAGACCTACTACCAGCGTGGAATGATCAAACTTCTTATGAACAATAACTACGATGGTTGTCTTGACTTGAAAAGAGCTGAGGAGTTAGGATCACCTGACGCAAAGGGTGCCATTAGAAAAAACTGCAAATAAAAACCCGATCTCTTCATAAGAAAAAACCGGGTTTTACACCATTAGTAAAACTACTAAGCCGCGGCCGGTGGGCCGCTGTATTTCGCACTTCCAAATCCTAAGATAGGGAGTGCCACAAATGGTAACAAGATCAACATAATGGTCATTCCCACTCCTTGTCCAAAGGACAGAGACAACTGATGGTAGAGAATGATTGCAATGATGAAGTTGACAAATGGAATTAACATCAGAATAATCCACCATGTAGGCTTGCCCACAATTTCTAAGAGAATAATTATATTATAAATAGGAATAATGGCTGCCCAGCCTGGCTTCCCCGCTTTCTCAAATACCTTCCACAGACCAGCAACTATTATAACTAAAATAACAAAATAAATAAAGGCAAATGCTCCCATTGCGGCCATTATACCTCCACTGTACGGATCATAATTTTCCATGAATTTGAAGTTTGGGTTGGTTTATGTTAAATGAAGATAAGTAAACCTTTTCATCCTATCAAATTGATTTCTTTAACTGTTATTGAATTCAATATCTTGTAGTGTGAATACAAGACTCCATCAATTATTTAATTCCCTCGAAGCACAACGCCACCAGTTGTTAGACAGCGTGAAAAACACTCCTGATCGGTTTAACACAAGCCCTGGAAATAACAAATGGTCTTTGCACCAAATACTGGCTCATCTGGTGTCTGCGGAGAAATTATCCGTTCAGTATTTAAGAAAAAAAATGCAGGGCATTGATCAGGCAAAAGACTCTGGCTTGATAGAAACGCTAAAGATGGTTGTTCTAAAAATTTCTCAACGGCTGCCGCTTAAGTTTAATGCACCCCAGCCTGTTGTTGCATTCACCATAACCTATACCAGCCTTGATGAACTAATTGCAGAATGGAATGCTAGCCGAGAAGCATTGAAAAATTTATTGGAAGAAATAAGAGATGATCAAACAAAACGAATGATTTTTAAGCATCCGGCTGTAGGAAAACTCAACATTATTCAGGCGCTGGAGTTTATGAAAGAACACATCGCTCACCACTTGCCACAAGTTAAGCGCCTTTTGAAATAGAAAATCACAATCCGGAACAGAGTAGCAGGGAGATGTGAAAAGTCTTTGTTAATTTACCACTTCAAATAATTCTGTTTATGAAGAAGATCCTCTCATCCTTGCTACTCAATCTTGTATTTATTGCTGCCTTTGCGCAGACACAACTCCAAACCCCGGAACAATTTCTCGGCTATGAGCTGGGAGACCGCTTCACCCGCCATCATAAAGTAGTGGAATACTTTCAGCAAGTGGCAGCGGCAAGACCGAACAATATCAAATTCATTCAATACGGAGAAACCTATGAACATCGGCCGTTGATTGTAGCTGTCATAGCCTCCGATGAAAATTTCAAAAATCTGGATCAGATTCGCCTCGACAACCTGAAGAGGACCGGCCTTGAACAAGGAACTCCTTCAACCAATGTGGCCATGGTTTGGCTGAGTTATAACGTACACGGAAATGAAGCCAACTCCACGGAAGCTTCAATGAAAACCCTGTATGATTTGGCCAACCCGGAAAATGCCAAAACTCAGGAATGGCTGAAAAACACCGTTGTCATTATAGACCCCTGTATCAACCCTGATGGCCGTGACCGTTACGCCAACTTTTATAATCAATATGGAAATTACCCTCCAGATCCCAGTCCGGATGCCAAAGAACACCGTGAGCCATGGCCCGGTGGAAGGGCCAATCACTACTTGTTTGACTTGAACAGAGATTGGGCATGGGAATCGCAAATTGAATCACAAGCCAGATTAAAATTATACAACCAATGGATGCCTCATATTCACGTGGACTTTCACGAGCAAAGTTTTAACAGCCCCTACTACTTCAGTCCTGCGGCAGAACCATTGCACGATGTGATTTCTGTGTGGCAGCGGGAATTTGAAACCATGATCGGAAGAAACAATGCAAAACACTTTGATGAGCAGGGCTGGCTGTATTTTACAAAAGAAAGATTTGATCTCTTTTATCCAAGCTATGGAGACACTTATCCTACTTTCAATGGCGCAATAGGTATGACCTATGAGCAAGGGGGCGGTGGTTTTGGAGGATTGACCATCACAACCAAAGAGGGGGATCCATTGACATTGAAAGACAGGCTTACACACCACTACACCAGTGGACTGTCTACTGTAGAAATTACTTCGCAGAATGCGGCCAGGGTTACTGCCGAGTTTGAAAAGTATTTTAAGGAAAACATGTCCAACCCTGCTTCTCCATACAAAACATATGTGATAAAGGCGGACAACAATGCGGACAAAGTCAATCGCATAACAGCCTGGATGGATACACACCGCATTCAATACGGACATCCTTCTGCGGGAAAATCTACTAAGGGATTTGACTTCCAAACCCAATCCAACAAAACTGTCTCTGTCAACACAGACGATGTGATCATTAATATTTATCAACCTAAAGGAAGGTTTATTACCACTCTGTTTGAGCCCCAATCGAACCTCCATGATTCTATAACTTATGATATCACTGCATGGAATCTGATGTATGCTTACGGATTGAAGGGTTATGCATTAAACGAACGAATTAATGTGAGCAAACCTTACGAGCAAAAGAAAGTAGAAAATTCAAGTGTGGCCGCTAAGCCATATGCTTACATTTTCAAATACCAGGCCATAGAAGATGTAAAGTTCCTTGCTGCACTGCTCAAGGATGATTTTAAGGTACGTTCTTCAGAAAAAGGATTTAATGTCGGAGGAAATAGTTTTGATCCCGGTACACTTATCGTTACCCGAAGAAACAATGAATCCAAAGCCGATTTTGACAACGCCTTGCAAACCCTTGCCAAAAACATGGGAAGAAAAATCTACACCACCACCACCGGTTTTGTGGACAGTGGAAAAGATTTTGGCTCAGGCGATGTAAAATATCTGAAAGCGCCCAAAATAGCGCTTCTGGGTGGTGATCAAACTTCATCATTAAGCTTTGGTGAGACATGGCACTTCTTCGAAAGACAATTGAATTATCCTGTCACTATCATTGGCACGGATTATTTCAAATCCATTTCATTGGAAAAATACGATGTGCTGATTGTTCCTCCTGGCAATTATAGAATGTTTGATGAGGAACTTCTTGGCAAAATAGGAGATTGGGTTTCTGCCGGGGGAAAGTTAATTGTGACCGCCCAGGCACTAAATTCATTTGCCGATAAAAAAGGATTTGGCTTGCAAAAGTATGCCAGTGAAGAAGCTAAAAAAGCTGCCGAAAAGGCGGATGAGCAAATCAAAAAGGACAATACACTGGTGCAATACGATGCCGCTGAAAGAAAGCAACTCAGCCACTCCATTTTTGGCGCGATCTATAAAGTGACATTGGATCCATCGCACCCGCTTAGTTTTGGTTTGGGAGACTCTTACTACAGTTTGCGCACCACCTCAATGCGATATGATTATATGCAGGATGGGTGGAATGTAGGCACATTAAGAGGCAACGTAAAACCACTGATGGGCTTTGCCGGGTATAAGGCCAACCAGACCCTTAGCAATACGATGGTCTTTGGTGTGGAAGACAAGGGAAGAGGTGAGGTGATTTACCTGGTCGATAACCCATTGTTCCGTTCCTTCTGGGAGAACGGCAAAATGTTGTTTTCTAATGCCGTGTTTGTTGTGGGAGGGATGTAGATCGAAATAAAAAACCCTTCGATTTTAGCCTAAAACACATAATTATTCTCCAATTGAAGGCAAAACTGAAAAAAATAGTCAGGTATTTGAACTATTGCTTCCTAAATACGTGTTTAAACAACTAAATAAAAAAAGAGAATTTTATGAGAAAATTATTTATGATGTTGTTTGCCTTAACGGCTACACTTTTAATGTCCTTCACTACACCTGACGAAAAATTAAGCGTAGACACTGGGGCAAGTGAATTGAAGTGGACAGGCTTTCACTTAGCCAAATCGTATTCCCACTGGGGCCTCATTAATTTAAAATCTGGAAGTATATCCACTGACGGAGAAAAAATAACCGGTGGTGAGTTCGTGATCGACATGAATACACTCTCCAATAAAGATTTGGAGAAGGAAACTGACAATGCCAAACTGGTAGGTCACCTTAAGTCTGATGACTTTTTTGGAGTAGCTAAGTTTCCTGAGGCTAAACTGGTGATCAAAAAGACTGAAAAGAAATCAGGAAACACCTATCACACTGTTGCTGATCTAACCATTAGAGGAATTACAAAAGAAATCACTTTTGACACTGAAGTTAATGCTATCAGTAAAAATGCCGTAGATGCAGCCGCTAAGTTTAAAGTGAAAAGGACAGACTTTGAAGTGATGTATGGCTGGTCCATCCAGAACGCCATGATTGATGGTGAGTTTGAAGTTGAGGTAAAGCTAGTGGCTAAGAAATAATTTTGGGCTGACTATAAAGAATGGGGGCTGCCTCAAAAGTGACACGTTTTGCTGAGCGAAACATCCCTTAATTGTAAATTCAAACCATGGGGATTCTTCGCTTTCGCTTAGAAAAACGACATTCCTTAACTTTTGAGACAGCCTCTTTTTCTACCTCTCCAGCACGACCTTCATACAATTGTCTTTCTTGTTGGCAAAGACATCATACCCAATCGATCCTGCACTTAATGGCATGCGGTGTGTAAGGATAGAAGTGAGGTCATATTTCCTTTGCTGAACCATAGGAATTAACTTATCCATAAAATGTCTTGCAGGACACCTGCCTACTTTATAAGTGACATTTTTGTTGTACGCCTCCACGGGTGAAAAGGCAAGGTGTTGATCATTGCATACACCCACAGTTGAGATTATCCCTCCCGGGCGCAGAATATCATACGCCAGCCGGGCGGCACTGCCATTGCCTACTACTTCCATAACGGCATCCGCACCACGACCCTGATTGTGTTCTACAATCACTTCCAATGGATTCTGCTTTTTAAAGTTGATGGGGATGGCTCCAAAGCTTTCTGCTATTTTTAATCGTTCCTCTACAGCATCTATGGCAAATAATTTTGTGGCTCCATATTCTTTGGCTCCTACTATGGTCATCATCCCCACAGGGCCACAACCCACCACAGCCTGCACTCCCCTTGGATTTATTTCTGCCTGGTGCGCACAGAAAAATCCAGTGGATAGAATATCTCCCAGCAGCAAACCTTCTTCCAATGAAACCCCTTCAGGAATTTTTTCTAAAGTAGCATCTGCCATGGGAACCCTCACCAACTCTGCCTGTCCTCCCTGTAAACCCTTTCCCTTCTCAACCCAACCGTACAGTTGGCCTTTTTCGCAGCGGCAGGTCAATCCTATTTGGCAATAAAAACACTGTCCGCAATTGGTGGTAAAAGGACTCATCACCTGATCGCCAATGCGGAACAATTTTACTTCACTTCCTGCCTCCACTATTTCTCCCACAAATTCATGTCCCATGGCCGTACCATGGTCCAATCCCTTTTCATGTTCGTAATAAACGTGAAGATCAGAGCCACAAATACAGCTCAGTTTTACCTTTACAATCACATCGCCCGGCTGCAGTATTGCTGGATCAGCGATGGATTCAAATACTATTTTTTCTTTTCCATGAAACGTCAGTGCTTTCATTCTCCTGTGTTTAGTCCAAAGACTTTTTGGGGTTAATGTATTGTAATCTTATCATACAATCAACTGCTTTACCTTTCGTTAACAATCTGGTGGATTTAATCAGCTTGTCTCTTACTTTTGCGCCATGCGAATTGTGCTCACTCTTTTGGTTATTGTAATGTTTTTATCCGGATGTAAAACGGGGTATGAAGAAAAATGCGCCTTCATTCCTGACACCTCAGGCAAAAAAGTAACTGTGGAAGTGGAGCAGCTGCAAGATTCCGTCACTCAATTCTCCTCAAAAAAAGAACTGGTCGATTTTTTTTCAAGGCGCACAGAGTTACGCGATGTTTTTTTCAATAGGACTGGCTATCCTGACGACTCCGTTTTCATTAATGAACTGTATAGCCGGTTCAACAACCCTTATTTCGATTCTTTGTTAATTGACACCCACCAGGTCTTTGGCGACTTGAGTGAATTGAAAGAAGAACTCAACGAAGCCTTCACTAATTTAACCTATTACTATCCCCACTTCGAGCCACCAAAAGTACAAACCGTTATTACTGGTTTAGAAAGTGATATTTACGTATCCGATTCACTCATCATTATTGGTTTAGATTATTATCTGGGTCCGGGTGCACGATACAAACCCAACATGTACGACTATATGCTTCGCAGGTATCAGAAAAATTTCATCGTCCCTTCCATCATGCTGCTCTATGGTATTGATGACCAATTCAACAAAACCAACCTGGAAGACCGCACCGTGCTGGCGGACATGATCAGCTATGGCAAGACTTACTATTTCGCAAAACAAATGTTGCCTTGCCTGCCCGACAGCATATTGATCGGCTATACCAAAGAGGAGATCGAAGGTTCTAGAGAAAACAGCGATCTGATTTGGAAAAGATTGGTGGAGGACGAAGTTTTTTACTCTACCAGCCATTTGATCAAACAGAAATATGTGGCAGAAAGGCCGAAGACTTTGGAAGTAGGCGAAAAGTGTCCGGGCAGAATAGCCACCTGGGTGGGATGGGAAGTAGTAAAGAAATACATGGACCAAAATGAAAGCATAACCCTGCCCCAGCTCATGCAAAACCCAAGTGCAGGAGAAATTTTTAAAGCATCGAAGTACAGGCCGATGTAACGTTCTACGTTGGGATGGCCTCCTCAATTATTCGGGAAAAATTTGCCGACAACTCTTCTCTGGAATACTTTTTCTCGGCCAATGACCTTGCGTTGAACTGATAGTTTTCGAGCAACAGCTTGTCACCAATAAACGGTTTCAGTTTTTTTATTAAATCGGCTGGCTGGTGTGGGTCTACATAAATACCACAATTATTTTCTTCTATTTCATTTTTAATCCACCCACCAAAATTGACAACAATCAATTTTCCTGCAGCCAATGCATCAAAAAATTTATTGGGAGAGCCCGTTTCTAAAATGGGTACAGGCGTATAACTGATCAAGGCTGCATCAGTAATATTCAATATCTCACTTACTCCGTCACGGTTGGTGAAATCAAGAACCAATAAATTCTCCAACTCCAATCTTTTGACCTCCTTCAATAATCTATTCTTCAATGCCCCTTCGCCACAAATGATAAACTGAATGGGCAGGCCTGTTTTGCGTGAAGCTTGTGCACATGTTACAACATGATCCAACCCATTGGCCACTCCAATTGCGCCTATGTAGGAGACCACAAATTTTCCTTTCACTTTATATTTTTCTTCCAGGCGGGGATCTCTGGCCGTTTTAATAAAAAAATTGGTATCTGCCATGTTGGGGATCATGTCTACTCTTTTGCCAGGAATTTTCTTGTCTATGGCCGATTGAATTGACGGTGAGAGTGCTACTATTGATTTAGCCGCCTGATAGGTATTGTACTCCAGTTTATAAAGGAGCTTTTTAAAAAAGTAATTATTCACAAACCCCATTTGCACCGGAGCGTCAGGCCACAGGTCGCCCACTTCAAAAATATATGGGATTTTATATCGCTTCTTTATCCATCTCGCGGCCAGCCCCACGGTCAAGGGCACAGATATGGCATAACATAATTTTATGTCTTTGAATTCACCTGCCTTCTTCACCGACTTAAAAACATATCTCAAGAAGGAGATGCTTCTCTTCAAAAAACCAAAGCTGTTGTTATAAGGAACATGCAGAAAATGAACTTCGATGCCTTCCACGTTCTGCCTTTTGTAGGTTTGATCATGACCAGTAATGACAACTACTTCCATCCCACTGTTCACCAGTGCTTTTGCCAAATAATACGATCGGATGGCTCCTCCAACTGATGGAGTTTTAAAATGTTGATGCAGAACCAGAACTTTCACGCTGCAAAGAAAGTGCAATTGCTGACTTGATGTGAACTTGGTCGCTAAATGTTTAAAAAATCAGTCTTTACTACAGCGACTATTGCACGAAAATAAGTGTGTTATGTCCTTCGCGCTCCTCTCTTGTTTACAAATCCGCAAAATGAAAAAAAAAGGACGGTCTTATTCCCCATGCGGAATAACCATCCTTGCATATCATTATGCGGAAATCATTTGATTTCTTACAATGAAAAGAACTTAGTGTTTCTCCTGAAGTCCTCTGGCGTAATTGAGTATGCCGTTAATGCACCCATGTGAGGGTTCCATTCGAACGATATCCAATTGCTTTTTCGTTGTAACTAACTCTGTGTATTGCTTTTGCAATTCAGAGTCGCAGATCAAAGCTCTATCAATCTCCCGTGTCTCCTTCTCCGTAGTCTCGTGGTAGATATACCTGATCAGATCGTCTTGGGTAAAGGTTTGGGTCATAGGCAATATTATTTTTCGTCATTTTCTTTCTCAGATTGATAAGGGCATAACGCATACGCCCCAATGCGGTATTAATGCTCACATCCGTTCTTTCTGCAATTTCCTGAAAACTCATTTGCAAATAATGCCTCATGATCAAGACCTGCTTCTGTTCTACCGGAAGTTCTTTGATAAAACTCCTTAACCTCGTTTTGTTGTCCTTCATCAACTGGGTTGACTCGAAAGACTCATCGGCAAACTCCATGGTATCGAACAACCGACTTCCCTCCTCCAGCACAATTTCCGGGTGCCGCTTATTCTTTCTAAAGTGGTCGATGCCAAGGTTATGAGCAATTCTGCTAATCCATGGCAGGAATTTACCTTCCTCGTTATATCTACCTCCCTTAATGGTGTTTATAGCCTTAATAAAGGTTTCCTGAAGCAAATCCTCCGCCACGTAACGATCCTTTACAATTAAGTAAATGGACGTATAAATTCGCGATTTGTGTCTTAGAAGCAGCATTTCGAACGCGTCTTCATTACCATTTTGATAAAGCGCTACCAAGTCCTGGTCGCTTACTCTTCTGTCTATCATTCTGTCTCACTTTTAGGTAACGTAGAAGTCTTGCTCGATAGTGTATGGGTTAGGTTTAATTAATTTAGAAATGAAAAGATAAAAATATTCCCTGGAGGCACAAAAAAAATCAAGAAAATATTGCCTGTTATAAAAATTCTTATGCTATTTGAGGCCGGTTTTTTTGATATATACAACTACATGGGTGATAGTAAAAAAAGAATAATTAAAAGTTTAGATACCCTCTCTGAGGAACTGAGGGAGTTGATCAAAAGACAACATCCCAATGGATTTGAGGGAAGCATCTCTCGAATCATGAATGCCAAAAAGGAGCCTATCTTCGTTTTTCCGCTCGAAACGGAAGATTCACTTTATTTGGTAAAGGTCCCTGCAACAAAAAACAGCTCAGGCGGCTATGATGTAGATTCTGGCGAGCAGGATGACGATGATGACGGTGGATTTGATGGAGATGATTATAGCGCCAAAAGTGGCGACTTCGATGACGATGAAGGCTCGAAAGATCCAAGCTACGAACCCGATTTCGATAACTGAGCTCTGATTCTGAACTAATCACAAAAACACCATTCTTTGATTGGTGTTTCTTTTTTAGCCCCTCGTTGCCTACTAATTCTTTATTTTTGCAGGCTCATGGCCAAAGTCGCTCCCTTTTCTGAATCCCAACTTGATCAATTAGACCCCAGGGAGTATATCATCATCAAACGAGCCAGGGTCAACAACCTGAAGAACCTCAGCGTAGCCATTCCAAGAAATAAACTTGTAGTGATAACAGGGCTCTCCGGCTCCGGCAAGTCTTCATTGGCGTTTGATACCCTATTTGCTGAAGGCCAGCGGATGTATGTAGAAAGTTTGAGCTCCTATGCACGACAGTTTTTGGGCAGAATGGAGAAGCCCGATGTAGACTACATCAGAGGAGTATCACCCGCCATCGCCATTGAACAAAAGGTAAATACCCGGAACCCACGATCTACAGTGGGCACGACAACTGAAATTTATGACTACTTCAAGTTATTATTTGCCAGGATAGGCAAGACCTATTCACCGGTAAGTGGCGAACTGGTAAAAAGAGATACAGTATCATCTGTGCTGGATGCCATTCACAAATTAAAAGACGGCACCAAAATTATGATTGCCTGTCCGCTTAAGATCGCAAAAGGCAGAAAGCTGGCAGATGAACTCACCCTTTTGTTGAGCAAAGGCTACACACGCGTTTTGGTAGACGGGGAAGGCCAGTTTATCGAAGAGATTTTAGAGGCCAAAAAAAAACCAAAAAAAACATCCCTGTTTGAAATACTGGTAGATAGAGCGGTCACAAAAGCAGATGATGAAGACTTAAGCTTTAGGCTTTCTGATTCTGTTCAGACTTCATTCTTTGAAGGGTTGGGTGATTGCACTGTGTACACTGAAAGTTCAGACCCATTACATTTTTCAGATCGATTTGAGCTCGATGGCATTTCGTTTACGGAACCCTCTGCCAACCTTTTCAGCTTCAACAATCCTTATGGTGCCTGTCGCACTTGTGAAGGATTTGGCAAAGTGCTGGGCATAGATGAAGACCTTGTCATTCCCGACAAAAGCCTTTCCGTATTTGAAGGCGCTATTGCTCCCTGGAGAACTCCAACAATGAGCAAATGGCAAAAACCTCTCGTTAAGAATGGCATTAAGTTCGATTTTCCAATTCACCGAAGTTACTCAGACCTGACCGAGAAAGAGCGAGAGGTGTTGTGGACTGGCAACGAGTATTTTGATGGCATCGATCAGTTCTTTAAGTACCTGGGGTCTAAAATGCACAAGATTCAATACCGGGTAATGCTTTCAAGGTACCGGGGTCGCACCACCTGTCCGGATTGCCGGGGAACAAGGCTAAGAAAGGATGCAGCTTATGTAAAAGTTAACGGCACCTCCATTACTGATCTGGTACTTATGCCGCTGGAAGAATTAGCCGTCTTTTTTGATCAAATTGAGTTGTCTGCTTATGACAAGAAAGTTTCAGATCGCATACTAAAAGAAATCCGCTCTCGGGTGGATTACATGATAAAGGTTGGGTTAGGTTATCTCACACTTAACAGGCTTACCTCCACACTTTCGGGTGGAGAATTTCAGCGCATCAAGCTGGCTACCGCATTGGGCAGTGCATTGGTGGGCTCCATGTATATTATGGATGAGCCAAGTATTGGATTGCACCCAAGAGATACTGCCCGCATGATTGAGGTGTTAAAATCATTGCGCGATTTGGGCAATACAGTGATTGTGGTAGAGCATGAAGAGGAAATCATGAGGGCGGCTGACCAGATCATTGACATCGGCCCAGATGCCGGTGCACATGGTGGTGAGTTGGTTTATCAGGGCACGCTTAAAGACCTCAATGGGTCAGTCAAGTCTCACACTACCAATTACCTGAGCAAGAAGGAAGAAATCAAAGTTCCTACGAAAAGACGCTCATGGAAAGACTCAATCGTTGTATCAGGTGCAAGAGAGAACAATCTTAAAAATTTAACAGTAGAATTTCCTCTTGGCGTGCTTACTGTGGTAACGGGTGTGAGCGGAAGTGGCAAATCTACATTGATAAAGAAAATTTTATACCCAGCCATTGGCAGAGTAAGTGGATCTGTGGCCGACAGCCCTGGTAAGTATGACAAACTGGAAGGAGACATTGCCAGAATTTCTCAGGTAGAATTTGTGGATCAGAATCCAATAGGAAAATCCTCACGCTCCAATCCGATCAGTTATGTCAAAGCCTATGATGCCATTCGTCAGCTTTACGCTGATCAGCCTTTAAGCAAACAACGTGGATACAAACCTTCGCATTATTCATTCAATGTGGAGGGAGGTCGCTGCGAAACCTGCTCTGGTGAAGGAGAAACAAAAGTGGAGATGCAGTTTATGGCTGACATCTTTTTGAAATGCGAGAGTTGTCATGGAAAACGCTTTAAACAAGAAGTTCTTGAAGTAGAGTACAACGGCAAAAATATCGCTGACATCCTCGATATGACGGTAGAGGATGCGATGGTATTCTTTAAGGATAAGAAACCCGTTTACGATAAAGTACTCCCTCTATACGAAGTAGGGCTTGGCTATGTCAAGTTAGGTCAAAGTTCCAACTCATTGAGTGGCGGAGAGGCTCAACGTGTAAAGTTGGCTTCTTTTCTGGGGAAGAAAAGCACAGACAGTAAAGACCATGTTCTATTCATCTTCGATGAGCCCACCACAGGCCTTCACTTCCATGACATCAGCAAACTTCTGAAGGCGATCAATGCTTTAGTAGACGAAGGTCATACGGTAATTGTAATTGAGCACAACATGGAGGTAATCAAATGTGCGGACTGGATAATTGACCTGGGGCCTGAAGGCGGTGAAAAGAAGGGCGGAAATTTACTCTTTGCCGGAACCCCCGAAGACATGGTGAAGAATGCAAAAGGTTATACCACTGGCTTTCTCAAAGAAAAGCTTTAGCCCAACAAGGGGATCATTATTTTCTATGATAAGCGGGTCAAAATACCCCAATTTTGCCTTGGTTTCTCTTTACTTCTCTTAAATTGGTGCCGTTTTTATAATAAACCCCTCAAAAAACCAGCCCATGGCTCACACTGTAATTCTTGAAACTGTAAAAAAGAGAAACCCCAATGAGCCGGAATTTATCCAGGCGGCCCAGGAAGTAATTGAATCTTTAATTCCGGTCTTAGACAGGAATCCGGAACTGGTGAAATTGAAAATATTGGAACGTACACTTGAGCCGGAAAGATTGATTTCCTTTCGTGTTACATGGCTGGATGACAAGGGCGATGTGCAAATCAACAGGGGCTATCGGGTGCAGATGAACAGTGCAATAGGGCCTTACAAAGGAGGGCTTCGTTTTCACCCTTCTGTTACACCAAGCATTTTGAAATTCTTAGCGTACGAACAAATTTTCAAAAACGCCCTTACAGGTATCCCGATGGGTGGAGGAAAAGGAGGCTCGGACTTTGATCCAAAAGGAAAAAGTGAAAATGAGATAATGAAATTCTGCCAGGCCTTTATGGGCGAATTGGCAAGGCACATCGATCATAGAACGGATGTGCCCGCGGGTGATATCGGAGTGGGTGGGCGCGAGATTGGTTATTTATTTGGTGCCTATAAAAAAATCAAAAATGAGTTTACTGGTGTTCTCACCGGCAAGGGAATTGAATGGGGAGGAAGTTTGATACGATCCGAAGCCACCGGCTATGGGCTGATCTATTTTGCTGAAAACATGTTTCAGAATGTAGGAAATACAATTAGAGGAAAAACCTGTTTAGTTTCCGGATCAGGAAATGTAGCGCAATATGCCATCGAAAAAATTAATCAAATGGGAGGCAAGGCAATTACTGCCTCCGATTCCAGTGGTTTTATTTATGATGAAGGCGGAATCACAGGCGATAAACTAGAGTTTTTGAAAGATCTCAAAAACAACAGAAGGGGAAGGATAAAAGAATATGCCGATCAATTTAAAAGTGCCACATATCATGCGGGAGATGCCAATGCTGACCACAATGAAATGTGGACGATCAAGGCAGATTGTGCCTTCCCTTGTGCCACACAAAATGAAATCAATGATAAGGATGCCAACCATCTCGTAAAGGGTGGCGTTTTGCTTTTAGGAGAAGGCGCCAACATGCCTACTACTATTGAGGGAATTAATGTGATTATGGACAATGGCGTGATGTACGCTCCGGGCAAGGCATCCAATGCCGGTGGAGTGGCTACCAGTGGTCTGGAGATGATGCAAAACTATATGGGGCAAAACTGGACAAGCGAAGATGTAGACTCCAAACTTCAGGGAATCATGAAAAATATTCACGATAATTGTCTGGCTGCAGCCAAAGAATATGGGAAACCCGGTAACTATATGGTAGGCGCTAATATTGCCGGATTTTTAAAAGTGGCTAATGCCATGAAAGCACAGGGGATAGTTTAAATCAATTTTAATCAGAACAAGAAGTTCTATTAACAAATTAAATCACATGCCAGCTTATATCATTGTAGACGTAAAAGTTACCGATCCTAAAGAATACGAAGAATACAAAAAGCACACACCCGGAAGCCTTGTTCCGTATGATGGAAAATTTCTTACCAGAGGTGGTGCAGTAGAAAATCTTGAAGGAGATTGGAAACCCAGCAGGTTAGTCATTTTAGAATTTCCTTCTATGGAAAAAGCAAAAGCCTGGTGGAACTCCCCCGGATATGCTCCGGCCAAACTCATTCGCCAAAGAGCTTCGCATACACAGATGATTGTGGCGGAGGGAATTTAAATAAGACTGGCAATAAAATAGTACGTCATCACCCCGCTGGCTATTAGTTTTAAAACAGTGCCCACCAGAAAACCAACAAAAGAACCAATCGCTGCTTTGAATGCCTGATCAGAATTCCTATTCCCTAACCATTCTCCCAGTAAAGCACCGAGAAATGGTCCTGCTATAATACCTACTGGTCCAAACCAAAAACCCGCAATCAATCCAATGGTGCAACCCCACAATCCATACTTTGTACCCCCAAACCGTTTGGTGCCATATATCGGAACGAGATAATCCAATGCTGTTATAACGATCACTATAACGGCCCATAGGATGAGAAACTGCGTGGTAAAAGGTGCCGTCTCCCTGAGTTGCAAGAGCAATAAACCCAGAAAGCTCAATGGAGGACCCGGTATAAATGGAAGCAAGCATCCAATGATACCCGCCAACATGAGTATACCACCAATCACTGCCCATACTAAATCCATCCAAACAAGATAACATCTTTTGCAGGAATTGAGTAGTTTCCGATATGAAGCTCCGCGTATTACCCATCTCTCTATTGCTCATTCTGTGTTGTATTGGATGCAACAATAAAGTGGATTCTGAATACCAAAGTGCGATAGAAAAAAGCAAACAGCTTTTGGATTCAATCCGGGTGGCACAAAAAATACCCGGCATAGATGCTGCCATAGCGATTGATGGAAAAATCATTTGGTCTGAAGGCTTTGGGTATGCCGATCTTGAAAATGATGTAAAAGTGATCCCGGGCGTTACTAAATTTAGAATAGGCAGTGTGTCCAAACCGCTTACTTCGGCAGCATTGGGAAAGTTAATCGATGCCGGAAAGGTGGATCTTAATGAATCTGTCTATACCTACCTTCCGGATTTTCCTAAAAAAAGATACCCCATTACCGTAAAAGAAATTTCCGGCCACATTGCCGGAATAAGGCATTATCGTGGTAATGAGTTCCTTATGAATAAAAGGTTTAATTCCGTTTCTTCAAGCCTGTCCATTTTTAAAGACGACTCTTTGCTCTTTGAACCCGGGACAAATTATAGTTATTCGAGCTACGGCTTCAATTTGTTAAGCGCTGTAATCGAAAAGGCAAGTGGCGAAGCCTTCCTGCCTTTCATACAAAGAGAGGTGTTTTCTGCACTTAATATGAGCGGTACTTCCCCGGATTTCTATGACAGTATAATTTATAATCGTACATCTTTCTATGAACTGGATAGCACCAGAAAAGTGATCAACGCTCCTGCAGTCGACAACAGCTATAAGTGGGCAGGCGGAGGATTTCTCTCTACCACTACCGATTTGATAAAGTTTGGTGAGGCCCATATGAGTGCTGGTTTTCTTTCTGCCTCCACACTCAACACCTTCACCACTTCACAGGTTTTGGCCAATGGAGACAGCACGCAATATGGAGTGGGCTGGAGAACCTACCATCACGATGGCATTCACGGATATGGTCATACCGGTGGATCTGTGGGGGGAATAACCGCCTTTAGGATTTATCCTAATGAAAAATTGGTTCTGGTGTTGCTCTCTAATTCTTCCGACACAAGTTATGGTGATGCCGGAAACAAAATTGTCAATTGGTTTCTTTCTTCCTCAAAAAAATAATGCCAACTAAAAGTATACACCATCGCGGCTGGCACTTTTTACAAATACCAGGCCCCAGCAACACTCCGGAAAGAGTGCTGCGTGCTATGGGCAAGCCTACCCTCGACCATCGTGGTCCAGAGTTCGGTTTACTGAGCAAGCGTATTCTTGATGGATTAAAAAAACTCTTTCAAACTGATGGCCATGTAATTATTTATCCTTCATCCGGTACCGGTGCATGGGAAGCCGCAATGGTCAATTTGTTTTCTCCTGGCGACAAGGTATTGGCTTATGAAACAGGACACTTTGCAGTATTATGGAAAACCCTTGCAGAAAAAATTGGAATAAAGGTAGAATGGATTGAGGGTGATTGGAGGCACGGTGTCGATGCACAGCTGGTGGAAGATAAATTGCGGAATGATAGTAAGATCAAAGGCGTAATGATCGTACATAATGAAACTTCAAACGGAATTACAAGTGACGTGATGGAAGTGAGGAATGCCATAAACAATGCCAACCATCCCGCACTGTTGCTTGTAGACGTGGTGTCCTCCCTGGGAACAACACCCTTTCACCAAAAAGAATGGGGAGTAGACGTGGCCATTTGCGCTTCGCAAAAAGGATTAATGATGCCGCCCGGATTGGGGTTCAATTCCATAAGTAAAAAGGCATTCGAACAGGCAAAACAAATTACCAACCATCAATCTTATTGGCAGTGGGAGAAAATAATTGAAATGAACGCCACTGGTTATTTTCCCTATACCCCGGCAAGTGGGCTCTTTTTTGGTTTAGAAGAGTCTCTCACAATGATTTTCGAAGAAGGCCTGGAGACACTTACCCAGCGCCATAGAAAGCTGGCCTCTGCCTGTCGCGTTGCTTGCGAAACCTGGGGTTTGGAGAACCAATGCCTGAATCCGAAAGCATATTCAGACTCAACGACTGCGCTCATTATTCCGGAAGGATACAATGCAGATGAGTTGCGATCGGCCATTCTAAAAGAATACAACCTGTCTTTGGGCTCAGGTCTTGGAAAGCTCAAGTCTAAAGTTTTTCGCATCGGCCATTTAGGTGACTTTAATAAATTGATGTTGATGGCTACACTTTCTGGAGTGGAGATGGGAATGGAATTGACCAAAATTCCATTTCAAAAAGGCGGTGTGCAGGCAGCAATGAAATATTTAACTGATCATCCCGGATGAATACTCAGGTATCTACCAATCCCGTTCTTACTTTAATTGCATTCATATTACTTGTCATTGCCCTTTTTATTTTGATTGCAAAATGGAAATGGCATGTGTTCCTTGCCTTGCTCATTCCCATTATTACTTTCGGAATTATCCCTGGCATACAACAAGCCAATTTTATTGAAGCTTTTGAAGAGGGTTTTGGAAAAACACTTGGAAAAATCGGAGTCGTAATTGTGTTGGGGTCGATAATTGCCGAAGCCCTCAAACACACAGGGGCTATAAAAGTAATTACCCAGTCGATCATCAACCTCGTGGGCTCAAAGCGGATTCCGCTTGCACTTACTTTTACCGGCTTTATTTTAGGGATCGCCATCTTCTCTGATGTCGCATATGTAATCTTAAACCCTTTGGTTCACGCTTCGGCCATCGCAACCAACACGGGCATTGCTGCTATGTCCACTGGCTTGGTTGGATCACTTCAACTCACACACGCTATTGTGCCTCCTACTCCCGGTCCATTGGCAGCAGCCGCTTTGGTGGGTGCTGATATTGGTAAAACAATAGTGTATGGAGGGGTGTGTTGTTTCTTTGGTTCCCTCGCGTGCTGGGCCTGGGGAAAATGGGTGGCTGGCCCAGGAATTAAAACTATGGGAAACCCGGAATTTGCCATGGAAACAGACAAGGAAAGTCCCCCGTCTATAGGAGTCATCGCATCTTATGCCCCTATTGTTGTGCCTATCGTGCTGATCACATTGCACAGTGTTGCTCAGCTTTATTTGGATGAAGGAAATTTTCTTCGACCCATTATCACCTACCTGGGCTGGCCAGTATGCGCGCTCACTGTGGGGGTATGGTTGGCTTACCGCAATGTTTATAGTATCGATGATAAAAAGAAAGCAAAAAATGAATGGATAGAAAATGCGCTGAAGGGTTCGGCAATGATTTTGGTTGTGACAGGTTTAGGTGGATCATTAAGTGAGATACTAAAGGGCACGCCAGTGGTTAATTATATTGTAGACTTCTTTGTCCATTACAAACTGCCAGCGATCATTCTTCCTTTCATTATTGGAGTGATTGGAAATATGATCACAGGTTCTACAACGGTAGGAGTAATTACTGCTGCTTCCATTGTAGCACCCATGCTTTCTAGTTTACATTTATCACCAGAAGCTGCCATGCTATCCGGAGCTTCGGGGTCAGTGATTATAAAATACGTTAACAGCAGTTATTTTTGGGTGTGCACTTCACTGAGCAAACTAAGTGTAAACGAAGGAATGCTCGCCTATGGCGGTGCAACTTTAGTTGGTGGATTGACCACCTTCTTTGTCGTTTGTATACTGTGGGGAAGTGGGCTGATTTAATTTTATGACCACTGACTCTGTTGAAGCAAAAAGAATCCTCCCGTTAATTGTCTTTGCACAATTTGCCTGTACTTCTTTATGGTTTGCTGGTAATGCTATTCTACCCGAACTACAGTTGGCGTTTCACCTCCCAACTAGTTCGTTGGCCCATCTTACCTCTTCCGTACAGCTGGGTTTCATTTCAGGCACTTTGCTGTTTGCGCTTCTTACTATTTCCGATCGCTTTTCGCCATCAAAGGTTTTTTTCTTTTGTGCCGTGGCTGGTGCTATTGTCAATGTTTCCATTACACTGGTCACCTCTTCGGTCGCATTGTTTCTACTTCGCGCCCTGGTAGGGTTTTTTCTTGCAGGCATTTATCCTGTTGGTATGAAAATTTCTGCGGATTATCATGAAAAGGGATTAGGAAAAGCATTGGGCTATCTGGTGGGCGCATTAGTAGTAGGCACAGCATTACCTCATTTGATAAGAATGATGAGCACAACACTCCACTGGGAGTTTGTAATTTATACTACCTCTCTTCTTGCGCTTACTGGTGGGTGCATTGTTTACTTTTTAGTGCCCGATGGGCCCTTCCGCAAAGAGGGGAGTAAACTAAAACTAAGCGCGTGTTTTACTGTATTCAAAGAAAAGAAATTTCGTGCAGCGGCATTAGGTTACTTTGGGCATATGTGGGAGCTCTATACTTTATGGGCCTTTATCCCCTTTATCATAGCAAGATATAATGCAATCAACTCCAACCAGCTTTCCGTAAGTCTGTGGTCTTTTATCATTATAGCCAGCGGTGGTATTGCTTGTGTTTTGGGTGGTTATGTTTCCGGTAAGAAGGGTAGCGGCAAAACCGCCTATGCCGCATTACTGATCTCAGGTCTATGCTGTGCGCTATCTCCTTTTCTCTTTCAAGTACCCATCTTTATATTTCTGTTCTTCATGATCATTTGGGGAATGACTGTAGTGGCAGACTCGCCACAGTTTTCAACTTTGGTAGCAAATTATGCCCCTACGCAAACCAAAGGCACAGCACTCACCATTGTCAATTCAATAGGTTTTGCATTAACTATAGTTAGCCTACAGGTGATGACAATTTTAATCGAACATTTCAATCCCAACATTGTCTTTGCAAGTTTGGCTATCGGTCCTTTATTAGGTCTGATTGCTCTGGGTCGTTCTTCTACTGAGTAAAGTGGGTGGGATAAGGAATTTGTGATTCCATCAAAAGGTTCACACCATCGCGTGTAAGCAGCGTCAGTACAATAATGATCGTTCCTACGACAAGCGCAACCCCTAAATTGTTATTCTTCACCTCCGCAAACTCATCGATAGGTGTGAGTCCGGTATAAATAGTAATGCCCACCAAACTGACCACTACTCCTGCTGTGTAAGAAGAGGCAATATAAAATGCGCCATATCCTATAAATGAAAACAAGAGTTCAGAAGTAGAGCTTTCTGATGCAGCCATTATTCTAAACAAAGAAAGCAACGGCTGAATAACTCCGCTCACCATGTACCCTACTGAAAAAAGTACGCTGGCAATAAAAATGCTGTAGGCCACATTGTTCTGATGGATGTCATATCTTTTTCGACCAATCCATTTCAAAATTTTGTAAGTGACTATCATGATGACGACCCCTATACTTAATCCGGAAAGAATTTCAACGATGGCGAGAAGTGATAGCTTGATATTCATGGTCAAGAGTTATGTTCCAGTAGGCAATGTTATTCGTGTCAGGGGGCAACATGCCAGGCAGCCAGCCCGTATTAGTGGTTTCCCAAAAATAGAATTTCTTTCCTTTATAAATAATATGATCGCCTGATGCGGGGAGGTCTATTGCGATCATTGCGTGTCTATATTCATTGCTTATCATAATCAAAGCATCATATCCAAAGTGTTTCAGAAGGGAATAGAGCAAAACGGATCGTGTGTCGCAGTCGCCCGTAAGGGTATAAAGAAATTCTACAGGCGATAGTATGCCAAATTTTTCATTGTCCAGACATGGGTGATCGGTCTTGTCACAAGGCCCGGGCATTACATAACTATAGGGAATATCCTGAACGAAGGAAACAATCAATTTGGCCAACTCGTTTCTGGTAAGTTTGTTCTTAGTGGCCACCTGTTGTAACGAATCCTGAAGAAAGCTTATATTTTCCTTATCGGCACTATGCAATTCATAATAGACGTGCCTCCAGTAGCTTTCATAGCTTCTTTCTTGTGGAAAAATTCTCTCTCGAAGTACCTTTGATAGATCAGAAGTACTGGAAGACAACGTGTAAGACAAACAGTAGAGAGAGTCGAATGAATAATTGTTCCATGCACGATGGTGAGTCAATCGAATCTCATTTTGACTAATACTATCTGTCAGGGAATATTCGTCACAGTAAGCTATTTCCCAATCTGTATCGCTTTCTTGTTGATGGGGCAAGTCGAGAAGACTTATCACCCTCACCAGTAGGATATAAATTACAATGAGAATGGCTAAAGTCTTCAGGAAACGCTTCATTCCAATGGGTATACTATTAAGTCTAAATATAGTTTATTCTTAAATTGGTACGCTTCACAAATCAGAAAGTATATAAACAATGAAGCCACAACTTGTTAAGAAGTGGCTTCAAGGAAAATTTAAAAACTGAACGGTTAATTACATCTCTTTTTGTACAGGCTTCTTCACCACAATCTGCGGCATGTCTTTTAACTTATCATTGATCTTATCCACATACTCGGTGATAATTCTTTCCAATTGATTCGAGGCGTCTTGTGTTTCTCTGTTCAATTCGGTAGACCTGTTGGATTGTTGCGTTGAAGGCCTCGCAGTAGCTCCATCAACAGCATACATCAACGACCCGATCTCTTCTTTTAGTCTTGGGCGTTGTCTGTAATTCATATTGGGTGGAGGTCTCCTCAAAACATCATCCATGTATTCTTCCATCTTCTTAATTGCCTGATCAATCTCACCGTTGAGCACCTGATTCGATCCCATCTCCTGATCTGATTTCATTTTCTCTTTGAGCTCTTTCAACTGCCTCACGATAGATTCACTGTTGTTGATCATCTCATGCGTTTCTGATAGCAAGTCATTCAATCTGTTCATAGCGGCAACCTTCATTTTGTAGTCCTGATCTGTCAATGAAGCGCGCGGATCTGGTTTCACTACGATAGTGGTTTGTAATTCCTGGCCGTTGACCTTCAGCTTGGCCGTATAGTTACCCGGAGCCACCAGAGGATTGTAGGATCCTGAACGCCAGCCTCCTCTTGGAGGATTGTTTAGTTCAGTCGCGCCTTTCGAACGCAAATCCCAAACAATTCTGTTGATCCCTGCCTTAGACAAAGTATCCTTTAGCGTACGGATGAGTACCCCATTGTTATCAGAAATACTTACTTCAACCGGCCCGGCAGGATTTTTTTGCACGTAGAAATTAATATACGCTCCATACTCAGGGTTTTTTGCGGTGTAAGTCCTGTCTCCCAGGTTTTCCATTTGATCCTGATAATGCCAAAGTATAGCATCTCTTACCGGAAACACATGCGCAGCCTTGGTTAGGGCGCTGTTCATTTCTTCCAGGGGACGAATGTCATCCAGTATCCAGGCACCACGCCCATGAGTACCAATCACAAGGTCGCGCTCTCTTGCCTGAATCTGAAGGTCTCTTACTGATACTGGAGGTAAGTTTATATTAATCTTAGTCCATGATTTTCCTTTATCCCAGGAAGCAAAAATTCCATGCTCCATTCCTGCAAATAGCAAATTAGGATTGTGTGGATCCTGACGAACTACTTTTACGTAGTCATCTTGTGGCAAGCCCGTGCTTATATCTGTCCAGGATTTACCATAGTTAGTAGTCATATAAGCATGAGGTGTAAAATCATCCGAGCGGTGATGATCTACCGCTACAAAAGCGGTGCCCGCATCATGTTCTGAAGCGTGGATTTTACCTACCCATGCGAAGGCTGGCAAACCTTTGATGTTGTTTTTTACATTGATCCAGCTTTTTCCACCATCCGTGGTCACCTGTACATTCCCATCATCAGTTCCAGCCCAGATCAAATCTTTTTGTTTAGGTGATTCTGCGATGGTAAGTATCGTGGTATGAAACTCTGCGGCAGTATTGTCCTGATAAATTTCTCCGCCTGAAGTGGCCTGCTTGGACTTATCGTTTGTAGTAAGGTCCGGGCTAATCTCTTCCCAGCTGTACCCTTTATCCCTACTTCTAAAGATTACATTACCCCCTGTGTAGACCGTGTTAGGATCGTGAGGAGAAATATGAATAGGAGAATCCCAATTAAAACGATATTTGTGTTTGTCAATAGCATCCCCTGCAGAGCCCGTAATCTTAGGATAAGGGTGAATGTTTCTTACGTTTCCTAACTTAGTATCTACATGAAAAATAACGCCACCCTGGAGATTAGCATAAATTTCATTTTCACTTCCGGGAATAGGAACCGCATAGTATCCATCTCCTCCTGCAAGGCCAGTCCAATGTCTTTTCATGATCCCCGCAGAAACCAACGAGTTACTTGGCCCCACCCAGGTGCCATTATCCTGGAGGCCCCCGTATACATTGTAAGGCACTTTATTATCTACAAAGATTTGGTAAAACTGAGACAACTCAACATTGTTGATGATATCCCATGTCTCTCCTCCATCATAAGAAACCTGATAACCGCCATCACTTCCACTCAATACATGTTTCCCGTTTTTTGGATTAATCCATAAGGACTGATGATCCCCATGCACACCTCTCGCTATCACCTTAAAGGTTCTTCCTCCATCGGTCGACTTGCTGAGTCTTCCTGATAAAGTAAAGAGATGATCCGGATTGCTTGGATCTACTCTTACATCACTATAGTAAAAAGGTCTGAAATTTAGATTAGGATCATCATTGACCATCCTCCAGTTACTTCCCCTGTCATCTGATCTGAAAAGTGTTCCGCTCAAATCTTTAAACTCAGTAATCATATACACTGTGTTGGGCTGACTTTGCGCTACGGATAATCCAATACGCGCCATCGGCTTGTTAGGCAAACCTTTCATTATTTTTTCCCAGGTCTTTCCTCCATCCAATGATCTGTAAACTGCTGTTTTGCCTCCTCCATCATCAAACCTCCAGGGTTTCCTGCTGAAGGTCCACATGCCGGCATACAACACTTTAGGATTTGAAAGCTCCATGGCAATATCAGAGCACCCTGTTGTTTCATCGATGTACAATACTTTCTCCCAATTTTTTCCAGCATCCTTAGTAAGGAATACTCCGCGTTCAGGGTTAGAACCCCACTCTTTACCTAAGGCACATACACAAGCCACATCCGGATCATTTGGATCTACCACAATGCGCTTTATGCGCTCGGTTTTATCCAAACCCAGGTGTTTCCAGGATTTTCCGCCATCTACGGACCTGTAAACTCCATTACCATATCCCACACTGTTTCTTGGGTCTCCCTCTCCAGAACCCAGCCAAACTACTTCAGTATTGGAGGGTGCTAAAGCAAGGGCACCCACAGAATAAGCACGTTGGTCAGTAAACTGTGCTTCAAATGTGACACCTCCATTAGTGGTTTTAAAAACCCCACCATCAGCACCACCAAAATAAAAAGTAGCAGGATCTCCGGGAACACCCACAATGTCTGTTACCCTTCCTCCCATGTTGGCAGGACCAATCGCTCTCCATTTGTACTTTTGAATGGCTTGTTCGGTAGAAACATTTTGGGCCGAACTCCCAGTAGACAGCACAATAAAAGCCGCCAAAAGACTTAGGTATATTTTATTCATAATTAGAATTGGTTGATATATCCGATGATATTAATCAATCACTATTAGACTACAAACTGCAACTTGGTGGGCACCACAATAATTATCTGAAAGGTCAATAGCTAAAGAAATTGAGAAGCGAACTGTATATTTGATAAATAACAAACAAGCGCATGTCACTGAAACAACGATTCTCAGAAAAAGACCTTGAGCGCATAAAAGCAGCTGTAAGGGAGGCTGAAGGCAAAATATCAGGAGAGATTGTTCCTGTATTTGTAGAGAAGAGCGGCTATTATACCATCGCCAATTATCGCGGAGCCATGATTCTAGCCACTTTTGCATTTGCCCTTATTGTAATCTTTGATCGTTATGTCCCCTCCATATCTGTTTATGACCCGTTGCTGATCTTTATATTAGTCGCTGCGGCAGGCGCACTTGGAGCGATTATTACTCATTATATTCTTCCGGTAAAGTATTGGCTCCTCAGTCAGTTTCATCGGGATCAATCGACCCGAAAAAGAGCGGAAAATGCCTTCCTCGAGGAGGAGATATTCAATACCAGGCACCGCACTGGTATCATGATCTTTGTTTCTTTTTTTGAACATGAGGTGATTGTAATGGCCGATCGCGGGATATGCAAAGTGGTAGATCAGAAGGAGTGGGATAAAATTGTTATCAACCTCATAACCAACATCCGAAAAGATAAAGTTGCTGATGGGATAATAATGGCTATTGAACGGTGCACTGAGGTGTTGTTGGAAAACGGATTTACCAGAACAAATGACGATGTGAATGAATTACGCGATGACTTACGTCTTGAGGACTAAACAAATGGTCCGGGTTTTTTCTATTCTATTTTTACTGTCCCCATCCATTTTTAGTCACGCTCAAAAAGCCGTGCCAGAACTCTGGGGTATGCGCGTACATGACGATGCCAAAGTAATGTCTGTTAGTGCGGTAGAACAATTGGAATCCCTTTTAAAGGTTTATGAAGACTCCACCTCCAATCAGATAGCGGTGCTTATCATTCCGTCCCTTGATGGTGAGGTATTGGAAGAGTACTCATTAAGAGTAGCTGAGAAGTGGAAATTGGGTCAAAAGGAAAAAGACAACGGTGTATTATTATTAATTGCCATTGAAGACCGCAAAATGAGAATAGAGGTAGGTGAAGGTTTAGAGGGTGTACTCACTGATGCTTTGAGCAATAGAATAATAAGAAACGAGATCGCTCCTGAGTTCAGGCGGGGAGATTACGAGCAAGGAGTGGTGGCGGGTGTGAATGGTATTATCAAAGCCATAGGAGGTGAGTACACGGCAACTGATTCGGATGATATGGGTCTTGACGATCAGTTGAGTGGTTCAGAGTTAATAATGATAAGCCTGTTTGTGTATGGCATTCTGGGAATATTCACCGTCATCGGACTCGTGTCTGGGAAGACAGGATGGTTCCTTTATTTCTTTCTTATTCCGTTCTGGGCGGTCTTTCCAACATTCGCTTTAGGGGGAAGCATTAATATTCTTTATGGCTACTTAATTGGCTTCCCTATTCTAAAATTGCTACTGGGAAACTCTTCATGGGGAAAACGGATGGCCAAAAATATGGAAGCATCCAGTACCCGATCTCGCGGTGGTGGATTTGGAGGTGGATGGAGCGGTGGTGGTGGTTGGTCTTCTGGTGGAGGGGGTGGATTCTCTGGTGGAGGTGGGGGATTCTCTGGCGGTGGAAGCAGTGGATCCTGGTAAACAAGAGTAATTCCTTTCTAATTGCAATATCTATGGATTAACTCCTATTTTTGGAGCCTTAAAAATATTCAGGGTTCGCCTTGCCATAATTGTTAATCCAATCACTCCGATGAAACGCGACAAACTCATCTTCGATCTTATTCAAAAAGAAAAAATTCGCCAACAAGATGGCATAGAACTCATCGCCTCTGAAAACTTTACCTCTGAACAGGTAATGAAAGCCATGGGCACTGTGCTTACCAATAAATATGCAGAAGGACTACCAGGAAAAAGATACTATGGCGGTTGCGAAGTAGTAGACGAAATCGAACAACTGGCTATTGACAGGGCGAAAGAATTGTTTGCAGCAGAATGGGCCAACGTGCAGCCGCATTCAGGGGCACAGGCCAATGCAGCCGTAATGCTTGCCTGCTTAAACCCCGGAGACAAAATTTTAGGATTTGATCTATCCCATGGAGGGCACCTCACACATGGATCTCCGGTAAATTTTTCAGGGAAATTATATAACCCGGTTTTCTATGGTGTAGAAAAAGAAACCGGTCTTATTGATTTTGATAATGTGATCAAAATCGCCAAAAAAGAGAAGCCCAAAATGATCATTTGCGGAGCCTCTGCTTATAGTCGCGATTGGGATTACAAAAAATTGCGCGAAGCAGCTGACGCTGTCGGAGCCATTTTGCTGGCCGACATTGCACATCCGGCAGGATTGATTGCGCGTGGCCTTCTTAACGATCCGATGCAACATTGTCATGTCGTTACCACTACAACGCACAAAACATTGCGTGGCCCTCGTGGTGGCATGATCATGATCGGGAAAAATATTGACAACCCATGGGGTATAAAAACACCGAAAGGCGAGATTAGAAAGTTTTCTTCCATCCTCGACTCTGGTGTGTTTCCCGGAACTCAGGGAGGGCCTTTAGAGCATGTAATTGCTGCCAAGGCGATTTCATTTGCAGAAGCGCTTTCCGATGAATACCTGGATTATGTGGTGCAGGTATCCAAGAATGCACAGGCCATGGCAAACGAATTTGTAAACCGGGGATACCATATTATTTCAGGTGGCACCGACAATCATTTGATGCTCATCGACCTCCGTTCAAAAAAACTTACCGGTAAGCAAGCAGAAGATGCGCTGGTAAAGGCGGACATCACCATCAACAAAAATATGGTTCCTTTCGACACGCAATCACCCTTTGTTACTTCGGGAATGCGCATTGGCACACCTGCTATTACCACACGGGGCATGAAAGAAAAAGACGTGATCAAGGTGGTTGACCTGATTGATCAGACATTAGCGAAACCAGATGATTCAAAGCATCTGTCCGCTATGAAAAGAAAGGTGAATCGTTTCGTTCAAAAATTTCCCTTGTACAGTTAAAAAATAAGCAGCGGAGATGACTGAAGAGAAAGAAATGTCATTCCTCGATCATTTAGAGGAATTGAGATGGCACATCGTTAGGGCTATTTCTGCTGTTTTTATTTTCATGATTGCTGCATTCGTCTTTGGTCCCTGGATTTTTGAAAACATTGTCTTCGCTCCCGCAAGAGTTGATTTTGTAACTTTCAAACTCTTGTGCAAAGTAGGTCATGCATTAAACATGGTCGACTCTCTGTGTGTCGAGTTTATCCCATTTAAAATACAAAGCAGATTAATGACAGGGCAGTTTACCATGCATCTTACTGCTGCCTTTGTTATAGGTTTTATTGTTGCCTTCCCTTATGTCTTTTGGGAAATCTGGAAATTTGTTACTCCCGGGCTTCAATCCAGTGAAAGAAAAAATTCGCGTTGGGCTGTAACTGCCGTTTCTTTTCTTTTCCTGGTAGGAATTTCATTTGGCTATTTCATTATGAGTCCGCTCGCGGTCTGGTTTCTTTCATCGTACTCAATCAGTGATATGGTCTCCAATGAGTTTGATATTACTTCTTATGTGTCCACCATCACCGCGTTGGTTTTTGGAAGTGGATTGTTGTTTCAACTGCCTGTAGTTGTTTATTTCCTTTCAAAAATTGGGATAGTAACACCTGCATTGATGAAACAATACAGAAAGCATGCATTGGTTGCCATCCTCATTCTGGGTGCCATCATTACACCTCCCGATCCATTAAGCCAGTCTTTAATATCATTGCCCTTGTACTTACTTTACGAAATAAGTATCTTGATATCTGCGATGGTGATGAAGCAGAGATTAAAACAAGACGAAGAAGACCTTCGGGCAGACCAGGCTAACACATGAAACAAAAAATTGCCATAGGCAGTGACCACGCGGGTTACGAGATGAAAGAAGAGATAAAGGGGCTCTTGCAAAATCAAGGTTTAGAAATCACTGATTTTGGCGCCAACAGTACTGAGTCCGCTGACTACCCTGACTTTGCACATCCCGTAGCCAATGCCGTAGAAAAGGGTGAAAACGAGTTCGGAATTTTAATTTGTGGCTCTGCTAATGGAGTGGCCATGACCGCTAATAAGCATCAGGGAATTCGCGCTGCCATTTGCTGGAATGAAGAGTTGGCATCACTGGCACGACAACACAACAATGCCAACGTCCTTTGCTTGCCCGCACGATTTATCAAAATGGAATTAGCAGAAAAGATTGTTGATCAATTTTTGAAGGTCAGCTTCGAGGGAGGCCGTCACGAGCGAAGGGTGAACAAGATCAGTTGCTGATTCTCTTATAAACATTTCCCTCTCTCCTGTACTCCATTCCAATTGATGGAATTCTTTGTATCACCCCCTGCATAAGGTTATTCTTATCAATAATCACTTCAGGAGGATCTTCCTTGAAACATGAAGAAATAATTTCTACATGATCGTATTTTGACAAATCGGTAAATAGGGGTGCTGATAATCCCCAATCTAAAAAGTATCCTCCCAAAGAATTGTGTTGATAAACATTCAAATCCTTTTCAAGCATCAGTACCCTTTTCTCTTCTACTACAGAAGTGTTGGTTTTTGGAAACAAGCTTGTAAAATCAACAGATACTATTTTGCCGGATCTTGAAAGCAGGTTTACACTAACAATACCACCAAGAAATAGCCAGAGCATCAATTCCGCTCTCCACTTTCTTCGGATCAACAATAAATAGTGACTTACAAAATAAGCAAGCGGAGGAATGAATGGTATCAGACTGGCCGGTGAAATCTGACGAGCAAGCAATACCTGTATCAATGCAAATAATAACCAAAGAAACATGATCTGCATCAATTGAGATTGATACTTTGTAAAGCGCGCTTCTCTATTCATCATAAAAACAGAGAAAACAAAATAAACCACCGGCACCGCAGCCAAAACAAACAGCCCTTTAGTGCTTATCAACATCTCTCCTGAGAAGGTAAGGTTGCTCAAATAAAAGTTTGTCCAGAGTAAGCCGGTCGCTCCTTTATAAAAATAGAGCGTGAATAAGAGGGCATGGGGCAGCATAAATCCAAACACCACTAGGGCAATCTTCCTGAATCCGGCCCTGGAGAATGTGATAAGAATAAAAATTGTTAGCACCAAAAACACCCAATAGGAAAACACCAGGAACGTGGTCAGCCCAAGATATACACCCAGTTTTAAAGTGATTTCGTCTCTTTGAATCTTAAATTCAACCTCATGAAAAAGTTGGTTGAGGGCAAAAAGCAAAACGGTAGAGGCCAATAATTCCGGAGAAAAACTTAGTAAGTCGAAAGAAAAAAAGCACAGAAGACCAAAAATCAGTGAGGGCAAATAAGTATTCTCTGCATAGGCCTTATTATTAATCAATAAGGTGGCAAAGTAGCTCGACTGAAAAATGATGATGAAGATGGCCATGATATGACCAGCCAATAATGATTTACCAAAAATCAGATGCATCAAACCATAAATGACACTCGCCAATGGTGGTGTATCATCAAATACCTGTACGTACATGAGTTTACCTTCCGCTATGGCTTGCCCAAGCACCAGGTTCTTTAGTTCACTCAGCATGATTCCCACAGGCATGATGAGAAAGGGAAGGCTTATCAGAACAATAATGATAAACAATCCAATCAGTCGATAAGGGTCATTGATCCGAAAGAAGCGGAGCAGCACAGGCAGTCGGGTTTAAAATCCGGAATTAAATCGCAATAATACAATAGAAATTCGATTGCATTGTTTGACGTAATTAAGTCAGTAAGTTATTCACTTTCATTGTGAACCCAGATGAGGCCTTCATTGCCAAAGGCGATCCCGGCAATTGTTCTAAAAAATGGGGATTGGCCTCCACCAGGCCAATTTTTATTCCACCCGCTCATCACCCTGCACTTTTGCTTATCTTTGCAGCATGAGCGGAACCGTGAGACAACAGAAATACTGCAAGCTTATCCAAAAAGAAATCAGCGACATTTTTCAGTGCGACAGAAGGGGCATCCTCAACAATGAAATAATCTCTATTGCGGAGGTAAAAATGAGTCCGGATTTGAGTGTGGCAAAAATTTATATTAGCATGATGCTTGCCAAAGACAAAGAGGCTACCCTTGACCGTTTGAACACCCGAAAAAGTGAGATCAGAAAAGAGCTGGGTGGCAAGATTGGAAAGCAAGTCCGAATAATTCCTGAGCTGATATTTTTTATTGATGAGGTGGAGGAAAATGCATTCAAAATTGATTCTTTGATCAACAGTCTGAACATACCTCCTGCTGACGAAGAGAACAAAGAAAGTTAAAAAGAATCCAGCGCTCTGTGAATCTCTCCTTGTTTATCGCCAAGCGTTATTTTTTCTCGAAGCGAAAACAAAATTTCATTAACATCATTTCCATTCTTTCCATGGTAGGGGTTGCCTTTTCCACTGCCGCCTTAATTATTGTACTTTCTGTATTTAATGGTCTGGAGGGGTTACTCCGATCTTTGTATGTTTCATTTGATCCGGAGCTTAAGATTGAAGCGGCAGAAGGAAAATCGTTTGAAGTAAATGACGAACTCCTTTCAAAACTTAATGCAATAGAAGGAGTAAATGTAGTCACAGAGGTAATTGAAGACTACGCTTACATTCGCTATCGCGATGCGGATGTGATCGCGACAATTAAAGGTGTGAGCGACAATTTTATTGATCAGCACCGTCTCGATGATCGCATTGTACAAGGCGAGATGAAATTAAAGGAGAACGGAATCGACTATGCTATCCTTGGGAGGGGCATACAGTATGCACTTTCTGTAGCTGTAGACGATGAGATGTATGCCCTTCAGGTATTTTATATCAAAGACCTTAAACAAACTTCTTTAGATCCATCGCAAATGTATTCGCGCAAGAGCATCCGGCCTGGTGGTGTGTTCTCTATAGAAAAAAATTATGATGAAAATTATATTTTTCTTCCTCTTGATTTTGTTGTAGACCTGCTGGATTATGGAAACAGGCGTACGGCTTTAGAGATAAAAACAGATGAAGGAGTCAATCTCAACAGTTTAAAACAAAAAGTATCTGAAACAATCGGAAAATCATTCGTTGTCCTTACCAATGAAGAGCAGCAAAAAGATCTCTACCGACTTTTAAAAATTGAAAAGCTTTTTACATTTCTTGCCTTGTCTTTATTAATAACGGTTGGCTCTATCAATATTTTCTTTTCTTTAATGATGCTGGCCATCGATAAGAAAAAAGACATCAGCATCCTCTCGGCAATTGGTGCCGACCAAAAATTGATAAGAAGAATTTTCTTCTCAGAAGGAGCCATTATTTCCTTCATCGGAGCCGGATCTGGTTTATTAATTGGCGGACTCATCTGCTGGGCGCAGGATCAATTTGGGCTTGTGGGGATGGGGATGGAAAATGCTGTAGTTTCTGACTATCCCGTTAAGATGATTTGGAGCGATTTTGCAATCACCAGTTTGGTCATTGTTGGTATCACGTTTTTGGTATCATTTTACCCGGCTATTCTGGCCTCCCGGTCTTATTCTACCCAAAACCTCTAGTTCTGCCATGTAGGAAAAGAGCTAAAATTGTCGGGTTTTTTTCAGCCGGAATGCCTATTTTGCAATTCTGCTTATACAAAAAAGTTCTTTTTTGTTGTCAAAACGGACTCTTTAAGGGCAGGCATTGCTAACCTTTTCTAAAAAAGTTTTCAAACCCTATGAAAGTATCGGCCGCTCAGCCCTTTCAGATTATTTACTCGCTCTACCAGCACGAGTACCTGGGGTATATGTTTGAGTCGTTTATCGTACACTTAGACGAGAAAGGTAAGCTTACCTATCAACATCAAAATATATCTTCAAAAAATGCCCGTGAATTCTCTAAGGGATTAGACGATCGGGATTTCGAGTTGATTGCGATAATGGACAGCATGAGTCAGGATGCCGTGCTCAAACACTTTTCTAAAAAAGTGATGAAGCCCAATGAGTTTTTTGCCAAAATTTATAAAAAAGAAAAAGGGGATGAGATGCTTCAGGAACAAATTGAGGCATATATGGAAAAGCGGAGAGCTATGGTGATGGACAAGTTATCCGGTAAAATAGTTTTTGAAATGGGCAACGATGGTGAGCCTACCGAACGAAAATTAGAAGTACAGCCAGAGAAGGCTTCTATTCAATTTCACTTTATGCGCAATGAGGATAGCACTAATTACTATCCTACAATTTCATATCAAGGCAAAAAAATTGACCTGCCTAATTCATCTGCTTATCTGGTTTGTAAAAGCCCGGCATGGCTTGTACTCAACGGGAAGCTTTACGGTTTTGATGTACATGTAGATGGCAAAAAGTTGCTTCCCTTTCTCAGCAAAAAATTTGTAGTTATTCCAAAAAATCTAGAAGAAACTTACTACAACAGGTTTGTTGCTCCGCTTATTGCCTCATTTGATAATGTGGAAGTAAAGGGATTTGAAATTGCGAAACATGACCTCTCTCCACATCCCTTACTCACTCTTTCAGAGCTTCCACCCGTGGGCAATAGATCCACACCTAAACTTTTCGGTGATGATGACACTCCGTATCAAAAAGATGATGAGTCTGGAAAAATTATTTTTGATCTCTCCTTCAAATATGGTAAGCATCAATTTAGAGGTGACTCCCCAGGGCCTGTAGGTGTGAAACTCGAAAAACATGAAAATGACTACGTCTTTCATCGCATTGTAAGAGATCTGGAAGCGGAAAAAAAATATGCGCAGACATTGACCAAACTGGGACTGGCTTTGAAAGGAGGTTTTAGAATTGCTGTGGAAAAAGCACAAGCCTTTTCATGGCTCAATGAAAATAGAATCACCCTTTTGGATCTTGGCTTTGAAGTAAGCCAACCTGACAACAGAGATAAGAAATACTTTGTAGGTAAGGCAGTAATAGAACTGGACGTAAAAGAAACGATAGATTGGTTCGACATTCACGCCAAAATATTTTTTGGTGAGTATGAAATTTCTTTTAAGGAGCTGAGAAAACTCATCATGAAGAAGAAGGTGGAGTTCAAGCTTCCTAACGGAGAGATCGCCATTATACCAGAAGCATGGTTAGTTAAGTTTGGGGATTTATTTGCCCTTAGCGAAACAAAAGGCAAAGCTGAAAAGCCCGTGCTCCGAAAGCACCATATTACTTTGCTTAAGGAGCTCCAGGAAAATAATCTTGCCAAGGTGCACATGAGTGAAAAACTCCGCAACCTTGACTCCTTTGCGGGCATTAAAGACTATCCTTTGCCAAGTCAATTTCAGGGCACATTAAGAAAATACCAAAAGGCCGGGTATAATTGGTTGCGCTTTCTAAATGATTACAGGCTTGGTGGTTGTCTTGCGGATGATATGGGATTGGGTAAGACGGTTCAAACCCTGGCCATGCTTCAGGCTGAAAAAGAAAAAGGAGACGCGGGTCCCTCATTGCTTATCATGCCGACTTCGTTGGTTTACAATTGGGAGATGGAGGCGGCTAAGTTTACTCCCAATCTTAAAATCCTCAACTATACAGGCACACACAGAAATAAAGACGTTTCAAAGTTCAGTAACTACGATCTTATACTCACCTCTTATGGTATCACGCGACTTGATGTTGATCAGTTACAGAATTTTATGTTCAACTACGTGATCCTGGATGAATCGCAAGTGATTAAAAACCCTGCTTCTAATATTGCAAAGGCGGTAGTAAAACTAAGGTCAAAGCATCGCCTCACACTTACGGGTACTCCATTGGAGAACACTACTTTAGACCTTTGGTCGCAGATGACTTTTATCAATCCGGGTTTACTGGGTAGCCAAAAGTTTTTTAAAGATGAATATTTAATTCCCATAGAAAAGAAGGGGGATGAAAGCAAAACAAGAAAACTTAATGCGATCATCAAACCTTTTATTCTAAGAAGACTAAAAGCACAAGTGGCAACAGACCTTCCTGAAAAGGTAGAAAATATCTATTACACCGACATGACTCCTGAACAAGAGGAGCGGTATGAAGAAGTAAAAGCACACTATCGTCATAAAATATTAGACCTCATTGAAAAAGAGGGAATTAATAACTCGCGATTCACACTATTAGAAGGCCTAACTAAGTTGCGACAGCTTTCCAATCATCCAAAAATGATCGACCCCAACTACACGGGTGATTCCGGAAAACTAAACGATGTATCGCACATGATTGAGAGTGCTATCTCTGAAGGACATAAATTATTAATCTTCAGTCAGTTTGTTAAACACCTTCAAATTATAAAACAACACCTGAAGGCAACCAAGGTTCCTTTTGCCTACATGGATGGCTCCAGTACCGACAGGAAAGAGCAAGTGGCTCTGTTTAACAAAGACAAAAAGGTAAAAGTCTTTTTGATCTCCATTAAAGCAGGTGGGCTTGGCCTTAATCTTACAGAGGCCGACTATGTGTTTATCCTTGATCCCTGGTGGAATCCTGCTGTTGAAGCGCAAGCTGTAGATAGAGCACATCGGATTGGCCAAAAGAAAAAGGTCTTTACCTATAAGTTTATTACGCGCAATTCTGTTGAAGAAAAAATTCTTACGCTGCAAAAAAACAAACTTAAGTTATCCGAAAATCTAATTACAACAGAAGAGAGTGTAATCAAAACGCTCACCCGAGAGGATATAGAGATGTTAATGAACTGATCAGGAATATGAATCCGTTCTCTTTTTCTTCCACCTGTTGTGGGACCAAAGCCACCCTGCAGGATTTTTCTTAATCACCTCTTCGGTGGCTTTGATATAATTCTCAATCATATCAAAATTGCCCTTCTCATATGGGGGCTCTGCTATTTTTACCAACTCCACTTCATAATAACCTCGCCTGGGGTGATTCATCTTTGCAAAGAACACGGGATATTGTGTCATGTATGACATTTGATTGACCCCCTGAAAAAAGGCTGTATCCTGATTCAAGAATGTGGTCCAATATCTTTTGTCATTGTCATGTCCTGGAAACTGATCCGCCACAATAGCAATCCCTCGTACTATATCTTTTCTTCTTATTATTTCTCTTGCCACATCCGCACGTTTAATAGGATGCCCGCCAAACCTGGTACGAAGCCGCAGCGAAAGCTGGTCGAAAAATCTACTGCTGGGGGGCTGATATACAAAGTCCACTGGTATGGGTAAATATATACTGCCTGCCGCCACAAGCCACTCCCAATTGAATTGATGTGAGGTGACATAGATGACCGATTGTTTTTTATCCTTGTAGGGTATTATTATCTCTGGATTGACATAGATCATTCTTTTCTCCAGGTCCCATTTTGAAATAGTAAGCAGCTTTAGTGTTTCAACCGAGTAATCACATAGATTTCTATAAAATTCCTTTTCATAGGTCTTAATTGTGGCGTCATCACTTTCCGGGAAGGAGGCTTTTAGGTTCTTCAATACTACCTTTCTTCTATACTTGATTAACCTATAAGACACAAAGAATAAAAAGTCTGAAAACAGGTAGAGGACTGAAAAAGGTAACCTGGATAAGATTCGCAGGAAAAACATTTACTCAATTTTTGCGTGCTGCAAGTTAAGCAAGTAACGACAATTAAATATTTCTTCTTCTAAGTTGGTTACAAAAAGCACTTTCTAAAAAATTTCGTCACTATTGCAGTATATTTCGGGAACGGTTAACATTAACAAAAGGTTTAAAAGACCTAGCCAATGTTTACATGAAGGATAAGGTTATTATTATCACTGGAGGTTCATCAGGAATAGGCAAAGCCCTGGCCTCCCATTTTGGCCTAAAGGGTTCTCGGGTATTAATCACGGGCAGAGTGAAAGAAGAGCTGGAAGCCGCTGTTGCGGAGCTAAGCAATAAAGGTATTGATATAGTTGGTTGTCAGGGAGATGTAAGCCTTAGGGCCGATAATGATAGAATGGTCGACCTTGCTATCAGTAAGTTTGGAAAAATAGATGTGCTTATTAACAATGCGGGTATATCTATGCGCGCACTCTTTCAGGATATGGATCTTGAGGTAATAAGAAAAATAATGGACATCAATTTTTTTGGAGCCGTTTACGCAACACATAGTTGTCTTCCTCATCTTATCAAAAGTAAAGGAACCATTGTTGGGATTTCTTCTATCGCTGGATACCGAGGATTGCCTGGCCGCACAGGTTATAGTTCTTCAAAGTTTGCTCTTAATGGATTTCTGGAGGCGTTGCGCACCGAACTTATCAAAACGGGAGTGCATGTACTTATTGCCTGTCCGGGATTTACTGCCTCTAATATTAGGAAACGTTCCCTCCTCAAAGATGGATCAGCACAAGGTGACTCCCCCAGAGAAGAAGGAAAGATGATGACCTCAGAAGAATGTGCCATGCATATTTATAATGCTACTGTAAAGCGCAAAAAAACGCTCATACTAACAGGCCAGGGAAAGCTTACTGTGTTTCTTAACAAATGGGTTCCTGGCTTATTGGATCGTTTTGTTTACAACTCCATGGCCAGGGAAGAAAACTCTCCTTTCAAGTAGTGTCTAAATCAAAAACTGTCTTCTTCTGCCAAAATTGCGGCCACGAGTCTGCCAAGTGGGTAGGTAGGTGTCCATCCTGTAATGAATGGAACACCTTCTCAGAAGAGATAGTGGAGAAGCAGGGCAAGAACAAAGCAGAATGGCGTCAGGATTCTTCTAAAGGCAGACAAGCCAAACCAAAAACCTTACAGGAAATTGAACCCACCTCGGGCTTTCGCATACTCACTCCGGATAACGAATTGAATCGCGTGTTGGGTGGTGGCATTATCCCCGGCTCACTGATTTTGATAGGGGGCGAGCCCGGAATTGGAAAATCTACTCTGATGCTTCAAATCGGATTGGCGTTGCGAAGTCATAAAGTGCTATATGTGTCGGGTGAAGAAAGTGAACAACAAATAAAAATGAGGGCCGAACGGCTTTCTCCTGATGAAACCAAAGCCACTAATTTCTTTACTCTCACAGAAACCAGTACCAAAAATATTTTCACAGCCATAGAATCCTTGCAACCTCAGCTCGTCATCATCGATTCCATTCAAACACTACACACACAAATGCTCGACTCTGCTGCGGGAAGCATCGGACAGGTAAGGCAGTGTACAGCCGAGCTGATGAAATTTGCCAAAGAAACTAATACTCCTGTATTTCTGGTCGGTCACATTACCAAAGATGGCATGCTGGCGGGTCCAAAGGTGTTGGAACACATGGTGGATACGGTACTTCAATTTGAAGGCGATCGCCATTTGGCCTATCGCATCTTGCGCACCACTAAAAACAGATTTGGTTCCACATCGGAATTAGGCATCTATGAAATGTTGGGAACAGGCTTGCGAGAAGTTTCTAATCCCTCTGAGATTTTAATCTCCCAAAAAGAAGGACAAGTAAGTGGTGCTACCATTGGTGCTACCATTGAAGGCAACAGACCATTGCTCATTGAAATTCAATCTCTCGTTAGCCCGGCCTCTTATGGTACTCCTCAACGCACACCCACGGGCTTCGATCACAAGAGATTGAACATGCTGTTGGCTGTATTGGAAAAACGCTGCGGTTTTAGAATGGGCACTCAGGATGTCTTTGTAAACATGGCTGGAGGGATCAAAGTGGAAGATCCGGCTATTGATCTCGCTGTTTGCATTTCCATCATCAGTTCAATGGAAGAGATTCCGGTTGATGATAAGGTCTGCTTTGCAGCAGAAATTGGCTTGGGTGGTGAGTTGCGGGCGGTAAACAGAATAGATCAACGTATTTCAGAAGCGGAGAAACTAGGTTTTAATGAAATATATATTTCTAAGTACAATCAGAAATCACTTGATGCCAAAAAGGTTAACATAGAGGTAAAAGCGTTTAGCAAACTTACGGATGTGATTCAGGATTTATTTGGGTAGGATTCCTCGTTTAGTTTAGTTTTGCACCATGGATCACTTCTTCATAGAAACACTCGGGTTTTCTGATGCTCTCTTCAGTTTTCTGATATTGCCCCTGCTTATATTCTTGGCTCGCATCTGCGATGTTTCCATCAACACGGTAAGAATTATCTACATGCTGGGCGGGCGGAGAGTGACCGCCACGGTATTGGGGTTTTTTGAAGCATTCATTTGGTTGATGGCAATTCGCCAAATCTTTGCACACCTCGATAATTGGATGTCCTATATTGCCTATCCTGCTGGTTTTGCGGGAGGTATTTTTGTGGGTATGATCATAGAAGAGCGGATTGCTTATGGCAAAGTGGTAGTAAGGATTATTACTCGTAAAGACACAACGGAGTTTCTCTCCTTTCTAAAGCTGGTAAAGATTCGTTACACCTGCCTGGAAGCATTTGGACCTGACGGGGATGAAAACATTATTTTCTGTGTCCTGGAAAGAGAACGGCTGGAAAAATTTCTCGGTGAACTGAAAAAGACAGTACCTACTGCCTTCTATACGATTGAAGGAGTAAAAGCTGCCAAAGAAAGTGGTTCCATGCCCGAACCTGGAGCGCGAATGCCTTTTTTCTCCAGACTTCGCAGCGTTATCAGAAGTTAAACCCGGCTCTGCCCTGCAGACCGCCTGTGTGCAAAACCAAAATTTTCGACCCCCTCTCAAAAGTGTTTTGTTGAATGAGGTCAAAAACGCCATACATCATTTTTGATGTGTAGACGGGGTCAATCGGAATTTGGTATTCTTTCTCAAAATCAATTATAAAATCCATCAAATCCTTTTTCACTTTTCCATATCCACCAAAATGATATTCGGTTCTTATCTGCCAGTTATTAATATCGTGGGTCAACCACTGCTTCATTTTTTCCTTTAGAAAATCTCCTCCCTTGAGCGAAGAAAATCCGATAATGGATTTGTCTGTCAAAACATTCACCATGCCCGCCATCGTTCCCGCGGTTCCTACGGGCAGACACAAATAATCAAAATCTTCAACCTCTCTGATTCGATGAGCCCACTCTTCACAGCCTTTTATTGCATGGGCGTTCGTGCCACCCTCCGGTATCAGATAGAATTCCCCAAATTCTTTTCTCAACCATTGTATGAACGCTTCACTGTCTTTTTCTCGATATTGTCCTCGACTTATGTAATGGAGGTGCATTCCTTTGCTTTTACAAAATACTAGCGTAGCATTCAACGGTAGTGTCTCTTCTCCTCTTACAATTCCTATACTTTTAAAACCCAATTCATGAGCGGCCGCAGCCGTGGCATACAAGTGATTGGAATACGCTCCTCCAAAGGTGAGCAATTGCGTATGCCCTTCTTTTCGGGCGGTTTCCAGATTGTATTTTAATTTCCACCACTTGTTTCCTGATATAAAAGGGTGGTTTAAATCCTCCCTCCACATCCTCAATGAAATGCCTGTATTGCTCAAAATAGCGCTCTCCAACGACTGTGCTGATGTTTGCTGATAAATCAATTGCTAAGTTTTAATTAGTTGTGCTAAGTTTTTTAGTAATTTACATGAATGGATTCGAGTTATTTTAAGGGTCGGGGAGCCCAAATCAAGAGTGATAATAAATACTTAAAAAACCAATACACTACCGATCATATAGAAGGATTGGATGAGGAATTGTTGGAAACACCCCTGACTCAAATCTTCCATGAAACTCCCAAAAAGATCGTCAACAAAGTAAACAGCCCCGATCTGAATTTTGGGTATTCCATGAATCCGTATCAGGGATGCGAACACGGATGCATATACTGCTATGCCAGAAACACACATGAGTATTATGGCTTCAGTGCAGGGTTAGATTTTGAAACCAAAATCATCATTAAACAAAATGCCCCTGCGCTACTGGAGAAACATTTACTTCAGCCGAACTGGCAGGCTGTCCCGATTATGCTTTCAGGAAATACAGATTGTTATCAACCACAGGAGAAGAAATTTGAAATTACACGCAAGATGCTTCAGGTACTCCTAAAGTACCGCCATCCTGTTGGCATTATTACTAAAAATGCCCTGATCCAGCGAGACATTGACATTCTAAAAGAACTTGCCAGAGACAGGCTCGTTAACGTAATGATCTCCATTACCACACTTGACGAAGAATTGAGAAGGAAAATGGAACCCCGAACCGCGAGCGCAATAAAACGCCTTCAAACCATTGAAGCGCTTGCGAAAGCAGACATTCCTGTGGGTGTAATGAATGCGCCCATAATACCCGGTCTTAATCATCACGAAATTCCTGACATACTAAAAGCAGCTTCCGATTATGGGGCGACCGCATGTGGAATGACCGTGGTGAGATTAAATGGGTCGATAAGTAAAATCTTTGAAGACTGGCTCAAAAAAAATTTCCCCGACAGGTTTGAAAAAGTGTGGAACCAAATCTGCGAACTCCATGGAGGCAACGTCAATGACTCTGTATATGGAAGGCGCATGGCAGGTGATGGCCAAATCGCTAATGCCATTCATCAACTTTATCGCATGGCCAGAAAGAGGCACTTTACAGGGAAAGGAATGGCTCCTCTTGATTTAACCAGGTTCAGAAAGGGTGGAAATTTGAACTTGTTTAGTTAGACTAATTATAAATTGGAGCCCGCCCGAACAATTTTTATTATTTTCTTGTAGTATGTTTTGTTAATTCGCCACGTGATAAAAGTGCTATCCATACAGCTTGCGTTTGTCGTCCTCATAGGAGGCCTCATTGATTTGCACGATGTGGCTAAGATTCCTTATCTGATTGACCATTACAATCAGCACAAATCAAAAGACACAGCATTCTCTATTACAGAGTTCTTTGAACTGCATTACGGCAGTATGGAGGAGGAGCACGACAAGGAAGAAAGCGAACAGCACAAAGGTTTGCCCTTTAAAGCTCCTGACAATACTTCTATTCATTCTACTGTTTTTTTCGTGGCTGGACACAACACTTCAGTTGAGTTGGATGAAATAGAAGTAACCTATACTAACTTTTATCATTCTCACTCTTCCTCAGAGTTTCAGCCTTCCATTTTCCAGCCACCTCGAAAAGGATAAATAGCATACCTTTTTAAGTTCAATTTGCTTTACAGGTTTTGTGTTAAAACACTACTGTAGTGCATTCACTCAATTACATTTTATTCTTTTCGTTATGCTAAACAGCATTATCTCCTTTTCTATAAGGAACAAAATCATTATTAGTATGCTCACAATTGCACTTATTGCATGGGGCGCATACTCCTTAAAGCAATTACCAATTGATGCTGTTCCAGACATCACCAACAATCAGGTACAAATCATTACGGTATCTCCTACGCTTGCCTCTCCGGAAATCGAACGTTTCGTTACATTTCCAGTGGAGCAAACCATGGCAACCATTCCCAATATTGTGGAAATGCGCTCCATTTCGCGATTCGGTCTTTCCGTGGTCACTGTGGTTTTTGATGAAAATACCGATCAGTATTGGGCACGACAGCAAGTGAACGAGCGTCTGTCTCAGGCCAAAAGTTTAATTCCTGGCAATTCTGGTAATCCTGAAATTGGTCCGCTCTCCACAGG
>DDUM01000022.1:0-1680 GCA_002344795.1 Flammeovirgaceae bacterium UBA2338 | reverse complement strand
TACGATGCCATGGAGCTACGCACTATTCAAGATTGGATTGTGCGAAGACAGCTATTGGGAACTCCAGGTATAGCTGACATCAGCAGCTTTGGTGGTCTGGTGAAGCAATATGAAGTTGCTTTGGATCCACAAAAGCTTCGAAGCTTCAACATAAGCGTGAACGATGTTTTTTATGCCCTCGAACAAAACAACGAAAACACAGGAGGTGCATACATTGAAAGAAATGAATACGCTTACTATATCCGAAGCGAAGGTTTAGTAGAAACCCTGGACGACATTCGTAACATCGCCATAAAAACTACAGATAGTGGAACTCCAATTCTTATCGACCAGGTTGGTGAAGTTGGTTTTGGTAATGCTGCACGGTATGGCGCCCTTACCTATAACGATACTGGTGAAGCCGTTGGAGGTGTGGTTCTCATGTTAAAAGGAGAAAATTCCTCAGCGGTTATTGACCTTGTTAAAGAACGAATTGAACAAATAAAAAAGACCCTCCCTGAAGGAGTTGAATTAGAACCATTCCTTGACCGTACCAGACTTGTCAACAGTGCTATTCAAACTGTTACTAAAAATCTAGCTGAAGGAGCCTTAATTGTTGTCTTCGTTTTGGTGCTGTTACTTGGTAATTGGAGAGCAGGACTAATAGTAGCTTCAGTTATCCCACTGGCAATGCTATTTGCCTTTTCCATGATGAATCTCTTTGGAGTATCCGGTAACCTAATGAGTTTGGGTGCCATCGATTTTGGGCTGATAGTGGATGGCGCAGTAATTATTGTTGAAGCCACTTTACATCATATGGGTCTTAACAAAACCGGGAGAAAGCTCAACCAACTAGAAATGGATGAGGAGGTTAGGCTGTCGGCCGGCAGTATGATGCGCTCGGCCGCCTTTGGCCAGGTTATTATTCTCATTGTGTATTTGCCTATTCTAGCATTGGTAGGAATCGAGGGAAAGATGTTTAAGCCCATGGCGCAAACAGTGTCCTTTGCCATTATTGGTGCGCTCATCCTTTCTGTCACTTATGTGCCCATGATATCCGCTTTGCTACTCAGCAAAACCACAGGTCATAAGGTTAACATCTCTGACAAAATCATGAGCTTCTTTCGAGGGTTATACCTACCCATTATTGATAAAGCACTACAAACAAAGACCTTAATCATAACTGCCTCTATTATACTACTCGTGTTTAGTGGTTGGGTATTCTCAACATTGGGGGGTGAATTCATTCCATCCCTTGATGAAGGTGACTTTGCTGTTGAAACCAGATTGCTGACGGGAAGTTCACTTAGCCAATCTGTAGAGGTCAATTTAAAAACTGCAGAAGTACTGCTTCAATCTTTTCCTGAGGTAAAAACAGTTGTGGGAAAAATTGGCACCTCAGAAATACCCACCGACCCCATGTCAATGGAGATAACCGATTTGATCATTGTACTCAAAAACAAAGCCGAGTGGACTTCAGCCTCTTCTAGCGAAGAACTGGCCGAAAAGATGGCAGCAGTGTTGGAAGAGAAGGTTCCTGGTGTCTCATTCGGATTCCAGCAACCTATTCAGCTTCGCACCAATGAATTGATGACAGGAGCTAAACAAGATGTAGTAATAAAAATATATGGTGAAAACCTTGAGGCGCTTGCAAAATATGGTGCTCAAATTGGTGAGTTGGCTCAGCAGGTTTCAGGGGCT
>DDUM01000064.1:81643-103535 GCA_002344795.1 Flammeovirgaceae bacterium UBA2338 | reverse complement strand
GCTCACGGAAACCATGCAAACGGTACTTGAAGACAAAGAAGGAAAGCAGAAGCAGGTGACTGAAATTAAGGAGGAGACAATCAAAGACATTCGTTTTTCTTTAAAGACCATTCACAAACGCAGCGAAGGACTTCTCAGCTTTGTCGATACGTATAGGAAATTGACTAAGATCCCTCAACCGTCTCTTGAACCCATTGTAATAAAGGAAACGTTAGATGAAATTATTCAATTGATGCAACAGCATACCCATGAAATCAAGTTGATCAAGTTTGCCGTGGACGTAGCTCCACCCCACCTGACCGTTCAGGCCGACCCAAAACTTATGGAGCAGGTAATTATCAATTTGGTAACCAACAGCATTCAGGCGCTCAACGGAAAGGATACAGGGCAAATCACCCTAAAAGGATATGAAAAGGACAACCGCATCATCATAGAAGTAGCCGACAACGGAAAAGGAATACCAGAAAAAGAACTGAGTGAAATTTTTGTCCCCTTCTTCTCTACCAAAAAAGAAGGATCAGGAATTGGTTTAAGTCTATCAAAACAAATAATGAGTCTTCATGGAGGAACAATTAAGGTCAGTTCAGTTGTAGGACAAGGCACATCATTTTATTTGAGCTTTAAAAAGAAATAATTTATAATATTGAGTATTGAGTCTCGAGCAACTGACTGCTCAATACAATAGACCAAGAACTAACTATTAAAAAAATTGAAAGCAGAATCAATTAGAATTAATTCAAAACGGTTGAGTGCGCGTATTCAGGAAATGGCACAATTTGGAGCGCTGCCATCCGGAGGGGTAAAACGGTTAACACTCACTCCCGAGGATAAAGCAGCAAGAGATTTGTTCAAGCAATGGATGCAAGAATTGGGTCTTGAAGTAGCCATTGATGAGATTGGAAATACCTTTGGCATATTAAAGGGCAAAAATACTGATCGATGTATCGGAATTGGCTCCCACCTGGACAGCGTACCTACCGGTGGTCGATTTGACGGCCCTGTAGGTGCAATTGGTGCATTGGAGGTAGCGCAAACGCTGATAGAAAATGATGTTCAACTCAACAGTACCCTTGTTGTTGCCAATTACACCAACGAAGAAGGTGTTCGCTTTTTTCCCGATATGATGGGAAGCCTTGGTCACGTCAATCCTGAAGAGGTGGACAACTATTTAAAAGCGAAAGACAAAAATGGGACTACCGTTGATGATGCACTTAAAGCAATTGGTTACAAAGGAAAAATGAAGTGTGGAACCATACACTATAATCACTTTGTAGAAATTCATATTGAACAAGGTCCTATTCTGGAGGAAAAGAAAATCGACATCGGCATTGTACAAGGCGTGCAGGCCATCCATTGGCAAAAGCTTACCCTGATTGGCAAAAGTGCCCATGCAGGCACAACCCCAATCTATGCGCGAAAAGATGCCTTCTATGCCTTGAGCAAACTATCCTGTTTTGCGAGGGAGCTTTGTCATGACATCAAAGACCAACTCGTTACCATTGGCACAATCGAAGTGAAACCCAACGCCATCAACGTGGTGCCTGAGGAGGTTGTGGCGACACTGGACATGCGAAACCTGAGTGACGCAAACTTGCAACTCGCCATTACCCGGATTGAAGATTTTATTGCTACCGATGAATCATTCTCACACATTAGCGTAAACAAAGAAGTATTGGTAAATGTACCCGCAGTAGCCTTTAATGGAAGTGTCGTAGATGCCATTTCAAAAAGTTGCCAACACCTCGGATATTCTTCACTACCCATGCACAGTGGTGCAGGACACGATGCGCAGATATTGGCAACCCGATATCCGGCAGCTATGATCTTTATTCCTTCCAAAGATGGTGTGAGTCATGCTGTGGATGAATACAGTTCGCCAGAACAAATTGAGAAGGGAGCGAATGTGTTGTTACAAACTGTATTGCATCTGGATCAGTAACTACTCGTACTTAAGCGTTTTGGCAGGCTGCGACCACGCTGTTTTGATTGCCTGGTAGCTTATCGTAACAATGGCAACCACCAATGAAATGCCTCCAGCAAAAACAAATACTTGCCAACTGATGGACACCTTGTATTCAAACGACTGCAACCAATTGGTCATAATGAAGTAAGTCATTGGAACCGAAAGCAGGAGGCTACCTCCCACCAGATACAGATAATCTTTCGATAACAAAGCAAGCAGAGATTGTTCTGTTGCCCCCATTACTTTTCGAATGCTTATCTCTTTTGTCCGGTTTTGCATGGCCAGCGAAGCCAGCGCATATAACCCCAATCCGCCAATAAGCATAGCCAATATCGTAGCTATGGAAATTATCTTTCCTAAATTCTGATCAGCACGGTATTGTGCCGCCATGGCATCATCTACAAAAGTAAAGGCGAACTCCTCGCCATTGGTAAGTTTATCCCACACACGCTTTACCTCATCGATGGTTGAGTTCATGTCTCCTGGTTGCAATCTCACCATTAGCTTCGGGGTGGGATCATTACTGATACCTATATTTTCAATTCCAGCTGATATCACCTGAGTATCCGTTACTAAAACCAGAGGTTCTACACTTGTATACAACGAAGAATAATTGAAATCTTTTACCACTCCTATAATTTCATGGTCCTCAAAATTCTTACCGGGCAGCCGCTTGCCTATGGGGTCACTTATACCGTAGCTCTTTACCAATGCCTCATTAACAATAACTGACCTTCGTTTGTCTGAAGTATTTTCTTCTGAAAAATTTCTACCCGCCACCATTTTCATTTTCATGGATGGAATATAATCAGCGTCAATAACATTCAAATTGAAAGTTAGATAAGTTACATTTTCATCCGTAAAACCCACATTAATCCAGGATCCATTTCCAAAGTCTTGAGATGCTGCAAACACCTCCGCAACTCCATTAATTTTTGAAAGTTCATTCTTAAAGGGTTGTGCTTTTTCAAAACCCTTCCTAATCCGCTCTCCAAGTCGAAAATTTCCGGGTACGTTCATTTGAATGGCCATCAACTGCTCCTTATTAAAACCTAAGTCTTTATTCTGAAGGTATTCCAGCTGATCGCGCATAACGAGCGTACTTGAAATTAAAAATATGGCCAATACCAACTGTACACCCACTAGCACTTTCCTTAAACCCTGTTTGCTGCTTCCTGTCGTAATATTTCCCTTCAATATGGTTACAGGTCGAAAGCCAGAAAGTACAAATGCAGGGTAACTGCCCGCCAGCAAACCTATTATCAGTACAGTAGTTAAGGAAACCAGTAACATAAACCCGTTGGCTTCAATAACTAATTGCTTACCGGAAAGATCATTGAACAAGGGTAAGTTCAAATAGGAAAGTAAAACCCCAACCACGAGCGAAATTATTGTTACAATGACTGCCTCTCCAATAAATTGAAATATTACATGTTTTCTCTCAGCGCCTACTACCTTTCTTATTCCCACCTCCTTTGCTCGTTTTATTGATCGGCCCACTGAAAGTGTCACGAAATTGATGCATGCCACTATAAGAATGAGTAATGCAATGGCTGCTAAAATTCCTGCATACTTAGGATTGCTCACTGGTGCAATTCCAGCAGGATAGTATGTGTTTAAATGAATATCGGTCAAAGGCTGCAACCCCACTTCGTACTTTGCATCAAAATCGGAACCCAATACCTTTTTCATAAAGGGTTGAATTTTCTTCTCCAGTTGACTTGCACTAGCATCCTTTCTCAACAACACATAGGTTTCAGGTGTAATGTTAAACCAACCGGAAGTCAACGCCCGTTCGCTATAGAGCTTAGGATAATTAAGATCTGAAATAAGTATGTCAAATTGAATACTTGAGTTGGTGGGCACATCTTTAACCACTGCCTTAACGGCAAAGTCCTGAAAATCATCACCAAGTTGAATCGCAAGGACTTTGTTGATCGGTTCACTCTCACCAAAATATTTTACAGCCATCCGCTTTGTTATGACCACGTTGTTGGCTCCCTCCAATGCCGTTTGGGTATCTCCTTTTTCTACATCAAAGTCAAACACTTTAAAAAAATCCTTTCCGCCAATGGTGACCCGTTCAGAAAACAAATTCTCACCTAACTTCACCTGAGGACCTATGTTGTTGATCCTCACCTGATATTCCACTTCCGCAAAATTATCTTTCAGGGTTGGTCCCATAGGAAAAGGTGTTACCGTATAAAAAAAGACTTCATCTTTTCCATAGTCTTCGAGTGCCCAAACCCTGTAAATCCTGTCTGCCTTAGTATGAAACGTGTCAAAAGTCAACTCATCCTTTACAAAAAGAACGATCAGAATGCAGCATGCAATCCCGATGCCCAATCCCAGGATATTAATGATGGAATGGGTCTTACTCCGAAGCAATGAGCGAAATGCAATTTTTAGATAATTTTTAAGCATATGCAGAGGATTGCTTTACAGCTAGCAAAATGAATAAACATGTTACGTAATAAAAGACACAAGAAGTCATTCCACAGGCTGGTGTTATGAACCGTAAATTACTTGTAGTGAATATATAACAACAGTGAAATACCCCAATTATAGGTAGACATATAATCCGAAGTTAATAACTTTATCTTTTTGCTTAACTTGGTGGTATAAAAAAGTTAGTTTAGCCAGATATTATGTATACCCTATTAATAATGTTAGTCAGCTTCCTTAGCCTACAGGAAGTGCCCTACAAGGCTGAAGAAGAGTTCACTATTGGGCTTGATCTCTCTTTTAAACAAAGACCACCTGCATCTAATTACGCATATAATTTTGACGAAACCAGCAGAGAGTACAAAAAACGAACGATGCCAGGCCCCACCCCTTATTTGGTTCTATCCGTTTCTATTGATAAAGTAAATGACAACGAAACAAGATTAAAGGTTTTTCAGGCGGACGAGAAAATGGTGTACAGTAAAAAGCTCAAACAAGAAGTTAAATTTAGCCTTGATGCAGGTTATACCGATGACCTTGTGGACCAGCTCCCAGGCCACCTCCACGTGATTTCATTTTACGATGATAAAAGAAATGAAGTAAGCCGTATCGTTATCAATTTTGATAAAGATGGAAATTATTTTGTCAACGGAAAACAACGAGGAAAAATTTAAGTCATTCGATCTTCATCACCCGGCAAGATGTGAAGTTACGATTCTCAAATGAAACCATCTCACCAGCCTTCCAACCTGGAATAAGAAATAACCGAGCAGACAATGCCTTATCGGTATACTTCAGCGATAACACAGCAACATCAATTAATAAATTTTCAATCGTGGTGATGGTTGTTTCACCCGGTAAAGGCACAACATCCAGTCCGGTGCCGGAAACAGAAGAGTAGAGCAAAAACTCTTGAAACACTAAACCTTACTTCACTTGCGCGTTTCGCCAATACTTTGTCTTCAATAACGGGTTGTCACTCACCATTCTTACAAAAAAATACAATTGGTCTGTATCTTTCGGATTAGGCTGGACCCAACACATTAAAATTATATTCTTCATTCCCATAGCCTTAGCCGGATTTCACCCAGTTGTATTTTTCATTTGCCACCAGATAGCGGTTCTCTACCAATTCTGGATACACACAGAATACATAAGAAAACTTCCCAAGCCTATCGAGTATATCTTTACTACTCCTTCACACCATCGGGTGCACCATGCGCGTAACGACAAATACCTGGATAAAAATTATGGTTCCACGTTCATTATTTGGGATCGAATATTCGGCACCTTTCAAGCTGAAGAGGAGCAGGCCGACTATGGTATTACCAATCCCGTAAAATCCTACAACCCTGTTTACTTATGTTTTCACGAGTGGATGGACATTATTAAGGACATTAAAAATTCCAAATCATTGAAAGAGGCGTATGTGATGACTTTTGTGAGACCCAGTAAGCTGGAAGAAAAAAGGGAATTATTCAGAAAAGAAAAAGAGAGATTAACTTAATTCTGCAATTTTTTTCATCACCTTTTCCACCATAGGATCGCAATGGATCAGGTTGAATTCGAAAATTTCTTCTGCTGCATACATCTTCTCTATTTCGGACCGCAACATTTTCTTGGCCCTATTCAACCTCACCTTTACATTCGATTCACTGATTTCAAGCGCAGAAGCTGTTTCTATTGTATTCATCCCATTGACTTCTCTCAGGGAAAAAACCATGCGGTACTCAAGTGGCAATGAAGTTATTGCTTTTTCAATCACCTGACCCAACTCGCGGTTGGCCATTGATTGACCTGGGTCATACTCATTTTTGCTGGAAAACATGGGCTTCATCATATCATTGGTGGTTTCAAGGCTTGCCTTCTCCCTTTTGAAACTTGCTTTTTGTGCTTTTTGATAACAATTGTTGAGCATAATTCGAACTATCCATGTTTTAAATGTCGATCTGTTTTCAAACTTAGACAAGTGAAAATAAGTACTCACAAATGTATCTTGCATCAAGTCCTGCGCATCTTCATGATCGTATCCGTAGGAACGAGCTACTTTGTACAAATAGGGATTGTACCTTCTGATAATAATCTCATAGAGGGCTTCCTCTCCAGCCAGAATTCGGTCGAGGACATCCCTGTCGCTTAATTGTGCAAATCGTTCTGTTACTGACGTTTCCATTATTGAATCAATCCTACCTTATCTTTTAATACTAAGTTACCTCCAATAAAATTCCCTATTACCAGAAATAGAACCAGAAATATTTTAAACATCAACATAAAAACACTGCCTTCAGGAAGGGAAGGGTATGACAAATACAACGAATACGCCATTACAGTATAGGCTATCAAAACAGTTCCGTTGATGCTCCCATGAATCAGGGCCCTTTTGATTACATCCACCTTTTCTGATGATATGGATGCCATATCCAGTGCACCAAAAATGGCAGCCACCCATCCAAACCCCACTCCACATAACAGTATACAAAATGACACAAACGCATAATCCAGATGACCCTTGTATACCAATAGGGCATAAAACAAACACTCTATCGGGAAAAGTGCTGCAGGAAAATGCACGAGCATCAGATGGACAGGATGACCCAGAATTTTCATTTACTATCCGTTATGCAAAAGCAAAAATGAGTAAGGTTACAAATCCGGCCACCGCTATGAGTGCGTGCACAAACGCAATTCCTATGGGTCTGGCATTTGACTTTAGGTTGTTGAAAAAAAGATAGAACCCTCCTAATGCACCCAATACAAACAATATAATACTAAGTTGTGGGTAGTGCGCAGGGTTTTGAAGTGCATAGACAATAATCAATACAAGCGCTGTGGCGGCAATTATTCCGTGACTGTAAATAACACCTTTTGAAGCATCATTTTTCGAAAGCCATTTGAGAAGGATAATAAGCCCTAGTACTGCAGCAACAGCAAAAAGGGCGATAGCAGCATATAACATATTCTTTAAGTTTGGTTTACAATACTATAGAGTGGCTCGCTACTGAAAGGTTACAAACAGACATGAGGAATATTTCCTATTTCCGTTCAGAAACTTAATTTTACAGCACTCAAACAGGGATTCTAATTATGGGACGGATTTTTGAAAAAAGGAAACACAAAATGTTTGCACGCTTTGACCGCATGGCCAAGGCATTTACACGTATAGGGAAGGAAATTTCAATAGCTGTAAAACAAGCGGGCCCATTGCCCGAAAATAATCCCCGACTCAGACTGGCCATTCAAAATGCCAAAGGTGCCAACATGCCTAAGGACAGGGTGGATGCAGCTATTAAAAGGGCTTCTTCTAAAGAGGAAAAGGATTTTCAGGAGGTAACATATGAGGGCTATGCGCCACACGGTGTACCCGTGTTGGTAGAATGTGCCACGGATAATCCCACTCGAACAGTAGCCAACATCCGACTTCACTTTTCAAAGAAAGGTGGAAGTATGGGAAACTCAGGCTCAGTAGCTTTTATGTTTGAACGAACAGGTGTATTTAAATTTGCGAAAGATGCATTCAACCTGGATGAACTTGAACTGGATCTGATAGATGCTGGGGCTGAAGAAATAGAGCAGGATGAAGATCATCTCATCATCTACACCAAATTCAATGACTTTGGTAACATGCAAAAGTTTATCGAATCAAAGCACCTGGATGCCATCAGCTCGGAATTACAATACATCCCCACTACGACTAAAGAATTGTCTGAAGCGGAGCAAGATGAGGTGATGGAGTGTATCACCACCATTGAAGCAGATGATGATGTACAGGTTGTTTACCACAACCTCGCTTAAATAATTCAGGGTTTAAAGTTCAAGGCAATAGCCCCAACTTTAAACCTTGAACTTTGAATTCTTCAATTCTAGTCCTTAATAATTGAGCTTGCACCAGTGGCTGTAGAAGATACAATTGCCTCTCCCCTATACAAAATTGAGCTTGCACCACTCGCCTCTGCCGTTAGGGTTTTACTTGCTCTTACATAAGCATGACTGGCACCAGATGCTTTTACATGAAGGTCCTCTACTTCCATGTTATAGGCCTTCAACAAGGAAGCACCAGACAGTTCACTGATGACAGATTTCGAGGTGCCTGCCAATGTAAGGTTCGATGCCCCTGACAAATTAATTTTACTGACCTCAGCCTCAATGTCTACCTGTGCGAAAGATGCTCCGGACAAATTGATGGTGAAGCTCTCCTCTTCAAACCCACTGACATAAGCAGTAGCCGCACCATAAAAATCGGCAGATACCAATGATGGCATAGAAATAGTGATGTATGTAGTGTGTTTCCTGTTTCGGTTCTTTGTAAATCTTGTCACCAGTGTATTCCCCACCTTAAATACCTCAAGATCATCAAGGTTTCTCCTGTCGCCCTTTGCAGAAACTGAAAATAAATTACCGCGGGTTATCGTAACAAACATGGCATCTCCAATGTCCAGGCGATCAAAATCAGTAATAGCATAGGGCTGTTCATTGTATTGAATGGGCCCTGGATCTTCCCGTACATTACAAGAAGCTAATCCAACAATCAGAATTACAATTGACGTAAAAGGTTTGAAAAATCGCATAAAAGTCATTTTTTGGTTGTTTTGATAATAAGACAACCAACCCCTGAATCCCCCCTATGCGCAATTAAAAAATTTATTTACCCAATCTGTTTGGTCCAGATTGGGGGCCATCCATGGTGAGATTATCGTCCACCATCCGGTTGTTATATTGCTGAATAAATGCCTTGAGTTTGATTTCCATTTTCTCCACCACTTCAGGCATCTCATGCACCAAATTGGATTTTAGTCCTTTATCATTTTTGAAATCGTACAATGCCACGGACTTTTTACCATCATATTGGAGTAGATAATTTCCAATAAACGCCTGGTACACGTTGTCTGCATAGTTATAGGCATAAGGTTCTACCGAAGGATCAAAAATATTTCTACCATAAGCGATATAGGGTTTATCGTAGTTCAGGTACCCGAGTACAGAAGGCATAATATCAATCTGTTGTACAATGTCATCTGAAAAAGTTGACCAATCACTTCCCGGATGATAAAAAAACAAAGGAATAGAATAGTATCCCCAAGAGGAATTGTACACCTGATAATTTATGGCTGCCGTTGCATGATCAGCAGTAAATACAAATAATGTATTTTTAAACCACGGCATTGTAGAAGCTGTCTCCATAAATCGTTTCACAGAATAATCTGTGTATTCTATGGTTTTATGAATGGGTAATGGCCCACCTTCAAAGGTATCCTTATATTCTTCTGGAAGAATATGCGGAGGGTGCGATGTAACTGTAAATAATGTAGAGTAGAAAGGTTCTTTAAATGTATTCAGTGTATTCGCGAAATATTGCAGAAATTTTTCATCCCATATTCCCCAGATACCATCAAAGTCATCATCATTATCATATTCGGTCATTCCATAATACTTATCAAAACCTGAGAGGTTTGCGAATGCCTGAAGTCCCATTGAACCATTCGGGGCTCCATGAAAAAATGAAGTAGAATAACCTTTCTCTTTCAACAAACTTGCCAGGCTGTTCACTTTATTTCCTGAGTAGTGGGAAAGCACAAAGGGGACTTCTATGGAGGGGATGCTACAAATGACCGAAGGCATGGCGTCAATCGATTTTCTACCGTTGGAAAGTGAGTACTGAAATGCCAAACTCTTGCTAATGAGAGAATCGATATACGGTGAATACCCTTTATAGTTTTCAATCCCCATGTTATTATTGTACGCACCAACAAATTCTTTGGAGAAGCTTTCCAATATGATGATCACAACATTGTCATATTTGAAAGCTGCGGTATCGGAAGGTACGTGCAGTGGTGTATACACTTCAGCAAGCGCTTTCTCCGAACTGTAGTAATCTACTTTCTCGATTACATTGGCTCTTGCTGTGCGCATCAGTGCAAACGGTGTGTTTAACACCAGATTGATGTCTTTGGGAATGGTGGCAAATTCTGCTGCATTGCTGATTGTGATTGGCCTGGTACTATGCCGAAAACCTCCTCTTACTCCGCCAACGAACAGGTATATTATGGCAGGCATGAGCACCACTGCACTTCCATAGTACGCCCATTTGTTTTTCAACTGCGGGCCTGACACTTTGATTTGTTTAGAGGATCTGATAAACAAATAGAGTATCAGAAAGAAAAATGCAAATCCGTACCAATAATTTACAAGAAAAGAAAAAAACAATGCTCCAAAATTCTGTTCATTTTCAAATTGAGATAAAACAGAAATGGTCGTCCTTCTTAATGTATAGGGGTAATAAACGTTATCTGCAATATTGACGGCCAGCCCGATGCCGTTGGTAATGATGAATATATAATAAAGTACTTTTTGGTAAATAGGATGAAACTTGATCGTTAGCGGTAGAATTGTAAGTAATATGAACAATGAATTGAGATAGAGGACTGCTGCCAGGTCAAATTTAAGTCCTCCCAACATGATGGTGGACATTCTATCCCAGGTCATATCAGGAAAGAAACTAATATTAAATAAGTAAAAACTTATTCTGCAGATGGTATAGAATCCCATTACCAGCAACAGCCGCTTCACTAGTCCCCAATAAACATTTTCCCTTATTGAAATATCCTCTAAAAGCCTCATTATGTGTTGCTTCTGCGTTATTAACCTGTCTTAAGACCGAGTTTGAGCTTAAACCATGTCATTTAAGAGCAAAATAAGGCAAATCAACCCTAAGGAACCTCATTATGGTTTCAGTTTTTGTCTTAGTTTTGTAATTCTGTGGATATGAAAAATCGGCCATTGATATTGTTTTTGATCCTAAGAACCTAAACTTTCGCAACTCATTGATGAGGTTTATTTGCAGTTTGGTATTGATAACAGCCTTTCACTCGGGATATTCTCAAAATGTAGAATCTTTCGGAGTTTTTGGTGGCTTTAATGTGCCTATTACCTTCGATGAAGGGCTTAATAAAGACTTCCGCTATGAAGGTAAAGTAACTTTTCGAGGCACACCGGTAGGTTTCACTTATGGTTATGACCATGTTGGCTTCGGAGTTGTACTTACCCCCTCTTTGACTAAAATCGGTCAGAAGTTTTTGATTAAAAATACGGTAGGAGGTGATGTAGGGTTGCGCGATGTGGAAATGGATTATTTTAATTTTCCTGTAGCATTAAAACTCCATTTGAATGACCTTTCATTTTTTCGTTTAAGTGCAGTGGCGGCCATTAATTTTACATACCTTCTCAATGGCAGGGAAACTATCTCCTATTCAGCATCAAAGCAGAGGTATCCTTCCAGTGTTTTAATTCCATCTGAGCCGGGGTATATAAAAGTATTCGATGGCGTATTGGTACCTGAGGTCAACAACCTGGAGTACGTAAGCAAGGATCAATACAATGCATTTCAACTTTTTGCGGCAGTAGGCCTGCGTTCCGACTTTGATCTAAGTGATGACTGGAGTTTGAATTTCGATGGTCGTGCAAATTTCGGATTGTTTGATCCCCGCAAGAAAGACTACATAGAACAATTGAAGCAAACCAGCGATGCCCCTGATCTCTATGGCACGCGTCATGAGATTTACTTATCTGCAGAAATCGGAATTGCAAGAATTATCCAAATCAAGAAAACGTACGAACCTAAGCGCTCTAGTAAGCCGCTGATTAGCTCAAAGCCATCTGCACCAAAACAGAATAGCAGAAAAATTCTTACCAAGAAGAAGAAAAAGAAGAAGAACTAATAAGAGGCTGTCTCAATAGTGATAGACTATAGAGATTCTTCGCTTTTGCTCAGAAAAACGTGTCGCTTTTGAGACAGTCTCCTTTTACTCTCTTTAGAGCTTCGATTACCCCAATACAATTTGCTCTTTAATAAAAGGTTGTTTGTAAAAGCGCTTTCCTGTAGCCTTCGCAATGGCGTTGGCGATTGCACCTCCCGCAGGTGGCAATGCTGGCTCTCCCAATCCCGTAGGATCATTATAACTTTTCACAAAATGTACCTCCACCTCGGGTGATTCCTTCATGCGAATCAATCTGTACTTATCAAAATTTCTGGTTTGAGGCTGACCATTCTCGAAAGAGAAATCGCCATACATAGCATGACCTATTCCATCGATAACACCACCCTGGACCTGATTGATGGCTCCGACCGGATTCACTACTATTCCGCAATCAATTGCACACACTACTCTTTTCACCACTGGTGTGTTGCCCTGCATGATCACTTCAGCCACTTCTGCTACGTAGGTATTGTGTGAGTAGTAGGTACTAAAGCCCTGATAAACCCCTTCCGGGGCATTGCCCCAATTGGATTTCTCGGCTGCTAATTTTATTACACCTACAGATTTATCTACATCGTATTGCAATTCTCCTACCGGGTTTTCTTTCGCCCTGGCAAACAAATCCAACCTGAACTGAATAGGATCCTTTCCCAATTCACTCGCCAATTCATCAAAGAAGCTTTGTTCAGCGAAAGCCAGGAAATTGGTAATTGGTGCTCGCCAGGCTCCTGTGGTGATATTACTTTCCAGGTTGTGTGATTCCACCAGATAATGATCCAATGTAGAGGCTGGAAAATTATTTTCCCGGGTGGCATTTCCCATATTTACACCCGCACCCACCAGATGATAGGCGACCATGTTGCCATCTTTTATCGCTGCCTTGAACTTGTATTTGGCTGCTGGCCGATAGGTACCTGCAGTCATGTCGTCTTCTCTGGTGAATACAACCATTACCGGTTTTTTTGACAGATTAGATATTGCTGCCGCTTCAAGGGCAAAGTCGCCATAAAGCCTTCTCCCAAAACCTCCTCCCATACGCGTCAAGTCCAGGGTGATGTCCTTCTCGGGCCTACCCAGCAATTCCGCAATCTGGCTTCTCGTGCGCTCCGGTGTTTGAACAGGTCCAATAAATTCAGCTTTGTCTGCCGTTACATGGGCATAGAAATTCATGGGTTCCATCGCATTATGTGGAAGGAATGGCGCCTCATATACTTTCTCAAATACTTTATCTGCAGAGGCCAACTGTGCCCTCGCATTTCCATCCGATCGCTTGGGCTCTGCTGCTTTTTTGTCCAGCATAGCACGCATGGTTTTATCATGATAAGAGGTGCTTTCCAGCATGGTGTCCTTCTCCCATTCGGCTTTAAGTGCACGTTGCCCTTTTATTGCAGCCCAGGTAGAATTGGCCAATACGGCCACTTTGCTTTCAAATTGAATGACATCACTTACACCATTCACTTTACGTGCCTCTGTATCATCAAATGATTTCAATTTTAAACCAAAAGCTGGTGGTCTTAACACCACTGCGTATTGCATCCCTTCCTTTCTGGTATCAACTCCAAATAAAGGCTTTCCGGTAATGATACCCTCGATGTCTACATTTCCACGATCGGTTCCTATTATCTTATAAGTAGAAGGATCTTTCAATTTCACTTCTTCCGGTACTTTCATGCCGGCAGCCATAGTAGCAATTTCACCGTAGCTCAATTTGTCACTTCCATGAATCACATAACCATCTGCTGTGGAGCAATCCGCAGCACTGACATTCCACTGCTTTGCTGCTGCATTTTTTAGCATCTCACGTGCTGTAGCCCCTGCCATACGCAAGCTTTGCCACCCTTGCCTTATCGACTGGCTTCCTCCTGCCACCTGCCTGGTAAAGCTTTCTGAGTTAAGGGGAGCCTGTTTTACAATTACATCCTCCCACTTCACGTCCAGCTCCTCTGCAACGATCATGGGCATAGAAGTTTTTACATTTTGACCCACTTCAGGATTGGGCGACATGATCGTCACCTCTCCATTGTCGGCAATGGACAGGTAAGCGTTCAAATTAAACCATTCTGACGGCATTGCTTTAGGAGCCTCCGAAGGGCTACAGGCCGCCAGCCAACTGAAACTCAGCATAAGTCCTCCACCTCCAGCTATTGACGCTTTTAGGAATGATCTTCTATTATATGTTGTTTTAATAATTGACATGGCATCAGTAATTTAAGGGGTGTTTACAATTTACTAGAGGCAGTTTTAATAGCCGCTTTGATCTTGAGGTAGGTACCACAACGGCACAAATTTCCGTCCATTGCATTTTCAATTTCCTGATCTGATGGTTTCGGATTATTGCTCAGTAATGCTGAGGCATTCATAATCTGTCCTGCCTGACAGTAACCACATTGTGGCACATCGTGCTCACGCCACGCTTGTTGCAAAACATGATCTGCCTTTTCTGAGAGCCCTTCTATGGTGGTAACTGCTTTATCACCCACCGAAGAGACGGGTACCGAACAAGCACGCACAGCGGTTCCATCTAAGTGGACAGTACACGCACCGCATTGGCCAATGCCACATCCGTATTTCGTTCCTACTAAATTCAGGGAGTCGCGGAGCACCCACAACACCGGGGTATCAGGGTCTGCATCCACCTGAACCGATTTGCCGTTGACACGCAGATTATAAGTTGCCATAATAGGATATTTTGTATTTGTAAGGTTCAATATAGTGCCTATAAAACGCTTTTCATAGGTGTATTTTGTGTCAACCCACTAAATCAGAGAGAATTGAGGCATCTTCTCACCCAAATTAGCTGGAAAACCTATAAAGTAACTCATGGGATGGTAGTCATTATCATATCAGATTCAGTTAATATTCGCGTAATCAACGATTTAGTCACAATTCTGATGTAATATTTTTTCACTTTTCGTAACATATTTTGTCTACCCAACAGATGTTAAAAACAAGCTGTTCATAAGACAAAAAAATCGCCCAATTGCCTAATTATCAGCATGTTGAAGAATATCACTATCTACCTGATTAGGATAACCTTAAAATTTGGCTCATGCCAATCATCAAATTTTTGATCAGTATTTCCCGAACTATTACATTTACATTGAGTAAGTTTAATCCGAATTGCTTAACTTTAGCTTATATTAAATGAGCCAAACTATGTCAAAAAAAACATTTAAAGATCGCCTATCTTATTTGCTCAAGCACTATGACATCCGCGTGATGACATTAGATGCAAAAGCAGGATTGTACCATGGACAAACTGGAAGTTTCCTTCGTGGTGACACGGAGCCTAAACTCTCCACTATTGTTAAATTATCTAAATTCTTCAAGGATGTTTCTCTGGAATGGATGGTTCTGGGAAAAGGAAAACCATTCAAGAAGTAAAATTCTAAGTAACACCTTTCAGCAGTGGTTAACCGTCCTTACTGCTGAAAGGTATTCTTATCCTGCAATCACTCAGGAGCGTGATTGTTGTGTCGTACCATTTCCATTCAGGTGTTTTATTCCTATACTGCCTCTACCGTCATCTCTACAAGACAGACGTAAATATCAATATTACCCACCTGGAAAGCCTACTGCTTTCTCTTTTCTATAATCTGTTTTGGCCGTTCAACGTTGAAACCAATCCACAGCACCGCTATACTCCAATTGAATTAAGACACTGAACTGGAGCGTGATTGCAAGTGTTGCTGAAAATTCAATAACACCAGAAGTCACATACCTCTGTATTACTTTACCTGCTATTGAATTAAAAAATCGACTGAATAGATAGTTTGATCCCATATCAGCTGAAGGGTACCTCCATTGGTATTCTCTATTACCTTAATGGTAAAATCTTCTGTCACTTCGTCCTGGGTAGAAACCGTCATTGCAACCCGCCCCAAATCGAGGCTTTCATTATATGACTGACCATTTTGACCGGTTTGTTTATTGATGATCAATATGCCACCCTCCTTTTCTGGAATAGTAAATAAGGTATATTCCCCTGCAGGAATTTCCAATGTTCCTATCTGCAAGTCTTTGGAGGTACTAAAATGGGTAGCCCTGTTAGCACCTGTTCTCCATCTCTCTCCAAATGGTACAATTCCTCCAAAAATATCCCTGCCTCGCTTTTTAGGAGAACCATACGTCACGTAAAAGTCAGTACCCTTAAATGAAAAATCATCTTCTACACCTCCTGACAACTCACCACTGAGTGGACTACCACCCTTATCCTTTTCAGCAAAGTCTTTCACTATACGATCAAAGTCAAGAGCTGCAACACGGTTAACGATCAGTTTTCTAGTGGTTAACGCAGCATCCAATTTGATCAGGTTGCCCTTATCATCCACTGACACCCCCATCACACCTCGCGATGGATGGCGCAACGTCATAGAATCTGACTTTACTTTATGAATAATAAAATCAGAAATGTTCCTTCCAGTAAACAGCATTTGATGAATACTATCACCTGGACTGCTAGCGGCTGCATTCAAGGCCAACTCGAATGGCCAATGCACCATATCAATAAAGGGTAGTGTGCCTTCCTTATTCAGTACGGCTATCCTGGTCAGGCCATTACTGCCTGTGGTTTCGCTGATTAAGGAATCTCCCACAATCTTTATTTCTTGTGTAATTTCTTTTCCCTCAGGGGTAAATGCCAACTGCGGATCCTGGTTGTATCTTGTCATGGAGGTCATTCCACCATCTGCATTTTGATTCAATTCATACTCAAAATAAATAGTCTGCGGGCTCCTTAGTAACACTTTGGCGGCAATGCCTTTTTCTGACTTAACAAATTGTTCCACCGCGAGGGTATCATTCCCCAGCAAGGTTACGAAGTGAATTGAATCGGTTTTGTCGGATGTATTATTGCAACTCCAAATGGTAAGGCTGATCAATAAGACAGCAAGAAACGTGTTTCTCATAGGGTATAAGTTAATTACACCAAACTAAGGGAAGATGATTAAAATCAAAAGAGGAATTATGTGATTGGTTATTCCCAAATCAATACCTCCTTCTATTCAGAGTCGAGAAGGCTGTTGAAGATTTGTATACAGTATTCATGAGAAGAATCATCACCAGTATTGATGGTGGTCATTCATAAACACCTGAATTTCAAATACATTGCAGGAAATCATTCAGGTATATCATACACTTAAATTAAATCAATGAAAAACCATAACTGGTGCTGCTTCAGGTGTTGAAAAAATTACAGCATTAGTCCTGGAGGGATTCTCGGCCCACAGGCAGAAATGTGTTGATTGATTTTTTGTTTTGGTAAATAATAATGGCAATCACTTAAATAAATATATAATGGTAACAAAAGAAATGAATTTGAGAACAGAAAGTACAAAACGACTTCAACTCCGTAAAAACAATTTGCAAACAATCCTCTCGATTGTATTGGTCTCAATGTTAATGTTATTTGGCACACTCTCCGTTTCAGCACATTGCGATTCTTACGATGGGCCAGTAATTAAAGAGGCCGCCATAGCGCTGGAAACAAATAATGTCAATTTGGTATTGAAGTGGATTACGGAAGAGCAGGAACAGGAAATCATTCCTTTGTTTAATAAGACCTACGGTTTAAGAAACGGTGACAAAGAAATTTATGCCATTGTCGAAAAACATTTCTACGAGACCCTCGTCCGCCTGCACCGCGAAACAGAAGGCGCTCCCTACACTGGATTAAAACCAGCCGGGACTACCAAACCGATTATTCTAATGACCGACAATGCCCTTAAAGACGGAAGTGTAGATGATTTTTTGGCAAAATTGAATAGCCATATTGCTAATGGGATTCGTGAAAAATATCAAAGAGTAGCCGAACTCAATAAAGTAAAGGATAATTCAAAAGAGCAAGGCAGGGCTTATGTGGAAGCTTATGTTGATTACACGCATACCGTTGAAGCCATCCATGATATCATGGAGCACGGTGGTGGACATGCCGGGCATTAAGGGTAATAAAAAAGTATCATAGAGTCCTACTTTGTTGATCAAGAAGACCAACAAAGTAGGATAATTTTTTTGGGTTTATCTTTCCATTCTTCTTATGTCTCTTCAAATGGACTAGCGTTTTTCCACAGCCGCCAACCTCTTCAAATCTGAACTTGAGGGATTCTCAAATATTTCAAGATCAAAATATTTTGCTGTTGCCATAATATGATCAAAAATATCAGATTGAATACCCTCATATTCTATCCAGGTTTTAATGCGAGAGAAACAGTATATCTCCAAAGGAACACCTGTTTCCGAAGGCTCCAACTGTCTCACCATGTGCGTCATCTCATGATTAATATTTGGATTTTTCTTTAATACGTTTAGAATATATACTCGAAATATGCCAATATTGGTCATCCTGCGACCGTTTACAATAGACATCTCCGTATTCACATTTCTTTCAGAATTGTAAGTTGTGATTTCAACTGTTCTTTTTTCAATATATTCTCTGATTAATTCGATTTTGGCATAACGTGCGAGCATCTCGTCATCACAAAATCTCACAGAAGATATCTTGAAATTTATGGAACGCTTTATCCTTCTTCCTCCGCTCTCCTGCATCCCCCGCCAGTTTTTGAAACTATCACTTACAAAAGAGTATGTAGGTACTGTCGATATGGTCTTATCCCAGTTGCTTACTTTAATTGTCGTGAGGTAAATCCCAATCACATCTCCATCGGCTCCATACTTGGGAACCGAAACCCAATCTCCGATACGCACCATATCATTAATAGTAAGTTGTATGCTTGCAATAAACCCCAGGAGGGTATCCTTAAAAATCAAAAGTATTACAGCGGAGACAGCACCTAACGCCCCAAAAAGTGCCAACGGGTTACTATCAATCAAAATGGAGAGCATGAAAATGACTCCTATTACCCACACTACGATTTTAGCAAGCTGTGTAAAACTGGCAATGGGCCTATCCTTATATCTGGTGGATGTACTGTAGTATACATTAGAAGCAGAAATAGTAGAACTTATAATTCGTATCACCACTAGCGTTATGTACACAGCAGTGAGGGTTTTAATAGTGGGAATCCAGGTTGGATAATCTGAAAAAATCAATGGCAGGGCACCCGTAACGTAGATGGCTGGAATGATAAGAGGCAATTTCGCGAAAGCTCCTTGTAAAAGGACATTACTCCATTGAGCAGATGTGCGTCTTTCTACCCTCCTTATGAACTTGTTGATCACAAGTTGAGCTATTTTCCATAACAGGATTGCTACAAGTCCGGTAACTACAATCAGGATGGCCATTTTAAGTAGCTGTGCCTGGTTCTGATTGATGTCGAAAATGCTCAGCAGCCAGTCTTCAAGGAATTTGGCAAAATTTGTTTCTTTTTCAGTCATTGTGTTTCGTTAATTTAAGTAGCAGACGGCATCCTGCCCTTCGGTTTAGTGGGGACTTATTACAATGTGATAAAACATAAAGTTAGATTAATTTCTATTGGGTTTTTGCTAAGTCAGTCTGGCTGAAGGGATTCCAAGCACATTTACTTCCGGTTATTTAAAAACCCATCTAAAAAGATTGCCAATTTCAGTCATTGAACAGCACAGAGTTGAAGATACCAATTATTTGACTATTGGATACATTTATGAAAATTAGTCGTAATGTGTATCCAGTCTACCAAATAAGTCTAAATTGATATTTGGATAGTTGCCTAACTTTCAAATAGACATAAACAAAAAACACTATGCGCGAACAAAATTCAACGGAAAAATCTAAAAACATTTTTCCGTGGTTCATTATGTTTTTAATGTCGTCAGTAACTTTTGTAGGAATACTGTCAGAGTTGATGCCTTCGGGTGTACTCCCCCAAATGATGGCCGATTTAAATATCAGCGAAGTGCAAACCGGTAACCTGGTAGGTTACTACGCAATCGCTTCAGCTATTTTTGCAATCCCTCTCATTTTCAATAACCATGCAATTCAACCGCAAATATTTGCTAATGACTTTGCTTGGTGGGTTCGCTATCTCCAATATTATCGCAGGGCTTTTAAACGATTATACCCTTATTATTATTCTTAGGATTATCGGTGGTATTTGTGCAGGGGTAATGTGGCCAATGATTGCTGCCTATGGAATGCGGCTGGTCAATGAAAATCAACACGGGAAGGCTATCGCAGTGATCATGGCTGGGAATACACTGGGCATTAGTATTGGGATGCCCATCATGACCCATATCGGAAACGAATATAGCTGGCGAACAGAATTCATTGGACTTGGGGTCGCTATTATTGTTATTGCTTTGATCAGTGCTTTTGCATTGCCCTCTACACCGGGAGAAAAGCTTACCAAAAGCTCTTCTCCATTTGCACTCTTAAAAATACCGGCAGTTTTGCTTGTTGTTCTGCTTACGCTACTTGGCGTGATTGCGCACTATGGTGTCTATGTGTATATCACAAGTCTGGTTGATGAAATTCAGTTGGCCGGTGGTATAGAAAGTGCCTAATTGCTTTTTGGTGCTGGGTCTTTAATTTCTGTATTGCTGGCAATAAAATACACTGACAACCACCTGAGGCTGCTTACAATAGCCATGTTTGCCTTATTGATTATCTCTATGGCTGTTTTTCTAATGTTCGGTAGAACCAGTGGCACAGCTCATTTTGCTTTCTTTTTATGGGGTCTTTCGTTTGGTCCCCTGGTAACCTTGTTGCAGGCAGCCGTCAGCAGACAGGTAGAGAGTGCCATAGATGTTGCCACTTCAGTTCAATCATCTGTCTTCAACTTATCCATTATGATTGCAACTTCTGTTGCAGGCCTGTTGCTCGGAGTTTATTCTCCCATGAGCTTAATTTATTTTGCCATTGCCTTGGCCATTCCCGGTATGATCATTTCCTTTTTTGCCAAAAAGACTTTAAGTTGATGTTTGCGAAAGTTTTTATTAAAAGATAATCTCAAAATTCATGAATGGATTTGTAGATATTACCGAATACATTTTACGCATAGGCGCAGCCTTTTTGTTAGGTGGTATTATCGGATTTGAGAGACAGTGGCGACAAAAGGATGCCGGATTACGAACCAATACACTGGTTGCAATTGGTGCGGCATCTTATGTACTATTATCTATAGACCTTCATAGTCTTTCGGGAGGGGATCCAGGCAGGGTTACGGCTCAGATAGTCACAGGCATCGGTTTCATTGGCGCAGGCGTAATAATGAAAGACGGCTTTACCATCAGTGGGCTTAATACAGCAGCTACCATTTGGTGTTCTGCTGCGGTTGGAACATTAGCCGGAATGGGTTTTTTCGTTGAAGCTTTGGTTACTACTACTGCCGTAGTTTTATCACATTTAATTCTAAGACCTATCAGTATTCGATTATCAAAACTTTCGGCATATAGGCAAACTGAAATCAGAGAAACTTTCTATCAGGTCTCTATTCAATGTTCTTTAAATATAGAATCTAACGTTCGATTTTGGGTATTAAACCAAATTGAAACTAATGATCAGTTATTAATGCGTTCAATTAATAGAGATGTTGTAGAAACAAGTCCAGAAGAGGTAATTATTCAAGTAGAAGTAGCAACCATTGGAAAGCAAGAAAATTTGTTAGAAAATCTGGTTAGCAGTCTGATCATGAAATTGGAAGTAACTCGCGCTGGTTGGAAATTAGTAGGTCAGGAAAATGAGTTTTAGAACCTGGTAATAAAATACTCACCGCCTCAGGAGGTTGCTTACAACGGCTAAATTACGCTGACCATTTCTCTATGTGCCAAAAAGAACATAGGTTGATGTTAGCACAAGTCA